>JAJZRG010000036.1 GCA_021802825.1 Chloroflexota bacterium
GGTCACCTCGATGCTCGACTACGACATCGCGCCCGAGAACATCCACGTCGGCCCGTCCGACTACGTGCCCTGGCTCAAGGACCGCAAGTACTGCTACATCGTCATGGAGGGCACAACGTTCGGCGACGTGCCGCTCAAGGCGGAGCTCAAGCTCGAGGTCTGGGACAGCCCCAACTCGGCGGGCGTCATCATCGACGCCATCCGGTGCCTCAAGATTGGTCTCGACCGCGGGCTGAAGGGTACCCTTGTGGCGCCGACGAGCTACTTCATGAAGAGCCCGCCGATCCAGCTCCACGACGACATCGCCCGCGAGCGCGTCGAGGCCTTCATCCGCGGCGACGACAACGAGACGCTCGTCGGCACCGAGGAGTCGAAGGAGCACGCCAAGGCGCTGACGACGAGCGGCAAGACGAAGGCATCCGCCAAGAAGTGACCGAACCCAAGGAACGAAAGCTCGAGGCGCCCCACCGGCGCCTCGAGGCCACCCCTCCGCGCATCGTGGAGAAGGCGGCGGTCATCGGCTACAAGTCGATGGCCGCCGCCTTGGCGCATCTGCCGACCCGGCTGACCGTGCCCGTCATCGGCAGCTTCAACCAGCTCTCCTACCTGTTGTGGCCGAAGAAGCGGCACTTCTCGGACACCAACTTCGGCCACGTGCTGGGACTCCCGCCCAACCACCCGCGCGTCCGCCGGATGGCGCTCCGCGCGTACCGGGAGTACGCCCGCTACATGGTCGAGCTCATGCGCCTGCCCTCGCGGCCGGCCGAGGACGTGGCGGGCCTCGTCGACGGTGACGGCGTGGACAAGATCGTTGACGCGTGGCGTGCCCACGGCAAGGCGATGATCGTGTGCGCCGGCCACGTGGGGAACAACGAGGCGGTCGCCGCCGGCGTCGCGTCGCGCGGCCTGCCGACCAACGTCGTGGCCGACGACTCCGCCTTCCCCGAGATCTTCGAGATCCTGCGCCAGAACCGCGAGTCGTGGGGCGTCCACGTGGTCCCGTGGCGGAACCTGCGCGAGCTGTTCTCGATCCTGCGCCGCAAGGAGATCCTCGCGCTGCTGGTCGACTGGGGCTACCGCCCCGACGGGATTCCGGTCAAGCTGTTCGGCGCCTGGACGACGCTCCCCGCGGGCCCCGCGGTGCTGGCCGCCAAGACCGGCGCCGCCATCGCGACGATGGAGGTCCGCCGGATCGCGGACGGGCGCTTCAAGGTCATCGCGGACGAGGTGTTCACCGTCCCCTCGTCCAATCCGGCGGACCTGCAGCGCGCCACGCAGCGCATCGCGGACGCCCTGGAGCGCACCGTCGCCGCGGCGCCCGCGCAGTGGTACAGCTTCAAGCCCATGTGGCCCGACGCCGACGCCGAGGCTGCCGAGCTCGAGCGGCGCGCGATGGAGATGCTGGCCGGCCGGGCAGCCGTGCCGACGGGCGCCGCCAGCGACGGAACCGCGGAGCCCGACCGCCCAGCCGCGGTCGGCGAGCCGGCGTGACGGGCGAGCGGAGGGCGGACGCCCGGGCAGCCACACCCACGTCGTCGCCGACCCAGGCCAGGCGCGGGAGCCGAAGCCTCAAGGGGAGCGCGATCGTCGCCGCGACCCGGCTGCTCAGCGCGCTGCCCGAGGCACCGCTCGTGGCCGCAGCCGAGTCGATTGGCGAGCTGTGGTACCGCGCGGCGCCAGCGAAGGCGGCGCAGGCCCGGGCGAATCTTGGCCGGGTGTGCGAGGGGCTCGTCGCGCAGGGCCGCGGATCATCGCTCGTCCAGCGCGCCGCCGCGGACCCTGACGCCCTCGAGCGGATCGTCCGGCACGCCTTCGGCCACGCCGCCCGCTACTACCTCGAGATGGCGCGCGTCGGCAGCAGCAACGCTGCCCAGACGCTGGCGCGGATCGACATCGAGACCCCCGGCGAGGTGGCCGAGGCGCTTCGGTCGGGCAAGCCCGTCATCCTCACGGGGCTGCACTACGGCTCCATCGAGGTGCCGGTCGTCGTCGTGAGCGACATGGTCGGGCACCGGGTCACGGCCCCCATGGAGATCGTGGGCGATCCGGTGCTCGCCCGGTGGTTCATCGAGTCTAGGCAGCGTTCTGGCGTGAACGTGGTGCCGATGACGGAGGCGCGGGTCGCGCTGATGGCGGCGATCAAGCGCGGCGAATCGGTTGGCCTGGTGGCGGACCGCGACCTGCTCCACAACGGGATCATGGTGCCGTTCTTCGGCCACCTGGCGCCGCTCCCCGCCGGCCCGGCGCTGCTGGCCGTGGAGAGCGGGCTGCCGATCTACGCGGCCTCGGCCAGGCGCGCGCCGCACCTGCGCTATCGGGGCAAGCTCATCAGGGTCCCCACGGACGCGCAGGGTCGCCTCCGCGAGCGCGTGACATCGATCACCACCGAGATGGCGAAGGCGTTCGAGACGCTCCTGGCGGACGGCCCGGAGCAGTGGTTCGGCGCGTTTCACCCGATCTGGCCGGATCTGGCCATCACCCCACAGGACCGTGCATGACCGGGGATTCCGTGGAGCGGCTGGGGCGCGCCGACCTCCACCTCCACACCTGGGCGTCGGACGGCACGGCGTCCGTGGTGGAGGTGCTCGAGCACGTCGAGGCGACCGGGTTCCTCGACATCGTGGCCATCACCGACCATGAGCGGATCGACGCCGCGGTGGCGGGCCGGGCGATCGCGCTGGACCGGGGGATGCGGGCAGCGGTGGTGGTGGGCGAGGAGATCACGACCCGAGGCGGCCACCTGCTGGGCCTGTTCCTGGAGCGCCGGGTGCCGCCGTGGAAGAGCCTGCGGTGGTCGATCGAGGCGGTCCATGACCAGGGCGGGATCGCCATCCCGAGCCACCCGTTCGCGCCCGTCCACATCTGCGCCCAGGGATGGGCGCTGCGGTCCCTGTTGAGCTCGGACGACCCGGCGGTCCACCCCGACGCCATCGAGACCTTCAACCCCACCGCGCTCGGGCGGTGGGGCCACCGCGCCAGCGTCAGGTTCGCCAGGGAGCACGGGCTGGCCGAGGTGGGCAACAGCGACGCCCACATCAACATCGCCATCGCCTCGGCGTGGTCCACGTTCCCGGGCCGCACCACCGACGACCTGCGCGCCGCCATCGCCTCCGGCGCGACCCGGGCGCACGGCGAGTTCCACGGCTCGTTCGGCCAGCTCGGCGTCTACCGCCGCCAGGTCGCGAAGTACGCCCGCGACATCGCCGCCGACACCAGCGGCCGGATCCGGCGCAACGGCACCGGCCGCGACCTCGGCTATCCGGGCGGGTCCGACCGCCCGCCACGGTTCCGGGCGGGGTAGGCTTCGCCGCGTGAAGATCGGCCTGGTCTCGCCGTACGTGTACCCGCTCCCCGGCGGCGTCACCCAGCACGTCCGGTACCTCTACGAGAATCTGCGCCTGCGCGGCCACGACGTCCGGATCATCACGTCGTCGCACGGGCTCCAGCGCTCGTCGGAGGGCGACGTGATCCGCCTCGGCAAGGGCTTCTCGATGCCCGCCAACGGCTCGATGGGGACGATCACCATCTCGCCCCGCTTCCTGAGCCAGGTGCGCGCGGTTCTGGAGCGGGAGCGCTTCGACCTGCTCCACTTCCACGAGCCGTTCGTGCCGTTCCTGTCGCCGGTCGTGCTCCGGCTCTCCGACAGCGTCAACATCGGGACCTTCCACGCGTACGGTGGCTGGTCGCCCGCCTACGAGTTCGGCAGCCGGGTGCTCAAGGGCGACGCGGCCCGGCTGCACGGCAGGATCGCGGTGTCCGCGGCCGCGCGCCACTTCATCGACCGCTACTTCCCCGGCGACTACAAGGTCATCCCCAACGGCGTGGACGCCGACCGGTACGGCCGGGCGGTCCCCGTGGCGCGCTGGAAGGACGGCACGCCGAACATCCTGTTCGTCGGGCGGTTCGAGCCGCGCAAGGGCGTCCTGGATCTGCTCAAGGCGTTCCGCCAGGTCCGCAAGGACGGTGTGGGGGCGCGCCTCCTGCTCGTGGGCGGCGGACCGCAGGAGCGCGAGGCGCGGCGCTACGTGGCGACCCGGCGGCTGAGCGGCGTGGAGTTCCTCGGCCGCGTCTCGGACGACGAGAAGCTCCAGCTGTTCCGGACGGCGGACGTCTACACCTCACCGGCCACGGGGCGCGAGTCGTTCGGGATCGTGCTGCTCGAGGCGATGGCCGCGGGCGCACCGATCGTCGCCTCGGACATCCACGGCTACAAAGGCGTCGTCCGGCGAGGTCGCGAGGCGCTGCTGGTGCCGCCGCACGAGCCCAAGGAGCTCGCTGCCGCGCTCGAGCGGCTGCTGCTCGACCGCGCGCTGGCCGCAGAGATGTCGGCCAACGGGCTGGTCCGCGCGGCCGAGTTCTCGTGGCCACGGGTGACTGCCAAGGTGGACGACTACTACGGCTTCGTCATCCGGCGCCTCGCCGCAGCCGGGCAGCTGCCCCCTGGGTTCCACGCCGAGGTGCCCCAGTCGCCGCGACCCGGGGTGGGCGCGCCGGGCTGAGGGGCGCACGTCCTGCCTAGGCTTGGCCTGCCGCCCCCGCGCGCGGCCCGCCCAGCGGCAGCTCGCCATCCTCGCCGTCCGCGGCCGCCTCATCGCCCAGCGCCTGGCGCCACGTCCAGGCCGAGTAGGCCACGGCGATCGAGGCGAGCACCACGAACGCCACCAGGATCAGGAACCGAATGTCCGAGAACGAGGTGGTGACGGCCCGGTTGGCCTCGTTGGACCAGAACTGGAACGGGTAGAGGTAGGTCGGCAAGACGCCCTGGTACCACGGCAGGAGGCTCGACGGCAGCGGCAGGCCCGAGATGTCGGGGTAGAGCAGCAGGAAGTTGATCCCGATCGCGGCCACGAGTCCGCCCACGAACCGGCGGGCGTCGCGCGCGGTCACGATCTGGGACGCGATCAGGCCGCACAGGGCGAGGCCGATGAGTGCGATCGGCTCGGGCGCGAGGCCGTCGACCGAGAACAGGGGATTGTCGGTCGGCAGGAGCCGCGACAGCAGGGCGAGCGCCACCACGACGATCCCCGTGGCGAGCACCCCCTGGGCATCGCGCAGCAAGGGCTGCCGGCCGTCGGGTCGCGGGCGGCTGAGGCTGACCAGCTGCCAGACGAGGATGCCGCCACCGACCAGCAGGATCAGGACGAGCGCCCCCACGGACGGGGTGACCACGAGGTTGCCGGGGTTGCCGTGACATGCCTGCGAGTCCTTCTGCATCGCGTCGACATTCGCGATCGCGCACAGCGGCAGCCGGAACAGCCACAGGAGCGCCGGGCCCATGACGCCGGCGGCGGCGGCGGCTCGCGCGAGCAGCCACGTCCGCCTCGACGCGCCGTGCCAGATCTCAGCCACGAAGTAGGCCAGGGCGATGAACAGGAACGGCAGGCTGGTGTAGTAGTGGTACTCGAACGCAGCCCTGTCGATGCGCGCCCAAGAGATCCACTGCGCGAGGAAGCCCACCAGGAGCAGGGCGAGCGGCAGGCTCCGGCGCTTGAACGCCTGGTAGGCGGCGAACGCCATCGCCGGGATCGACATCCACCAGATGGCGAGGGTTCCGGCGTCGTAGATGGCTCCCCCGCTGCTATTGGCGAAGCTGCCCTGGTAGAACCACACGGGCTTGAGATTGAGCGGCCAGGCCCACCACGGTGACGACGCCGGGTGCGGCGACGCCAGGTCGTTGTGGTACCGGTACATCTCCCCGGTGAGGTCCAGGAGCGTCTGCCCCGTGTGCCCGGGCGGCCATCCCTGGGGGAAGCCGGGGAACCCGGCGGTCACGATCTGGTGGTTGTCCACGTTGGCCCACGGGATGTACAGCAGCACGTAGACGATCACGGGCACCACCACGAGGCACGCGGCCCACCACAGGGTGGACAGCCCCAGACCGTCGCCGATGCGCAGCCAGCCCTCGGGGGGCGGCGAGGCGGCGATCCCGGGGCGGCCGCGATCCGGCAGCGCCATCGGACCGATGCCCATCCTCCCTGCGACATTGAACGCCACGTACACAGCGCCGCCCAGCACGATGAGCAGGAACGCCACCGGCAGCGGCGTCAGTTTGAGCGGGCCGAGCGCGATCGACGCGTCGACCTTGCCCAGTGCGATCGCGACCAGCGCGAGCAGCATCCCCGCCGCCGGTGGGCCGGCCACGGCAAACCGGACCTCATCGTCGGACCAGGCGACGGGCCGGTAGACGACGATCGCCACCGTGGCCAGGGTCAGCGCGATCATGATCAGCGGGAAGATCACGTTGCCCATCGACCCGTTCCCGGTCGGTACCACCAGCGCCATCCAGCCCAGCACGGCGGTCACGCCTACCATCCCGATAACCAGGATGAGACGTCCCAGCGCGGACCTGGCGAGGACCAGGATCCCGAGCGCGCCAATGGCGTAGGCCGCCACCCATTTGGACCCCAGGCCGAGCCCCAGCAGCACGCCGATGACTGGCATGAGCGCCCAGAACCACTTCCGTGGGCGCGGCTCCACCCAGAGCCAGGCGAACAGCACGTACGCGGCGAGCAGGAAGAAGCCGACGTACACGTCGTTCATCGCGATCCGACTCTGGACGAACATCATCCCGTCGAGCAGGGTGAACAGCCCGGCGAGGCCGGCGACCATGCGGCGCCTGAACAGGATCCGCGTCAGCAGGTAGATCAGCCCCGCGCTGAGCGCCCCGAGGATCACGCCCGGCATGCGCCACGAGAAGTCGTAGTGGCCGATGTCCAGCGCTGCCACCTGCCCCGCCGGGGAGAACGCGAGGATCTGGCCGCGGCTGCTCGTCGGGTAATCGACGTTGTGGTCCATCACCAACGCGGTGGGCGCGAAGCCCAGCTTGTGGTCGGCGAAGACCGCGTTGCCGTGGGGCTCGACGACGTAGACCGTTGGCTCCCCGGTCCCCGGGACCGTGCCCAGAACCTCGACCATCTGCGCGGATTCGTCGTACAGGACCCGCGTCACGGCGGATGGCATTTGCGTCGTGTTGGTCTGGCTAAACACGGGGCCGTCCGCGACGTCCTTGCCGGACGTCGTAATCCAGGCGATCAGGGGCTTGGTGCCGTCCTTGCTCTGACTGCTGACGTACAGCTGGTTGCCGGTGCCGAGGTCGGTCACGCTCGCGACGCCGAAGGCCGGGCCGTCGAGCGGCACGCGATCGGCAAGTGCGCCGTTGTCGGCCAGCATCTCGACGCCTTGGGCGTCGGTCACCGCGAGGAGAGGCGCCTGGCCGATGGCGATGCCCGGCAGGCTCTTGGCGTCGATCGCCGCCTTGAGCTTCGCGCGCATCTCGCTGTCGAGCGTCACGTCCAGGACCACGCTGCTGGCCCCCGCGCTCTCGAGGGCCTTCTGGTAGGCCGCGGCGTCGCCGCCGGTGATGCCCGCCAGCGTCTTCGCCGTGGTCGCCGGGTCCTTCACGCTGGCCATCGTGGCGACCAGCGCGTCGCTGCTGCCCATGTCGGCCATGTCGGTGGTGCCGCTGAACTTGGCGGACCCGAGCACCTTGCCCGAGGTGTCCGTTCCGGGGGTCGCGTCCACGATCGCCACGGTGCCGTCGGCGAAGCGCGCGGCGAGACGCGAGCCGCTGTCCCACGCCACGAGCTGGACCGGCGGTGACGCGAGCGTCCCGAGGTCGGTGGCGGCTGCCGGCGCCGCGTCCTTGACGCCGGCCCGGACCTGATCGAGGGACGTGGCGTCAACAGTCTGGAGGGCGCCCCTGTCGGTGCCCACCGTGACGGTGTGGGAGGTCGAGTCGTAGGCCACCACTGAGGCGCCCGGGATGTCCCAGCTGGCCTCCACCTTGCGGGTCTGGAGGTCGTAGGCGATGAGCTGACTGCCGGTCACGACCCAGACCCGGTCGCCGTCCCGGGCGTCGGGCGAGGCGGTGTCCTGGTAGCGCGGCTCGATGACCGCGTCCTTGACACTCACGCCCAGATCGCTCGACGCGGCCACGTCGTGGCCGGCGAAGACCGTGATCCCGCCAGCGATCATGTACTTGGCGAGGTGCGGATGGGTCCACTCGTAGATGTTGTGGGAGATCCCGTACCGCCAGTCCTGGAGAAACTCCGTGGCCGTTCGGGCGTGGTAGACCTCGTCGAAGTGCATCCGCGCCGGCTCGGCCACGCGGAAGGTGCGCAGGCACATGGCCGCGAGCACCAGGACGATGATCATCCACAGGTCGAGCCGGTCGAGCCGCCCCCCCTTCTCGCGCCTGAGGCTCGCCGAGCGGTCGGGACGGATGGGCGTCTCGGCGACCTTGGCGCGCAGCCATCGGGGCGGCGTCATCACGGCCAGCGAGGGTCGGTCGAACCACGCCGGGACGAGCGCGCCGGGCCCGGCGGTCGTCGGCGCCTGCCGTCCAGCCTGACTGGCCCCGCTCACGCGATCCCCCCGCCCGAAGCGCGCGTCGCCGGCTCGGCGCTCGGCCCGCATGGCGGCTGCGGCATCGTCCTCGAGCTCAGTCTCGAGCGTCCGGGCGGCCCGGTCGCGAAGCTGGGCGACCGACCACAGGAACACGGCCGTGATCGTGAGCGCCACCAGCGTCACGCCCCCCGGGCTGCGGATCGCCGGCCCGATGCCCAGCCAGTCCGTGATCGACGGGTTGCCCGGGTAGATCGTGGTCAGGACCACGTACATGTTGGCGAAGGCGGCGATCGAGGCCAGGCCGTAGGCGATCCGCCACCGCCATGAGAAGGCCATGAGGATGGCCGCGAGTGCGAACAGCGGGAACAGGTACCGCTCGTGGACGCGGGTGGGGACCGCGAAGAATGCGAGGGCCAGCACGCAGGTGCCCACCAGGATGGTGCGGCGGTCCGGCCGTCGCGCGACGAGCAGCGACACGCCCAAGATGACGGCCGCGAGCAGCACGCCGCCCACGATCACGGCCGGGATTCCGAAGATCGAGACGTACGCGTCGGTACCCGGCGGGATGGGCGGCGAGTCGAGGATCCAGCCGCCGCGGTCGGCCAAGCTGCCGCCGCCAGCCCCGACGAGCGCCCAGAGGTTGTAGGCATTCACCGTGACGTACGGGTAGCCGGCGGCGGTCTTGAGCAGCTGGTCGATGAGCCCCGGCAGCGACAGCCCGAACGGCGCCGACAGGGCGATGGCTGTCAGGAAGCCGGCGAGCCCGGTCGTGATGATCCGGATCGGGCCGGTGACCGTCCGCTCAGGCGTGGTGCCGGCGGGCTCGGGCACCGGCTCGTCGCCCCAGCTGCCGGCGGGAGAGAGCGCGCGCCGGATCGTGACTGCGGCCACGATGAACGCGAGGATCCCGAGCTGCGGCTTGATGAGCGCGGCAACCACCGCGAGGATCGCCGAGCGCTCCGTCCGGCCGCGCCACAGCTCCCGGACAGAGAGCAGCAGGAACACCACGCCGAACGAGTCCACCTGGCCCCACACGACCGAGTCGAGCCAGGAGACCGGGCTGAACACGGCGACGGCCGCGGCGATCAGCGCGGACCGCCGGGAGACCCCCAGCTCCTGCGCCATGCCGTACACGAGCCAGCCGATCGCGAGGTCGGCCAAGATCGCCGGGATCTTGATCAGGTCGCCGATCCCGCCCAGCACGTTCCCCACGACGCCCACGAGCCACAGGGCGTAGAGGTAGCCCGGCGTGTAGTCGTGGAAGCCGGGGCGCGCGTAGAAGCCCCACAGCCCGTTCGTCGCCAGGTCGCTCGCCCAGCCCCGGAAGCTGGCGAGGTCGTTGGCGAACCCGGAACCGGGCAGCAGATATGCCAATATCAGCCGAGCGACGAGCCCGATGACCAGGATCGTGGCGATCTCGCGGCCGATGCCTCGTCGGGGGGTATCGTCCATCGTGGTCCCCCGGCCGGGCACGCCCGAGCCGGAAGCGGTCACGGGACCCTCCTAGCGAGCGTTGAAGGTGGATCGGAGTATAGCCGAGGGCCCCCTGACGGCCCCCACTGCCACCGGTTCCCGCGCCCGGCTGCTGGCCGTTGGCGTCGGGCTGCTGCTGGCGGCGGCCGCCTTCGGCCTGTACTCCTGGTCCCACCCCCTGCGCTACAACCAGTACGTCCACTTCGTGTGGCAGGCCGACGCGTTCCTGCACGGGCGGGCGTGGATCCCATACCCGATCCAGGACGGCGTCAACCAGGTCACGGGCGTCGCCTACCCGGGCGCCCCGGACAACGCCTACTACCAGGACGTCTACCCGCTCAAGGACGCCGCCGGCAACGACGTCGGGCAGGTGCTGCTCCCGTTCCCGCCGCTGCCCGCCGTGGTCCTGATGCCCTTCGTGGCGCTGTTCGGGCTGTCCACCGACGAGGAGACGATCGCGATCGGGCTGGGCGCGCTGGGCGTCCTGGCGGCGTGGTGGATGCTGGGGGGCCTCCGGCTCCGGCTCTCGACGCGAGCGGTCGTCACGCTCATCTTCGCGACCGGCACGGCGTGGTGGTGGGCATCGGCCGAGGGCACCACCTGGTACCTCGCGCACCTCGTCGCGCTGACCCTGGCGATGCTCGCCGTGGGCATCACCCTGCGCCACGACCCGCGGGCGTCGGAGGAGACGCTGGCCGAGGAGGGGGATCGCGTCGAGCGAGGGCTCGAGACGCGCGTGCCGGACGACGCCTACTTCCGGCGCGTCTGGGCGAGCGCGTGGCCGCTGGACCGCTCGCAGGTGCTGGCCGGGCTGCTCCTCGGGCTGAGCGTCACCGCGCGGCTGCCGCTCGTCTTCGCGGCCCCGTGGTTCGTGTTCGTCGGCGGCGGCACGACACGGCTGCGCCGGACGGTGTCCACGGGTGTGGGCGCATTCCTGCCGGTCGCGGCGCTCCTGGGCTTCACGTTCCTGACCACCGGCTCGCTCATGAACCCCGGCTACGACTACCAGTACCAGCTCGAGGCGAACGGCTACCCGACGCTCGGCTACCACCCGGAGTGGTCGATCGAGGACATCCGCTACATCCCGCACAACCTGGGGATCATGTTCGGCTCCATGCCTGTGGTCGCGCCCGACATCAAGCCCAACACCCTCGGCTTCGGCGAGCCCGTCTCCCTGTGCGTCCCACCCGATACGCACCGCTCGCTGTTCGATCCGGCCTGCCCGCTCGCGATGCCCGTGGACGTCGGCACGAGCCTCTTGGTCTCGGCGCCGGGTCTGCTGCTGGCGCTGCTCGCCTTCGGGCGCCCCCTGTCCACCCGGCTCAAGGTGGGCGCGACCGGGGCGGTGGTGATCATCGGGCTGTTCAATCTCGCCCACTTCAGCCAGGGCTGGGTGCAGTGGGGCTACCGATTCTCGCTCGACTTCATGCCGTTCCTGCTGCCGCTGGTGGCGCTGGGTGCAGCGCGGGCGGACGGCCGGCCGCGGCTGCTCGCCTACGCGCTGCTCGCCGCGGGCGCGGCGGTCAACCTCTGGGGCGTGGCATGGGGGCAGACACTTGGTTGGTAGTGCGGGTCCGGTGACCGAGCCCCAAGCACCCGGCCCGGGCGCTGGCGAGGCCAGTGATGACGGGAGGCCTGCCGGAGGCCGGTGGCGCGGAGCCGAGGACGCAGTGGCGGCTGCCGCAACGGCCGCCCAGACCGCGCCGGTCCCGTTCGGACGGCGCTCCCGGTTCGACCTGGCGCCGGCTGCGGCGACGGCCGTCGCGCTCAGCGCCCTCGCGGTCTACCGCACGACGTTGCTCCCGGGCCTCGGCTATTGGGACACGGGCGAGGCCCAGACCGTCCCGCCGCTGCTGGGCACGATGCACCCCACCGGCTTCCCGGCGTTCGTCGTCGTCGGCTGGCTGTTCTCCATCGTGGCCGCGCCCCTGGGCCAGCCGGCGTTCCTGATGAACCTCATGGCGGCGGCGTGCGCGGCCCTCGCCGCCGGCGCGACGGTCCTGGTCGCCCGCCGCCTCGACGTTCCGCTGCCGGTCGCGGTCGCCGCCGCCATCGGCTTCGCCCTCACGCCGATCGTCTGGCACATCTCGAACGCGGCCGACGCCCACGCGCTGCACATCCTGCTGGTCGTCGGCCTCACGCTGGCGCTCCTGCGCTGGCAGGCGCTCGTGGACGGCCGACGCGACCACCCGGACGACGCGGCGTACCGACGGCGCGGCGACCGCGCCATCCTGTTCGCCGCGGCCGTGTACGGCGTAGCGGCCGCGAACCACGGCCTGTCGCTCATCCTCGCGCCCTCGATCGGGCTGTTCGTCCTGGCCGTGGAGCCGGGCGTCCTGCGACGCCCCAAGCTGGTCCTGGCCGCGATCGGGACGGCCGCCGGCGTCACTGCGCTGCTGTACCTCGAGCTGCCGATCCGTGCCGGGCTGCTCCGCGCCCCCCTCGTGTACGCGCACCCCGAGACGTGGCAGGGCTTCTGGGACATCGTGCTCGCCAAGCAGTTCCAGGGCGACCTCAACGGGCTGATCTCGGACGTGCCGGGGAAGCTCGGGGCGCTGGTCACGCTCGCGTCGGACCAGTACGGACCGCTCATCGCGCTCATCCCGGCCGGGCTCTTCGTGGCCGCCGTAAAACAGCCCAGGTACGCCCTGTTCTCGGGCTCCGCGGTGCTCGTCACGGTGACCTTCGCCAGCTCCTACGCGAACGCCGATATCACCCGCTACTACCTCGGGCCGGCGTTCTTCGTCTGGACCTGGCTGGCCCTCCTGGCGGGCGCGTTCGTGGACGCGATCCTGTACCGCTCGGGCGTCCCGGGCGAGCCCGGTGAGGCCGGGCTGGGCCAAGGAGAGGTCGCCGGCGTCGAGCCGTCGATCCCCATCCCGGGGCGACGGCAGATCGGCCTCTCGCTGGCCGTGGCGCTCGCGTTCGCCGTGGCGCTGGTGACCCCCACCGGGCTGGCGCTGAGCGCCCGGTGGAAGGCCGCCGACCAGTCGGCGGACTCCGGGGCGCAGGACTGGCTCGACGGGGTCTTCGCCGCGCTCCAGCCCAACGCCGTCGTGATCTCCTGGTGGAGCTACTCCACGCCCCTGTGGTACGGCCGGGACGTCGAGCACCGTCGGCCCGACGTCCTAATCATCGACGACAGCAACCGGGTCTGGGACCGGATGGGCTCGGTCTCGGACGTCATCGGCGCGTACCTCGGCCGCCGACCCGTCTACGTCATCCGCCAGTCAGATGCCGAGCTCGAGAATCTCGCGCAGCAGTTCGGGATCCAGCCCGTGGGCCATCCCGGTAACCTCTTCCTCGTCACGGGCCGCTTGGGGACCACCACACCATGACCGCCACTGCGACCACCTCTGCGGCCGCTGCCGCCCCCGACACCGCCCCCGCGCGGGTGCCGCGCCTGTCCTACTTCTTCCCCGCCCACAACGAGCAGGCGAACATCGAGGCGCTCGTCGCCGAGGCGCTCGAGGCGCTGCCGGCGCTCGCCGAGACGTTCGAGATCATCGCAGTCGATGACGGGTCCAGGGACCGGACGGGCGAGATCGCCGATCGCCTGGCCGTGGAGCACCCCGACGTCGTGCGAGCGGTCCACCTGCGGCCCAACCGCGGCTACGGCGGCGCGCTGCGGGCAGGGTTCGAGGCGTCGCGCTACGAGCTCCTCGCGTTCACGGATGGCGATCGCCAGTTCAGGGTCGCCGACATCGGCCGGCTCACGGCCCGCATGGCCCAGCCCGACGCACCCGACGTCGTGGTGGGGTTCCGGATCAAGCGCGCCGACCCGCTCGTGCGCATCGTGTACGCCCGCACCTACAAGATCGCGAACCGGGTGCTGTTCGGTCTGCGGGTGACCGACGTGGACTGCGCGTGCAAGCTGTTCCGCCGGGCCGCGCTCGAGGGCGTGCGCGTCGAGTCGGGCGGGGCCTTCTTCTCGGCGGAGCTGCTCAATCGCATCCGCCAGGCCGGCCGGTCGATCGCCGAGGTCGGCGTGCCCCACTACCCTCGGGTCGCCGGGTCGCCGACGGGCGCCAGGCCGTCGGTCATCTGGCGCGCGGTGAAGGACTTCTGGATGCTGCGCCTGCGGCTGTGGGCGAACCGCGAGAAGGCGATGCGGCGCGGACGGCTGATCCTGGGCGAGTAGGCGCTCGGCGGATCACCGCGCGGCCTCCCCGACGACCGCTCCGGGGGGCTCCGCGACCAGCGTCAGCTCTCGGGCTTCCTGCCGCCGCCCTTGTCCTCAGCGTCGAGCGAGTTGATGAAGTCGCGGAAGATCGCGAGAGACGCCGCGTCCACAGGCCCGCCGACGCTCTCGCGGGGCACCGACCGACCATGTGCCTGCGACCCGGCGCCTCCGGACTCGCCGGTCGCCACCTCGTCGTCGTCCTCGTCCCCTTCGAGGTCGACCAGCTTGGCGGCCTTGTCGAGCACGTCCGGCGACGCGAAGATCGGCACCTCAAGGCGCACCGCGAGCGCGATCGCGTCGGACGGGCGGGCGTCCACCTCGCGACGGGCGTCCGGGGTGGCGATCTCGAGCCGGGCGTGGAAGGTCTCGTCGGACAGCGACACGATGACGATCCGCTCCACGCGCCCGCCGAGCTCGGTGATCACCGAGCCCAGCAGGTCGTGGGTCAGGGGCCGCTCCGGCGTGACGCCCTGGAGGCGCATCGCGATGGCACTCGCCTCCCACGGCCCGATCCAGATGGGCAGGATCCGGCCAAGGCCCAGTTCCTTGAGCAGCAGCACGTGGCGGCCCGTCGACATCTGGACCCGCACGCTCTCGACGATCATCTCGAGCGCGTCGTCGCGCTTCTCGGCCATGCACCGATTATCCCACTGATCGCCGAAGGCGAAGCGGGAGGGCCATGACCGCCCCGGCGAGGAAGCCCGCGATGTGGGCGAACACGGCGACCCCGCCCGTGAGGTCGGTCGAGCCCAGGGCGGCCACGCCGTCGATCACCTGGAGGAGGAACCAGTAGCCCAGCAGGATGGCCGCTGGGACGGCGATCAGCTGATAGAAGAAGCCCAGGAACACGAGCGACTGGATCCGCGCCCGCGGGTACAGGACGAGGTAGGCGCCGAGAACGGCGGAGATCGCGCCTGACGCCCCGATCATCGGCAGGTCGGATGCCGGGTTTTCCAGTATCTGGCCGACCGCCGCCGCGATGCCGCCGATGAGGTAGAAGGCGAGGAAGCCCAACCGGCCGAGCCGATCCTCGACGCGCCCGCCAAAGATCCACAGGAACAGCATGTTGCCCAGGATGTGGGCCCAACCGCCGTGGAGGAACATGCTCGTCAGCACCGCGAGGGCGGGCTGGGAGAGCAGCCTGCCCCCCTCGACGGCGCTCACCACCGTCTTGGGCACGAGGCCCCAGGCCTTCGCCAGGACCTCCAGGGCGCGGTCGCCACCCGCGGTCACAACCCACAGCTCCCACCCGAAGACCACGAAGCAGGCCGCGATCAGCACCGGCGTGACGATGGCCGTGCGGCGTCGCGGGTTGGCGTCGCGGAGGGGGATCACAGCCCGGGTTGGGGCGTCAGGACGGCCTGGGCGATGGCCGCGGCGTGGTGCCGGGCTTCGGAGTGGTACCGGGCTTCGGAGTCTTGCCGGGCTTGGTCGAGGCCGAGGGCAGCGGCGAGGCCGAGGGGGACGGCGAGGCGGATGGCGAGGGCTGCGCCTCGGTCAGCGGTGACGTGTAGAGAGTGTTGGCCGAGATCCACCACAGCGTGGGCGGGACGTCGGCGCCGGGCGCGGGCAGCACCTCGATGTCCTGCAGGCCCGTCCAGTCCACGCCGCCCGCCGCCGGCACGTACTGCGCGAGGTACTTGCCGCCGCTCTTCGCGAAGGCCACTACGCGCTTGTTCGTCGCGTCCCAGGCGTAGAGCGTGCCAACGCCCTTGGAGTACGACCCGTCCGGCAGGTTGGGCGACACGACCGTGGTGTAGCTCGACGTGGGGCGCAAGTCCGTGTCCGGCAGGGCCGCGGGCTTCCAGCCGCTGGTCGGGATGAGCCGCTCGAGGACCCCGTTGTCGGTGGCGTAGATGTCGCCGTCGATGAGGAGCGAGGTGATCGCGCTCACGTCCTTCGAGGCAGGGAGCCGCGCGACCGGGTCGGTGGTGTAGCCGGAGCCGTCGCTGTTGGGCGCCAGCTTCATGATGTTCTGGACGGACGGCTGGACGATGTAGAGCAGGTAGAACGCCTGCGAGAAGTTGGACACGAAGGTGCCGATCACCTTGACGTCCGTGCCCCACGTCGTCGAGCCCGACACATTCACCTTCACCAGCGTGCCCTTGCCCGCGGTCCCGATCGGGCGCCAGCGCCAGAGCACGTTCTTCACGTCGAGGATGAGGACGTCGGGCCCGCCCACCGTGATGAACTTGGGGTCGCCGGGCTTGCCCGACTGCGTGCTCTGGCCCGACCTGTAGACGGGCGAGGCCGACTTCTTCGCGAGGTCGATGCGCCAGACGGTCTTGGTGCCCGTGTCGAGCACGTAGGGCGCCCCGTCGCTGCCCCGCACGACCGACCTGAGCTGGACGGCCCCCGCGCTTGACGGGAACGTGAAGGCGGCCGTGGAGGCAACGTGGACCACGCCGTACAGCCGGTCGAGGCCCGCGTTGATCTGCGTCCGGAGAGGTGCGGTGAGGCTCGGCGGGTACCCGGCCTGCTCCGCCTTGGCGAGCTGGGCGTTCGCCGTCTGGAGCAGCTGCAGCGCCTGGGTCGGGTCGTTGACGATGAGGTCCTGCCCGGAGCCGTTGAGCTTGTCGAGCGCCTGCTTGGCGGCGTCGAACGCTTGCTGGGCCACGGCCGCGGACTGGATCGCCGTCTGCGGCTTTGCCTTGGGGCCGCCTGCGAAGTAGATGATCCCGATGAGCACGGCGGTCACGCCAACGATCGCGAGGAACGCGAGGGCGGCCTGCTGCTGGGTTCTGAGCCGGGCGGAGGTCGCGCTGACCTTGCGTGACTGGGGGTTGCGCTTGGGGAGGGCGTCCTGGACCCGCCACACGAGTCGCTGGAAGCCGTTGCCCGCTGCGCTGCGCGCCCGCGCCGCGCCGCCGCCCACTGCCGCGGCACCGGCGGCGACGGAGTCGGCGAGCGGGATGGGCCCCCTGTCCGGCGTCCCGGCGAGCGGCTCGGCAGGGCGGACCGGCACCAGGGACTTGTGCTTGAACGTGGCACCGACCTCGGTCGCCTCGAACGCGATCGCGCCGTCGCTGCCCCGACCGTCAGCGGCGACGAAACGGGCATGCACGTGCTCGACCGCCGACTGCGGGTGGAGCGTGACCAGCGCGTCCTTGAGCGTGTCGGTGCCGACGCGGGCCATGACGTTGGCCGAGATGAGGCACAGGGCATCGCCCACGGCCAGCTCGCCGCGCCACACCTCGGGGACGAGATCGTCGGCGGGCAGCCCACGCTCGGAGTTGGGGTCGGGGAGTGTGGACAGGCGCGCCTGCCGGATGAGGTACGCCTCGGCCGGCCCCACGGTGGCGACGTACATCTCGCGGCCGCGGACGACCGCCACGGCCACGCCGATGGGCCCGTTTCCGTCCGGTGAGCCCCCCAGCCCGAGGCGGTCGCGCTGGTGGGCCAGCCTCTTGTTCGCCGAGCCGAGAACCTTGACCAGGCACTGGCGGATGCCCGCCGACTCGTCGTAGTAGTACTCGTCGCGGACCGCGGCGGCTACGAGGCGGGTGGCCTCACGCGCCCTTGCCCCCGGAATCCGCGAGGTCACCAGGAGGTAGAGGTTGCCTTTCGTCCGCGACACGGAACCGACCGACGGCTCGACGACCACGACGCTGTCCGGCGAATCCGACAGCCGATCCTGGTCCGTGACGGCGCCGAGCTTCAGCTGGAGACGGACGGCCAAGTGGCGAGCCTCACTGGTGGTTCACACGCACAGACCACGGTACGAACAGCGACGCGCGTCGGGAAGGCAGGGTGACGCGGCAGACCCCCCGTGCCCGTGGAATGGTGCCGGATTATACGCGGGCCGGATGCACTGCCCGTCCTCCGGGGGAAGCGCGGGTGAGACGGAGGAATCGCGCGGGGGTTCCGCCGGGCGCTGAGGAGAACGCAAGGAGCAGCTCGGTCGCGCGCATCCTGAGCTCCGCGGCGACGATCGGCTCGTCCGCCTCGACGACCACCGTGTCCGGCTCGAGGGCGACGAGCCGGCACGCACCGGCGGCCGGGGGCACGCGCTCGGCGACCAGCGCGTCCCACGTGGCGATGGCGCGCGCAAGGCGCAGCTGGCTCTCGAGGCCGAACCGTCGCGCGGTCTCGGGCAGCAGGTCGCTGATCCGGTCCGGGCGCCGCCGGCGCGACAGGGCGTCCCGGTCGTCGCCGCTCACCGGGCGCGCCGCGGCCCGGTCCGCCGCCTCGCCGCGCGGGACCCCAGCGTGCGGCTCATGACCCGCGCTCCAGCAGCGCGGCGCCGTCGTGGCCGGTCCTGACCGCCCAGGCCGTGCCCATGGACCGCAGCGCCGGGTCGATGTCCTGCAGCGTGGTCGTGGTCACGAAGGCCTGCGGCAGTGCGGCGATCCGCCGCACCAGGTGCGCGCGCCGGTCCGGGTCGAGCTCGCTGAACACGTCGTCGAGCAGGAGCAACGGCGGCTGGCCGTCGAGCGCGGTCAGCAGGTCCAGCTCGGCCAGCTTGAACGCGAGGATCGCCGTGCGCTGCTGGCCACGCGACGCGAACGACGCCAGGGCCCGGCCGCCCATCTCGAACACCAGGTCGTCGCGGTGCGGCCCGATCAGCGTGGCGCCGTTCCAGACCTCCTTCTCGGCTGTCTCGGCGAGGCGCCGCGCCAGTGCGTCCCGGACCGTCTCTCCGGGCTGCTGGGGGGTGTTCGTCGAGTAGTTGACCGCGAGGCGCCCTGTGGCGGCCTCGTCGGGCGCGATCTCGGCGTGCGCGGCCGCGAGGGGCTCGGCCAGCGCGGCGAGGAGGCGGTGGCGCTCAGACCGGACGGCCGCCCCCGCCTCGAGGAGCTGGGCGTCCCAGAACTTGAGCTCGGCGCGGGTCGCCTGCTCCTCGCGGATCAGCCGAAGCAGCCCGTTGCGCTGCTGGAGGGCCCGGCCATAGGTCGCCAGGTCCCGGTCGTAGGCCGGCGATCGCTGGGCAGCCAGCCTGTCGAGCGCCTCGCGCCGGAGCGACGGCGAGCCGGACACGAGCAGCATGTCCTCGGGCGCGAACATCACGGTGCGGAGCGCCCCGCCGAGGGACGCCGCGCGACGGGCCACCCCGTTGACACGGATCCGCTTCCGCGCGCCGCCCGACGCCGTGCGCACCAGCGCCACCTCGATCGTGTCGCGCTGCTCGGGCGTCGCGTCGGCCCGGCCAACGCGAGCCTCGATGCGCGCCAGCTCCTGGCCCCAGCGGACGAGCTCGCCCTCGGCGCCCGTGCGGTGCGAGCGCCCCCAGGCCAGCAGGACGATCGCCTCGAGCAGGCTCGTCTTGCCGGCAGCGTTCGGGCCGTGCACCAGCTGCGGCCCGGGCTCGAACAGGGCGTCGAGCGCCGCGTAGCCCCGCAGGTCGCGGATCGAGAGCCCGCGCAGGATCGGCGCGTCGGCGGGCGCCCGAGCGGCGCGCGCGGCGGCGTCCGTCAGGAGGTCGTCCGAACAGGCATCACGACGTGGACGTACGCCGCGTCGCCCACCGGCCGGAACACGCCCGGCGAGAGGGGGCCGTTGAGCTCGAGGGCGAAGCGGTCAGCGGTGACGTTCGTGAGCACGTCATTGAGGTAGCGCGCGTTGAACGCGATCGTCGTCTGGTCGCCCTCGATGGCCGCCTCGACGTCGCCCGTGTAGTCGCCCACCTCGGCCGCAGCGGTGACGGTGATCCCCGCGCCCTCGCCGCCCACCTGGAGCTTCACGATGTTGGCCGAGGAGCTGGCGATCAGCGCCGCGGGGCGGACGGCCCGGAGCAGCTCGTCGCGGTCCAGTTCCGCGCGCGTGGCGTGGGTCGCTGGCAGCACCTGCTGGTAGTTGGGGAACTGGCCGTCGATGAGGCGCGACACGATGTCGATCCCCTCGAGGTGGAACAGCACCTGGTTGCGGGCCTGGGCGAGCACCAGCTCGACCGGGTCGTCGGTGTCGGAGAGGACGCGCTCGAGCTCATGGAGCGAGCGGGCCGGGATGACCACAGAGACGGCCTCGACGGGGTCGAGGATGTCGATCGTCCGGACGGCGATCCGGTAGTTATCGGCGGCCGCGAGCGTGAGCCGGTCGCCCTCGAACTTCGCGAGGACGCCGGTGAGGATCGGGCGCGCCTCGTCGCTGGCTGCGGCGAACGTGACCTCGCCCAGCGCCCGGCGCAGGACCTTCTGGCTGATCCGGGTAGTGGGGCGCTCGCCCGCAGTCTGGATCGTCGGGAACTCGTCCGCGTCGATGCCCTTCACGTGGGTAGCGAAGCGGCCGCAGCGGATGTGCAGCGTGTCCGTCCCCTGGAGCTCCAGGTCCACCTTCTCGGACGACGGCAGCGCGCTCACGAGGTCGGTCAGGAGCCGGGCGGGGATGGTGGTCGCTCCCTCGGTGTCGATCCGGCCGGGGATCCAGCACGTGATGCCGATCTCGAGGTTGGTGGCGGTGAGCTTGAGCCCGGCGTCCTCGGTCCGGAGCAGCACATTGGCGAGCACCGGGAGCGTGCTTCGGCTCGAGACCGCCCGCGACACGACCGACAGGCCGCGCGCTAGGTTCTCCTGCATCACCGAGAGTTTCACGGGTTGTCTCCGCTTATGTCGGGCCGGCGGCTGGGCGTCGTCCGGGATGCGCCCGAGCTCCCGGCGGGCGCAGGACAGCTCGTAAGCCGCGTTGATTCTCTGGGTAGAAGTGTGCCCTATCTTCTCATTCCATCATCACCGTCATCATGCCGTGGACGCTGGGGATCGCGCCGCACGAGCGTGCGGACAACGGGTGTTGGCGGGAGCGATGGCGAAGGTGGACCGGCGCGGACCGCTCGGGGATTGACGGTGGACGCCATGGTGGACAGACTGGGGTCGGGCGGCGTGGTCGTCCACAGTGCTCCGCTGGGGCCCCTGTTGTCCCGGTTCGCGTCCCCGCCTCGTTGCGGGCCCGTCCACAACGCCAGGCAGTTGTCCACGGGTTGTCGACCGCCGTCCGACGCTACTCGCCCGCCGCCGCTCCGCTCGCCCGCCGAATGAACCGCGCCGCCGAGGCGCACCAGACCGCCCCTGCGATCCTCTGGGGCGTCAGGGGCCCGGGGCCCGCGCATCGTCGCGCAGCAGCGCGTAGAAGACGTCGTCCTCGGGCCGCCCCTCGCGATCGAGGTCCCACCCGCGCCGCACGCCCTCACGGTAGAAGCCCGCTCGGAGGGCCACGCGGCCGGACGCCTCGTTGTCGGGATGCGTGAACAGCTCGAGGCGGACGAGGCCCGTGGTCTCGAACGACCAGTCGCGCACGAGCCGCAGGGCGCGCGTCGCGACCCCGCGTCCCCGAGCCCAGGGCGCCAGCCAGTAGCCCAGCTCCGCGCGGTGCTCGGCGCGCCGGTGCCGGGCGATCGCGCCGAGGAGCTCGCCGGTCAGGGCGTCAGTGATGGCGAAGGAGCGCTCGGTCTCGCCGTCCCAGTCCGCCCGGCGCCTGGCGACGAAGCCTCGCGCCGTCTGGGCGGTGTAGGGCTGTGGGATCGGCACGAACCGGGCGATCAGGGGGTCCTGGCAGGCGCCCAGCACGGCCGGCGCATCGTCCGGCTCGAACGCCCGGAGGGTCACCACGCCGTCGCTCAGGACAATGGGCTCTTCGCCCACGCGGCTCACCCTCCAAGCGGTCTCGCGCCGCCGCTCACTCGGAGTAGATCAGCTCCCGGACGGCGGCCACCTCGCGGCGCAGCTCGTCGTTGACCTGGATCTCGCGGTTGATCTTGTCGCAGGCGTGGAGCACGGTGCTGTGGTCGCGCCCGCCAAGTTCGGCGCCGATGCGCAGGAGCGAGACGTCGGTCTCCTCGCGCATCAGGAACATCGCGATCTGGCGCGGCACGACGATGCTCTTCTCGCGCTTCTGGCCGCGCAGCGCGTCCATCGCGACGCTGTAGTAGTCCGAGACCGCCTGGGCGATCCGCTCCGGCGTGACCTGGCGCTTCTTGGGGTTGTAGAGCACGTTGCTGAGCACGGCCTGGGCCAGCTCGATCGAGATCGGCATCGCGCCCATCGAGGCGTAGGCGACGATCCGGTTCAGCGCACCCTCGAGCTCGCGCACGTTGGACACGACCTTGCGGGCGACGAACTCGATCACGTCGGAGCCGATGGGCGTCCCCTGCTCCTCGGCCTTGGCGCGCAGGATGGCGATGCGCGTCTCGAGGTCCGGCACGGTCAGGTCCGCGATCAGGCCCCACTCGAAGCGGCTGCGCAGCCGCTCCTCGAGCGTGAGGATGGCCTTGGGCGGCCGGTCCGAGGACAGCACGATCTGCTTGCCGTCCTCGTGGATCGCGTTGAACGTGTGGAAGAACTCCTCCTGCGTCCGCTCCTTGTCGGCGATGAACTGGATGTCGTCGATCAGGAGGAGGTCGATCCGGCGGTAGCGGGCGCGGAACTCGTCGATCTTGCCCTGCTGGATGGAGGTGATGAACTCGTTGGTGAACTTCTCGCTGGTGGCGTAGACCACCCGCTTGCGGGGGAACTTGGTCGCGACGGCATTCCCGATGGAGTGCATCAGGTGCGTCTTGCCCAGTCCGACGCCGCCGTACAGGAACAGCGGGTTGTACGCGTGCCCTGGCCGCTCGGCGACCGAGAGGGCCGCGGCGTGGGCGAGGCGGTTCGCCGACCCGACGATGAAGTTGGCGAATGTGTAGCGGGTGTTGAGGTTGGTGATGCCCGCGGCCGCGCCCTCCGGCGCCCCGACGCGGGTGGGCTCGACGCGCACCGATTGGCCGGCGAAGGAGGCCGCCTGCTCGACGATGGCCTCGCCGCCAACGATCACGAACTCGACCTGGACGCTGTAGCCCACGACCCGGGCGAGCGTCTGGGAGATCAGCGACCGGTACCGGCCCTCGAGCCAGTCCTTGGCAAACGCATTGGGGACCGCGATCCGGAACCGCTGCTCGTCCACCTCGACGAGCTGGGTGTCGCGCAGCCAGGTCTCGAAATTGGCAGGCGACAACGACACCTGCAGCTCCCCGAGGGCCGCTCGCCAGACCTGCTTCGCGTCCATCCTGCGATCGTCGTCCCTGTCTAGCCGATGCGTCAGTGGGTACCGCAGGATGCGGTGCCCGAACTCGAGGAACCACGCCGTCGCACGACCGCGCCGTCCGCTCCCAAGCCGCCGATGAGCGCGATACCGTGACCGGAGCGAGTCCCCCCAAGGGACCTCGGAGCGGCCTCCCGGCGGCCTGAGGCTGGGGAACAATACACCGCCCCCGAGGGCCCTGCAAGGCGATTCGGATATACTCCCCAGGGGTATCGCGACATGTGCCGCCCAGCCGCCCGGGAAGCGTCCCGCAGGCCGGTCCGGCCGGGCCCAGCGGCGCCTCCGCCGAACGGGAGGCCCGCTCGTGCGCGTTTGACACTCGCTCGCCACGCGACCTATGATCGCCGTCGACGAACACGCGCCGTCGCGCTCTCGGGCGCTCGGCGCGTTTGCGTGCCTCTAGGGGTCGGAGCATCCGGGTCCCAAGGCTGATGGAGAGGATCACGGACAGTCCCGATGGGCAAGCCGACGTTTCAGCCCAAGAAGCGCCATCGCGCAAAGGAGCACGGGTTCCGCGCCCGCATGAAGACGGCGGGCGGCCGGCGCATCCTCGCGCTACGGCGGGCGAGGGGCCGGAAGCTGCTCTCGGCCTGATCGCCGACGGGCGCAGTCACAACTCGCTGCGGCTCGTCATGCTCTCTCGCCCGAGCGATTTCGCCAGGCTGGCGGAGAGGGGCGTCGTGAAGACGAACCCACTGCTCGTAGGGCGGTTCGTGCGGACGGACCTTGACCAGACCAGGTTCGGGTTCGCGACCGGCAAGCGGCTCGGGGGAGCCGTGGTCCGGAACCGGGCCCGACGCCGAATCAGAGAGGAGCTCAGGGCGATGGCGCCCGCGTTCCAGCCGGGCTGGGACGTCCTCATCATCGCAAGGCCGGCGCTCAGCGAAGCCGACCGGAGCGCGCTGGTCGAGGCGTTGCGGCGAGTCCTCCGCTCCGGAGGCGTGCTCGGAGGTCAGTCTGATTCGTGAGTCGGGCAGGGGTCTGGGTCGGAACGAGGCTCATCCGCCTCTACCGGGTCGTCTTCGCGTGGCTTCCCACGAGCTGCCGCTTCGAACCCACATGCTCGCGCTACACCGAACAGGCGATCGTCAAGTACGGCTTGCTGCGAGGCAGCTGGATGGGCGCCAAGCGCATCGGCCGATGCCATCCCTGGAACCCGGGCGGCTATGACCCGGTCCCCTAACGGATACGAGAACGACCGCGTGACCCGCCTCCAGAAGCTCCTCGTCCGGCTGGCGCCGCTGCTCCTGCTCGCAGCGCTCGCGCTGATCGTCGCGGCCTGCGTGCCGTCCAGCGGCGGTGCCGGCGCCTCGGGCTCGGGCGCGCTCGCCTCGCCCACCCACTCCCAGGCGCCCCTCGAGCCGGCCCACGTCACCGCCAACCCGTTCGACCTGCTCGCGACGCTGTTCACGCCGATCTTCCAGACGCTGTTCATCGCGCTGGTCGTGCTGTACAAGCTGACCGGCAACATGCTGGTCGCGATCCTGCTGCTGACGGTCATCCTCAAGGTGATCACGATGCCGATCACCCGCAAGCAGCTCGTGAGCTCGCGGCAGACCCAGCTGCTGCAGCCCGAGGTCAAGGAGATCCAGCGCAAGTACAAGGGCGACCGCGTGAAGCAGCAGGCGGCCGTCCAGGAGTTCTACAAGCAGCACGGCGTCAACCCGGCGGGCGGCTGCCTGCCGATGCTGGCAACGATGGGCCTCCTGATCCCGATGTACTCGGTGTTCAGCCAGGGCCTCACCAACTACGACATCACCGCGATGCTCCGGGTCGGCCCGATCGATTTCGGCCAGATCCTGGGCATCACCTGCCCCAGCGCGGTCACCGGCCCGCAGTTCAACCCCGTGCACGGGTACGTGACGAACCCCTGCCTCGCCGCCACCGAGTTCGGCATCAACTGGGGAATCCCCGAGCCGATGACGACCGGGCTGTTCGTGGCCGGCTTCGGCCTGAGCATCCTCGCGATCATCTCGTCGCTGGTACAGCTGCTCTCGTCGCGCCAGATGCTGCCGCCGACCGACCCGCGCACCGCGGACGACGCGAACGTCAAGACCCAGCGCCAGATGGCGTACTTCCTGCCGTTCATCTCCATCCTGTACGGCGGCGTCGTGCCGGCCGGCCTGATGCTCTACTGGATCGCGAGCTCCGTGATCTCCATCGGGCAGCAGTTCCTGGTCCTGGGGTTCGGCGGGATGTTCCCGCTGTTCGGCTGGACGCCCGGGTTCGCCAAGGACTACCGGCCGCGGTACCACGTGACCATGCCCACACCCACCACCACCGGCACCACCACGGGCGCGGCGGAGCGCTCGAAGATCATCGACCGGGACCTGTCCGCCAGGTCGACGATCAGGCCCAACCCCAACCGCTCCAGGAGCGGGCGACGAGGGAGACGACGCTGACATGAGCGAGTACCAGGAGTTCACTGGCAAGTCCGTCGAGGAGGCCATCAAGACAGCCTGCGACCAGTTCGGCGTGGGTCTCGGCGACCTCGACTTCGAAATCCTCACCCCGGGCAGCCGCGGCGTCTTGGGCATGGGCGCCGAGCCCGCCCGCATCGTCGCCGCGCCGAGGAGCGCCCTCGGCGGCTCCGCCCCCAAGCGCGAGGCGGCGGAGGCCACGCCGCTTCCCGCCCGACCGCGCGAGGACCGCCCCTTCGGGGACCGGGATCGCGATCGGGGGCGCGGCGGCAATGGCGAGCGGGACCGCGGCGGCTTCGGCGACCGGGACCGCGGCCCGCGCCGCGACGACCGCGGCCACGACCGCGGCCCGCGCCGCGAGGATCGGCCGGTCGCGGACCGGCCAGCCCCGGCCGGCGATCGACCCCGCGGGGGCCTCGGCGACCGGGACCGCGGCCCGCGCCGCGACGAGCGTGACCCCGCCCGCCCGCAGGACCGCAGCCGGGGCCACGAGCGCCCGGCCGGTGAGCACGCGCGCGGGGGCTCGGAGCTCTCCGCCGCCGAGGTCGCGGCCGTGACGAGCGCGCGCGGCTCCCTCGCCATGGAGCGCGCCGAGCTCGAGGCGGCGGAGGCCTCGCCCGAGGCGCTCGCAGCGGGCAAGGAGATCCTCGAGACGCTGATGGGCCACCTCGGCTTCGAGGGCGTGTCGGTCGAGATCCGCGAGGGCGAGACGAGCCGGCTCAACGTGGTCGGCGATGGCGGCGACCACGAGGCGCTCGGCTCCCTGATCGGGCGCAAGGGCGAGCGCCTCTCCGCGCTCCAGCACCTGGTCAACCTGATGCTCTCGCGGCGCACCGGGCAGTGGACCCGTGTGCTGGTGGACGTCGAGGACTATCGCGGGCGCCGCGAGCGCCAGCTGGTGGACCTCGCGACCCGGGCCGCCGAGCGCGTCGTCGAGACTGGCAAGATGCTCCAGCTGGAGCCGATGCCCGCGCTCGAGCGCCGCTGGATCCACATCGCGCTGCGGGACAACCCCGGCGTGTCCACGCAATCGATCGGCGAGGAGCCGAATCGACGGGTCGTCGTCCTGCCGCGCAACCCTTAGCCCCGCTCGCGCGTCACACGCCGACCGGGCAGGACGGTCGTCCCATGACAGATTGTCTGGATCGCGAGAAGATGGGTTGGCCGTCGGGACACCGCCCGGCTTCGGTGAACCGAGCGAGAGCAACACATGACCGACTTGCCCGATCCCACGGCCGACGGGGCCGTAGCCGCCCCAGCGACTGACACGGGCACGCCCGCCACGCCTGCGACCGCCGCGCCCGAGGACGCGGGGGACCCCGACTTGGCGGCGCTCGTCCATCTCGGGCAGGCGGCTCCCGCAGGCGATCCGGAGCTGGCGGCGCTCGTTGCCCGAGCGCCCATGCGCTCCGGGGCTGTCGAGAGCGCCGCACTGGCGTCGTCCACCGTCGAGGCGTCGCCCGGCGTGGTGCCCGCCGCCGATCGGCCCGAGCTCGAACGTGCGCCAACGATCCTGGTCGAAACCGTTGCGATCCTGAACGAAACCGAAGGGCCAGCCCCCGAAACCGAGTTCCCGCTCGCGGCCGTCTCCGCTACCCCGCCGACCCAAGACGCGACCGCGCCGCGGTCGCGCCGCGGTCGCTCGCTGCTCCTCCGCTTCGCGTTCGCGTTCGTGTTCGGCGTCGCGCTGGTGGGCGCCGTAGGCGCTGGCGTGCTCTACGCGTGGGGCCTGCAGTACGAAGGCCGCGTCCTGCCCGGGGTGCGCCTCGGCACCACCGACCTCTCGGGACTGACGCCCGACCAGGCGCAGGCGGCGATCTCCAAGGCGCTCGGGGCGTTTGGCAGGGGCAAGCTCGTGCTCAACGGGCCGACCGGCCAGACGACCATCCCGTTCGGCGATGTCGGGCGCGGCCCGGACGTCGCAGGCCTCCTCGACGCGGCCCTGGGCGCCGGGCGCCAGGGAGAGCTGTTCGCCGATCTCATCGGCGGCCCCCAGGCCGCGATTCACGGGATCACGCTCGCGCCCACCGTCACCTACGACCGGTCCAAGCTGCTGGCTGCCGTCGACGCACTCGCCGCGGGGATCGACCAGCCGGCAACCAACGCGGCCGTCGTCATGGGCGCGGGCGGCACCTACAGCGTCACTGCCGCGGCGGACGGGCGGTCGGTGGACAGGGCCGGCCTCCTCGCCGCCATCGACTTGCGACTCACGGCGCTTGACGCGCCCGCGGACATCACGCTCAACGTCCCCGTCGCCACCGTCACGCCAACGGTGACCACCGCCGCGGCGGACGCGGCGAAGGCGGCCGCAGACCGTATGGCGGCCGACCTGGTGATCGCGCGCGGCACCGACACATGGACGATCCCGAACGCCAGCCTCGCGCCGCTCATCGCCTTCGCCGTGGGGCAGGATGGGTCGGTCACCCCGACGCTCAACGCGGCTGGCCTCGACCCGCTCGTCCAGGCGCTCGCGGAGCAGGTCAATCAGAAAGTGCAGGACGCGACACTGACCCTGTCGAACAATCACGTGGTCGCGAGCGGCCAGAGTCGCGAGGGGCGCACCCTCGACCAGGTTGGCATGAAGGCCGCGATCGTCAGCCACATCGCGGCACGGCAGGCTGGCACGGCGGTCGAGCCGCTGGCCGCGGTGGTGAAGGCCGTGCAACCGAAGCTGTCCACGACCCAGGCCACCGCCTACGCCGCCAAGATGAAGGTGGTCGGCCAGTACAGCGTCTACTACTGGGTCCTCATCAACAACTACTGGGGCGGCAACATCGAGGGGCCGGCCACCAAGATCAACGGCACCGTCGTGCCCGCGGGCGGAACCTTCGACTTCTGGAAGGCCGTCGGGGACCTCCGCAAGATCCCGGGCGTCGGGCCGGGCAACGCGATCGAGGGCGGCAGGATCACCGTCACGGGCGCGTTCGGCGGCGGCATCTGCACCACCTCCACGACGCTGTTCAACGCGGCGATCATGGCGGGCATGGTCCCGGGCGCGCGCCAGAACCACAACGAGTTCATCGACCGCTATCCCCCCGGCCTTGACGCCACCGTCTGGATCGTCGGCAATGCCCGGCAGACGATGAGCTTCACGAATGACACGCAGTACCCGGTCCTGATCCAGCGGGTCATCACCTACGACGGGGCCAAGCGGTGGCTGACGTTCAAGTTCTGGAGCGTCCCGAACGGCCGCCAGACGAAGATCACCAACCTGGTCATCCAGCCCGGCGCGAAGGCGATCGATACCGTTGAGAAGGATCCGACCCATCCCGTCGGGTGGTCGTATCGCGTCAACACCCCGGTGGACGGGGCGAAGGTCTGGGTCACCGTGACGATCTACGATCACGGCAAGGTCCACTGGACCAAGCGCTACTACTCGTTCTACCCGCCCGTCAACGGTGTGCTCCAGGTCGGCACGGGCTAGCCGCGCCCCATGCCAGCGCCGGCGGCCTCGACCATGGACCTCGGCCTCTACCTGCGCGGCCTCGCGATCGGGTTCGCGGTGGCCCTGGCGCTCGGCCCGGTCGGGCTGCTCGTCATCCGCCGCACGATCGACCGCGGCTTGGCCCACGGCTTCGTGTCCGGTCTGGGCGTAGCAACGGCCGACGGACTGTACGCGGCCGTCGCCGCGTTCGGGCTGACGGCCTTGACCGGTCTGCTCGTGGGCCTGGACCGCTTCCTCGGGATTGCGGGGGGCGTCGTCCTGCTGGCCCTCGCGTTCCTCGGCCTCCGCTCAGTCGCGCGTTCCCGGACGATTGCGGTATGGGAAGTGGCGTCGCCCGAAGCGCGGGCCCCAGGGTTGCCGCCGTCGGATCGGTCCGCCTCGTTCCTGGGCGCCTGGGCCACCATGGTCGGCCTGACCCTCACCAACCCCGCAACGATCCTGTCATTCACGGCGCTGTTCGCGAGCATCGGGGCGGGGACCGGCGGACCGGGCGGCGCCACCCTGGTGACCCTCGGCGTCGCGTCGGGATCGACCGCCTGGTGGCTGCTGCTCACCGGCCTCGTGGCGGGCCTCCGGGCGCGGATGACGCCCGTCGTGGTGCGCCGCCTGAACCTCGTGGCCTCGCTCGTCATCGGGGCGTTCGGGCTGGGGGCGATTGCCGCCGGGTTGCTCGCCCGTTGAGCCGCATGAGCGCGGGCTCGCGCGCCGCACCTGGCGGCAACGGCGCCGCTCAGCCCGGCTCCGCCACGTCCCGCCCCCCGGGGCTCCCGGCAGCGGTCATCTTCGATTGGGACGGCACCATCGTTGACACCCTGCCCCTGATCTACCGCGCCAACGTCACCGTGCTGGGTGAGATCGGGATCACCATGAGCCGCCAGTGGTTCCGCGAGAGGCACACGCCCGACTGGCGCCGCGGTTACCGGGAGCTGGGGGTGCCGGAGCACCTCTGGGACCGGACGGCGTTGCGCTGGGCCGAGGAGATGGGTCGGATGCGGCCGAGGGCGCTGCCATGGGTCCGGCGCGCCCTCCGCCAGCTCCGTGACAGGGGGGTCCGGCTGGGCCTGGTCACGGCATCCACGCGCGGCGTCGTGGAGCCCGGTCTCGAGCGGCTCAGGATGGCCGGGCTGTTCGAGACAGCGTGGTACGCCGACGACGTCCGCGAGGGCAAGCCGCACCCCGAGGCCCTGCTGCTCGCGCTCCGCGATCTCGGGCTGGCGCCCGAGCAGAGCGTCTACGTGGGCGACACGACGGCGGATCTCGAGATGGCCCGCACGGCCGGCGCCCCGTTCGCGGCAGTCGGCACGACCACCCCGGAGGACGTCTTCCGGGCCGCCGGTGCTGACCGCGTGTGGCCCGGTGTCGGGGCGTGGGTGGACGACTTGCTGGCCTCGGCGGGGCCCGGCACGGTGCCGACGCCGGGTGTCAGGCAGCGGCGGCGAACCCCGCGCTCGTGACCGCCAGTCTGTCCGGGCGCCCTGTCAGTGTCGCCGCTCCCGGCTAGCGGTCCGCCTCGTCCGCCAGCACCGTCCGGACCTCGGCGGCGATCTGGACGTCCTCGCGGGAGGCGATCACCAGCGCCCGAACGGCGGCCCCGGGAGCGCCGATCTCGCGGTCGCCGCCGCCATCTGCCGCGTTTCGCTCGGAATCGATGGCGATCCCGAGGAAGCCGAGGCCCTCGGACGCCCTGGCGCGGATGGCCGGCGACCGCTCCCCCACGCCGCCGGTGAACACGATGGCGTCGAGGCCGCCCAGCGACGCGGTCATCGCCGCGATCGAGGAGCGGAGGCGGTGGAGGTAGACGTCGAGCGCGAGGCGCATGCGGGGCTCGCCGGCGTCGGCCCCCGCCAGCACCTCGCGCATGTCGGCGGTGCCGGCCAGACCGAGGAGCCCCGAGCGGTGCTCGAGCGTCGCCGCCAGCTCGGCCGGCGGCATCCCGACGCGGTCCGCCAGCCAGAGGACGAGGCCCGGGTCCACGGAACCCGAGCGGGTGGCCATGACGAGGCCCTCGAGCGGCGTGAAGCCCATCGTCGTGTCCACCGAGCGCCCGCCGAGCACGGCCGCGAGCGACGCGCCCGCGCCCAGGTGGCAGATGACCAGCCGGAGGTCGGCGACGGGGACCCCCAGCACCTCGCCTGCCCGCTGGGTGGCATAGGCGTGGGAGAGGCCGTGGAACCCATAGCGCCGCAGGTCCCAGCGCTGCCGCCACTGGGCGGGCAGGGCGTAGGTCGATGCCGACTCCGGCATGGCGGCGTGGAACGCGGTGTCGAAGCTGGCCACCGCTGGCGTCGTCGGCAGGGCGGCCGTCACCGCGTCGAGCGCCGTGAGCGCCTTGGGCTGGTGGAGCGGCGCCAGGCTCGTCAGCGCCGCGATGCGCGTGCGGACCCGACTATCGAGCCGGACCGGGCCGAGGAAGGACATCCCGCCGTGGACGATTCGGTGCCCCACGGCATCGACCCGGCCCAGCCCGGCGACGGCCTCGGCAACCGCCCCGGCATCCTCCTCGCCCCTCGGCGGCGGCAGGTCTGCTGACCCGACGACCGCGTCGGCACGGTCGAGGACGCGGAGCTTGAGGCTCGACGAGCCCGCGTTGACGACCAGGATCCGTTCCGGATTCACGCGGGGTCGGCCGGCCACGCCCAGTCGGCGACCTCTGGGGCGTCCTCGCCCTCGAGCCGCGTATAGGCCCGCGCCTGCAGCCGCTTGTCCTGCATCAACTGGCGGACGTGCGCCGCTCGCGGCCCCAGGCCCGGCACCCGGTCGATGACGTCGATCACGAGGTGATACCGGTCGAGGTCGTTGAGCATCACCATGTCGAACGGCGTGGTGGTGGTCCCCTCCTCCTTGTAGCCGCGCACGTGCAGGTTGGCGTGGTTCGTGCGCCGGTAGGTCAGGCGGTGGATCAGCCACGGGTAACCGTGGTAGGCGAAGACGACGGGCTTGGTGGTGGTGAACAGGGCGTCGAACTCCGCGTTGGACAGCCCGTGGGGGTGCTCGTGCTCGTCCTGGAGCCGCATGAGGTCGACCACGTTGATGAAGCGGACCTTGAGCTCGGGCAGGTGCGTCCGGATCAGGTCCGCGGCGGCCAGCGCCTCGATCGTCGGGATGTCGCCGGCGGACGCGAGCACCACGTCAGGCTCGCCGCCCTGGTCGTTGCTCGCCCACTCCCAGATGCCGATGCCGCGCGTGCAGTGCAGGATCGCCTGGTCCATGGTCAGCCAGTTGGGCGAGGGCTGCTTGCCGGCAACGATGACGTTCACGTAGTTGCGGCTGCGCAGGCAGTGGTCGGCGACTGACAGCAGGGTGTTCGCGTCGGGCGGCAGGTAGACCCGGATGACGTCGGCCTTCTTGTTCACGACGTGGTCGATGAAGCCCGGGTCCTGGTGGCTGAAGCCGTTGTGGTCCTGCCGCCAGACCAGCGAGCTGAGCACGTAGTTGAGCGAGGCGATCGGGCGGCGCCAGGGGATGTCCCGGGTGACCTTCAGCCACTTCGCGTGCTGGTTGAACATGGAGTCGACGATGTGGATGAACGCCTCGTAGCAGTTGAACAGGCCGTGGCGGCCGGTGAGCAGGTAGCCCTCCAGCCAGCCCTGGCACTGGTGCTCGGAGAGGACCTCCATGACGCGCCCGTCGGGCGCCAGGTGGTCGTCGGTGGGCAGCAGCTCGGCCATCCACGTCCGGTCCGTGGCGTCGAGGACAGCGCCCAGGCGGTTGGAGGCCGTCTCGTCGGGGCCGAACAGGCGGAAGCTGTCCATGTTGCGGGCCATCACGTCGCGCATGAACCCGCCTAGGACGCGGGTCGCCTCCGACGTGCTCCCGCCCGGCCGCGGCACGTCCACGGCGTAGTCGCGGAAGTCGGGCAGGACGAGGTCGCGGAGCAGCTCGCCACCATTCGCGATCGGGTTCGCGCTCATGCGCCGGTACGCCTTGGGGGCCAGCGCCGCGATCTCGGCCCGCAGCGCCCCGGCCTCGTCGAACAGCTCTTCTGGCCGGTACGAGCGCATCCACGACTCGAGCATCGCCCGGTGGTCGGCGTTCGTCCGCACCTCGCCGAACGGCACCTGGTGCGATCGCCACGTGCCCTCGACCGGCTTGCCGTCGAGCTCCTTGGGCCCCGTCCAGCCCTTGGGCGTCTTGAGCACGATCATCGGCCAGCGCGGCCGGTCGGTGACGCCGTCCTCGCGCGCCGCCTTCTGGATCCGCGTGATCTCGGCCACGACCTCGTCGAGGGTCGCGGCGAGCCGCTGGTGGACCTCGGCGGGGTCGTCGCCCTCGACGAAGTACGGCGTGTGGCCGCAGCCCTCCATGAGGGCCGTCAGCTCCTCGCGCGGGATCCGCGCCAGCACGGTCGGGCTGGCGATCTTGTAGCCGTTGAGGTGGAGGATCGGCAGGACGGCGCCGTCGCGCGCCGGGTTGAGGAACTTGTTCGAGTGCCAGCTCGTGGCCAGCGGACCCGTCTCGGCCTCGCCGTCGCCCACCACCGCGCAGACCAGCAGGTCCGGGTTGTCGAACGCCGCGCCGTATGCGTGCGAGAGCGCGTAGCCGAGCTCGCCCCCCTCGTGGATGGAGCCCGGCGTCTCGGGCGCGACGTGGCTCGGGATGCCGCCCGGGAACGAGAACTGGCGGAACAGCTTGCGCAGGCCCTCGGCGTCGCGGGTGATCGAGGGGTAGACCTCGGAGTACGTCCCCTCGAGGTAGGCGTTGGCGACGATGCCGGGGCCGCCGTGCCCGGGGCCGATGACGTAGATCGCGTTGAGGTCCCACGCCCGGATGACCCGGTTCATGTGGACGTAGACCAGGTTGAGGCCCGGCGTCGTGCCCCAGTGGCCCAGCAGCCGCGGCTTGACGTGCTCGGGGCGCAGCGGCTCGCGGAGCAGCGGGTTGTCGAGCAGGTAGATCTGGCCCACCGAGAGGTAGTTGGCCGCGCGCCACCAAGCATCGATCAGCCGCAGCTCATCGCTCGTGAGTGGGTTGCCCTGGGTAGCGACGACCATGGCTGGATTCCTCCGCTGCGCTTCGCACGGCCTAGCGTACGCGCGGCGCGTTTCCCGGGTGATTCCGTCCGCCCCTGGCCACGTCACTCGCCCGCGAATCACGTCTTCCGGGCCCCCGCGCGAGCGGTGAACGGGCCATGCCGCCGGAAGCGGAAACCGGTGTGGTCGGCGGCAACAAGCCCAACCGCCCGGCGACGGATCTGGCGGCCGCCCACGCTGCGGTTCACGGGGCCCGGCACGCACGGCCGTCCGGCCGGGTCGCGCGGACCAGATGGCCGGTCATGCAGGGGCTGCTTCGCCCGAAAGCACGGGACGGACGTTGGGGGACCGGCGCCGCCCCGCCTTGATACCGTCAATCGGTCCGGGTCGTTGAGGCGGCCGGCCAGCGCGTCCCCTCGGCGCAGTCAACTCGTCAACGCCGCCTTCGTGCGGCCCGCTCCCGGTAGGTGCCATGCACTGCATCATCCTCGTCAAGCAGGTTCCGGACGTCAGCAACATCCCCGAAGACGCATGGGACCGGGAGAAGGGCACGCTCCGCCGCGGCCTCCTTGACAGCGTCCTCAACCCGCTCGACCTCCACGCCCTCAGCTTCGCCCGGCGCATCACGGCAGGCGATCCCGACGCCAAGACCGTGTACCTGACGATGGGGCCGCCGCAGGCGCGCGACGTGCTGCTCGACTGCATCTCCCGAGCCCCGGGAGAGGCGGTGCTCCTCACCGACCGGGCGCTCGGCGGTGCTGACACCGTCTCGACCGCCTACTCGCTGGCCCAGGCCATCCGCCGGATCGAGCGGGAGTTGTTCGCCGGCAGCCGCGAGTACGTGATCGTCAGCGGCATGCAGTCCGTTGACGGCGACACGGCGCAGGTCCCGCCGCAGCTGGCGGAGGACCTCGGCGTGGACCAGGTGGCCTACGCGCAGGACGTCCACACGGAGCCCGCGCTCACGTTCCGGCGCATCGGCGCGGCCGGGACGGAGGACGTGACCCCGACACGCTTCCCGGTCGTCGTCACCGTGACCGCCTGCACGGACACCCTCTACGCGGGCTTCCACGCGACCCGCGCGGCGCGCAGCGCGACCATCCACACCTGGGGCGCCGCCGACGTCGAGGCGAAGTCCGACCGCGTGGGGCTCAAGGGCTCGCGGACCACGGTGTACCGGATCTTCTCCCCGTCGGAGGACCGGGCGAAGCAGTGCGAGATGGTCAGCGACCCGGCGGACCTGTTGCGCAAGGTCCAGGCGAAGTACCGGCTCGCCAGCGGCGGGCCCGCGGCCCACGAGGAGGGCTCCTACGCGCTCGACGGCCGCGAGCCCTCGTACCGCGGCGAGCTGTGGATCCTCGCCGAGCGCGAGGGTGACGGCATCAAGTCGGTCTCGCTCGAGCTCCTGGGCAAGGCCCGCGAGCTGGCAGCGTTCCTCGGCGAGCGGGTGGGCGCGGTCCTGCCCTGCGAGACCGCGGGGGACCTGTCGGCCGAGCTGATCGCCCACGGCGCGGACGTGGTGTACGCCATCGAGCACCCGTTGCTCGCCACGTTCTCGCCCGTCCCGTTCAAGAGCGCGGTCGCCGCGGTGGTCCGCGAGCGCCACCCGCAGGTGATGCTGTTCGGCGCCACGCCCATGGGCCGCGAGCTGGCCCCCCGCATCGCGTACGCCTGTGACTCGGGGCTCACCGCCGACTGCACGAAGCTTGAGATCGGCGACCACACGAAGGGCGGCCACGCCCTCATCGGCATCCTGAAGCAGACCCGGCCGGCGCTGGGCGGCAACATCATGGCGACGATCATGACCAAGGACTCGCCCACGCAGATGGCGACCGTCCGCCCGGGCGTGTTCAAGGTGCCGCCGCGCGAAGATTCGCGGACCGGCGACGTCGTGCGCATCACCCCCGAGCTCGCGGCGGACCTGGTGGGCGCCCAGGTGACGCCCGTCGAGTCGTTCGTGTCCAAGGTCAACATCCGGGACGCCAAGATCATCATCTCGGGCGGGCACGGGATCCGCAGCAGGTCCGACTTCGACCGGCTGCTCCAGCCGCTGGCCGACAGCCTGGGCGACATGCTCGGCGACGGCGCGAAGGTCGCGGCCAGCCGCCACGCCGTCGAGGACGGCTATCGCTCGCACGACTACCAGGTGGGCCAGACCGGCCAGACCGTCGCCCCCAAGCTGTACGTCGCGGTCGGGATCTCCGGCGCCGTGCAGCACGTGTCCGGGATGCAGATGTCGGACACCGTCGTCGCCATCAACAAGGATCCGCGGGCGCGGATCTTCAACTACGCGGACTTCGGCATCGTCGGCGATCTCGAGACGGTCGTCCCGCAGCTGACTCGCGCGGCGCAGGAGGCCAAGTGATGGACGGCATCGACATCCTGATCGTCGGCGCCGGGCCTGCTGGTCTCGCGGCCGGCATCCGCGCCAAGCAGGCCGCCAAGGACGCGGGTCGCGAGCTCGCCGTGGCCGTTGTCGACAAGGCGCCCGTCCCCGGCAACCACGTGCTGTCGGGCGCTGCCTTCGAGCCGGCCGTCCTCGACGACCTGCTCCCCGGCTGGCGCCAGGTCCGCCACGCGTTCACCGACACGATGGTCGCGGTCGAGCGCGAGGACATGATGTTCCTCCGCCGGAAGGGCGCGAACCGGATCCCGCCGGCCGTCGTGCCGTCGCGGATGCACCACACGGGCGACGTGGTCATCTCGGCCAGCCGCCTCGCGCAGTTCCTCGCGGAGCAGGCGGCGAAGGTCGGCGTCGAGCTCTACCACGGGTACACGGCGCGGTCCCTGATCGTGGAGGACGGTGCCCTGCGCGGTGTCCGCCTGGCCGAGGTCGGCCTCCGCGCGGACGGCACGCCCAAGGCCAACCACATCCCGGCCGAGGAGGTGCGGGCACCGATCACGATCCTCGCCGACGGCACGAACGGCGTGCTGTCGCGGGCGTTCGCGCAGCAGTTCGGCGCCGCGGCCCAGCCGCAGACCCTCTCGCTGGGCATGAAGGCGATCGTCCAGTTCGCCGAGCGGAGCCCGTTCGGCAACAACCGGGTGATGCACACGCTGGGCTATCCGATGCCGCCCTCGGTGTTCGGGGGCGGGTTCCTGTACTCGCTGGGCGAGAAGACGGTGGCCGTGGGCCTGATCCTGGGCCTCGACTGGAAGTACGGCGACCTCAACCCGCAGCGCGAGTTCGAGACCTTCCGTGCCCACCCCTACATCAGCCGGCTCCTCAAGGGCGGCGTGGTCGTGGCCACGGGGGCGAAGACCATCCCCGAGGGCGGCCTCGCGTCGATCGGCACGCTGTCGGCGCCGGGCGGGATGGTGGTCGGCGACGGCGCGGGCTTCGTCAACATGGAGAAGATCAAGGGCATCCACTACGCGCTCCGGTCGGGGATGTGCGCGGCCGAGACCGCGGTGGCGGCGCTGGGCGACGGCGGGGCCCCGGGCCCGCTCGACGGGTATCGCGAGAGGCTCGAGGCGGCCGGCGTGCTCGCCGACATGCGCCATGCCCGGAACTACCGCCAGGCGTTCGAGAAGGGCGGCCTGTTCCTCGGCACCCCGCTGTCGCTGGTGTCGGCGCTGATCCCCAAGCAGCTCGGCCACCACCACGACGGCGCGGCGACCAAGAGGGGCGCCCGGCTCAACCGGCCGGACCCGGGGCGCATGGACGGCGCGACCTTCGTCGCCCTGACCGGCACGATCCACCGCGAGGACGAGCCGTCGCACATCGCGATCAAGGACCCGGCGCGGTGCGCCTCGTGCCAGGACGACTACGCGAGCGCCTGCACCAACTTCTGCCCGGGCCAGGTCTACCGCTGGGACGGCGACAAGATCGTCCTGTCGCCCTCGAACTGCCTGCACTGCATGACGTGCACGGTCAAGTGCCCGACCCTGAACATCGACTGGGTTCCGCCCGAGGGTGGCGAGGGGCCGCACTACAAGCAGCTCTGAGCTGGGCGAGGGCCCGGCGACCCGATCCTCGACGATTCCCTTGCAGTGCGCTCGGCTTCGGCTTGGCTGCATCTCGGCCGCGGCTCGACCCTCACGGCGCCAGGAGATCCGCCGGCGCCCACCTGCCGTAGGCTACGGCGAGAGGCGACCGCCGTGGCCGTCCTGACCGAGGTTCCTGCCATGCGCCCGTCCCGCCTCGTCATCGCCGCCGTGATCGGGCTGCTCGGGCTGGTGTGGCTCGGTCAGGGTCTGGGCTACATCGGCGGCAGCTTCATGAGCGGCAGCCAGGTGTGGGCGACGATCGGCACGCTGTTGCTCGTGGTGGCCGTCGCGATCGTGGTCCTCGAGGCCTGCCGGGGGCGCGGCACCAGCGGCTAGTCAACATGGAAGGACCGGCGCTCGCGCATCATCGTGGATTGCGCGGGCCAGTTGACGGAGTCCGCACAGAGCCACATGCGGGAGGCCGGTCCAATGGAGAAGACTACCCGGTTCGTCGGGCTC
>JAJZRG010000037.1 GCA_021802825.1 Chloroflexota bacterium
GCAAGCGCCTCCATCTCGGATTGGTTGACCTTGCAGCCGAGGTTGACGATGGCGGCGGAGCGGGGCGCGGCGGACTCGGTCGCGCGGAGCGAGGCGGGTTCCTGCATCGCGGGCGATCGTAGCGCAGCACCGGGGGTCGGCCTCCCGTCCGGCCCGACGTCGTTGGCGACGGCTCCGCGACCTCGCCGTCGACGAGGCCCACGCCGAGACGTCGATGCCCGGCGGCTCCACGCCGAGCGTCGCCAGCGGCATCCTAGCCCGCCAACACCGCAGCGTCGTCCGGCGCCGCGAGCACGTCGTCTTCGTCGCCTGGCATTCGTAGGTCAGGCGCCGCGTCCGCCGTCCAGCGCGCCTGCTGGATGAGTGAGCCGAACGCTCGACCCACGGCCTCCGCGTTGAGCGCGGCGTCGATCGTGGTGTGGCGCGTCCGCCCGTCGCCCGCGAACGTCACGACCACCGTCGCCGCCTTGGGCACCTCCGGGCGCAGCGCGTCGAGCGCGGCGGCGAGGTCGAAGCGGAGCCCCGACGGCGCCGTCCCGTACGCGGCCAAGTCGAACACGAGCCGGCAGATGACCGGCTCGCGCGGGCGGAGCACCCGCGGCACAGCGACGTCGTGCAGGCTGACCGCAACGCCGAACCAGTTGCCGGTGTCCGTCCAACGCTCCGCCAGCTCCACGCCCGCCAGCACGCACGGCCGACCGCCGGTGTTCTCGAGCACGAGCGGCTGCGACACCTGGAGGCGCACCCCGAGCTCGTTGCCGGCGACCCGCTTGGTGGGGTGGTCCACCAGCAGTGCGCTGACCCGTGCCGGCCGCCACTCGGCGCGCCAGAGGTTGTAGAGGCTGATGCCCAGGGCCACGAGCGCGATCAGCGTGGCCGAGCCCGGCGACAACAGGAGCGCCACCGCTCCGAACGCGATGAACGCGAGCCACAGCGCGAGCGCGAGCGCCTGCCCGCTGAGGCGGTCACGCAGGGGGTCGCCGGGGTGGGTTCGAGCGGCGTCTTGCTTATCCGCTTGTCACAACACAGCGCAAGATGTAGTGGTCGGCCCGCCGACCTCCTGACGGGTGGCACCTTGCCGTGGGGAACCAGGTCCGGCAGGATGCTCGCACACCCACACGCAGCGAGGGGGTCAGGTGGAGTTCCACATCAACGGCTGTCGCCGTCGGTCTCGTCACCGCCCCTCGCCGCACTCCGCAACTGCACTCCTACGCCGGGCCGGAGGGCCTGGGTCACGGCCCGCGGAGGGTGTGCGCCGGAGTCGCTTGGTCAAGCGGCTGGCGCGCACGAAGGAGGCCCGCACGGCATCGTGCCGGGCGGGCCCCGCAGGAGCGCACTACTCGTCCTTCGCCCTCGTCGGGCGCAGGACGGCCTGAACGAGAACCCCGTCAGCCGGCGGCGGACGGCTCCGGGAGGGGCGTCGGCTCGGGCCAGCCGTCGCGCAGCCCCTGCCGGATCTGCCCGATCGTGAGGTCGCCGTCGACGGGCGTGGCCACCCGCCCGTTGTCGGCGACGGGCCAGGCTTCGGCAAGGGTCCAGTCGCCGGACGGGCCGCTGCCGTAGTTCAGCTCGTAGACGAGGAAGACGTACCTCTGCCCGTCGACGAGCTGGATGCTCTCCACGTCCTCGAAGGTCATGGTGTCGCAGCCCACCGTCCCGCCCCGGAGGAAGAGGCGGGCCAGGTTCGGGCTCCCGACCACAGCCTCGGCGCCGGAGACGGCCAGCGGGCGCAAGGGGATCGCTTGTGTCGTGCGGACGTCTGCGGGTCGCGACTGGTCGGGGGTGTTCCAGTGGGCCTTGCCGATGCTCGCGACCTTCCCCACGATCGCGTCGGCTCCTCGCGAGTGGAAGTCGTCGAGCGTGCTCGGCAGGCCGTATGGCATATCCCCGCGCGAGGTGACGCAGTCGGCGGACGTCGCCTGGGCCGCGGCGCTCGCGGACGCCGCGGGCGATGCCGGGACCTCGGCGGAGGGCGTCGCGGCGCCTGACCTCGTGCACCCGACGAGGACTGCGGCGAGGAGGACGAGGGCGACCGAGGCAGCAGCTCGACCGCAAGTGTTGATCCGCATCGGTGCCTCCATCAGTACATCAGCCCGAACGCCTGGAGATCCGCCGAACGCGGGTGCCAGTAGTGGTTGCCGTTGAAGTCGAGCTGCCCGAGGTCAGTCGCATTGATCGACCGGGCGGCGCACATGACGGACATACCGGCGTTCGTGTCGCAGTGCCCGAGGCCCACCGTGTGCCCGATCTCGTGGGCCAATATCGGCCGGTCGTCGTTCTTGTCGCCGCTGCAGCCCTCGGTGCACGCGTGCGCCCAGGGGACACCGGTGCCATAGACGTTGCGGTAGTAGACATTCTGGTGGACGAAGTACGCCGGCGTGCCGCTCGTGTACGTCTGGTCCCGGGTCACGCCGCCGCCATAGCCGATGTGCGGGCCGTTCGGCGGCTCGGCATAGATCGTCACGTCCTCACCACAGGGACTGCTGCACGTGAGAAGCCACGGGCTGCCGTTGACCTGGCTGAAGGCCGGGAGGATCGTGCTGGTGAGGTCGTTGGCCAGGGTGGCCGGCACAGTAGCCGAGTCGATCCGGTAGAACATGGTCGGGTAGCCCAGGGCGCAGCGCGAGAGGGAGTTGTCGCAGGTCATGACGGTGCTGTTGACCCGCAGGTTCCGCTCGTTCTTGAAGCCGTTGGCCTCCCATGTCCACAGCGGCTCGAGGTTCGTGTCGAACTGGACCGGCGTGGTGTGGCCGCTCCACGTGATCCAGACGATGCCCCTGACGGTCGGGGGCTGCGGAGCGGCGGGCGTGCCGGCGGTCCCCGGCGACGGGATCACGAACTGGTGGGAGAACCCGGTGCTGTCCATGCCTGGCAGGACGTCGCCCGTCTCCTTCTCCCAGTGGGTCATGCAGGACGTCTCTGTGCAGTTGTAGACGATGATCTCCTCGTCGGACGTGAGGCTCCTCGCAGTCGCATACCCGGCGCCGTGCCCGGTCCGGTTCACCGTCCGCGTCCAGACGGTCTTGCACGATGGCGACCACCGGATCTGCAGCTCCGCGTAGATCAGGCCGCTGTAGGCGACGTAGAAGTTGCGCAGCGTCAGGGCGTCGTTGGGACAGATCGTCGTGGCCGGATTGGTGTTGTCGTAGCCCGCAGCCGCGGCGGGGTCCGCGCGCAGCGCGACGGATCCCGCTCCCAGGACCACCGAGACGCCGAGAGCGAGGACTCCCGCCAGTCGCGGCCGCCTCGTGCGGCGCCAGCCTCGTGCGCTGCTCGCAACGCCGATGGGATATCGATGCACGCTGGACCTCCTCCCTGCCGCGCCCCCCGATGGGCAAAGCTCAGCGGGTCGCAGGATCTGCTGCCATTGCCGACGGGCCGCTCGTGGCCGAGTCCGGCTCTCCGCCGCACCACGTCCGTCGCGGTGACCCGAGGATGGAATGCTCGCCCCGACAGGCGCGGGACGGCGCCGCAAGAGCAGGACCCGTTCGCCGGCTCCGACCGAGGCTGCCGGTCGAACTCCCGTGCGGCACGACGCGAGGCGTGCGCCTCACGGTGCCGGTGCGGCCTCCAGACAGCCGACTTGCCCCCTCCGGCCGGGGCCGCGCTGATGCAGCTCGGCGAGCGGGATCGTTCCACAGCGCGAAGTCTTTCAGCAAGAGCCATTGGTCATAAGTCCGACTGGAGCTCCCGGTCGGGGCGGCGGCGCCGATCGGCGACTTGCGTGCCTCACCGCGACGCGCATGGCCTGGCGAGGAGCTCCCGGTCGGGGCGGCGGCGCCGATCGGCGACATCACCACGTCGCGCAAGGATCCCCGCCGCGCGGGCCTCAGCGCGCCCTGCGCCCGCGATCCGTCGCGACGGGCCGGAGGGCCAGGGTCATGGCCCGGCGAGGGCATGAACGCGGGGCGGCCAGTGAAGTCCGGTCGCGGATGTGTCGCCCGCACCCTACGACCGCCTGTACAGTGGCGTTCGCTCGTGCGTCCGCGTGCATGGAGAGTCCGGGCGAAGAGGGGGTGTCATGTCGAGAGCGCGAGGGGCGAGCTCCGACTGCTACCCGGATGCGGCCGCCGGCGTGGATGACCAAATCCGAACGGAACCCGTCGGACAGGACACGCGCTTCCTCGTCAATCACCTGACGTGGCTGACGGAGAAGGGCAAGCCTCCGCCCCTGCGCGTCACGACGGCAGACTTCGACCCCGAGTCGTACTTTTTCGCGACGAGCTCGAAGACCTCCGGCGGCAGCATGCGGCGCGCCTCGGCGAGAAAGTCAGCGGACTCGACGGTGGGAGTCCGACCGGCCCTCACCGCTGCGCGGATCCGCTGTGCCTTCGCAGCCGCGTGTTCGGGGTCGTGCTCCCTTGCGTAGTCGATGAGCATCCTCGCGGCGATCGGGACCGGAAAGACGCGTCTCGTGTGCCTTCGCCACGATCGCGACCGGGTCGATGCGCAGCGCGCGGCCATCAACGCCACGGTCGAGGGGGCGACCGCGAACATGCCGGCGAGACCCGGTGGCATCTCGTGCCGACACGCGCTCCTCGCCCTTACGACGCGGTGGCGGCGTCCCGCTTCCGGCCACGACGGGGCCGCGCGCCCTCCGGCGGCGGGGGTGGATTGCGGTGGATCAGGCCGGTCTGCCGGTAGATCGCCCCCGGCGCTTCGCCGTCTCGGAGAACGGGCTGATGACCGCTGCCGTCGTGTGCCCGACCTCGGTGGTCAGGCCGAGCAGCGGCGCGAACCCGGCGGCCCGGTTGCGCCGTCGGTTGAACCGGAACACGAACTCGTCGAGATAGGCGTCGAGGTGGTCCGCGCCGACGCCGTGGTGGGTGCCCTTCATCCAGGTCTTCAGGTTCGAGATCACCCGGTCGACGCCGGGGGCCGCGCTCGTGTGCTTGCCGGTCTGAACCGCCCTGGGTCTGATGGAGGCTCCATCGCTTTGAAGGAAGATGGAGTCCATGAACGACACAGCCCGTCCCCACCCGTCCCAGCGGCGGTATCCGCCTGAGCTTCGGGAGCGCGCCGTCCGCCTGGTGCTCGAGCGGATCGAGCAGGCCGGCGAGCGCCAGGGCGCCGTCACCCGCGTCGCCCGCCAGCTCGGCATCGGCCCGGAGTCCCTGCGCCACTGGGTCGCCCAGGCCGAGGTCGACGGCGGTACCCGCGCCGGCCTCACGACCGAGGAGCGGGCCCGGATGAAGGAGCTCGAGCGGGAGAACCGCGAGCTCCGCCGGGCCAACGAGATCCTCAGGAGCGCGGCGGCTCTCTTCGGGTTCGACCGCCGCTCGCCGCGATGATCCCCTTCATCGACCAGCACCGCGACGCCCACGGGGTCGAGCCGATCTGCCGGACACTGCAGGTCGCCCCGTCGTCCCACTGCGCCGCCAAGCGGCGGCCGCCGTCGGCCCGGAGCGTGAACGACGCGACGCTGGCCGAGATCGTGGGCCGGGTCCACCGCGCCAACTTCGGGGTGTACGGGATCCGCAAGGTGTGGAAGGCCCTCGGCCGCCTGGGCATCGAGGCCGGCCGCGACCAGGTCGCCCGGATCATGCGGCTGGTCGGCCTGGCGGGTGCAACCCGAACCAAGCGGACCCGGACGACCCGGCCGGCTCCGGCGGGCCAGCGTCCGGCCGATCTCGTGAGCCGGACGTTCGCCGCTGCCGCCCCGAACCGCCTGTGGGTCGCCGACCTCACCTATGTCTGGACCCGCACCGGGTTCGTCTACACGGCGTTCATCGTCGACGCCTTCAGCCGCGCGATCGTCGGCTGGCGGGTGTCCTCCTCCCTGCGCGCCGAGCTCGCGCTCGACGCCCTCGAGATGGCGCTCTGGGCCCGGGGTCCGGGGCTGACCGGGCTCGTCCACCACTCCGATCGCGGCGTCCAGTACCTCTCGATCCGCTACACCGACCGCCTGGCCGAGGCGGAGGCGGTGGGCTCGGTCGGGTCGAAGGGCGACAGCTACGACAACGCCCTGGCCGAGACCGTCAACGGCCTGTACAAGGCCGAGCTCATCCACCGGGCTGGGCCCTGGCGCTCGGTCGAGCAGGTCGAGCTCGCCACCGCCGAGTGGGTCGACTTCTGGAACACCCGGCGGCTCCACGAGGCCTGTGGCTACCTGCCACCGGCCGAGTACGAGGCGGCCTACCATGCCAAGGGGGAGGTGACCGCCGCCGCCTGATTCCAACCGTCAGGGTCTCCACGGAACCCAGGGCGGTTCAGTCTGCCGCTTCATCGCCCGCTGCGAGAGCGGTAGGTGCGTGTTGCCCGCGAGGGCGGCAGGATTCAGAGCTCGGTCACCGAAGGCATCGTGAGCGCGACCGGACGAACCGTGAGCGAGCCCACGGGCAGCTCGATCCCGAACATGATCCAGACCAGCGCGGCGATCAATCCGGGCAACTCGGGCGGCGCGCTCGTGAACCTGGCCGGCGAGGTGATCGGCATCCCGACACTGGCCGCCAGCGACCCGCAGATGGGCGGCTCGGCGCCGGGGATCGGATTCGCGGTGTCGTCGAACATGGCCACCGACATCGCCCGCCAGCTAATCACCAGCGGCAAGGTGACCAACTCGCACCGGGCCTACCTGGGCGTGCAGCTGTCCGACGTGCAGCAGGGCGGCGGCGCGCTGGTTGTGGACGTCGTGCCGAACGGGCCGGCCTCGAAGGCCGGGGTCGAGCCGGGCGACTTCATCACCTCGGCCGACGGCCAGGCGATCACCGCCGCGTCGGAGCTCACGGACCTGCTGGCGACGATGCAGCCGGGGCAGACCCTGGACCTTGAGATCGAGGCGCAGTCGGGCTCGCACAAGACGGCCCACGTGACCCTGGGGGAGTTCCCGGCGCGCTAGACCGGGAGCCGTGAGGGACGTTGGGCGCCGCGGAGGACGGCCCCGAGTCACGTGGGAGTCGCTCCTTGGGCCGGGCGCCGGGGAGGGGCGCCCCGAGCCACGCGGGAGTCGCTCCGGGGGCCGGCGCGCCGCGCAGGACGGCCCCGAGTCACGTCGGACTCGTTTCCGGAGCCGACGAGCGTGGGCTGAGCGCGAAACCCGGACCCTGCTGCGGCTCCCGAGCGTGACGGAGGTCGGAACTGAGTCCACGGTGAGTCACGGAATCAGGAGCGAGCGCTAGGACTCCGGTCGAACTGCCTCGAGTGCCACCCAGTCCCCCTCGGCCCAGCGCCGGGCGATGGCCAGGCCGCGCGACTCGAACGCCGCGACCACCTCGGCCTCGCGGTTGATGAAGATGCCCGAGGCGAGGATCGTGCCGCCGGGGCGGAGGTCCGCGACGAGCCCGTCAGCGAGGAGCACCAGCAGCGACGCGATCAGATTGGCGAGCACGACGTCGAACGGGCCCTCACCGGTGGGCGCGCTGCCCTCGCGGGCGTGGATGAGACGCCCCAGGCGGTTGCGCCGGGCGTTGGCCAGCGACGCCTCGACGGCGATGGGATCGACGTCCACGGCGAGGATCGACGCGGCGCCCAGCAGCCCCGCCGCGATCGACAGGATCCCCGAGCCCGACCCGATGTCGGCGACGCGGGCACCGGCGATCACGCCACGGTCGGCCAGGGACTCGAGCGAGGCGAGGCAGAGCCGCGTCGTCGGGTGGAGACCGGTCCCGAAGGCCATGCCGGGGTCGAGCGCGAGCACGACGTCACCGGGCTGCCTCCGATGCCGCCGCCAGGTCGGCCGAATGACGATTCGCTGGCCGACGCGCAGCACGGGGAAGTGCGACTTCCAGGCGTTGGCCCAGTCGGTCTCGCGCACGAGGCTGCCCGAGAGGTCACCGATGGGTCGAAGCCCGAAGACCTGGAGATGGCCGAGCTCGCGGTCAGCCTGCGCCACCGCCTCGCGCACGGCCGCGGGCGAGAGCACCGGCAGGTAGGCGCGGACGAGCGCGGGCCGGGCGATGTCGATGCGCGCGGCCAGGCCGTCCTCGACAAGCTCGAGCGCGGGCTCGACGCTGGTGCCACCGGGCGCGGCGCGCGACAGGATCTCCGACACCGCCTCAACGGCCTCGTGATCGGCGGCAACCGAGAGCTCGAGCCAGGCGTCCCTCGCGGCGGCAGCGGCTTCGAGGTCGATCCCGGCGAGCGCATCGTGTGCACCCGCGGCTTCGGCAGGGGGTTCGCCGGGGGCGGCGGGGTCGGCTGCGGTCGCCTCGGCCTCGGCTTCGCCCGCTTGGCCTTCACCTGCTCTCGCTTCGCCCGCTTGGGCTACCTCGGCTTCGGCTTCGCCAGTCGACAGACCCGGCCTCACCCGAGGCCCAGCTTCTCGCGCAACCCGCCGCCGGACACGACCTCGCCCGACTCCTTCGCAAACGCCTCAAGCAGCTCCCGCTGGTGCTTCGAGAGCTTCGTTGGCACGACCACGTTGACCATCACGTGCAGGTCGCCGCGCTGGTTCGGGCGACGGAGGTGCGGGACGCCGCGGCCGCGCAGCCGGATCTCGGTCCCGGGCTGCGTCCCCGGCCGGACGTCAATCTCGATCGCCTCGCCGTCCACGACGGGCACCTTCAGCTTCGTGCCCAGCGACGCCTGCGCGATCGAGAGCTCGGCCTCATAGAAGAGCTCGGTGCCCTCGCGGGTGAGGGTCTCGTGTTCGGCGACGTGCACCGCGACGTACAGGCTGCCCGGGGCCCCGCCGCGAGGACCAACCTCGCCCTCGTTGGACAGGCGGACCTGGTGGCCCTCGTCGATGCCCGGCGGGATCGACACGCGCAGCGTTCGGGTGCGCTGCGTGCGGCCCTCGCCGCGGCAGGTCTCGCACGGGGCGTCGATCGTGCGGCCCTCGCCGTGACACCGCGGGCACGGCTGGACGTTGACCATCTGGCCGAGCATCGTCTGGCGCACGGAGCGGATCTCGCCGCGCCCGTTGCACTGGGTGCAGGTGGACGGTGTGGAGCCCGGCTTGGCGCCCGATCCCCCGCAGGTGTCGCATCGGCCGAGGACGGGGAACTCGATCTCCTTCTCGGTGCCTAGGACGGCCTCCTCAAATGTGATCCGCAGGTCGTACCTCAGGTCGCTCCCCGTCTGCGGTCGGGCGCGCCGCGTCTGGCCGCCCATCGTGCCGCCGAAGAAGGCGTCGAAGATGTCGCTGAAGCCGCCGAAGCCGGCCGCCCCGAACGGGTCCGCCCCGCCCGCCGCGCCCGAGACGCCTGCCCGGCCGAACATGTCGTACTGCTGGCGGCGCTGGGGATCGCTGAGGATCTGGTACGCCTCGTTGATCTCCTTGAACCGGCCGTCGGCCTCAGGCTCGGCGTTGACGTCAGGGTGCCACTGCTGGGCGAGCTTGCGGAAGGCACGCTTGATCTCGGCGTCGGTCGCACCGCGCTCGACGCCCAGCACCTCGTACATATCGCGCTCTGCAGTCATGGCTCGTGAGAGTTTAGGGGAGGTTGCGGCGGGGGCCGGTCTCGATCGTGTCGACCGGAGTGGCGGCGCGTCGCTGGGTGGCGGCGCGTCGCTGGGTGGCGGCGCCTCACGCGTAGTCGCTAGGCCAGAGGCCGTCCGCCAAGCTGCGAAATGCGCCATGCGCATCGAGACCAGCGCTCGGTCGTCGTGCTGATGCCTGCTGCGCACAGGGACAACGCGCGTCTGTCGGTCCGGGCGCGGGATCCAGCCGATTTGATGCGCAACACGCATCGTCGCGCCGTGGTGTGGGCGAAACTCATGTGTAGCTCGCATCGCCGGGGTCACCTGGACGCTGACCCTGCGTCGCAACCCGTCGCGGCAGGCCGCGCGTCGCTGATCAGCCCCTCGCGAGCTCCATCGCCCGGAGCAGCACTGCCTGGAGCATCGGCTGGGTCAGCTTGCCGGTGAAGGTGTTCTGCTGGCTCGGGTGGTACGAGCCGAGGAGCGTGTAGCGGCCGACCCGCGCCTCGCCCGCGTGCGCGAACCGCGGCTTGGGCGACGGGATGGCGTGGCCGAGCGCGCTCAGGGTGCGCAGTGCCGCGTCCCAGCCGATGGCGCCCAGCGGGACAATCACCCGGAGATCACGGAGCAGCTCGAGCTCGCGGGCGAGGTAGGGGCGGCAGCGTGCCTGCTCGTCGGGGGTGGGCTTGTTCGCTGGCGGCGCACAGCGGACGGCGGCAACGACACGGACCGCGTCGAGGCGGAGGCCATCGCCCGCGCGCCGACCCTCAGCCTGGTTGGCAAGACCGATCGCGTGCATCGCGTGCCATAGGAAGTCGCCCGATGCGTCCCCCGTGAACACGCGGCCGGTCCGGTTGCCGCCATGCGCCGCCGGCGCGAGGCCGACGAGCAGGATCCGGGCCGCGGCATCGCCGAAGCCGGGGACGGGCCGGGCCCAATACGTCTCGTCGCGGAACCTTGCCACCTTGATCCGGGCCTGCTCCTCGCGCCAGGCCACGAGGCGGGGGCAGGCGAAGCAGTCGGCGATGGTCGTGTCGAGGCTGGGCAGGTCGCGCGCCGCCGAGGCGGCCGCTCGGGGGTCAGCAATAGGCACGCGCGGATGCTAGCCGGGGTCACCGAAAGGTGCCCGCGAGCTCCCCACGAGGAGCCGGGCGCCCCTGCTCGGTCCTCCTTGCGGCCGCGGTCATCCACGCCGGCATATCAGTCACGCCGGAGTCACGCCGGCGATGAGTCACGGTCACGCCGGCGATGAGTCACGGTCACGCCGGCGATGAGTCACAGCAGACTCATCCCGACCTTCGCGCTGCACGACCCGAGGCGGCAACGGGACCTTGGCAGAGTCGACCACGCTCCGTCACCGCGGAAACGAGTCCCAGATGACTCACAACCCGACGGGCGGGGCGCCGGGCGGGGCGGGGCGCACGGCACAGACGCGGGCGCAGGCGCGCGGGCGCGGGCGCGGGATCCGGCGGGCTCAGGGCACAGGCGCGGGCGCAGGCGCGCGGGCGCAGGCGCGCAGGCGGGGCGGGGCGCACGGCACAGGCGCCGGATCCGGCGCCCGCAGGCAGCGGAGCGGTCCGGCGCGACCATGGGCGCCCGCAGCAGCCGGCGCTACTTGCGCAGCAGCCGGTCGAGCCGGAACGCAACCACGGTCAGCCCGATCAGCCCCATCGCAACCAGGTACGCGACGTGCAGCACCGAGCCCGCATCGAGCACCCCGGTGACCAGTCCCCGGATCAGGTCCACGCCCTGGTATAGCGGCGTCAGGGCCACGAACACGCGGAGCGCCTCCGGGTAGGCGCTGATCGGGTAGAAGGTGCCACTGAACAGGAACATCGGCAGGATCAACAGGAAGATCAGGTCGAAGTCCTGCCAGCCGCGGAGCCACGTCGTGAGCGCCATGCTCACCGCGGAGAAGGCGAAGGAGAGCAGCGTGGCGGCGGGAACGGCGAGCAGCGCCCACGGCGAGCGGACCAGCCCCAGCACGGCGATCACGGCGAAGAACCCGAGGCCGTACAGCGTGGAGCGGATCATCGCCCAGCCGATCTCGCCCAGCGCCACGTCGCCCGGCGACATCGGCGTGGACAGCACCGCGTCGTACGTCTTCTGGTAGTTGAGCTTGAAGAACACGTTGAACGTGCACTCGGTGATGGCGCCGTTCATCGACGATGAGGCCAAGAGCGCCGGCGCCACGAACAGCGCATACGGGATCGGCTGGCCGCCGGGACCGGGGATGTCGCCCACCATCCCCCCGATGCCGAAGCCCACCGAGAGCAGGTAGAAGAGCGGCTCGAAGAAGCCCGAGAACAGGACCATCCAGCCCGACCTGTAGGCCAGCAGGTTGCGCTCGATGAGCAGCGAGGCGCGGCGGCTGCCCAGACGGGTCGGGAGGACGCGGCCGATGGCCACGAAGGCGGTCACCGCTACTTCTCCAACTGCCGGCGGAACCGGACGAACATCGCCCAGGTCCCGAGCGCCGCCACGACCACCAGGATCGCCAAGTGGGCGATGTGGAGCAGCGGCTCCTGGCCGGCCGTCCCCAGCGCCAGCGCCCGGGCCAGGTCAACGCCGTGCCACAGCGGCAGGAGCCACGCCAGCGGCCGGATCACGTCCGGCAGCCGCTCGATCGGGAAGAACGTGCCGCTGAACAGGAACAGCGGCGTGATCCCGAACCGCCAGATGTTGTTCCACGCGGTCGTGTCGCGCTGGCTGGTCATGTAGGCCGCGATGGGCGCCGAGAACGCGATCCCGGTGAGCACGCCGATCGGCACGGACCACAGGATGCCGGGCGTGGCCGCGGCCCCGAACAGCACGATCACGACGGCGAAGATCGTGCCGACCATCAGCGCGTGGGTGGCGTTCCAGGCGAGCTGGCCGAAGGCGATCGCGTACGGGGTCAGGGGCGTCGCGTACATGGCGTGGTAGCGGCGGACCCAGCGGAAGCCCGCGAGCACCGGGAACGTCCCCTCCCCTGCAGCGCCCTGCATCACCGACGACACGAGCAGCGCCGGCGCGAGGAACTGGAGGTAGGAGACGCCGCCCGTGGCGTTCGAGCCGCCGTTGTCCACGTACGTGCCCAAGCCCACGCCCATGGCGAGCAGGAACAGCACCGGCTGCGCGAAGTTGCTGAACAGCGAGCCGCGCCAGTTGCGCAGGTAGAGCAGAATCTGGTGCTCGTACGAGACGCGGAAGGCGTTCACGGGATCCGGGCGCGGGACGCGGTCCCCCGTGGCAGGGAGCGTCGGGGCGGGGGCGGACGACGCGAGGGCCATCGGCTCAGTCCACCAGCGAGCGGCCCGTCAGCCGCAGGAACACGTCCTCGAGCGAGCTCCGGCGCACCAGGACCGTCTCGGGCTCGAGGCCGCGTGAGTGGACCGCGTTCGAGACCGCCTCGCCGTCGCTGGTGTAGACCAGCACGCGGTCGGGCAGGAGGTCGATGCGCTCGCCGATCCCAGCCAGTCGGTCGCCCAGCGTCTCCTGGATCCCCACCGGGAAGCGCAGCTCGGTGACCTCCCGGCTGGCGTAGCGCGCGATCAGCTCGCGGGGCGAGCCCTCGGCCACGATCTTCGCCTTGTCCATGACAACCAGCCGGTCGCACAGCTGCTCGGCCTCGTCCATGTAGTGCGTCGTGAGGACAAGCGTCACGCCGTGCTGCTTGAGCCGGTAGAGGCGCTCCCAGAGCAGGTGCCGGGCCTGCGGGTCGAGGCCTGTGGTGGGCTCGTCGAGGAGCAGGATGGACGGCTCGTTGATCAGGGCGCGGGCGATCGTCAGGCGCCGCTTCATCCCGCCCGACAACGGCTCGACCCGGTCCTTGGCGCGCTCGCCGAGCTGGGCGAAGTCCAGCAGCTGGTGCGCTCTCCGGGTGCACTCCGCCCGAGACAGCCCGAAGTAGCGGCCGTAGATGATCAGGTTGTCGATGACCGAGAGGTCCGTGTCGAGCGAATCCTCCTGGGGCACGACACCCAGCTGGCCGCGGATGCGGGGACCGTCCCGCGTCGGGTCGAGACCCAGGATGCTCAGCTGGCCGTCACTGACCGGCGAGATGCAGCCGATCATGCGCATCGTGCTCGTCTTGCCCGCGCCGTTGGGGCCGAGGAAGCCGAAGCTCTCGCCAGGCGCCACGTCGAAGTCGATGGCGTCCACCGCGGTGAACTGGCCGAACCGCTTGGTCAGCCCCCGGGCAGCGATGAGCGGCGCCTCGGCGGGCGCAGTGTGCGTGGTCATGGGACGGCCATGCTACCGGAGGCCCTGTGACAGCTGTGCGGCACACGCCGTGCACCGGGTTTCGGGTCCAGGCTCGCCGTCGGCCACTTCTGGCAGATGACCGTATTGCGGTCCCTATCCCAGCGGGTTCCCTCAAGCGCCCGCGGGATGGGCATCTGGCGGTCTCCGCTGCCCCGTTCCACGGTTTCCGCTGCCCGGTCCTGCACAGATGCCCGCAGTGCGGCCCGTATCCAGGTTGTTCTCGGACAAGGACCATCGGGTGAGCATGTGGCGGAACCTGCCGCAGATCCGGGCACGAGCCTCCTCGTCGGGTACGCCTTCACGTCCGCAGACCCGGGTTGGCGACCGCAGAGCGGTCATCTGCGAGAAATCAGACTCGGGCTCGGCGAAGGGCCGCCTAAGTCCGGCACATTACGTCCTCAATGGCAGGCCAGACCTCCACCGGCGCACCCGGACCTCGGGAACCGCCAGTTCGATCGCGTACGCGCTCGAGCCGCGCGTGTGGGGTCGCGTCATCGCCTGGCTCGTCGGAGACGCCGTGGAGGCCGCTGGCTCCCGCGCGCGGCGGGGGCGATCGCGATGTGGTGACGCCGCGGGGCGGAGCCTACCGCGGATCATGGGACGGGGCGCTCGCGAATGCCTTGAGGCCCGAGGCGCGCCCGTTGCAGGAGCCACAGCGCTACCGCTGGGTGACGGTCCCCTCGTGCAGGGTGACGATGCCGCCCGTCAGGCCCCTCCAGCGCACGTCCACGAGGCCCACTTCGGCCATGATCTCGGCGATCCGCTCTGGCGAGGGGTAGGCCTGGACGCTTCGGACGAGGTAGCCGTACGCGGGGCCCTGGCCGGCGAGGCGGCCGATGACGGGGACGATGCGATCGAACCACCAGCGCATGAAGCGCGCCAGGCGACTCCGGGGGCGGGCGATCTCGAGGCACAGCACGCGGCCGCCGGGCCGGACGGAGCGTGCCATCTCCGCGAAGCCGCGCCGGTAGTCCGGGAGGTTGCGCATGCCGAAGGCGATGGTCGCCGCGTCGAACTCGCCGTCCCGGGTGGGCAGCTCCATCGCGTTGCCGACCATGTAGCCGAGCCCGGGCCGGTTCGCGTAGCGTCGCTGCGCCACGGCCGTCATGCCGGGCGAGAGGTCAACGCCCAGGACCCGGCCCGTCGGGCCGACCCGCGTCGAGAGGTCGGCCGCCACCTTGCCGGTGCCCGAGGCCACGTCGACCGCCGACCCTCCGTGCTGGAGCGCCGCGGCATTCACGAGGTGTCGTCGCCAGCGAGGCTCCTGGAACGCCGAGATCAGCAGGTTCATCAGGTCGTAGCGGCCGGCGATGCGGTCGAACATGACCCGGACCTCGGGCGCGGGCGCGGCGTTCCCGGCACCGGTGGAGGCGCCGGAGGGTGTGTGGTCGGGCGGGAGGGCGGTCATGCGGGGAGGGACTCCAGGAAGGCGCGGATGGCATCGACGACGCGGCCGGGCCGGTTGATCGGCGCCGTGTGGGCGAGCCCGTCGAGGGTAACCCGGCGGGCGCCCGGAATGCGTCGCGCGAGCTCGTCGGCGATGGGCGTGTAGAAGGCGTCGCTCGCGCCACCGGTCAGCAGCAGCACCGGCGTGCAGATCCGGGCGAGGCCGTTCGGGTCGAACCCGGCCTGCGTGGCGTCGGCAACCGCCCCCACGCCCTCCTGCGCGAGCGAGCTGCGACTCCGCTCCGACAGCCGCTCCCACGCCGCGTCGCCCGCGACGGTCCGCAGGAAGAGCTCCGCCGCGGCGGCTGACCCGCCCGCCTCGTACGCCACCTGGACGCGCCCGACGACCGGCGGGAACTCGACCCCCATGTCGTCCCTGACAACCGGCCCGTACGGGGGCTCGTACGCCACGAGCGAGGCCACCCGCGCCGGCTGCCGGGCGGCGGCCTCGAGCGCGATCACACCCCCGAAGCTGACGCCGACCAGGTCGGCACGGTCGATCCCGCGGGCGTCAAGGTATGCGACCACGTCCGCGACGTGGAGGCCGACGTCGAGCGGGCGCGGCTCAGCGAGACGCCCTGACCCGCTCCCCCGCCGATCGAGCGCGTGGACCGTGGCACCACACGCGGCAGCGAGCTCGCGGGCGAGGAGGTCCAGCTGCCGCGCCGACGAGAGCGTGCCGTGGAGCAGGACGATCTGGCGCGGTCGCTCGCCGCTGATCCGCCAGCCGATCCGGTCGCCGCCCGAGCGCGCGAGCTGGCCCTCGGGAGCGCCGTCGATCAGCGCCCGAAGCTCCGAGCGGCGCAGCTTGCCCGATGCGCCGCGCGGCAGGACGTCGAGGCGGACGAAGGACACGGGAACCTTGAAACCGGCGAGGCTTGCGCGACAGTGCGCAGCGAGGGCCTCGTCACCGGGATCGTTCGAGCCGGGCCGCAGGACGATCGCCGCCACCGGGACTTGGCCGAGCGACGCGTCGCTCCGGGCCACGACGCCAGCGTCGGCGATCGCGGGGTGCGCGGCCAGCGCGGACTCGACCTCAGACGGGGCGATGTTCTCGCCGCCGCGCACGATCCGGTCGGTGCGTCGGTCTACGACGACGAGGCGGCCTGCCGCGTCGAGTCGCCCGAGGTCGCCGGTGCGGAACGGCTCGCCGGGCTGGCGCGGCGGCTCGCCGAGGTAGCCGAGGAACGCCGAGGGACCCTCGACGACGATCTCGCCCACGCCCTCGGCATCTGGTTGCGCGATCGAGAGTGCCATGCCCGGCATCGGCCTCCCGGCGGTCTCGGGCGCCAGCGCCGTCTCAGCGCTGCCCAGGGCGGTCACGCCCGAGCCCATCTCGGACAGCCCGTAGGTGGGCACGACGGGCCAGCCTGCGGCCAGCGCGCGGCGGACCAGATGCTCCGGGATCGCGCCGCCGCCCAGGGGGATCGCGAGCAGGTTCGGCGGTGGGGGGGCGTCGGAGACCAGGTCGAGCAGGCGGACCAGCTGCGTCGGCACGAGCGACACGTGGGACACGGCCGGGTCGGCGATCGCCACCGCCAGGGCCGCGGGGTCGGCGGCCGGGACGACCAGGATCGGCACGCCGTCGGCAATCGCGCGCCAGACCACGCCCAGCCCTGCGACGTGTCCCAGCCCGAGCGCCAGCACCCAGCCGCTCGCCGGCGGAAGCGACGCACGCCACGCCGCAGCCGACGCGGCCAGCGAGGCCTCCGAGTGGGCCACGCCTTTCGGCCGTCCTGTCGTGCCGGAGGTCATGACGATGACCGCGGCGCCGGCCGGGAGCGACGAGGCGCCCAGCACCTCGAGGATCGCGGCCCGCTCCGCCGGTGTCATCCCCGCCGAGAGGGGCGCGGCCACGCCCCCGGCCCGCAGCACGCCGAGGATCCGCGCGATGGCCGATGCGCCCGCGGGGGCGTCGAACGGGACCACCTCGCCCGGCGTCACGCCCTCGCCCGCTACGCCGGCGGCCGCGTCGAGCGCCGCCCAGGTCGTCACGACCCCGCCCTCGACCACGGCCGTTCCGTCGCCCTTCGTCGCGCCGAGCTCGCGGAGCCGATCCCCCACGGCCATCCTCACGCCCGCGTCGGTTCCGGGCCTCACGCGTCCCACGCCTCCCAGACCGGCCCGACCGCGCGGTCGGCCGCGTAGCGCACCAGGGCTCGCTCGCTGACGCGGATCCCCAGCCTCCCCGAGCCGGCGCCGCCCGGCGCCCGGAGGAGCCCCCCGCCGAGCACGAGCCCCTCCTCGAGGAGGTCGTGCTCCAGCAGACCGGCCGTCGCCAGACCGTGGTCGGGGACGTGGTCGAAGCTCCCGCCGCGCACCTCTGGCAGCGCCATCGCGACCGCAAGCCCCGTCGCAATCCCGACACCGGTCTCGAACAGGGTGCTGACCACGACGGGCACACCGCGCTCCGCGGCCAGCTCCGCGATCTCGCCCGCGGCCGCCAGCCCGCCCACGCGCACCGGCTTCACCACGAGCACGTCCACGGCTTCGGCCTCGAGGAGCAGCCGCGCCGCGCGCACGGAGGTCACGGTCTCGTCGGCGGCCAGCGGGACGCGTACCCGGCGCCGAAGCTCGGCCATGGCTGCCGGGTCGTCGCCTGCGAGCGGCTGCTCCACGTACTCGAGCGCGAAGCGGGCCACCGCCTCAAGCCGGTCCGTCGCGGTCTCGAGGTCCCAGGCCCCGTTGACATCGAGCCGCAGCCGTACGTCCGGGCCCACGGCCTCGCGGACCGCCCGCACGCGATCGACGAGGAGCTGCGTCTCGCGCTCTGCGCCGGCCTTGAGCTTGAGCGTCGTGAAGCCCGCGCTGACCGACTGGCGGGCTGCCTCAGCCGACGCTGCAGGCCCGATCGAGGGCAGCGTGGCGTTCACGGCCGCGCCGGCGAGCGCGGGATCGTCGTCCTCGTCCTCGTCCTCGTCGTCGTCCGAATCGTGTGGGTCGCCGTCGAGGGCGAGCCCGCCGTGACCACCCGCCCGCGGACCGCCGGCCCAGCGCAGCGCCCCGTCGAGCAGCCCGAGGTCGAACCGCGCCGCGTCGATCGCCGCCCGCAGCGCCCGTCCCGGTGAACCGTGCAGCTCAAGCTCGGCGCTCGTCGGCAGCCCGCCCGCCGGGTCCGAGCCCTCCAGGTCGTGCACGAGGTGGTCGAGGACGGTCGATGCCGCCGCGCCGTCCTGCGGCTCCACCACTGCCTCACCGGCGCCCACCCGCCCGTCGGCATCGAACAGGCGGATGATCCACGCCTCGCGCGCCAGCCACATCCCGGTGCTCGTGGCGAACGGCCGCTGGAACGGGATCATCACCTTGTCGGCGTGGATGCGCGAGATGGCCGTCACGACCGTGCTCCGGACGCCAGCCCCAGCGCGAACAGCACGGCCACGACGAGCGCCAGACGGGCGGTCCCCTTGAGGGCCATGTTGAGCTGTCGCCGCTCGCTGAACCCCCGAACCGTGCGCCACAGCGGGAGCGCGATCGGGGCCGCGACCAGCGTCAGCAGCAGCGTCCACGACCGCCCGGCGGCCACCAGCAGCACGGGCACGGCGAAGGCCGCCACCACGAACGCCAGCCACTCGGCCTGCGTTGCCCGCTCGCCGAGCATCACAGCCAGCGTGCGCTTGCCCGCCGCGCGGTCGGTCGGGATGTCGCGTAGGTTGTTGACGATCAGGATCGCCGTGATCAGCAACCCGACGGGGACGGACGCTGCGAAGAACAGGGGGTCGAGCCGGTCGGCCTGGAGGTACGCGGTCCCCACCACGGCGACGAGCCCGAAGAACACGAACACGAACACCTCGCCCAGGCCGCGGTACCCGTACGGCCACGGCCCGCCCGTGTATGCGAGCGCGGCGACGACCGCCAGCACGCCCAGCCCGATGAGCACCGGCCCGCCCACGTACGCGAGCCAGAGCCCCACCAGACACGCTGCCGCGATCGTGATCGCGATGGCCAGCTCGAGTTGGCGCGGCGTCACGAGCCCGGCCGCGGCCACCCGCACCGGCCCCTGGCGCGCCTCGGTGTCGGCGCCCTTGCGGAAGTCCGAGAGGTCGTTGGCGAAGTTGGCGAGCACCTGGAGGAGCAGCGCGACGGCGATGCAGCCGGCGGCCGTGTCGATGCGGAATGGCGCGCCCACCCCCAGCCCGGCGCCCAGCCCGACGATGACCCCTGCGATGGCCGCTGGCAGCGTGTTCGGGCGCGCGGCGTGCAACCAGATCGAGGATGCCGAGGGGTGCTCGACTGGCGACGAAGCCGACGACGCGGCCGATGACGAGGACGGCGCGGGCGCGACGCTCACGGCCGCCGCGGGAACTTGCGGTACTCGGGCTTGCGCTTGGCGAGGAACGCCTGCGACCCCTCGTGCGCCTCGTCGGTGGTGTAGTAGAGCCCGGTCGCGTGGCCGGCGAACTCCTGCATCCCGGCCAGCCCGTCGGTGGCGACGAGGAACGAGGCCTTGAGGAACCGGATCGCCGTCGGGCTCATCTCGAGGATCTCGTCGGCCCAGGCCACGCCCTCGGCCTCGAGCTCCGCCAGTGGCACCACCTTGTTGACCAGGTTCATCTCGTAGGCCTCCTGCGCCGAGTAGCGACGGCACAGGAACCAGATCTCCTTGGCCCTCTTGTCGCCCACGAGCCGGGCGAGCAGCCCCACGCCGAACCCGGCGTCGAACGATCCCACCTTCGGGCCGATCTGCCCGAACACCGCGTTCTCGCTCGCGATGGTCATGTCGCACACGACGTGGAGCACGTGGCCGCCGCCGATGGCGAAGCCGTTGACGAGCGCGATGACCGGGACCGGGAGCGAGCGGATCTGGCGCTGGAGGTCGAGGACGTTGAGCCGCGGGAGCCCGTCTTCGTCGAGGTAGCCGCCGTCGTGGCTCTTGTAGTTGGCGTCGCCCCCGGCGCAGAACGCCGCGTCGCCGGCGCCGGTGAGCAGCACGCAGCCGATCGTCGCGTCGTCGCGGATGCGGTTGAACGCGTCGATCATCTCGCGCACTGTGAGCGGCCGGAACGCGTTGCGGACGGCCTGACGGTCGATGGTGATCTTCGCGATGCCGGTGCCCGAGTGCTCGTACCGGATGTCGCGGTACTCATAGGCGGTGGTCCAGGTGACGTTGGTGGTCACGCGGCGTCCTCCTGCAGGAAGTCGATGACGAGGCGGCGGAACGCGGCTGGGCGCTCGAGGTGGGGCGTGTGGCCCGCGCGGGCGACGATCACGAGTCGGGCGCCGGGGATGCCGGCCGCGACCTCCTCGGCCCGGGCGCGGACCGGGTCGAGGGCGCCCGCGACGACGAGCGTCGGGACGTGGATCTCGGCGAGCCGACCGTGGAGCGGCTGCATCACCCCTTGGCCGGCGGCGCGCAGGCTGAGGGCGAGGCCCGCGGAGGTGTTCCGAAGCCGGATCTCGCGCTGGTGGGCGGCGGCACGCGGGTCGAGCAGCGCATGCGTGGCGAAGATCTGGTTGCGCTCCCAGCGGTCGGTGAAGGCCTCTACGCCGTCGCGCTCGACCTCGTCGGCCAGCGCGTCGTCCGCCTCGCGCCGCGCAGCGCGCTCGCCCGCGTCGGCGAACCCCGCCGATGGGCTCTCGAGGACGAGCCGGCTGACGCTCGCCGGATGGGCGATCGCGAGCCGCAGCGCGATGCGCGCGCCCAGCGAGTAGCCGAGGACGCGGGCCGGGTTGGCGCCGAGCTGGGCGAGCAGGCGCGCAAGGTCGTCCGCCGCTCGCTCGACGGACGCACCGCCGGGCCCCGGGGAACTCGCTCGGCCGTGACCGGGCAGGTCGGGCGCGATCGTCCGGAACCCCTTCCGGCGGAGGCTCGCGGTCAGCCCGGCCCACACCGATCCGGTGCCGGTGAAGCCGTGGAGCAGGAGCAGCGCGGGGCGGCCATGGTCACCGCTGTCGCGCGCCGCGAGCGCCACCCAGTCGGCTTCGCCCGTCATCGCCCACCTCGGCCGGCCGGCGTGACCAAAGCCCTGGGCAGCGCCGCGAGCGCCGTCTGGACCGCGGCCGCCGCCTCGCGATGGAGCTCGAGGTTCCGCGCGCGGTCGGACCGCAGGCCGACGACATTGACACCGGGCTCCGCCAGCCCCCTACCGATCGCGTCGCGCAGGTCGCGCGCCCCCGCCTCGCGGTAGCCCGCCCCGAACGCCCGGATCACGCTCGGCAGGTCGCTCCCGTGCGGGGTGCCGAACAGCTGCTCGAAGTGCTCGGGCAGGCCTGTGCCGGGCATCGCGGCCGCGGGCTGAGCCTGGGGCAGGAACGAGAAGATCCCGCCGCCGTCGTTGTCCACCAGCACGATCGCGAGCGACAGGCCGAGCTGGCGAGCGGTGCCGAGCGCCGTGGCGTCGTGGAGGAACGAGACGTCGCCGATCACCAGCGCGGTCGGGGCGCCCGAAGCGGCCGCACCCAGCGCGGACGAGATCACGCCGTCAATCCCGTTGGCCCCCCGGTTCGCGCGCACGGAGATCGCGCGCGCCGTGGAGGGCAGCCAAGCGTCCATGTCCCGGACGGGCATCGACGAGCCAGCCCACAGCACGGCGCCGTCGGGCAGCAGGTCGGCGAGCGCAGGGAACGGGGCACCCTCGAACGGCTCGTCGAGGCTCGCGAGCCAGCCCGTCATCGCCCGGCTCGCCGCATCGTCAGCCGCCCGCCAGGCCGCTGGCCACGCTTCAGCGTCCCCCGCGCGTCGGACCAGCGCGGCGAGCGACTCGGCCGTGGCGACGGCGTCAGCGTGGACGAACGTCGCGGGGAGGAGCGCGGGCTCGCGCCAGCCGCCGTCCCCGTCGATGACGATCAGCTCGGGCTTCGCGCGGGTCAGCAGCTCGAGGATGGGCTTCGCGGTGGGCGCCGCGCCGGTGCGGATGACGAGCTCGGGGAGGTGGTCGTCGAGCCACGGACCCGGGCGGCAGAGCTGGTCCGCGCGCGAGACGACCATGGACCGGTCGTGGGAGCCGGTACGCAGGCCCGACAGCGGATCCGCGAGGATCGGGAACCCGGTGGCATCGGCGAGGCGGACGAGCGCGGCGGCCAGCCGCCGGTCATCGTCCGGCCCCGCGATGATCAGCCCCCGCCGGGTGCCCACGAGGCGGGCCGCGAGGCGGTCGAGCCCGCGCCCGTCCAGCGTCCGACGCCCGCCGACCACCTCGGCGAACGGCCGGTCCGGGACCTCGTCGGCCGCCAGTGCCAGCGCGCCGTCGGGCAGGAGCGGCTCGCGGAACGGGATGTTCAGGTGGACCGGCCCGGCGGGGACGGCCATCGCGGTCGCGACGGCTCGCCCGGCCACACCCCGGACGTGCGCGATCGTCGCCGGCTCGCCATCGAACAGCGGGAGCTCGCTCGCCCACTTCGCGTGGGCGCCGAAGATGCGCACCTGGTCGATCGTCTGGGGCGCGCCGCGGTCCTGGAGCTCCGCCGGACGGTCCGCGGTCAGCAGGACAAGCGGCACGCGCGCCAGCCGCGCCTCCACAACGGCCGGCATGAGGTTCGCCACCGCCGTCCCGGACGTCACGACGATCGCCACCGGCTGGCGGCTGACCCGCGCCAGGCCGAGCGCGAAGAACCCAGCCGAGCGCTCGTCGAGGATGACCCGCGTCCGGATCGACGCGCACGAGGCAACGGCAAGGGCGAGGGGCGTGGAGCGTGAGCCGGGGCAGACGACCGCGTCGCGGACGCCCGCCGCGGCCAGCTCGGCGGTGAGCGCACGCAGCGTTCCCCCGTGGCTCACGGCTCGTCCTCCAGCATGCCCAGCGCCGACACCACGGCCCGCAGCTTGATCCGCGACTCCTCCCACTCGCGAGCGGGGTCCGAATCGGCCACAATGCCGCAGCCGGCGAACAGGGTCGCCCGCGTGCGGTCCACGATCCCGCACCGCAGCGCCACGCAGAGCTCGCCGTCGCCGGCCGCGTCGAGCCAGCCCACCGGACCGGCGTACCAGCCGCGCTCGAAGCCCTCGTGCTCGTCGATCATCGTGAGCGCGGCGTCCCGCGGCTCGCCACCGACGGCGGGCGTCGGGTGGAGCCTCTCGCCCAGGGCCAGCAGGCCAGCATCGTCGCGCAGCGTGCCCCCGATCTCGGTCGCGAGGTGCTGGACGAAGCGCAGCGTCATCACGCTCGGGCTGGGGGCGACCGTCAGCTGCTCAGCGAGAGGAGCCAGCAGCCCGCGGATGAACTGGACCACGATCGCGTGCTCCTCGCGGTCCTTCTCGGACGCGAGCAGGTCATGCGCGAGCTTCGCGTCCTCGGCATCGTCGGCGCCCCGGCCGATCGTTCCCGCGATCGCGGCGGTGCGGAACCGGCGACCCTCCACCCGGACCAACCGCTCTGGTGTGGCGCCCAGGAACGTGCGGCCCGTGCGGCGGAAGGCGTAGATGGTGCTCTCCGGAGCGCTCGCGGCGAGGCGCCGCAGGGCGTTGGGCACGTCGAGCTCGACCGGCGAGCGAAGGTCCACGCGTCGCGCGAGGACCACCTTGTCGAGGCGCCCTCGGCCGACGGCGCCCGCCATCGTCTCGACGGTTCGATGCCAATTGGCCTGGTCGGGCTGCGAGCGCTCGGTCCGAAGGGGTGCGAAGACGGGGCGCGCGACCATGCCGGCCGACGGCGGGGTCAGGGCCCGGGCACGCTCGGTCAGCTGGCCCCAGCGGGCCTCCACCGCGCGCGGCTCGGGCGCGCCGACAGCGGCGGCGGTGAGCGTGGAGACGCCGCCGCGCGTGACCAGCAGCAGCTTGGGCAGGACCAGCGAGCTCGGGCCGAAGGGGGCCCACGGGTCGTCCTCCGCCGCTGTTCGGCCGCTGAAGCCCAGGCCGCCCAGCAGGGTCGGCGCCGCGGCGCCTTCGAGCACCGCTTCTCGAACCAGCGCCCGCCATGCCGACTCGGCGTCCTGGAAGCGGGTCGGTCCGCCAGACTCGGCTGCCCACGCCCGCCCGACCGCGACCAGCGCGAGCCCCTCGGACGGTCGCAGCCAGAGAGCCACCTCGAGGGCGGCCTCGGCAGCCGCCGAGAACAGCGCGATGGGGTCCACCGCCGGGGCCGCGACGCCGGCCGCGACCAGCCGGCCATCCGCGTCGGGCGTCCGTGCCAGCAGCCGCGCAACCGCCTCGCCGATCCGCTCGCCAGCGGCCACGGGCTCCTCGATCGCGGTCACCGCGACCTTCTGCCTGGCTCGGCGCCACCCGGCACGGTCTGGCGCGAAGGTGCCTCGCGCCCGGCGGTCCCGCCCTGCGCGATCCGCGCCTCCGGGACGCCCGCGCTCCGCAGCAGGACCTCGCGCAGCGCCGGGTAGGTGTCCTCGAGCGATCCGGGCTTGTCGGCGAGCAGCCAGCGTGCCACCACCTCGTTGAGCGCGCCGAACCACACGACGCTCGTGATCGCCGTGTCGAGCGGCGCGATGGCGCGCGACTCGACCGCCTCGTCGAGGTAGCCGCGGATGAGCTCCGCGAATCGCTCGTGGAGCCGGTTGGTCTCGGCCTGGAACGCCCGCCCGGCGCCCGCCATGTCGAGGAACAGGACGCGGGCCATGGTGCGGTGCCCGGCGAACGTGGCCAGGACCGTGTGCAGCGCCGCCTCGGCCTTCGCCACCGGCTCCGTCTGCTGGGCAACGGCCCGCTCGACGCGCGCGACCAGCTTGTCGGCGGTCGTCTGCATCAGCTCGCGGAAGATCGCCTCCTTGCTCGGGAAGTGGAAGTAGATCCCGCCCTTGCTGGTCTCGGCCGCGGCCGCGATGTCGTCAACGGCCGTGTCCCGGTAGCCGCGCTTCGCGAAGGCCGAGAACGCCGCGTCTAGGATCCGCTCGCGACGGCTGCGACTCTGTTCGGCGGGGTCGATGCGGGGCATCCTGCGAGATTCCTCGTCCTGTGTCCGACGTTCCTCGTCCGGCTCGGCCTCGGCGTCCTACCGACCGACCAGTCGGTCGGTTCGTCCCGTCATCGTAGCGCAGCCGCGTAAGCCTGGCTTGAGCGGCCATCGCCATCCTTGTCCCATGGACCCCGTCCGCTTCGGCCTCGCAGTCCGCGCCCTCCGGCGTCGCCGGGGCTGGACGCAGGAGCGCCTCGGCGAGCGGTCGGGCCTCTCGCAGTCCACGATCTCGGACATCGAGGCGGGCCGCGCGTTCGCCTCGACCGTTGACACGCTGGCGCGTCTCGTCGCCGCGTTGGGCGTCCGCATCCAGATCCGGCTGCTCGCCCATGGCGAAGACCTCGACCGGCTGCTCGACGCGGGCCACGCTGAGATTGTCGAGCGCGTGGCCACCTTCCTGCGCGCCAAGGGCTGGGAGGTGGTCCCGGAGGTGACGTTCAGTGTGTTCGGCGAGCGCGGGTCAATCGACCTCCTCGCGTTCCATCGTGCGACCGGTGCGCTGCTCGTGGTCGAGGTGAAGAGCGCGATCCCGGACGTCCAGGCGACCCTCGCCGGGATCGACCGCAAGGCGCGGCTCGGGCCAGCCCTCGCCCGAGAGCGCGGCTGGTCAGTGACCAGCGTCTCGCGTTGGCTGGTGGTCCCCGGTGACGCGACGACTCGACGGCGGGTCGCCTCCCACGAGGTCACGTTCCGTGCCGCACTGCCGGGCCGGACGGCCGAGATGAAGCGCTGGGCCCGCGCCCCGCGAGGTGGCGTGGCCGGCGTGGTGTTTGTGTCATCTACGGGTGAGGGCGGTACTCGACACCGAGTTGGCCGCCGGATGGCCCCATTTCCGCTCCCTCACGGTTGAAGGCGGTAGCTGGCGCGAATCTGGGGGTGGTGGGTGCGCGAACACCGGCCTCACCCGTAGATGACGGAAACCGGCGCGCCGGCGCGCAACGAGCACCCCGCGGGAAGCGAAAGCGGCCCGTTCGCCACAGAGCCGAACGGGCCGCGCAGGACCAGGGGCTAGACCTCTTTGAACTCGCCCTCGACCGTCTCGTCGCCAGCGCCGGCGCCGGCCGAGCCTTCGGGCGAGCCCTCGCCCGAGCCCTGGTCGGGCGCGCCGCCGCCGTTGCCGCCGGAGGACGCAGCCGATGTCTGGTACGCAGCCGTGGACACGCGCGAGAGCGTTTCGACCAGCTCGTTCATGCCAGCCTGGAGCCCATTGGCATCGGAACCCTTGAGCTGCTCGCGCAGCGACGCCACCTGGCTCTCGACCGCGGCGCGATCCTCGGCGGAGACCTTGTCGCCCAGGTCCTTGAGCGTGCGCTCGGCCTGATAGGTCAGCTGCTCCGCCTGGTTGCGGGTCTCGACCTCCTCGCGTCGCTTCTTGTCCTCGTCCGCATGGCTCTCGGCGTCGCGGACCATCTTGTCCACGTCGTCCTTCGAGAGCATCGACGAGGCCGTGATGCGGACCTGCTGCTCCTTGCCCGTCGCCCGGTCCTTGGCCCGCACGTCGAGGATCCCGTTCGCGTCGATGTCGAACGTGACCTCGATCTGCGGGATGCCGCGCGGCGCGGGCGGGATCCCGTCGAGGATGAACCGCCCGAGCGTCTTGTTGTCGTTGGCGAAATCGCGCTCGCCCTGGAGGACGTGGATCTCAACCTGGCTCTGGCTGTCGGACGCGGTCGAGAACACCTGCGACTTCGAGGTCGGGATGGTGGTGTTACGGTCGATGAGCCGGGTCATGACTCCGCCCAGCGTCTCGATGCCCAGCGACAGCGGCGTCACGTCAAGGAGCAGGACGTCCTTCACCTCGCCGCCCAGCACACCGGCCTGGATCGCGGCACCGATCGCCACCACTTCGTCGGGGTTGACACCCTTGTGGGGCTCCTTCCCGAACACGGTCTTGACCAGCTCCTGGACCGCGGGCATGCGGGTCATGCCGCCGACCAGGATGACCTCGTCGATCTCGTTCGGCCGCAGGCCGGCGTCCTTGAGCGCCGCGAGCACCGGGCCCTTGGTCTTCTCGATGAGGTCGGCGACCAGGCTCTCGAGCTTCGCCCGCGAGAGCGTCACGACCAGGTGCTTCGGCCCCGACGCGTCGGCCGTGATGTACGGCAGGTTGATCTCGGTGGACATCGTCGAGGACAGCTCGATCTTGGCCTTCTCGGCGGCCTCCTTGAGCCGCTGGAGGGCCTGCTGGTCCCGCGACAGGTCGATGCCCTGGTCCTTCTTGAACTCCGCCAGCAGCCAGTCGATCACGCGCTGGTCGAAGTCGTCGCCGCCGAGGTGGGTATCGCCGTTGGTCGCCTTGACCTCGAACACACCCTCGCCCAACTCGAGGATCGAGATGTCGAACGTGCCGCCGCCGAGGTCGTAGACCGCGACCTTCTCGTCGTGCTTCTTGTCGAGGCCGTACGCGAGGGCCGACGCCGTGGGCTCGTTGATGATCCGCTTGACCTCGAGCCCGGCGATCCGGCCCGCGTCCTTGGTCGCCTGGCGCTGGGTGTCGTCGAAGTAGGCCGGGACCGTGATGACGGCCTCGGTCACCTTCTCGCCGAGGTACGCCTCCGCGTCAGCCTTGAGCTTCTGGAGCACCATCGCGCTGATCTCCGGCGGCGTGAAGTGCTTCTCGTTCGCGACGACGCGGATGCCGTCGGACTTGGGATCCTTCTCGACCGTGTACGGCACGAAAGACTTGCTGCGCTGGACCTCCGGATCATCCCAGCGGCGACCCATGAAGCGCTTGATCGAATAGACGGTGTTGGTGGGGTTGGTGACCGCCTGGCGCTTGGCCAGCTGGCCCACGACGCGCTCGCCGGACTTGGCGAAGCCGACGACGGACGGGACGGTGCGGTTGCCCTCGGAGCTGGGGATGACGGTGGGCTCACCGCCCTCCATCACGGCCACCACCGAGTTCGTGGTGCCGAGGTCGATGCCGATGATCTTGCCCATGCGGGGTCTCCTGGAATTACGTTCGAGTTCGGTTTCGGGTTGTGGGTTGACTGATCAGTTGGGGCGCGAGGCTGGTGGCGCGTCGCCACTCTGGGCGACCGCCACGAGCGCGGGCCGGATGAGCCGGTCGCGGAGGCGGTAGCCCCGGCGGACCTCCTCGACGATCACGCCGTCGGGCAGACCGGTGCCGGGGATGCTCGCGATCGCCTCGTGCTCCCGGGGGTCGAAGGCCGTGCCGCTCGACGACTCCACGGCCGTGACGCCCTCGCTCTCGAGGAGCGAGCGGAGCTTGCGGTCGATCGCGGCGATGCCCTCCGCCCAGGCGTTGTCGGCGAGCTCGGCGGGGCGGGTGTCGATGGCCCGGTCGAAGTCGTCCGCGAGGGCGAGGACCTTGCTGATCAGGTCGATGCCAGCCAGCCCCCGCTCCTGCTCGCGCTCCTTCGCGGTGCGCTGGCGGAAGTTGGTGAACTCGGCGCGCTCGCGCTGCAGGGCGGCGAGGTACTCGTCGCGCTCCGCGGCCAGCTTGGCCATCGCCTCGTTGTGCTCGGCCTGGGTCTGGGCAGCCTTGGCGTCGGTGTCGTGGCGCAGCTTCTCGAGCGCGGCACTAACAGCCGCCGGAGAGGTGTCCACGGCGTCGATGCGCTCCTGCGCGCGGGTGCGGCGGATCAGGGGTCGCTTGGGATCGGTCATCTTCTCTCAGGCATAGAGGTGGTCGACGAGCTCGTTCATGAGCCCGGAGACGAAACGGACGGTGCCGATGGCCTGCGGGTAGGCCATGCGAGTGGGGCCGAGCACGCCGACAAGGCCCACCGCGCGCCCGGGCTGGCCGTACGGGGCCAGCACCAGCGACACGTCGGCCATCTCCTCGGCCGGGTTCTCGCTCCCGATGTAGACGCGGATGCTGCCGGATGAGCCCGCGACCCCACCGATGAGCCTCGCGAGGTATGCGCGGTCCTCGAGGGCCTCGAACACGCGCCGGAGCTTCTCGCTCTGGGCGAACTCGGGCGCGGCCATCACGTTGAGCAGGCCGTCGCTGAACAGCGCCTCCGTGGCGGTGGCGTCGAACTCGCGGAGCGCGCGGACCGCGCGCTCGCCGATCTTGCGCGGCACGCTCATCGCCGGGTTGTCCACGGGCAGCTTCGCCAGGGCGGCCTCGGCATCGGCCGCGCTCTTCCCGGTCAGCAGGTCGTTCAGCAAAGCCGCGATGACCGAGAGCCCCTCCTGGTCCACGGCCTCGTCCAGCCCGCACACGACCTGGCGCAGGGCGCCCTCGCGCATGACGAGGATGAGGCTGGCGGTGCGCTCGCTGATCGACACGAGGTCCAGATGGCGCAGGTGCGCGGATGTGGGCTTGGCGGGGGTGGCGAGGCCGGCCTCCCGCGTCAGCGAGGCGAGCGTCGTGGCGGCGAGCCGGAACCAGTACTCGCTGGCGTACTCGACCTGGCCGAACTGGTGGCGGATCATCAGCTGCTCGACGGGCGGAAGCGGCACGCTGTCCACGATGGACTCGACGTAGTAGCGGTAGCCGGATTCGGTGGGGACACGACCGGCCGAGGTGTGCGGGTGGGTCAGCAGGCCGGCGGCCTCGAGGTCCGCGAGGATGGCGCGGACAGTCGCCGACGACACGCCCAGCCTGTAGCGCGCGACAAGCGCTGCGCTGGCGACGGGCGCCGCGGTGGCGACGTATTCCTCGATGACGGCCCGAAGGATCGCCTGGGAGCGAAGGTCCAGGGGGCCGCTGGTGCGCATGCGTCGCGCCATCCGGCTGCTCCTTGGGTGGTTAGCACTCAACGGGTTAGAGTGCTAACTGGGATGGCGACAGTCTAGTCCCGCGGGCTCGGGGGTGTCAACGGCCGCGGGCGCCTTCTGTGAACGGCCCGCGGGTGCCGTCGCGCGCCTCGCGTGCCCGCCTTCGAGCGTCCCGCGCTGCCCCCTCGTCCGTGTCCAGCCCCCCGTGGCCTCGCGGCCGCGCCCGCACGACCCTTGCGAGCCTCGCAGGCCTGGCCCCGTCCGTAGTACGCCTCCCGAGGGTGCTATACGGGCTCGGTGTCCGAAACACGCCCGACGGTAGTGTCCAGGAACGGAGGGTGCCGGGACACGCCCGGGAAGGGTGATACGGACGCCGCCCCTGCATAGCACCCTCCCGGGGCGTGTTACGGAATCGCGCGCCGCGGGTGGATGATCGGCGGAGAATGCCGGGACGTGCTCCGGGGAAGGAGGTACCGAAACGGCCGGAACTACGGCCCCAGAGGTCGACGATCGGCAGGCCGCCCGCCGCCAGCGCTTCGTTCAGCTGCGTGATGTGTGAGACGTCGTGCGCGAACACGCGGCTGATGATGAACCCGCGCGTCTGGCTTCGGCCCTCGCCCCACTCGGGATGGCGGATGACCTCACGCAGCGAGCTCCGCCGTTCATCCCAGCCTGATCTCAGGCGTCCTGGGGGTGGACTCTCGGTTCGTGCTCCGGCCCGGCATGCGCGTCGGCCCGGCATGTGCGCCGGGCCGTTCCCCAGGTAGGCCAGGGCGGGGATCGCCATGGCCCCGGGCGTCGCTGGGGCCATGGATGTTGTCGGGGAGGAAGGCCAGCCTCACGGCTGCCGGCGGGGTGTCAGGGCGCCGCCGTCGGGATCGGGAGGCCGCCCGCGCCCATCATGCTCTGGAGCAGCGGGCCCAGGATCTTGACGAGCGGGAGGTCCACGGCATTTGCAGGGGCGGCGAAGGAGACGCTTGCCGGGGCATCGGCGATGCTCACCTTGAGGCTGGCGCTCACGGGAGAGCCGCTCTCGGTGCCGGCGATCGCGAGGGTGACCTGCTCCACGCGGGAGGTGGCCACGTCGATGAGCACGTCGGCGGAGATGGAAGTGAGCTGCCCCAGCGCGGAGAGGGTCTGCGCCTGGCTGGCCGGGAACTGCTCGGGATGGGCTGTCATGTAGGCCTGGAGCTTGGCCGGGTCAACCGTCAGCTTGACGTCGTACGCGGGGCCGCCCGCGCCCGTCGTCTGGGCGCCCAGGGTGATGGACCCGCCCGTCTGCTCGAGAACGGTCTTGAGCTCGGTGGCCGAGGCCGAGGGTGGCGCGCTCTCGACCGCGCCCTTGGCCGCGCCGGCGATCTGCTGGATCGTCGCCTCGTCAAGGACCTTGGCCCAGGTGTCGGGGCCCAGCTGCGGCAGCGTCACGCCCTGCGCGAGCGCGGCCAACTGGGTCACGAGAGCCGGCATGGCCGGGCTCTTGGCGTAGACCGCCTTGCCGTCGTAGAGCGCGTCGAAGGTGATCGAGTCGCCCGTGATCCCGAGCTGCGCCAGCGCTGCCCCGCCGCTCGCGCCCAAGAGCGAGGCCGGGACCGCGAAGTGCACGCTGCCGGTGCCGGCGGCAGTGTCGATGTCGATGGTGAGCAGCTTGTCCGGGAGCGTGGTCGTTGCGCCCGAGGCGGTGTACGAGCCGCCCAGCGTGAACTCGAGCTTGGTGGGATAGGTGGCCTTCGACGCGGCCGTCAGCACGCTGGACGCGTCGGGGGGTGGCGTGGGCGTTGCCGCTGGCGAGCAGCCGGCGACGGTGAGGGCTGCCGCCAGGGCAGCGGCGGTAATGAGGGCTGCGAGGCGCATTGGGATCCTCCCGTGAGCTGGGCGACGGGCGCCGCAGCGTCATTGTGCCCCCAGCGTACCGCGCGGTTTGGTCGGGCAGACGCCCTCGGTCGGGCGGCATCCGTCCGCGTCCGTTCGGCGCCCCGCTCCAGTGAGCACCACGCGCTTCTCAGACCAGGCGCGCGAAGATCTCGTTGGAGAGGAGCCGACCGTCGGTGGTGAGGCGGACCCTCGGCTCGCCAGCCGGCCCGGCGAACCGCTCCAGAAGCCCGCTGTCGAGCGCCCAGTCGAGGTGCGGCGCCAGGAGCGATCCCTCGGTCGATGCCGGACCGAGCCCCAGCCCCTCGTCGAGCCGCAGCCCGAGGATCGCCTGCTCCGAGGCGGCCGCCGCACGGTGGACCGCCTCGGAGCCGCCGGGCGGCAGCGACGGCGACGCGGCCGAGAGCGCCGCCAGGTACCCGTCAAGCCGTGCCGCGTTCCAGCGGCGGACCGCGCCGTCGAACGCGTGCGCCCCGGGCCCCACCGCCTCGTGCGGCAGTCGGCGCCAGTACGCCAGGTTGTGTCGGCTCTCGTGCCCCGGGCGGGCCCAGTTCGAGATCTCGTAGCCGCGGAACCCGGCCGCGGCCAGTCTCGCGACGGCCAGTCGGTACTGCGCAGAGGCGCGGTCCTCGTCCTGCTCGCGAACAGCCGCCTCTCGCCAGCGTCGCGCGCCGGCGCGCGTCGGCAGGTGGTCGCCCAGCGGGCCGGTGAGACCCTCGGCATCCGGGTCGTCGAGTGTCAGCGCGTACGCCGAGACGTGGTCCACCCCAAGCTCGAGCGCGCCCTCGAGCGTCGCCTGCCACGCCTCGAGCGACTGCCCGGGCACGTCATACAGCAGGTCCACCGACACCGAGGCGATGCCGCCGGCGCGAGCCTCGGCCACGGCAGCGCGCACGTCATCGGGCGAGTGCCGCCGCCCGAGCCGCCGCAGCAGCGCGTCTTCCATCGCCTGGGCACCCAGCGACAGCCGGTTCACGCCCGCCCGGGCGAGGGCCGCGGCGTCGCCCCGCTCGTCAGGTCCGGGGTTCGCCTCGAGCGTGACCTCCGCACCGCCGACGAGGCCGAACCGCGATCCCGCGAGCCCGAGCAGACGCGCCACATCGTCGGGCGGCAGCAGGGAGGGCGTCCCGCCCCCGAGGTACACGGAGGCGAGCGGCGGCCGCGAACCCGACGAGGGCCTACCGAACGCCGCGTCGAGCGCGTCGGCACGCAGCCGCAGCTCGACCTCGAGGGCCTCGACAAAGGCGCTCACCCGGGACGCCGGCCCGCGCGTGGCCGCCCCAGCCACAACCACGAAGTCGCAGTACGGGCACAGCGAGACGCAGAACGGGACGTGGAGGTAGAGCGCGGCGGGCGGGCGCGGGTCGGGGGCCGGCAGCGTGCCCGGGGTCGCGGTCAAACCTGCTCGTGGCCCTCGTCGAGGACTTTCCAGCCCTTCGGCGGCGTGCCGCGGCCCTCGATCTCCTCCTGCTCGGTGCCCCTCGGCGCCGGGAGGCCGCCGGCATGGCCGGTGGTCAGGAAGAACGCTAGCCGCGTGATCGCGTGGCCAAGGAACGCCGCGCCGATGCCGCCGGTCACGCCCGTGAGCCAGCCGCCCACCAGGCCGATCACCAGCATGACCAGCAGCATGGTCTTCGGCCGGCCGGGCGCGCCCGTCCGCGTCGCGAGCGCATACAGCAGCGTCTGGGCGAGGTTGGCCAGGTTGGGATTCGTGCCCAGCGTGAGCAGGAAGCCGAACACGACGCCGCGGAACACCGCCTCGTCCACGAACGCCGTGGCAATCGCGTTGAGCACCGCGCCCGGGTACGAGCGCACGCCCGGCAGACGCACGTAGCGGTAGCGCCAGTAGGCGAGGCCGACGGCCGCCATCGTCCCGGCCGTGGCGTAGGTCAGCCCCAGGACGACGACGCCCAGCCGCTCGCCGAGCCCCAGGTAGAGGCTGCTCTCGGGCGCGGGGTGGAGGATCAGCACGGCCAGGATGCCGAGCATCCCGAGCAGGTACCACGCCAGCCGCCGGTACAACGAGGGGGGATTGCCCCAGCGGTCGGTATCGTCGTACTCCGCGGCGTTGAACCGCTCCGCGTCAAAGCGCTGGAGGACGAGGAAGATCGTGATCCCCAACGCCATCAGGACGCGCAGGAAGTCGGGGATCACGCTGATCTGCGGCAGGTTCGCCAGGTCGATGCTCGACAGCGACATCGCGGGTGTCAGCAGCGGGGGGTTCGGTACATCAGCCCTCGTCCATCCGCAGGATGGCCAGGAACGCCTCCTGCGGGATCTCGACGGAGCCGACCCGCTTCATCCGCTGCTTCCCCTCCTTCTGTTTCTCGAGAAGCTTGCGCTTTCGCGTGATGTCGCCACCGTAGCACTTGGCGAGAACGTTCTTGCGCATGGCGGCCAGCGTCTCGCGGGCGACGACATGGCTGCCGATCGCTGCCTGGATCGGCACCTCGAACATCTGGCGCGGGATCAGCTTTCGCAGCTGCGTCGTGAGCGCCCGCCCGGTGGCCTGCGCCCGGTCGCGGTGGACGATGAGCGACAGGGCGTCCACGGGCTCGTTGTTGACCAGCACGTCGAGCTTGACCAGGTTCGCCGCGCGATAGCCCGCCTCCTCGTACTCCATCGAGGCGTAGCCCTGGGTTCGCGTCTTGAGCTGGTCGTAGTAGTCCACGATCAGCTCCGCCAGCGGCAGCTCGAAGTGCATGTGGACGCGCTGGGGGTCGAGGTACTCCATGGTGAGGAACGTCCCGCGCCGGTTCGTGGTGAGCTCCATCAGAGACCCGATGTAGCGGTCGGGTGTGACGACGCCCAGCTTGACCCAGGGCTCCTCGATCGAATCGATCTCGCCGACGTCCGGGAAGCGCGCCGGGTTGTCCACGACCACCGGCTCTCGATTCCCGATCAGGTTCACGTGGTACTCGACCGACGGGGCGGAGGCGATGAGGTCGAGGTCGAACTCGCGCTCCAGGCGCTCCTGCACGATCTCCATGTGGAGCAGCCCGAGGAAGCCGCAGCGGAAGCCGAAGCCGAGCGCAACCGAGCTCTCGGGCTCGAACGTGAACGACGCGTCGTTGAGGTGGAGCTTCTCGAGGGCGTCTCGCAGGAGCGGGTAGTCCGGTCCGGCCACGGGGTAGAGGCCCGCGAAGACGAGGCTCTTCGCCTCCTGGTAACCGGGGAGCGGCTCGGCTGCCGGTGTCGCCACGGTCGTCACGGTGTCGCCGACCTGAGCCTCGCGGACGTTCTTGAAGCCCGTCGCGACATAGCCCACGTCGCCCGCGCGGAGCGTCTTGACCGGAACCAGCTGCGGGCGGAAGAAGCCCACTTCGAGCAGCTCGGCCTCGGCCCCGCTGGCCATGAGGCGGATCGCGTCGTGGTCGTGGAGGGTCCCCTCGGCGAGGCGGATGTAGCAGACGACGCCCTTGTACGGGTCGTAGTGGCTGTCGAAGACGAGCGCGCGAAGGGGCGCCTCGGGCGAGCCCTTGGGCGGAGGGACGCGCGCGACGATGGCCTCGAGGATCTCAGGGACGCCGGTGCCCTCCTTCGCGCTCGCGAGGATCACCTCCTCGCGCGGGATCGCGAGGACCGCCTCGAGCTCCTCCAAGACCACGTTTGGCTGTGCCGATGGGAGGTCGATCTTGTTGAGCACCGGGATGATCGTCAGGCCCTCCCGGAGCGCGAGGTGGACGTTGGCGAGCGTCTGGGCCTCGATCCCCTGGGCGGCGTCCACCACGAGGATGGCGCCGTCGCACGCCTGGAGACTCCGGCTGACCTCGTAGCTGAAGTCAACGTGGCCCGGGGTGTCGATCAGATTCAGCCCGTACAGGAGGCCGTCGTTCGCCGTGTACTCGAGGCGCACCGCCCGCGCCTTGATCGTGATCCCCTTCTCCTTCTCGAGGTCCATGGAGTCGAGGACCTGGCTCGTCATCTGGCGCGCCTCGATCGTGTGCGTCAGCTCGAGCAGGCGGTCCGACAGCGTGGTCTTCCCGTGATCGATATGGGCGATGATCGAGAAGTTCCGTAGCCTGACCTGCGGTATTGCGCTAGACAAAGCTCGACGCCTTCCTGGAGAGGGTGCCGATAGCCCCGCCATTTGGGAGACTATGCCCATGGAGGACATCGTCGCCGTCGAACTCACTACTGCGGACGGACACGTGTGCTACTTGGTCACCTGGGGTCGCATTCAATCGCCAGTCGAGCCAGAGCCGCTCGAGGCTCTGATCCTTGGCGTGGCGGATCACTTTGCGGTCCGTGGCACACCAGAGAAGGCCCGCCTCTGCTGGTCCCTCAAGGACGCACGCGAAGCCCCGTACTTCTACGAGGCCCTGCTCCACTTCGCCCATCGGCCGATCCCGTTCGGCACCGGCTACGCGAAGTGGCGCAAGCGCATGGACCGCAGGATGCGCAGAGGCCAGGAGATCTACTTCGTCGGCCCTTTCAAGCCGCCCACGGGCGACTCGGGCGGGACAATCGCATTTGGGACTGCCAGCTAGGGCCTTCGAACCCGTCGACCGCGACGAGGAAGATGGTCGCAGTTTACAAATGCGCAGGCGGTCTTGGGGAATCTGCACGGCGTGCGGAGTCTACCGGCGATGCGGGTGGTCAGCGGCACCAGCGCGAGGCCGTGCGGCTCCGAACGGGTGACTCAGTCGCCTTCGGCTGGCGTTGCGGTGCCCCAGCACTCGAATGCGCCATCAGAGACTGCGATCCCAGCCAATCCTCGATCGTTCGCGCTGAGCAGCACGCGGCGCAGGACCGCCATGGGACACGGCTCGTGCCGGGACGGCCACCTGGTCCAGGATCCTGCGGCGCACACCGCTCGCGAGAGGGCGCTGGGCGCGCTCATCCCGACCGGGCGTTGGCGGGAGACCACCAAATCCGCGCTCGTTGCCGCCGAAATGCCCCGTGGTGTTGGCGTCTCGCCAGCAGGTGCGGGCAATGGTGGCGCCACGCCAACGATCTCCGGTCGAGAAGGCTGAAACCCAAGGTTCTGGTGGCACCGCGCCAACGAAGCCGGGCCGAACGGGCGTGCCACGGTGATCTGGTGGCCCCGCGCCAACGGCCTCTCCGGCGGGCGGCGAGACGTCCGACCTGGGGATCCGCCGAAGTCGCTGACGCAACGAGGTTGGCTGTTTGCGCAGGCGCCCCGCGCTACGCTTGCGCTCGTGACCGAGACGCCCCGTGATCCCAGCGTCCGCCTGCGGGACGTGACCCTGGCCGACGCGGACCTGCTCGAGGCGATGGTGCGCCGCGAGCAGACCGATGGCGGCTTCAACGACTTCGGCATGGCGCCCCACTCGATCGACCGCGATGTGCTGGCCCGGCAGCCGCTGCGCGACGATCAGAACGGCACGTTGCTCATCGAGCGCACCGACGACGCGACGGTCGTCGGCACCATCAGTTGGCGTCGCGTTCGCTACGGACCGAACCCCGAGTCGGACGCCTGGATGATCGGCGTCGACGTGGAGCCGGGAGCCCGCGGCCGCGGTTACGGGACCGAGGCGCAGCGCCTTGCGGCCGACTACCTGTTCGAGACCACGAGCCTCCACCGCGTCGAGGCGTCGACCGATGTCGACAACCTGCCCGAGCAGCGCTCGCTCGAGAAGGCGGGCTTCACCCGCGAGGGCGTCAATCGCGGGGCGCAGTTCCGGGCCGGTGCCTACCACGACCTCGTGATGTACGCGCGGCTCCGCGAGGACCCCGCCTGACAGCTGGCTGCCCGGCACTCGCCCTGCAGTCCGTCTCCCGACGAGCGGCCGTCCCCGCAGAGTGCACGCAGCGGCCCTACCCGAGCGCCGGCCGCCGCGCTGGCCGGCCCATGCCTCTCGGCGTACGGCCACGCCTCGGTCGGCGGCATAGAGCGGCCCAACCGAAGTCTCCACGGCCGATAGGGCCGCCCCGTGCGCCCTCGCGGCGGCACCGGAGGAGCTGGAGCACTGGGAGCGTCCACCGCCGATAGGGCCGCCCCGTGCCCGCCGCCCTCGCGCCTGTGCCGCTACGATCCGTTCCATGCCGTCCCACGCGCTCCCCGGCGACCTGCTCGCCGGCTACTGCCGCTTCCGCGCCGACCGCTACCCTGCCGAGGCCGACCGCTACCGCCGCCTGGGCACCGACGGACAGTCGCCGCGCACGATGGTCGTCGCCTGCTCGGACTCCCGGTCCGGGCCGGAGATGGTCTTCGACGCCGGGCCGGGCGAGCTGTTCGTCGTGCGCAACGTGGCCGCACTCGTGCCCGTGTACGCGCCCGACGCGCGCAGCCACGCAGCCAGCGCTGCGCTCGAGTACGCGGTCCTCGCGCTGGGCGTGTCGACGATCCTCGTGATGGGTCACGGGCGGTGCGGTGGCGTGGCGGCCGCCCTGGGCAAGGGACCGGCCCTCAGCGCGACGGACTTCATCGGCGCCTGGGTGGCGGGCGTGCGGGACCTCGAGCCGCTGCTGGCGCCCGACGAGGCCGCCGATCCCGAGCGGCGCCGCACGCGCCTGGAGCACCTCACCGTGGAGCAGTCGCTCGCCAACCTTCGAACGTTCCCGTGGGTGCGCGCCCGCGAGGCTGCCGGCACGATCGCCCTCGCCGGAGCCTGGTTCGACATCGCCCTGGGCGAGCTCCACGCGCTCGGCGCGGACGGCTGGGACCGCGTTGACGCGGAGGCGCGACCGAGGACGTAGTTCGCGCCCGCGGCGTACGCTTCGGCTGCCATGACCGAGACC
>JAJZRG010000038.1 GCA_021802825.1 Chloroflexota bacterium
GACAGGGCTGCTCGATGTCCTCATCATCCTCAACATCACCCTTTCGCTGACCGTGCTGCTGGTCAGCCTCAACGTCCGGGAGCCGCTCGAGTTCGGGGCCTTCCCGCCGCTGCTGCTGCTGGCAACCCTGTTCCGCCTGGGCCTCAACGTGTCGGCGGCGCGGCTCATCCTTCTCGAAGCCCATGCCGGCGACGTCATCAACGCGTTCGGCAACGTCGTGGTCGGAGGCAACACGATCGTCGGTGTGGTCGTGTTCCTGATCCTCGTGATCATCCAGTTCGTGGTCATCACCAACGGTGCGGGCCGTGTCAGCGAGGTGTCGGCCCGGTTCACGCTCGACGCGATGCCCGGTAAGCAGATGAGCATCGACGCGGACCTCAATGCCGGCCTGATCACAGCCGAGGAGGCTCGGCACCGGCGTCGTGCGATCGAGCGCGAGGCGGACTTCTACGGCGCGATGGACGGGGCCAGCAAGTTCGTCAAGGGCGACGCCATCGCGGCCATCGTCATCATCATCGTCAACATCGTGGGCGGGCTGACCATCGGCGTCGTCCAGATGGGCTTCGACGTCGGGGACGCCATCAACCGGTACAGCGTGCTGACGGTCGGCGAGGGACTGGTCAGCCAGATCGGCGCCCTCCTGATGTCCGTCGCAACCGGCTTCCTGGTGACCCGGGGCAGTTCGGACGACGGCCTGGGTTCCGATCTCGCCGGCTCCCTGCTCGCCTGGCCCAGGCTGTTCACCGTCACCGGCGGGGTGCTCGTCCTCATCGGCATCGTGCCCGGCTTCCCGACGCCGGTGCTGATGGCGTCCGGCCTGTCGGTGGCTGGCCTCGGCCTGCTTCTCTCGAGGCGGTCTCCCAGGACAACAATCATCGAATCGCCGCCGCTCACGCTCCCCGCTCCGGCCGAGGTCGCCAACGAGGGCGTCCGGCTCGAGACTCTCGAGCTGGAGCTGGGCTACGGCCTCATCGGGCTCGTTGATGCCTCCGACGGCATCAACGGCGGCCTCGTGGAGCGCATCGGGCTCGTCAGGCGTCAGATCGCAGCGGAACTGGGGCTCCCAGTGCCGACGGTTCGCATCCGCGACGACATCGCGCTCGAGCCCGACGTGTATGTCATCCGGCTGCGCGGCGCCGAGATCGCCCGCGGGCGGCTGGACCCCGCACGCCTGCTGGCAATGGTCTCGGCTGGCGGGGAGATGGCGATCGACGGGACGCCCACGACCGAGCCGGTGTTCGGGATGCCGGCCGCCTGGATCGCCTATCCGGACCGCGAGCGGGCGGATGCCCTTGGCTACACGATCGTGGACCCAGCCTCCGTCCTCGCTACGCACCTTGCGGAAACGATCCGCCGGCACGCCCACGAGATCCTCGGGCGTCACGAGACGCACCAAATGCTGGAACGGGTCAAGACCGAGCAGCCGACCCTCATCGAAGAGCTGATCCCGGCGATCGTGAGCGTCGGGGAGGTCCAGAAGGTGCTCCAGGGCCTGCTCGAGGAGCGCATCTCCATCCGCGACCTGGCCACGATCTGCGAAGCGATCGGCGACGCCGCACGCACGACCAGGGAACCCCTGCTGCTAACCGAGGCTGTCCGCCACGCGCTGGCGCGGTCCATCTCCTCGCGTTACCGCGCCTCCGACGGGACGCTCCATGCCGTCGCGCTGGCTCCGGGTCTCGATACCCGCCTGGGCAGCGCCCTCGTGGTCCAGCCGGGATACCTCGGCCTGGATCTTGCCGCGGCGGAAGCGCGCAGCCTCCTTGATGCCGTGGACCGCGAGGTCAACGGACTCACGGCCCTGGGGTACGAGCCCGTGCTGCTGTGCACCAGCCGAATTCGACGAGCCATGCGCGGACTCACCGAGCGGCGCTTTCCGCGGCTGTGCGTGCTTGCCTACGAAGAGATCGCGCCGAGCATCCCTGTCGATGTCCGCGCCCAGGTGGAGGCCTGATCGGTGGAGCTGCTTGTCGCGATGTGGTCGGTTCGCCTGGCTGCCGTCGCCGCCGTCGCCGTCGGCATGGCCTCCGTCTCGGCCGGGACGCCTCCGCTCGAGGTCGCAGTACGGGCGGTGGGAGTCGCCGCGGCCTTCACGACCGGCGGTCGGATGTTGCTGGGTCGGCTCGAACCGCCCGAACGGCGAATCAGCCGCCTCCTGGCAAGCCGCACCACCCGCGCCGGCAAGAGGAACACCGCCCCCGTCGCTCGCAAGGGAGATGAGCGGTGATGCTCCCGCACGAGCAGCCGATGCCCGCTCACCCCTCGTTCGCGTTCACCCCGGACGGCGTGCCGCCTGCTGGCCGAGCCCAGCCCGGGGAACCGGTGCGCGTGCCCATCGCTCCCGCCACCCGGCCCAGGCATGAGCCGTTCGACGCCGGCACGCCGCGCGAGGTCCTGATCGAACGGTACGCCCACCTGGTCAAGTACGTCGTCGGGCGGCTGGGGGCCACCGTGACCGGGGTATTCGATCGGGACGATGCGCTCCAGGTCGGCACGCTCGGTCTGCTCGACGCCATCGACCGGTACAGCCCGGCATCGGCCGCCTCGTTCGAGTCATATGCCATCACGAGGATCCGGGGCTCCGTCCTGGATGCGGTGCGGAGCCTTGATGTCGTCGGACGTGCTGGCCGGGAGGCGGGCCGGGCGATCGCGGACGCGATCCGGGACCTGACCGTGGAACTCGACCGCATGCCCGAGGACACCGAGGTCGCCGGGCGACTGGGCATCAGCCTCGCCCGATATCGCGACCGGCTGCGGACAGCAAGCGTGGTGACCGTCTCGCTGAGCGAGCAGCGGCAACGGGACGAGGAGGAGGGCGCGGACCTTGCCGAGCGGGTGGCCGACCCTGCGGCGGTCGATCCCGAGGCCGCCGCGGTCACGGCAGATCTCGTCGTCAGCCTCGCTGCCGAGATCAGGACCCTTGTCCCCCGGCAGCAGCTCGTGCTGTCGCTCTACTACAGCGATGGCCTGACCTTCCGCGAGATCGGGGAGGTCCTTGGTGTGGCCGAGTCCAGGGTCTGCCAGATCCACACCGAGATCGTGCTTGCCCTGCGGGGGCGTCTCCTGGACCCGGACAGCGTGCGACGGATCGGAAAACGAGGTGGGCGGCAATGATCAGGGGCTTCTACACGTCTTTGTCCAGCATCCTCGCGTCGATGACCCGCCAGTCGATCGTCGCCGACAACCTCGCCAACCTGGACACCGTGGGGTTCCATCAGTCCCGTTCCGCCACGACCGACTTCGGGCTCGAGCTCGCGTCGTCCGCCGGCTTGCCGGCGGAACCCATCGGACGCTTGGGAACCGCGGTCATCGCGACGGCCCTCACCCTGGACCGCGCCCAGGGTCCGCTGGAGCAGACCGGGCGTCCGACCGACCTGGCGATCGAGGGTGACGGTCTGTTCGTCGTCGCCACGCCGGGCGGTCTCGCCGGGAGCCGGGCGGGCAACTTCGCCGTGGATGCTGGCGGGCTGCTCGTGACGGGTGCGGGATATCCCGTCCTGGACACCGCCGGCCGCCCGATCGCCGTGGTCGGGGAGGTGACGGTGGCGCCGGATGGGACCGTCTCCGGCACGAGACAGCGGATCGCCCTCGTCGGCTGGCCGTCCGGAGCGACGGTTCGCATGGGCGAGGGACTTGTCGCCCTGGCAAGCTCGCTCACCCCTGCGACCGGGTCGATCCGGCAGGGGGTGCTGGAGCGGAGCAACACGGACGTCGCGGAGGCGATGACGGATCTCGTCGGTCTGCAGCGCCACCTCGGACTGTCGTCCCGCGCGCTCTCGATCCAGGACGAGACCCTCGCCGACGCCGTGCAGCTCGGCAGGCTGCGATGAGCGGTGACCCGATGAGCTTCCACCGCCGGGCCCAATCAGGATCCTCAATCCTCGGGCCGTTCCGGCCGACTCCATGGATGTACTCCGGAGGAGCCAGATGAAGATCGATGATCCGATGCCCGGCGCGCTCGTGCCCGGTCAGGTCGGACGCCCTGCCCCGTCAGCCCGCCCCGCGGTTGCCCGTGCCACGGCCCGCGACGCGATGGGACCGGACGGTACGGCACCGGCCGCCACCGTGGAGCTGTCGATGCGTGCCCAGGAGCTGCACGCCGCCCTGCGAGCGGTCCGTGCGGCGGGCGATGTCCGGACCGAGATCGTCGACGACGTTCGTCGACGTCTCGCGGACGGCCGCTACCGGCTCGATGCCGAGGCCATCGCACGCAGCGTTCTGGATCGGCGAGCATGAACGGGCAACGCGTCCCCGGGCAACCGGTCGGAGGCGACCCGTGGGAGACGCTGCGGCAGGTCGCGGAGACGCTCGAGGCGGTTGCGGCGGCCGTCATAGACCACGATCGAGACCGCCTCGACTGCGCCAACGAGCACGCGCGGGAGCTCCTCGGGACACTGGCCGCGCAGGTTGGCGAGATCGAGGAAGCAGGGATCCCGTTCCCGGTCGACGGGCGAGCCGCCTTGCTGGCCCACGGCCTGCATGACGCAGTCCGGCGCAACTCGGTGCTGATCGAGCGAGCCTGGGCGATGGATGCCGCGACCACGCGGCTGCTGCTCAGCCTCGGCCGAGCAGCGGCGGATTCCCCGGCTGGGGTCTATGCTCCGAGCCCCGTCCTGAGCATCGAGCGGAGCGCCTGACATGAGCTCCGCCTGGTTCGGCCTGAACACGGCGTTGCGCGGCCTGGTTGCGAGCCAGGTGATGATGGACATCGCGGCCCACAACACCGCCAACGCCAACACCGCGGGATATTCGCGGCAGCGCGTCGGGCTGGTGGCCTCGGCCCCCTTCTCCTACCCGGCCTTCAATCGCAGCGGGACGCCCGGTCAGGTGGGAACCGGCGTCTCGGTCGCCACCATCACCCGGGTCCGCGACGCGTTCCTGGACCTCCAGCTCCGCGGGCAGATCCAGCTCGAAGGCGCCTGGACGTCCCGGCGCGACGAACTGGCCAAGGTCGAGACCATCTTCCCGGAGCCCGACGCGTCGGGTCTGGGCAGCACTATGGGACGCTTCTGGGACGTGTGGCAGGATCTCGCGGTCGATCCCTCCTCATCGGCGGCCCGGGCCGGCGTCTTGGAAGCGGCCGCCACACTGGTCAGCCGCTTCAACCGGGACGCCGTCCAGCTCAACACCATCGCCGACGGCATCGACTACCAGGTTGGCCAGGACGTCGCCTCGATCAACGACCTCGCCAAGAGGATCGCCGTCCTCAACGCGCAGATCCAGCGGGTGCGCGTCACGGGCGACCATCCCAACGACCTCGAGGACCAGCGTGATGCGCTGCTCGACGAACTGGCGGCGATCGTCCCGGTGACGCTCCAGCCGGAGAGCGACGGGACGGTCACCGTGCTGATCGGGGGAACGGACCTGGTCACGCGCGCCGTCGCGCGGCCGATGACCACGGTTCTCGACACCTCGGGCCACCCGGCTCCGTCCTGGACGGATGGTTCGGCCGTCACCCTCGGAGAAGCGCGACTGGGGAGCCTGCTGTCCGTGAGGGACGTCCAGCTGGCTGGCTACCGGGCAGACCTCGACACCCTCGCGTCCACGATCGCCGACGCCGTGAACGCGCTACACGCGACCGGCTTCGACGCCTATGGTGCCGCCGGCGGCGCGTTCTTCACGTACACGGCCGGCGACGCGGCGGGCACGCTCGCGGTGGCCGGGACGCTTGCCGCCGACCCGCGTCTGCTGGCCGCGGCCGGGGCCACCGGGCAGCCGGGCAACGGGGCCATCTCGGGGGCCATCGCCGACCTTCGCTCGGCGCGGCTGTTCGCTGGCGGGACCCAGACAGCGGCCGACGCCTATGCCGGCCTGATCGGGCAGATCGGAAGCGACGCCCGCCAGGCGATCGAGATGGCCCGCAACCAAGCCCTCGTAACGGATCACCTTCGCCAACGGCGCGAGTCAACGAGTGGCGTGTCGCTCGACGAGGAGGCGGCCGACATGATCCGCTTCCAGCACTCGTACCAGGCTGCCGCCCGGGTGATCTCCGCGGTCGATGAGATGCTCGACACCCTGATCAACCGGACCGGCATGGTCGGGCGATAGGAGGACGCCACGATGCGGATCACGAACCGGATGCTCCACGACCGAGCCCTCGCCAATCTCGGCCGGAACGTCGAGGCGCTGGCGCGGGTCCAGGACCAGACAGCGTCCATGCGTCGGCTGTTGCGGCCGTCGGATGGCCCCACCGACGTGCGCTTCGCCGTGAAGGCGGCGGACGTCAACGACGCGATCCGGCAGTACCAGGCGAACGTTGCCGGGGCGCTCCGCGGGGTCTCGGCGGCAGACGCGGCGCTGGGCTCCGTGGGCGACCTCCTCCAGCGCACGCGGGAGCTGGCCATCCAGGGCGCGAACGGGACGCTGTCACCCGAGAACCGGCGTCACATCGCCCTCGAGGTCGAGGAGCTGACCCGCCAGGTGGTTGTCCACTCGAGCGCCCGGGTGGGCGACCAGTACCTGTTCAGCGGGTTCCAGACCGATACCGCACCGTACGCGCCGCCTCCGGCCGGGACGGCCGTTGTGGGACCGTACCTGGGCGACGCCGGCGAGCTCATCGCGCGCATCGGTCCCGGCAGCCAGGTCGCCGTCAACGTCAGCGGGGACGTGGTGTTCGGGCCGGCGTTGGCCGCCCTGGCCCAGCTCCACGGCGAGCTGGTGGGCGGCAACGCGGTGTCCGCCGGCACGATAGCCCTCCTCGATGCCGGACAGAACGCCGTCCTTACCGGGCGCTCCGTGCTCGGGGCGCGCCAGAATCGCCTGGAGGTGACGGCGGGCGCGCTCGACGAACTGCTGCTGGCGTCCCAGGCACGCCTGTCCGAACTCGTCGACGTCGACCTGACCGAGGCGATCACGGAGCTCGGACAGCGCGAGGCGGTCTACCGGGCCGCGATCGAGGTCAACGCTCGGGTGCTCCAGGTCAGCCTGATCGACCGGTTGCAGTGAGAGCGGTGGGTGTCGTGATCGATCAGCCCGAACGGATCCTCGAGTTTCCCCTGGGTTTCGTGGGGCTGCCCGATGAGACGGGCTTCACGCTGCGCAGCGACCCGACCTCGGGTGTCGCGGCCCTGTGCTCGACGCGGCCCGGCGGGCTCGAGTTCTACGCGGTGCCGGTCGACCGTGCCCGGCCCGGGCTGCGCACCGTGCTCGTGGACGCGGGCCATGCGAGCGCGGACGACCTCGTCCTGGTCCTGCTCTCCGTCCACGGGGATCCGCCGGTGCTGACGGCCAACCTAGCCGGGCCGATCATCGTGGATGTGCGCGCGGGGATCGGCCGGCAGCTCGTGCTCGAGGGGGACGACTTCCCCCTCCGGGCGCCGCTCTCCACCCAGAGCTGACGCCGATGCTCGTCCTCACGCGTCGCGAGGGTCAGGTCCTCCGGATCGGCGATGCCATCGAGATCCACGTCCTGCGGGTGGACGGCGACCGGGTGTCGATCGGCATCGTCGCCCCGCCGAGTGTGCGTGTCCTGCGTGGGGAGCTCGTCGACGCCGTGTCCGACGAGGTCCGGCACGCCGCCGCCCGCGGAGGCGAGGTCCGGGAACTCATCGAGCCGTGGGGCTGATCCGCCCTTCAGGCGCGCACGATCCCGGCCGATACCCATGGCGACGGACATTCGTCCGTCGGCGGCAGGGATGCCGCCACCGAGATCCAAGGCTGGGAGGCCTGATCTGCAATGGGTGTCCGGATCAACACCAACATCGAAGCGCTGAACGCACAGCGCAACCTGGGCGTCACGGCGCTTGCCTTCGGTAAGAGCGTCGAGAAGCTCTCCAGCGGCCTGCGGATCAACCGCGCGGCCGACGACTCGGCGGGCCTGGCCATCAGCGAGAAGCTGCGGGCGCAGGTCCGGGGCCTCAACCAGGCCCAGCGCAATGCCCAGGACGGGATCTCGATGGTCCAGACCGCGGAAGGCGCGCTCAACGAAGTCCACTCGATGCTCCAGCGGATGCGGGAGCTCTCGGTCCAGGCTTCGAACAGCACGCTGTCCACGAGCGACCTGTCGAGCGTCGCGACCGAGATGACTGCCCTCCGGGCAGAGATCAACCGTATCGCCGACTCCACGACCTTCAACGGCCAGGCCCTCCTGACCGGCGCCCTCACGGTGTCCCAGGACGTCGCAGCCAGCACGGCCAAGGTCGGCGTCGCGCTGGCGACCGTCGCCTCAGCATCCATCAGCGCGGTCGATGTCAGCGGCGCCAAGGCCAGCACCGTCTACACGCTGACCAACGCGGGAGCAGGCTCGCTCACCCTCGACGATGGCGCCGGCAACAGCCAGACCATCGCGCTCGACGCCACGATCGGCGCCGACGGCACCCTCACGGCCAACTTCAGCACCCTGGGCGTGAGCATCACGATCGTGGGCGCCGCGGCCAAGACGGCCGCCGACATCGCCACCGACCTCAACACGCTCCACGTGGACACCGGCGCCGGCGGCGCGGCCAACTTCCAGATCGGTGCCAACGCGACGGACACCCTTGCGGTGACCTTCGCCGACGCCCACACGACGGAGTTCGGCTCCGTGGCCGGGGCCCTTGACACGGCGGTCACGAACTTCACGGGCGGCCCGACGGTCGCGTTCGCCCAGGCGCTCATCACCGAGCTCGACTTCGCCCTCGGCGACGTCAGCACCACCCGCGGTGGGTTCGGCGCGGTCCAGAACCGCCTCGAGCACACAGTCTCCAGCCTCGGCGTCGCGTCCGAGAACCTGGCGGCCTCCGAGTCCCGGATCCGGGACGTGGATGTCGCGGCCGAGATGGTCGCGTTCACCCGCTCCCAGATCCTCCAGCAAGCCGGCACGGCGATCCTCGCCCAGGCCAACAGCGCCCCGCAGTCGGTCCTGTCCCTGCTCCGGTAGGCGATCCCGACGTCCACGCGGGACGGGTCGCGGCGTGCGCCGCGGCCCGTCCCGCACCACGAGGAGTCCGTCCGTGTACGACCCCGTATCCCTCTACCGGACCGCCCAGGTCGTGACCGGCAACCCGGTCGAGCGGGTCGTGCTTCTCTACGAGGCAGCGGTCCGATTCGCGGTGCGCCATCTCGATGCCTTGGAGCGCCGCGACTTCGAGACAGCGCACACCGCCTCCATCCGCTGCCAGGAGATCGTGGCCGAGCTCCAGGAGGTGCTTGATCTCTCGGCGGGACCGATCGCCCGGCAGCTCGACGACGTCTACCGGTTCATGCTCGACCGTCTCGTGGCCGGAAACCTGAGCCGATCCATCAAACCCACGGTCGAGGTGCTCGACCTGTTGCGCGAGCTCCTCGCCGCCTGGCAGGAGGTCAGCCGCCGTTCCCGGCAGGCCGAGCTCGCGGTCCCCGGGCGCCCGGTCTTCGGCGGCGATCCGGGTCATGCGGCCGCGGCCGCCGGTCTCGCGGTCTCCCGCTCAGCCCTGGCATGACGCCTCGTGTTCGCGGCAGCCACCATGGGTCCGGCGCGCGCCTCGATGCTGTCTCGCGGGATCACGCTCACGTCGCTGCCGCCGGACCTTCGTGCGAGCCTCGATCTGCTGTTGGGCGACGATGTCGGTCGCAGGATCGCGCTCGGCTGCCAGGTCGAGGCGGCGAGGAACGGCCGCTTTCCGATCCGGGGCTCAAGTACCGGCGGCACGCGACCGATACCTCCTTGCGAGGCGACCGGTACCGGTCGCCTGGACGGTAGGTGAGGATCCCCGGTATGCCCGACATCCAGTTCGGCGGTGTCTCGTCCGGGCTTGACACGCAGGGAATCATCAGTGCGCTGCTGAACGCCGAGAGCCAGCCGCTCCTGCGGCTGCAGACCCGGGCGACGGCCCTGGCGACGCGGCGGACGGCCTTCGGCATGCTCGAGAGTGCCGTCCTGGACCTGCTCGCCAGGACTCAGGCATTCACCCTGATGAGCGCGGGGAGCGCCCGGTCGGCAACCGCCGCGGATCCCCTGAAGTTCACGGCCGTCGCCGGGAGCGCTGCCATCCCCGGCCGCTACACGGTGGCGGTGGACCGCCTCGCGACCTCGACGAAGGCAACATCGACCGCCGCGGTCGGGACCGCCATCACGGATGCGAGCGCCACCGGCTTCATGACCACCCTGCCGCTCCCCGGCGCGGTCACGGCCGGGACCGTTGGCCTGGTTGTCGACGGCACCATCGTGACGGCAACCGTCGGCGACCCGGCCACGACCAGCCTCAGGTCCGTCACGGACGCGATCGCCGGGGCCATCCAGGCGCGGGCCCAGGCGACCGACGCCGGGGCCACCGTGACGTCCTCCATCGTCGGCAACATGGTGCGGTTCACGGTGTCCGGGGCGGTCGCGCCACACGACATTCGGTTCGGCGTGGGCGGCGACACGAGCAACGCGCTGGCACTGTTCGGCCTGGCCGGCCAGCACGTGGCGGATTTCGGGACCGGTACGACGGCGATCACCGGCACCAACCTGCTGGGGGTGACCCAGCTTTCGGCGGTGCTGGACTCGGCGGGCCTCGGCGGCCTTGCGTCCACGACGACCGGCGTCATCACCGTGAACGGCGTGGCGATCGATTACGACACCACCGTGGACTCGCTCAACACGGTGCTCACCCGGATCAGCAACTCCGATGCGGGCGTGACCGCCAGCGTGGATCGCACGAACGACCGGATCGTGCTCGCCCGGAAGGCCGCGGGCGCCACCGCCATCGACATCCGCGACACGAGCGGCACCCTGGCCGCGGCGCTGGCGCTCGCGCCCGGGACGACCGATGCCCAGGTGGTCGGCCAGAGTGCCCAGGTCACGATCGACGGCACGCGGACCGTGACCAGCGACACCAACCTCGTCAGCAACGCGATCGATGGCGTCGTGGTGACGCTGCTCGACACGACGTCCGGGCCTGTCACGCTCACCGTGGGCGTCGATGTCCCCGCCATCCAGAAGTCCTTGGCGGACCTAGTCGCCTCCTACAATGCCCTCGCCGACACGGTCGACAAGGTGGCGCGACACACTCAGGGCTCCGCGCCGGGTGCCCTCGAGGGCGATCCGAGCGTCCGGGAACTGGCGCTCTCCGTCCGGTCGATGCTGATGGCCGTCTCGCCCACCGTCGCCGGCACGCTGCGGTCACTGGGCGACCTCGGGATCAGCTCCGGCTCGCTGGGCGCCAAGCCCGGGTCCACCACGCGTCTCAGTCTCGACGCCGCGAAGCTTGCCGCGGCCGTGACGGGCAACGCCGGCGGCGTGGCCGCCCTGCTCGGGACGGCCGGGGGAATCCTTCAGCCGATCATCGACCGGCTCAAGGAGATCAGCGGCAGCGGCGGGGTCATCTCGGCCGGACGCGTATCGGTGGACGCGGAGCTCCGGGACAATGCCGCCGCCCAGGTCCGGTTGCAGGAGCGGATCGACCTGCGCCGGACGGCGCTCGAGCGCAAGTTCGCGACCCTCGAGGTCACCCTCAGCCGCCTGCAGTCCCAACAGACCTCGCTGGGGGCCCAGCTGAGCTCGTTCAACCGGACCGGCCAGGGCTGAGCGGGGCAGAACGGCGACCGGCAGCACGCCGAGATCGCCGCCGGACCGGACGGCGGGTTGCGCCGTCCGGTCGCTCCCGTGCTAGGGGGTCAGGGCGGTGGCCACCGCGTCGCGGAGCGTGCCGACGTCGAACGGTTTGGCCAGAAACGTGACCCGCGGATCGAGCTCCACCTCGGCCACGGGAGCGAGCCCCCGGTATCCGGAGATGAGCAGGACGCGCCGCACGCGATCCTCGTCCAGCAGACGTGCGGCGAGTGCGGACCCGGTCATGCCGGGCATCACGACGTCCGAGACGAGCAGATCGATCATCCCGACCCCATCGGCCGCGGCGAGTGCCTCGAGGCCGTCTGCGGCGACGAGCATGCGGACCCGCGCTCCACCGAGGACGCGGGTCAGGATCGAGCGCACGGCGGGGTCGTCCTCCGCGATCAGGATCGTCGACGACCCGGCCGGTCCCGGGCAGGCCCCGGACCCGGCACCGTCGTCCTGGCTGCGCTCGGCCGATCCCGGACCGCCCTCCGCGGCGGCCGTGCGATCGGCGGCCGTGCGATCGACTGCTGCGGGCAAGGCGGGCACCAGCACCACGAACACGGAACCCCGACCGGGGGCGCTGTCCACCGTGATCGTTCCGCCCAGCTGCTCGACCGTCCCGTACGCCGTCGCGAGACCGAGGCCGGTCCCGCGCCCGACCGGCTTGGTCGTGAAGAACGGCTCGAAGGCCCGCGCTCTGGTCGCCTCGTCCATGCCGGAGCCCGTGTCGCTGACTTCCACCCGGACATAGCGACCGGGCTCGACCCCGGCCTGAATCGATCCGGGCGCAATCTCCGTGGACGAGATGCGGATGGTGATCCGACCGCCGCCCGGCATCGCGTCGCGGGCGTTGACGACGAGGTTGACGATCACCCGTTCGAGCTGGGCGCGGTCGGCGTACACGGATGCCGGCCCGTCGCCGGCCTCGATGTCCAGGGCGATGTGGCTCCCGAGCGGCCGCCTCAGGATCGAATCGAGGTGGGCCAGGATGTCCCGCACGTCGAGCACGGTCGGCTGCACCGGTTGCTGGCGGCTGAAGGCCAGGATCTGACCCACGAGGTCAGCTGCTCGGTCGGCCGCGTGCAGGACCTCCCCGATCTCCTCCCGCACGGGGCTGTCCGGGCCGAGCTCGGTGAGGGCGAGTTCGGCGAACGTCACGATCGCGGCGAGGATGTTGTTGAAGTCGTGCGCGATCCCGCCCGCCAGCCGGCCGATGCTCTCCAGCCGGTGGCGCTCGATCGCCTCGGTGAGCAGCGCACGTCGCACGGACACGTCGTGCAGGACAACGAGGTGGCGATTGGCCATGAACCCCCGATCGGCGGCGTACTCCAGGATCGCCCCCGCCGTCGCTCCGCGGGGCAGCTCGATCTCGCCCCGTTCGGTATCGCCGTGAGCGATCTGCCGGTACAGGTTCCCAAGGACCGTCGCAGCTTCGTCCCGGTCCTCGGCCAGGCGTTGCGCGGCGGGGTTGAGCTCGACGCTCCGACCCTCGTCGTCCACCACCACGATCGGATCCGCAACCGTCTCGAAGACGGCCTGGAGGAGGCCCGCCCGATCGCGGAACGCGTCCTCGGACCGCTGCATGGCGCCTCGGCAACGATGGTCGTCGAGGGCGCGCCGGATCGCGGGCACCAGCCGTGCCGGACGATCCTTGAGCAGGTAGTCCACCGCCCCCTGCCGCAGGCACTCCACCGCCTCCTCGTCGCTGAGCGCACCGCTGATGACGATCACCGGTACGTGCACGGCGCGCCGCTCCAGGATGCCCAGGACCTCGAGGGCTCCGAACGCCGGGAGGTGGAAGTCGCACAGGATCAGGTCGGGCGGGTCGCCCAGCGCGGCTTCGAAGGCAGCGCGGTGGTCGACGACCTCCACGATCGCCCGGAGATCGGATCGGCGGAGCCGCTCCAGGACGAGCGCCGCGTCGGTGGGGCGATCCTCGACGAGCAACAGCCGGAGGGCGGCCGCCCTCCCGGGGGGCGAGTCGGTTGCGCGGGCCACATCCAGGCGCCCGGCGACAGCCGGCCTCACAGGGCGGCTGCCGGCAGGCTGAACCAGAAGGTCGCACCGGCCCCGACGGTGCCATTGGCCCAGATCCGACCGCCGAGCCGGGTGATCACCCGCTCGGCAATGGCGAGCCCGATGCCCGTTCCCTCGAACTCCTCGGCCCGGTGGAGGCGCTGGAAGGCGCCGAACAGCCGGTCGGCATGGCGCTCGTCGAACCCGACACCGTTGTCCCGTACGAAGTACTGCACGGCGCCGGCGCCCACCCCCGGGGACGACGTCTCGGCCCCGATGTGGATTCGGGCCGGCCGCCGACCCCTGCTGAACTTGTGGGCGTTCTGCACGAGGTTGGCAAGGACCTGGCGCAGGAGGACCGGGTCGGCCACGCAGGCCGGCAGCGGATCCAGCCGGATCTCGACATCGGGGTCCGCCGCGATCCCCTCGTCCTCGAGCACCGCCCGGGCCAGACCGGTCGGGTCGACCCGCTCTAGGCGGATGTCGTCGCGGCCTGCCCGTGACAGCGCCAGCAGCCCTTCGATCAGGTCGTTCATCCCAACAACGCTGGCGCGGATGGTGGCAAGGTACGCCCTGCCCTGCGCATCCATGCCGGCCTGCGATTCGTCCGCGAGGAGCTGGGCGAAGCCGTCGATCGCGCGCAGCGGCGCGCGCAGGTCGTGCGACACGGAGTAGGCGAACGCGTCCAGCTCCCGGACCTGGATCCGCAGCTCGTCGTTGAGCCGCGCGATCTCGGCTGCCGCCCCCTGCGCCGTGCGGAACCGTGCGAGCGATTGCGCGAGGGCGTCGGCGTCAGGCCCTTCGACGGCAGCGGTCGGGCCCGGTCCGAGCGGGGCCGTGGCTTCCAGGATGTCGGCGATCGGGCGGCTGACGAGGTCGCGCCCGAATCGATACGCCGCCACGTCCGCAAGCGTGTGAACCACGAGGATGAGGACGACCGCAGCCAGGATGTGGTCCAGCGCCGTCGCGGTCCGGGGATCCTGCGCGATGCCCCCGCCCGACCCGCCGGCGGCCCGCACATCCCCGATCGCCATCATGATCACGCCGGCCGCCACGAGCCGGGCAACGTGTGTGACCAGCGAGACGACCATGAAGCGGCCGTGGAGCGAGCGACGCCACCGGCCGGAGCGACCGCGGAGCAAGCGACGCCAGGATCCCGCGGCGCGCACGGCACCCGGGCCCGACACTACGCCGCTCCCGGCGGTCATCCGGCGACCCGGGTTGCACCCAGCTCGCGGCGGACGGCGTCGAGCAGGACCTTCATCCGGTACGGCTTGCCCAGGAACACGTTCCCACCAGCGACGTCCACGGACAGGCGGTCGGGGAGGTATCCCGTGAGGAAGATGATCCGCAGCCCAGCGAGGGCGGGATCGGAGCGCAGGTCGTAGGCGAGCTGATAGCCGTCAGTGTCCGGAAGACCGACGTCCAGAATCGCAATGTCGGGATGGAAGCTGGACGCCACCGACAGAGCCTCGCGGCCGGTGGACGCAGTCCGGACGTCGGCGCGCAGCGCCCTGATTGCGGCCCTGACGCCCACGTGTACGTACGTGTCGTCGTCCACGATCAGGATCCGCGGCGTCGGCATCGGCCCGTTCGTCTGCGTCAGCGCGTTCGCCTGCATCGCCGCGGCGCCCCGGGATGCCGTCGCAAACCCCGCTCCCTCGGCCTGCTCCGGGTGTTCGCCTGCTCCGGATTCGGGGTCGTCGAAACTTGGCAACGTGGTGGGCATCCGTGCCGCCTCGGGTTCCTGCTGTGTGACCACTACTCGCGCGAGATCGACCACGGCCCACCGGCTTGAGCCGCTCGAGCATAGAACCCCGGGGACAGCAGATCCAAGCCGAGTGACTTCGCGCCAGCGATCGATTCCGTCGCGCCGGTGACGAGCGTACCACGCGGCCGCAGCGAATTTGCGAAGCCCCGGTACAGCTCGGTCTTGGCCTGGTCGGTGAAGTAGATCACGACGTTCCGGCATACGATCAGGTCAAAGCCGGCGGGCAGCGGGTCGCGAAGCAGGTCCTGGCGCGCGAAGGTGACCAGCGCCCGGATCTCGGGGCGGACCAGGAATCCTCCCGCGGCCGTTGTGAAGAAGCGGGCCCGGCGGTCCGCGGACACGCCAGTCATCAGCGCATCGGAATAACGGCCCGTGCGCGCGGTGGCGAGGATCGTCTCGTCGATGTCGGTCGCTGTGATTTGGACCCGGACGTCGGCCGAGGCCTCGCGGAACAGCATGGCGATGGAGTAGGGCTCGTACCCGGCCGAACAGCCGGCACTCCACACCCGGATGCTGCGGCCGCTCCCGGCCAGCGGTTCCACGACCCGGCTTCGCAATCGCTCCCACACCGCTGGATCCCGGAAGAACTCGCTCACGTTGATCGTGAGCATGTCCCGGAAGGCGGCCCTAAGGTCCGTGTCCGCTCGAGCCCTCGCGACGAGTTCCTCCGGGCTCGCGCATCCGTGCGAGGTCGCAAAGCCGATCACCCGGCGCCAGACCTGGTGGGGGCGGTAGCAGGCAAGGTCGATGCCCAGCAGGGGCCGAACCTCGCGGGCAAGGCGCTCGTAGCCCGCGACATCGAGTTCGAGACCCCGTCGATCGGACATCGGGAGCCCGGTACGGGCAGCAGGCCGCTCCATGGTCCAGTTATCGCCGGTCGCGCCGCCCTCCAACATCGGGGTCCGCCCTCGAACGGTTACGGATCATCGTCCCCGCCCGGGCGCTCAAGCCCGGGCTCGCCCCAGCCGATACCTCTGCCATGACGATCCGCGTCCCCGCACCCGGCAGGACCGGGTCGCAGCTCGAGCCGACGGCGGCCCGGCGCCGAAGAGGAGTTCCGTCGGCGCTCATTCGCGACACCCACCAGGAAATCCCGCCGGACATCCTCGCCTCGCTGGACGAGCTGCCCTGCGACGTGTTCCTCGATCACGACGGACGGTATGTCCTGTACGCGGCGGCAGGCGCCGTCGCACGGGATGTCGTCGCCCATGTCGGGAATCCGGTCGCCCTGGCCATCCGCACCGAGGATCGCGATGCCCTTCGCCGGGGCCTGGCGAGATCCGTGGGCCGCATCCTGGCTGACGAGTCGCGCACGCCGGTTGATCGCAGCCGGCGTGCCTATGCGGCGGTCGGCTACGTCATGACGCCCATCTTCAGGACGCATGGTTCGGTCGGCCGGGAGGATCTCGAGGACGCCACGGTGGCGATCGACGCGATCGTCGGGATGCTGACCGGCATGGACAGCCTCGTGTGGTCGATGGTCGCGACGATGAGCAAGCACCTCGCGACCCACACCCACGCGATCAACACCGCGGTCTATGCCGTGCTGCTGGGGCAGGCCATGAAGGAGTTCAGCGAGGACGGGATCCGGGACATTGCGCGAGGGGCGCTGTTGCACGACATCGGCAAGAACCGGATTCCACTCGAGATCCTCGACAAGCCCGGACCGCTCGACGAGCACGAGTGGCGGCGCATGCGCGAGCATCCCAGCGTGGGCCATCGAATGGTCGTGAGCGCCCTCGGCGTCGAGCCGACGTATGCGCACATCATCGCCGAGCACCACGAGCGAGCCGACGGATCCGGCTATCCGGCCGGGACGAAGGGTCGGGCAACCCCGTTCGACAGCCGCCTGGTGGCGATCGTCGATGCCTACGATGCGCTCACGTCCGCGCGTGCCTACAAGCCGGCCGGCTCGTCCTACAGCGCGCTGTGGACGATGCGGTTCGGAATGCGGGGCCAGTTCGACGTCAGGGTCCTCGAGGCCCTCGTGGGCCTGATGGGCGGCTGGAAGGCGCTTCGCCGGGCGGACGTCCGGTCGCTGGAACTGACCGAGCACGCGCGCTCGTCGGGAAGTCAGGCGGCGAACGTCGGCTGACGCGCCGTCGGAGGGTCGGATCGCTGCCGCAGCAGCGCGCCGATGTCCGCCACGAGGGCGACCCGGCCGTCGGCCATGATCGTTGCCCCGGCCACGCCGTTGAGGCGCCCGGCGAACGCGCCCATCGACTTGAGGACGATCTCGTGTTGGCCCACGAATTCGTCTACGACCAGCGCAAGCTCGGACGACCGGGAGCGGACGACCACGAGGTTGATGAGTCCCCGCGTGCCGGCCCGGATCGGGCGCCGCGGGTCGCCAAGCGCATTGTCGAGAACCTCGACCGGAACGACCCGACCCCGAAGGGTGATCACGTGGTGTCCGGCCACGGTCGACAGCGCAGCGGGGTCGATCCGCAGCGTCTCGACGACCCCGGTCAGGGGCAGGGCGCACACGCGCTCGCCCGAGCGGACCATGAGCGCCCCGATGATGGCCAGCGTGAGCGGCAGCGACAGTTCCACTTGGGTACCGCGCCCGAGCGTGCTGCGGACCTCCACCCGGCCGCCCAGGCGCTCGATGTTAGTGCGCACGACGTCCATGCCCACGCCGCGCCCGGACACGTCCGTGATGCGGGCGGCCGTCGAGAACCCGGGCGCGAAGATCAACCGCAACGCATCCGCGTCACTGAGCGCCGCCGCTGCGTCCTGGGTCAGGACGCCCTTGCTGACCGCGACCGTGCGCAGGTGCCCCGCGTCCATGCCGCGGCCGTCATCCTCCACGGTGATCAGGATCTGTCCGTCGGCGTGGCGCGCCGTGAGGCGCACGCGACCTTCCGCGCTCTTGCCCGCGGCGCGCCGCTCCTCGGGCGTCTCGAGACCGTGATCGAGCGCGTTGCGGACGAGATGGCCGAGCGGGTCGCCGACCTCCTCCAGTACGGAGCGGTCGAGCTCGGTCTCCTTGCCCTCGATGTCCAGCCGTACCGACTTGCCCAGCCGCGAGGCGATGTCGCGAACGACCCGCGGGAATCGGCTGAACACGCTGTCGATCGGCAGCATCCGGAGGCCGGTCACCCGGTCCTGGAGCTGGCTGGTGATCCGCGTGAACTGGACGGCCACGGCCTCCGCTTCGCGAGCCAGCGGATCGTCTCCCACGCGGAGTGCGACGTCATGGGCGTGCTGCTGGACTCGGGTGCGCTGGACGATCAGCTCCCCGACGAGGTCCATCAGCTCGTCCAGGCGTGAGACATCCATCCGGATCGTCTGCTGGGCCGCCTTGAGGCGCTCGCCCGTGATGGCCCGGTCAGCGCCGAGCAGGCCCCGGGCCTCCGGGCCGAGGTCCACCTGGCGACGCTCCGCGGGGCCGCCTTCCGCGCTCGCCGCCTCCAGGGGGCGAATATCCACCTCGGTGACCTCGTCGACGCTGGCCAGCGTCGTGCGCAGCTCGTCGAGCTCGTGCGGCAGGCCCTCGACCAGCAGGACGATCCCACTGCTCTCGATCTCGCTCTCGATCTCGTCGCGTGACGGTACGCTGAGGCTGAGGCGGCCGCTGGCCTCGGCCTCGATGGCGAGCTGCAGCAGGCGCACGGATCCCCACTCGGACGCGGGATCCACCGAGCAGCGGATGATCGAGCGCGGCGCGTCCCCGGGCGGCAACTCGGCGAGCAGTCGGGCGAGCAGCCGATCCGTCCCCAGGGCGCCGCCGGCGGCGTCCGATGTCCCGACCGCGACCCCGGACGCCGGCGGCGATCCGGACCCCGCGCCGGGGGAGGTCGCGGCGGCGAAGGCCTCCCGGAGCGCTTCGGTCAGGGACTCGGCCGACTCGGTCCGAACTTCCCCGAGGCAGACCTCGTCGACCAGTGCCCGAAGCACATCCACGGTGGAGAGCAGCAGGTCGGTCAGCGGCCGCGGATCGGTCAGCCGGCCGCTCCGCATCGCCCCCAGGATGTCCTCCATGGCATGGGTCAGGCCGGTCATCCGGGCATGGCCGATCGTCGCTGCCGACCCCTTGAGCGTGTGTGCGGCGCGGAACACCTCGTTGAGCAGCGTCGCGTCGAGCGCGCCGCGCTCGAGTTCGAGGAGGCCCTCCTCGATCCGCTCGATCTGCTCGACGGACTCGTCGGTGAACAGCCGCTCATCGCCGGGCTGGAGGTCGAACGCGAGGGGCATCAGGTCTGCTCGCGGAGGGCGACGTGGATCCGGATCGTCCCGGCGGCCGTCTCCAGCGGCACGACCAGCCGCTGGAGCGTCACGGACGACAGCTTTGCGCCCGCGCCCACGACGAGGAGCGGGGGCGTCAGATCGGTCTGGTGGCCGTCGCTCGACAGCGCGACACCGGCCGCGCCGGCCACGACGTTCGCCAGTTCGGCGATCCCGCTCTGGGCGAGCTCCCCGAATTCCCGCATCTCCTGGCCGAGCATGGTCGATACAACCGCAAGCGCGGTCTGCTCCGACATCGAGAGGTAGATGGATCCCGCGAACGCGCCGGAGACGCCAACGATGGCGGTCACTTGGTCCGAGGTATACGGGTTGGCCTCCATCTGGAGCGTGCCGCGCGTGACGGGCGCCCCGGTCTCGTGGGCGACGACGTCGGCGGCGGACGTCACGTACCGGTTGATGACCTGGACCTTGGCCGTGCCTGCCATCCGAGCGGGGCGCTCAGGCTGCGGCGTCGGCGAGGACGGCCTGTTCGCTAGCGCCGAACAGGCCGTCGAGGCTCAGCAGGATGATCATCCGCTCGCCGAGCTTCGCGATGCCGCGCAGGTACTCGTGGTCGGCGTTGGCGGCGACCTCGGGCGTCGGCTCGATCGACTCGGTGGGCACCATGAGCACCTCGGACACGCCGTCCACGACGAGACCCACGCGGTTCCCGCCGGCGTCGGCCACCACGATCCGGCTCGCCTTGGTGAGATCGCCCTCCCGCATGCCGAAGCGGTCCCGGAGGTCCACCACCGGGATGATCCGGCCACGCAGGTTGATGACGCCCTCGACGAACGCCGGCGCCTGGGGGACCGCCGTGATCGGCTGGTGACGGATGATCTCGTACACGGTGGCGATGTCGAGCCCGTAGCGTTCCTCGCCGAGCTCGAATACGACGATCTGGATCTCGCCCGAGCTTCCGGCGCCCGAGGTGAAGGCCGAGACGCCGGTCGGCGCGAAGGCCGTTGCGGTGGCGCTCATCGCGGCTGGCTCCTTGTGGTCAGGGATGGGAGGGGCGAGCGGCCGAGGGGGGGCCGGCCGCTCGCCCGGGGAAGTCGATCCATGAGGCGGGGTCCGCGCTGGGCAGGGGCCGGCCGTCAGGCCGCCCTCCAGTCCGACGCTCGTCGGCGGTTGACGACCCGGTCGCCCCGCTCGGCCCTCGTATCCGGCCGTCCGGCCCCGTCGTCAGCGAGCTTGAACTGGCGGACGAGCGCGTCGAGGGCGTTGGCCATCTCGGACAGGCTCTGGACCGACGCGACGACCTCCTCGGCCTGCGCGCTCATCTGCTCGGTCGCCGCGCTGACCTCCTCGGCCGCCGCGGAGTTCTCCTCGGCGACCGCGGCGATGCTCTCGACCGACCGGCTGACGGACCCCGCGCTCGAGGTCATCGTCGCCGCGGCCGCGTTGTTGCCCTCCGCGATGCCCGCGATCTCGTCGATTGCCTTGACCACGCCGGACGACGAGGCGCTCATCTGCTCCACCGAGCTCGTGATCCGGGCCACGGCGGTCCGGGTCGCGCTCACGGCGGCGGCGATTTCGTCGAGCGCGGCGCCCGACTTCGCGGCGAGCTCCGAGCCCGTCTCCACCTCGGTCGCCCCGACCCGCATCGCTGCGACGGCCTCGGTGGTGCCCGACTGGACCTCGGCGATGAGTGCCGCGATCTCCTTGGTGGCCCGGCCACTCCGCTCGGCGAGCTTGCGGACCTCGTCGGCGACGACCGCGAAGCCCTTGCCCTGCTCTCCGGCGCGGGCGGCCTCGATGGCCGCGTTGAGGGCGAGGAGGTTGGTCTGCTCGGCGATGTCGTCGATCGTCTCGACGATCGCGCCGATCTGCTCGCCCTTGGCGCCGAGCTCGGTGACCTTGACCGCGCTCGCGTCGACCGCGGTCTTGATCTTGGCCATGCCTGCGACCGTCTGCTTGACCGCGCTCGCGCCGTTGTCGGCGGCGGCGGCGGCGGTGGCCGACACGGCGTTGACCTCCTCGCTCGCGGTGGACGCGGCCTTGATGGCGCCGGCCATCTGCTCGATCGTCGCCGACGCCTGCTCGACCTTGCGGGTCGTGGCGGCGGCGCCGGCGCCGACCTGGCCGATGACGGCCCCGAGATCGGAGACCGCGGCGCTCGTCTCGGTTGCGGCGCGGGCCTGGTCGCCGGCGCCCGCCGCGACCTGCTGGATCGTGGTGGCGACCTGCTGGGTGGCCGCCCCGGTCTGGGTCGCCGCCTCGCTGAGCTGGGCGCTCGTCTGGGCGACCGACTCGGCGGCCCCCCTGACCTCGGTGATCGTGCCGGACAGGCTGGCCCGGGCGTCGTTGTAGGCCTCGATCGCCGCCACGATCTTGTCGCGCAGCAGGTCGGTCTTGGCCGCGGTCTCGCCGATCTCGTCGCCGCTGTACCTCTCGATCCGCGGCGTGACCGGGGTGATGGCGTAGGTGAGGTCGTTGTCGCGCAGCCGGCCGAGGCCCTCGGCGAGCCAGGTCGCGCACCTGTCGGCGAGCGACGTCACGCTTGCCTGGACGGCTTGGACGCCCTTGCTGATGCCGCGGGCGAGCCACAAGGCGATGCCCAGCCCGACGAGGACTGCGAGGAGGAGGAGCGCAATCGTCACGGAGCGGTTGGAGTCGATCGCGCTGTTGATGCCGTCGTGCTGCGTCTTGGCAAGGCTCGCCACCTGCTCGTACAGCGATTCCATCGCCGCCGATGCCTTGGTGATGGACGGGTTCGCGAGGGTGACCGCCTGCGTGAACGCTTCCTGCTTGTGTCCAGCTCGACTCAATTCGAGCAGGGTGTCACGGGCCGACCGCCAGGCATCCAGTCCCGCACGGAGCTCGGCAAGCGTGGCCTTGCTTTCGCCGGTAAACAGGGTGGGCTCGACCGCCCTGAGATGAGCGTCGACCGCCTTGTCCGCCGCCAGGATCTGCTCCTCGACGGCGACCAGCTTCTTGGCGTCAGGCTCGAGCATGTGTTTGTTGAACTGGAGCCGGCTGATCTCGAGTTGCGCGTATGCGCGGCCCATGTCCCCGAGGGGTACGACGTTCTTCTGATACATCACGTCTGCCGAACCCTGCAGACCGCCGAGGTTCATGATCGAGAGGACCCCGATCGTGGCCATGAAGCCCAGTAGGAGCCCGGCCATACCGAGCAGCTTTGCTCTGACTCCTAGTCTCTTGGTACTCAACTGACACGCTCCGATCGCTACGTGACGACGTCGAGCTGTTGTGAGGCACAGCGTCCAAGCGAGCCATGAGCCGATCGGCCGTCTGCGCGCAGTCCACCACCCGGCGCGCTACCTTGGCAATGAGGGTTTGCCCGCAAGTCCCGGTCTGTCGCCGGTGGCCGGCGGGGCAGCACCGAACAGGCCATCCAGATTGGGCAGGATGATCAGGTGGTCGCCCAGCCAGGCGATCCTTGGCTGGCAGGCCGGGCACGAGCGGAGAAGCGAGGACGGCGACCGGGGGGAGTCGGCCGCCGTCCCGAAACAGCATGGGTCGGGTGGGGTCAGGCGGCCTTCCAGTCGGCGGAGCGACGGCGCCGGACGACCTTGACGGCGGCATCGCCCCGACCGTCGTCGACCAGCTTGAACTGGACGACCAGCTCATCGAGCCGGGCGGCCATCGACGACAGGGACTGGACGCCGCCGCCTCTTGCTCCCAGGTGATCCGGCCGAGGGCCAGCGGGTCGCCCGGCGCGAGTGTCAGGTGCTCGGGGCCGTCGTGAGCGCGCTCGCCGGCGCTGGGATGCCGGCCCGGCGGCCGAGGCCTCGCGTCGTGGCCGGTGCCGGGATGGGCCACCAGCGGCCGAGCCGCGCCGATCGCGGCCTACGGCAACGCTATCGCGAGCCGGTCGGCGGGGAGTGTCCTGGCGCCCTGTGGCGCCAGGACGGGCAGCAGCAGGCCGCGCTCGGCGAGCCGCGCGAACACGGCGACGAGCTCGGGGTCGAATGCGGTCCCACGGCAGCGCATCAGCTCGTCGAGCGCCTGCTCGGGGGTCAGCGCCCGCCGGTAGGGTCGGTCGTTGGTCATGGCGTCCCACGCGTCCACGATCCGGACGATTCGCGCCTCGAGCGGGATGGCGTCGCCCCGGAGGCCGTCCGGGTACCCCGAGCCGTCGAGGTTCTCGTGGTGCCACCGGGCGATCCGGCGCGCGGTCTCGAACGTGCGGCTGCGGTCAAGGAGCTCGGCGCCGCGCGCCGGGTGGGTGCGCATCAGGGCCCACTCCTCGGGCGTGAGCTCAGCCGGCTTGAGGAGCACGTGCTCGGGCACGTACAGCTTGCCGATGTCGTGGAGCATCGCCGACCACGCGATGTCGGCCGCCAGCGGCTCGGCGAGCCCGAGATCGCGCGCCAGCGCCCCGGCGAGGTCCCGGCACCGGAACAGATGGTCGCCAGTCGTCGGGTCCTTGGCCTCGGCGGCCCGTGCCAGGGCGACCATGCCCTCCTGGTGGGCAGCGGTCACCTGGAGCGCGGTGTCGCGCCACGCCGAGAGGGCCGCCCGCGATCGCGAGAACAGCCAACCGAGCATCAGCCCGACGGTGATGAACATCGCGCCCCGGACCACCCACGGCATACCGAACGGCTCGCCGTTGTGCTCGAGGTCGACGAGCGTGAGGACGGGGTTGAACAGGACGGCGCAGGCGAGGCCGTAGGCCAGGCCGACCCGCGTGCCGCCGCCGTAGGCGCCCAGGATGATCGGGATGTACGGCAGCTGGAGGTACGGCGTCGGAGCCCCGCCGGCGAGCAGGACGACGACGAACACCACGCCGGTCGCGACGGGGGCGAGCAGGCGGGCGGTCCGCCGCAGGAGGTCGCCAGACGCGGCGAGCTCGCGCAGGGCTGCGGGAGGCTGCCGATGGCGGTTCACGCGGATGGGGACTCCAGCCGGGGTTGCGCCGAAGGGCTGGCGCCCCATGACGGTAGTCCGGTCCGCCCGGGCAGGCCAGTAGCCCTTTGGTGGGGGCCGGTACTATCCCCGCCCCCGTCCGGTGGGGCGACGTGGCTTGCGGCGGGGCGACGTGGCTTGGCGTCGGGCGAGTCATGAGCCTGAGGCCGCTTGGCGCTCGCTCTCGATCAGACGCTGGGACTCCGAGGCGGACGGCGTGGATCGAGCGTCCCGCGAGGGCGGGTATCTCTGCTCGGATCGCAGGCGAAGGCCTGCCGCCGATCGTGTCGCTCTTGGCCCAGCCTGCGCCGCCGCGGGCCGTTCTGGAGTGGTCACGGACCGCCCGTACCCGGACGGGCCGTTGCGATCAGGGCCCGACCCGCTGAACGAGTTGCACCGGGTGCCCGTCCGGGTCCTCAACCATCGCGACCAGGAGCCCGCCACCGAGGAACGGATGGGGAGCGAGATTGTTGGCCGCGCCGGCAGCGAGCGCCGCCCGGTAGGCCGCCTCGCAGTCGTCCGTCCAGACGGTGATGCAGGCGCGGTTCCCTTTGACGACCGGGGTGATGTGGTGGCTCGCGGCCGCAGGACCCGGTAGCGCAAGGCCTAGCCCAAAGCCACCCAGGACCATCTCGATCTTGATGGGCGCGGAGCGCGGAACGCGGAATGTCTCTGTGAAACCGAGGTTCCCGTAGAACGCCGCAGCACGCTCGCAGTCGGCGACGAAGAGGATGGCCTGGGCATCCATGAACTCCATGCTGGCTACTCCTGGGGTGACGAATGCGTTGCGCCCGGCCTGCCGGCAGCGAGGAGCAGGTCCTCGAGGTCCTCGACCCAGCCACGGCTCGCGCCGCGGCGGATCGCGGCCGCCCCTGACCCGTGCGCATCGAGGCCGGTGTGGCGAACGCGCACGCACGTGCCGCGATCGGTGGGGTCGAAGGTGATCTCGGCTCGGCTTGCGTGTGCGGGATCGGGATCGAACGCCCACTCTCCCGTGGATGCGCCGACCATCCACGCCAGCACGAGCCGATGGGGTGGGTCCCATTCGACGACCCTGCCCCAATCGCACTCGCGCCCGCCGCCTGACCGCTCATACCACCGACCGCCCGGGAACGGCTCGTAGATGATCTCGGCCGGCGCCCCAGAGAGGCCCTCCGCCGGATGGCGCCGTCCAGGACGGGTGACGTAGAGATCGAATGCCGTTGCCGGATCGACCGGCACCTCGATCTCGGCCGTGACGGCGTCCAGCTCCCGGGTCATGCGCGCTCCTCGGATTCGGCCGCAGTGGCCTCGAGATCGGTCAACTCGGATACGTGCACGGCGAAGCGGCGCAGGTCGTCCTGCCAGAACCGCGCAAGGAAGGCACGGATCTCGTCGATTCCCGCGTCGTCGAGCGAGTACACCCGGCGCGTGCCCTCGGCCCGGTACCGAACCAGGCCGGCTCCCTTGAGGACCCTCAGGTGCTGCGACACGGCGGGCCGACTGATGGGCAGCCGTGCTGCGAGGATCCCAACGGGCGCCGGGCCCTCGGAGAGGACTGCCACGATTGCGCGGCGACTCGGGTCGCCCAGCGCGTCGAGTTGGCGAGATCCTCGGTAAGCTTGCACGAACGGTAGTCTAACACTTACGGTTGCTGGTGCCGACCGTAGGGAGCCTCGCCTTGGCCATCCTGTTCGCGTGGGTCGCCGTTATACTTGGGGTATGAAAACTGCCGTGTCGGTCCCTGACGACCTGTTCGAGAGGGTCGACCGCCTCGCCAAGCGATCCCGCCGTTCGCGGTCCGAGGTCTACAGCGCGGCCCTCCGGGAGTACGTCGCGCGCCACGCGCCCGACGAGGTGACCGCCGGCCTCGACGCGGTGATCGCCGACGTCGGGCAGCCTGACAGCGGCGGCTTCGCCACACGGTCCGCCCGCCGCACCCTCGAGTCGTCGGAGTGGTGATCGCCCAGGGCGAGGTCTGGTGGGCGGACTTCGGCGATCCCGTCGGGTCCGAGCCCGGATACCGGCGCCCCGTCGTGGTTGTGCAGGGCGACGCGTTCAACGCGAGCGGCCTGCGGACGGCGGTCTGCGTGGTCCTCACGAGCAACACGCGCTGGGCCGACGCGCCGGGCAACGTTCTGCTTCGTGCGCGGGCCACTGGACTCGCGAAGCCCTCCGTCGCCAACGTGTCCCAGTTGGTGACGCTCGACCGCACGTCCCTGACTGAGCGGGCGGGCCGCCTCTCCGCCTCGAGCCTCGAGCTCGTCCTGGCCGGAATCGACGTGGTGCTCGGCCGGTCCTGACTCCACGAGACACCGTTGCGTCCTGACACGACGACCTCTCGACCCGTGCGATCCTTGGGCGCGTGACTGATCCCGGCACGACCGACGAGACGCGCATCGACCGCTGGCTGTGCGCGGTGCGCCTCGTGAAGACGCGCCCGCTCGCGACGCGGCTGTGCGAGGGCGGCCACGTCCGCGTGAACGGGTCGCCGGCGAAGCCCTCGACGAGGGTTCGGGTGGGCGATCGGGTGGAGGCCTTCATCGCGGACCGGGAACGGGTGGTCGAGGTCGTGCGGGCCATCGAGTCGCGGGTCGGCGCCCCAGCCGCCGCCACCTGCTACGCAGACCACAGCCCGCCGGTGGTGCGGGAGGCCGGGCCGGAGATCGTGCTGATCCGGGGCGAGGGCCGTCCCAGCAAGCGTCTCCGTCGGGAGCTCGAGCGCCTGCGCCGGGGCCCCGGCGCCTGACCCCGGAGTCAGGCTCGGACGGTCAGGACTCGGCTGCTCGATTCCCGCCTGTGTGCCAGACTTCGCGGCGATGGCTACCTCGAAGGCGCTCCGGGCCACTTCTGACGAGCTCATGCGCGACTTGGCGACGCTGAGCGGGCTCGAGGAGGAGAAGCGCACGCTGCCCCTCGACGACCCCCGGCTCGTGGAGATCGCCGCGCAGGTTGAGGTGATCGCCGCACGCATCCTCAACGGGAGCCGTCGCCAGTCGGCGATTGCGCGGGAGGGTTTCGGGCCGAACGAGAGCGCGGCCAGCATCAACGACGTCCCTCGGTCGATAGCTGCCATCCTCGAGGAGTGGCGGGAGGTCGAGCGTCGCGCCGCGGACGCGACACCCGGTAGCGCCGAGGCGGCCCAGCTCGAGGTCCTGGCGTCTCGGCTGCGCGAGGAGTATCGCGAGGCGTTCGCCCGGGCGCGTTCGAAGGGATAGCGGGCTCAAACGGACAGCGGACGCGCGAGCGGCGAAGCTCAGCCGACCGTCCCGTCGCGCCGTCGGCTCGCCTCTCTGTCGGGGTACAGCTCCCGGAACACGACGTTGAGCGCGGCGGCACGCCGCCCAGCACGCCACCGAGGGTCAGCCCGACGAGCACGGCGAAGATCGTGACGACCGGGTTCAGGCGCACGGCCCGGCCGATGACGAGGGGCATCACCAGCTGGTCCTCCTCGCGCACCTGCGAGTCGGAGACGTCGTCGCCCTCCCGGTGGCCCGACGGCTCCTCGGCCTCCTGGCCCGGAGGTCCGGGCGCCCGACGCCGCTGCTTTGCTCAGTATTGGCCCTTGATCACGAAGAACGAGCCGCGGATCGTGCCCGCGAGCTTCGACTTCTGGCGCGCGAACTTGAACCGCGAGGCGAGCTCGGCCGGGACCTCCATCCCGTCCGAGAGCTTGAACCCGACCGCCCGCTTCGAGGCATCGTCGATCGGGTACATCACGTTGATCGCCAGGCCGCTCTCGTAGAACACGTACGCCATCCGGATGCCCTCAACTTGGAACTCCGTCGCCTCGAGCGGACGCGACGCGATGACGAGGCCGCGCTCCTCCCGCAGGATGCGGTGCAGCCACTCGACGGTCTCGGTGGCCCTGTCCGCCGACTCCACCGCGAAGTCGTGGTTGTACTTGTTCTTGTAGTAGCGAGCCTCGTTCGCGCGCAGGCCGGCGAGTGCGGGCGCGACCGGCGACGTCTCCAGACCTGCGGTGGAGACGCTGCTGAAGTCGACGATCTGGGGCATGACGCGCTCCTTGGCTTGGGGACATTGACGAGGGCTCCGCTTCTGGACTGGCAGGCTATCCCGGGACGCCGCGCACGACCGAGTCGTCGTACGACATGGCCAGCCGCTGCCCGGGCTGGAGGACGAGGAAGTCCGAGTCGCCCCAGTCGCCCTCGATCAGGCGCCGGATGAGCACGAGTGACCCCTCGACCTGCTCGAACCGCCACCCGCTTGTAGGGATCGGCGGTTGCGTCGATCCCCGCCTGCAGGGTCTCGCGCAGGCCGGCTGGCCGGTCATGCAGCCCGCGGACGTTCAGACGGACGTCAACGACGTGGGGAGACCGCGCCGCCGACAGGTAGAACGGCCGCGACAGGACCTCGCACGTGAGCGCCAGGATGCGCATGGGAACCAGACTACGCTGGAGCTCGGCGGGTGTGGGCGCCCGCTTCCACAGGTCGAGCGGGTCGACTCGTGCACGCCCGGGCGAGGCAACAGCGGCGGGCGACGCAACGTCGAGCTGGCAGCACGCCCGGCCGGGGCAAGACGGAGTGCCTGGCAGCGCGCCCGGCCGGGGGCATGAGAGAGGGGCCCGAGATTGCCTCGGACCCCTCATGTGCGGCGGAGTGCTAGAACGAGCGCCGCTGCGTCTTGAAACAGTCGCTGCAGTAGACGGGCTTGCTGCCGTTCGGGCGGAACGGCACCTGGGCCTCGCGGCCGCAGCTCGAGCACGTTGCGCTGAACATCTCCCGCTGGGGCCGATCGTAGCCGCCGGCCGAGTAGCCGCCGCTCGCGTAGCCGCCGTCAGAGGCGCCGCGCGCGGCCTTCCGGCTGGCACGGCACGACGGGCAGCGACGAGGCTCGCTGAACTGGCGATCGGCGAAGAACTGCTGCTCGCTCGCGGTGAACGTGAACTCCTGGCGGCAGTCGACGCAGGTCAGCGTCTTGTCCCTGGTGTGCGTGAACAAAGAAGAACTCCTTCTCGTGCGGACCCCAGCGAACCTGTTCTCGCCGAGGACCGATGAGAGGGAGTGATCGTGTGCCGCGTTCTGTGGCACCCCTTGGTGCCGCTGCACCAACGATACCGCATCGTGTTCGGACTGTCGAACGCCCGTTCTGATACCGGCGCCCGACTCGGTGGGCGAGGACCCGAGTGACTGCAGGATCTCGGGGCCACGGCGAGGTGGGATCTTCCGGGTGACGGCCGGTCCAGATCACCGCCGGCCGAGGGGCCGACGTCGGCTTCCTGTTGTCACCTCCGCCACTTGGGCCTTGGCCCTTCCGTAAACGATTCCGCAAGGTCTTGAACCCTTGCCTTTCGCCCGCCGCTGGCCGAAGATCTGCGAATCCGGACAGTTGCGGAGGATGAGGAGGAAGCGTGCCCGCCGGCTTGCTGAGCGTGTTCCGCGCCTCAGTACCCCCGGATCTCCTGCGCGCCGCAGATCCTGAGCTTCAGGCGTTCTACGAGGGCCCTTCCGTGGCCCGGGTGGAGGGCCTCTTCGCGCACTGGTTCGGCGTCTCCTCCAAGGGCGAGGAGGCGACGATCGTACTGGTCTCGGGCTGGGAATCCGAGGATGCGGCCACGGCGTTCGCGCGGGCGAACCGGCTTCCCTGCCGGACGGGGCGGATCGCCGAGATTGTCGCGCTTGGGACGACGGAGCGATGGGACCTCGTCGACCAGGTCGTGAGCACCTTCGAGCCAAGCGCTGCCACGGTGATGCGCATCACCAAGCTGCAGGTGTCGCCCGAGCGCCTCGAGGCGGTGATCGATGAACTCGTGGCCGAGCGCGCGTGGGTTCCAGGCCAGTCGGACGTCGCCGCCTCCCAGCTTGCTGCTCGGTGTGCCGGCGATGGAGCGCAGGTCCTGGTGCTCACCGCCTGGCGCGACGCGGTGACACTCGCCCGCATGCAGACCCGCGTCACAACGTGGTGGAACGCTTTCGCGAAAAGGCGCGGCCTCACCGTCACGGTCGACAGCTTCGAGCTGCGCCCGAGCGGGCTGCTCCGCCTGACGCCGCGCGGCCCCGCCGTGGTGATCACCAATGACCATGGCGTGATCGTGGACGCAACCCCGGCGGCGGTCGGCCTGCTCGGACGGTCGGTCTGGGACCTGTTCCAGCTCCGCTTCGATGACCTGCCGCGACACCTCGAGGACGGCACTGCCCTCATCTCGCGCCCGGAGGGAGGGTCCATCCGAGTGCACGTGGCACGCTCCGCGAACATGCCGGCGCCCGGCCGGCACGCGGCGCTGCTGATCCCCGCGTTCGAGCCGGCGCCGGTCGAGAGCTCACTCGAGGCGGCAATCGCCGCGGCCTATCGCCGGGGGCCGACCGAACCGCGGCCCGTCCCGGTCAGCGAGCCGGGCGGGCTCAGCGCAGCCCCCTTGCCGGCATCGATCCCCGCCAGCTCCGGATAAGGAGCGCCGGTCGGGGCGGGCCGCGCGCCGCAGAGAACCACGATCTCAGTTCGGAGGCCCTTGTTCATGACATTCAGGCGGCGCCCGTGTATCTGCCGGCGTCGATGGAGCAGCTCCGCAAGGTCACGTCGCCCAGCATTGCCACGCCACTGGCGGTGTTGACCGAGACTATCGTCGATGACACCCATGCGTTCCGCCCCTGCTGCGATGCGACGAGACCGGGGCGGGTCAGGCTCTGCACCCGAGCCGGCAGCGCGACGCGCGCGACCGCCCGGGTGAGCGTGCGATGACCGACCTTCGGGCCCACGCCTCGTGGCCGCGCCTCGTGCTGCTCCGCCACGGCGTCACCGCGGCGCCCGCCGGCACGTACCTCGGCTCGCGGCTCGATCCCCCCCTGAGCCCTCGTGGCGAATGCCAGGCACGGGCGGCCCGATCCGCGCTCGATCGGCTCGCCCTGTCCGTGGTCGTGACGTCACCACTGCGGCGAGCGGTCGAGACCGCGAACCTCGCTGTCCCGCCGGTCGCCCGGCCCGGCCAGAGGGTGGTCGAGGACCGCTTCCGGGAACAGGACATGGGCGACTACACCGGCCTCGCGTGGGACCAGATCAAGGAGCTTGGGCGAGACGCGGCACGCGCGTGGCGGGATCACGGTGCGGCGCCTCCGGGCGGCGAATCCGCCGGCCTGATGTGGCACCGCACGATCGAGGCGGCGCTGGAGCTGACCACGGAGGCAGACGGCCACGCGAACCTGCTGATCGTGAGCCACAGCGGCCCGATTTGCGCCCTGCTCGCGAGCGCGAAGGGGCTCGGACCTGCCGATGAGCGGCGGATTCGCGTCCCCCACGGCTGGCTCCGGTCCATCCGGGCGACGCCATCGGTCCGGGCACGCTGGCTCAAGATCCTCGCCGCGACCTGATCCGACGGAGCATCGAGCGTCCGTCAAAGCGCCGATCGGCGACCGCGGTGCGGCCACCGCGCCGCCTGCATCGGGCTCGGTCGGAGCGGTGAGAACCTTCTCATCGCGGGCTCATCGGAGGCTCCGCCTAGTCCGCGACGCTCCTGTCATGCCGCCGGATCTCCGGCGTGCTGGGCCACCACCTCGGGTGGCGACACCAGCGGCGTCCCCCCGACCGGCGGGTGGACTCGAGGAGGAACACTCATGACGGCGGTCCGCGTCCCCACCGCCTTCGACTCAGTGAACGGCGCCTTTGCCGATGTCGATGCCGAGCCCCGACTCCGGCGCCTCCTGCTCTACTCCCACGACACCTACGGTCTGGGCCACCTTCGACGGAACCTGGCCATCGCCAACTACCTGCTGCGCACCACCCGGCAGCTGCAGATCGTGCTCGTCAGCGGCTCACCGGTGGCTGCACGCTTCCCCATGCCTCGAGGCCTCTCCCTGGTGACGCTGCCGTCGGTGGTCAAGGTGGCGCCCGAGGAGTACGCGGCGCGTGACCGGCAGATCAGCTTCGGCGTCGTGAGCCGTGCGCGGGCGGCCATCATCGCCGATGTGGCGCGGCGCTTCCAGCCCGACGCCGTGCTGGTCGATCACGCGCCCCAGGGCATGAAGGGCGAGTTGCTCCCGATGTTCGATGCCCTTCGCCGGCACGTCCCGGAGGCGCGCATCGTCCTGGGACTGCGCGACATCCTGGACGATCCGGCCAGCGTTCGGAGGACGTGGGAGGATCAGGGGGTGCTCGACACGCTCGAGCACGTCTACCACCGCGTGCTCGTCTACGGATCGAGAGACATCCTGGACGTGGCGACAGCGTACGGCATCCCGAACCGCCTGCGCTCGCGCGTCTCCTACTGCGGGTACGTCTCGCGGCACGGCGATTCGCTACCCCATGCGGTCCCGGCGGGGACCGACGACCTGCCCGCCGGGCCCTACGTGCTGGGCACGGCCGGCGGCGGCGAGGACGGTATCCCGGTCCTGCAGGCAACCTTGCGGGCGGCCGCGAAGGTGGGGATCCAGGGGCTCCTTGTCACGGGCCCGCTCATGCGGCCGTCTATCCGGCGGGAGCTCGCGGCCGAGGCGGCGACCGTCGACGGCGTGCGCGTCGTTGAGTTCGTCCCGGACCTCGAGCGGGTCATGGCGGGAGCTGCGGCGATCGTCACGATGGGCGGCTACAACACCCTGTGCGAAGCGGTTGCGAGCGGTGTGCCGACGGTCGTGATCCCGCGGACGTGGCCACGTCGCGAGCAGGCGATCCGCGCCGGGCTGTTCGCCGAGCGCGGTCTGGTGCGCGTCGTGGAGCCCGGCGATGATCTGGCCGAGCGCCTGACGGCGCCGCTCCGGGCAGCACTGGCAGACGGCCCGCGGGGCATCGTCGGGATTGACCTCGACGGGGCGCGGCGCGTGCGCGACGCGCTGCTGGACGAGGTTGGGCGCCCCGCCTCGGAGCCGGCTGTCATCCACGGGCTGCCGCGGCTCCGCCCGACCGGGCTGCCTCGGCTGATGCCGGCATGAGCGGCACCGTGGGGTACCTGACCAAGCGTTTCCCGCGCCTTTCGGAGACGTTCATCCTCGACGAGATCCTGGGACTCGAGGAGTGCGGCGTGTCGCTCCGCCTGTACGCGCTGGCCCATCCGGGCGAGGCGGTCGTGCAGCCGGACGTGGCCCGGGTCGCAAGCCCGCTCGTGTACCTTCATCCGCCCGGTGGCTGGCGTCAGGGGGCGGCAACCGCCCGCGCGACCGTCACCGCCCACTGCCGCCTGCTGGCCCGCTCGCCCCGCCGCTACCTCGGGGTTCTGGGATATCTCGCCTGGAAGCGCCACCATCTCTCGTCGTTGCGTCACTTCGCCGAGGCAGGGCGGCTCGCGCTGCTCCTCGAGGCGGAGGACGCTCGGCACCTCCACGCGGCGTTCGCCCATGGCCCGGCATCGGTGGCTCACTTCGTCCACCTCCTCACTGGCCTGCCCTTCAGCTTTTCTGCTCACGCGAAAGACCTGTACCTCTCGGCACCCGACTTGCTGGGTCGCAAGGTGGCTGCGGCGGAGTTCGTCCTCGTCTGCTCCGAGTCGGCGGCGGCGGCCCTCCGCGCGTTGCCCGGTGCCGGTGGCGCCAAGATCGTGCTCGCCTACCACGGCGTCGACACCGCTCGCTTCCGCCCCCCGGTCGGCCGGTGGGGCGCCTCGGTCATCGCTGATCCCGGCGCGTCGCCGCTCCGACTCCTGGCGGTGGGCAGGCTCGTCGAGAAGAAGGGCTACCCGATCCTCCTTGAGGCCCTGGCGCAGGCCCGGGCCGCCGGTCATCGGGTCGAGCTCGACGTGATCGGCGTCGGGCCACAGCTGCGGGCACTCGATGCCCGCACGAGGGCTCTCGGGCTGTCCGGGAGCGTACGGTTTCTCGGCGCGCGCACCCACCAGGAAGTCGCGGCGGCCTACCTCCAGGCGGACGCATTCGTCCAGGCGAGCGTGGTGCTCGCCGACGGCGATCGTGACGGGATCCCCAACTCGCTCCTCGAGGCGATGGCGACCGGGTTGCCCGTGGTGGCCACCACTGTCGGCGGCATCCCCGAGGTGGTGATCCACGGTCAGACCGGCCTCCTGGCAGCGCCGGGTGACTCGGCAGCCCTGGCCGACCTCTTGGCCACGCTTGCGACCGATCGAGACCTCCGGCGACAGCTCGGCCGGCAGGCGCGGGAGCGGGTGGTCGAGAGCTTCGACCGGGGCGGCATGATCCGGGCCGTCTCCCCGTTGTTCGGCCGACCGGCCGCCCAGGAAGCCGCCTGAGATGCGGGTCGCGTATCTCCTCCCCGACCCGGGCATCCCGGTCGGGGGCGTCAAGGGAGCGTCCGTCCACGTGGCCGAGGTCTGCCGCGCCCTGGTGGACGTGGGCGCCCAAGTGCGATTGTTCGCCATGCGCGCGGTGGGCGAGCCGCCGCCGGGCGTGGAGCTCGACCTCTTCGATTGCCCACCACTCCCGTCGGGAACGCCCGGCGAAAGGGCCAAGCGGCAAGCGGTCGAGGACTTCCTTGCCTGGGCCGAGGACCGCGTCGCCGGCTTCGGCGCCGAGCTCATCGTCGAGCGTCTCTCCCTCTTCGCCGGGACCGGCGGGGAACTCGCGGCCCGTCTCGACGTGCCGCGCGTGGTGGAGGTGAACGCTCCGGTCGCGGCGGAACGGGCGCGGCACGCTGGGCTGACGCTCGTGACGCAGGCGGAGGACGCGGAGCGGAGCGCCCTGACAGGGGCCACCGTGCTCGCCGTCTCACCACCCATGGCAATCTGGAGCCAGGCTCGCGGGGCCGCCTCCGTCCAGACGACCCCCAACGGGGTGGACGCCGACCGATTCGCCCCGCAGCGGAACGCCTCCGCAGCTGCCGCGATCCGCTCGGCCCTCGGCGTGGACGGATCTGAACTGGTCGGCTTCGTCGGCAGCATGAAGCCGTGGCACGGCGTCGGGACGCTGATGGACGCGGTTGCCCTGCTCGTGCCGCGGCGACCGCGCCTCCACCTGTTGCTGGTGGGCGAGGGCCCCGCGCTCGCGGACCTGAAGGTCCGCGCCAGCCAGCTGGACCTGGCCGACCGATGTCACCTCACCGGGCCGGTGCCCAGCGCTGACGTGCCGGGCTACCTTGCCGCCCTCGACGTGGCCGTCGCTCCGTATCACCACCCGGGTCTGAGCGAGGGGTTCTACTTCTCGCCGCTCAAGGTTGTGGAGGCGATGGCGGCCGCGCGCCCGATCGTGGCCTCCCGCTTCGAGCCCATCGAGGCGATGCTGGACGGCACCGGCCGACTCGTCCCTCCTGGGGACGCCGCCGCGCTCGCCGGTGCCTTGACCGCACTGCTCGACGACCCGACCGCCGCTCGCACACTGGGCCTCAGGGCACGGAGGCGCGCGGTGGCCCATTTCAGCTGGCGGGCCGTCGCGGCGGGGATCCTGGCCATGGCCCGCCCAGCCGGCCTGGCTGTCAGCACAGGGGCCGGAGGACCGCGCCTTGCGCGCTGGCGGTAGGGGGCGCACCGGCATGGCCGGCCAGGCACCGCGCCGAGGCGCGAGCCCCTCCACGCCAGGCGCCGCGGCGGCCCCCGCCGCCGGGACCGGACGCGTGTTGCGTCGCTTCATGCCGTTCCTCGGTCCGGTCCGTGGCACGCTCGCACTGGGGATCGCGGCCGGCGTCGTCCAGACGGTCTTCCAGTGGATCTCGCCGTGGCCATTGAAGCTGATCTTCGACAGCGTCCTCAACACCATCCCGCTGCCGGCATTCCTCGGCTTCGTGCCGGCCGCGCCGGACGCACGTCTCGCGGTCCTCGCCGCCGGAATGGCGCTCATCGCCGTGGGGCTCGGGGTCTTCGGCTACGCCTCTTCGGTCTGGCTCGCCCAAGCCGGGCAGCGCCTCGTGTACGACGTTCGGGTCGCCCTGTTTGGCCACCTCACCGCGCAGTCCCTCGCCTTCCACGACGCTCGCACGACCGGCGACATGATGAGCCGCCTGAGCGGGGACGCGCAGGCACTCCAGGCGATGATGATCACGGCCGTCCCAACCCTGCTCAACAACGTGCTCACGATGGTCGGCATCGTCGTGATCATGTTCCTCGTCGACTGGCGCTTCGCGCTGATCACGCTGGCTCTTGTTCCCGTCCTGCACCTCAGTGCCCGGCGCATGATCGCGGGTCTCAAGGGCGCCGTCCGCCAGGCACGCCGCCAGGAAGGCGTCGCCTCCGGCGTGGCCCAGGAGGTGCTCGCGGCCATCTCCGCCGTCCAGGTCTTCGGGCGGGAGGCCGATGAGGCCGACCGCTTCGCAAACGCCACCGCCAACGGGCTCGCAGCGAGCCGGCGCGCGATCGCGTTGCAGTCGGGCCTGACGAGCGTGACCGGCGGGATCATGGCTCTCGGCGCGGTGCCTGTGGTGTGGCTCGGCGCGCTCGCCATCATCCACGGCCAGCTCACCGTCGGCGAGTTGTTGCTGTTCACGGCCTACCTGAGGGCCACCTACACGCCGATCCGGCAGACGGCCAAGCTGGCAATCGTGTTCGGCCAGGGGATGGCTGCCGCCGAGCGGATCGCCGAAGTCCTCGACACGGCGGAGGAGGTTCCAGAGCGGCCCTCGGCTCGCCCCCCGGGTCCCGGCCCCGGCACGCTGACCTTCGACCATGTCGGCTACCGATACGCGACGGGTCGGTCAGTGCTCGAAGACATCGGGCTGGAGGTACCGGCAGGCACGCGGCTTGCCATCGTGGGTGCCACTGGATCGGGCAAGAGCACGCTGGTCCGGCTTGTCCCGCGCTTCTATGACCCGACGACCGGCAGTGTCCGACTCGACGGCGTGGACCTGCGCGACCTGACCCTGGCCGGCCTCCGCGAACGGGTGGCGATGGTGACCCAGGAGCCCTACATCTTCCGTAGCACCGTCTGGGAGAACATCGCCTACGGCGCCGTCGGGTCACGCCTCTCGCGGGCTGAATCCATCGCCGCCGCCCGCGCGGCAGGGGTCGACGAGGTGCTCGAGAGCCTCCGCGACGGGTACGACACGCTCGTGTCCGAGCGCGGGTCGACCCTGTCTGGGGGACAGAGGCAGTGCATCTCCGTCGCGCGGGCAATGGCCCGCGACCCCAGGGTGCTCGTGCTCGACGAGCCGACCACCGGTCTCGACGCCAAGGCCGAGGCCGTGCTCGTCGCAGCCCTCGACCGGCTGGCGGAGGGGCGCACGACCATCGTCGTCAGCCACCAGCTGGGCGCCGTGAAAGGCGCTGACCAGATCATCCTGCTCGACCACGGTCGCATCCTGGAGCGTGGCACGCATCGCGAGCTCCTCGAGGCTCGGTCGCGTTACTGGGACCTGCATTCCGTCCAGGTCGGCCGACTCGCGCCCGTGGCAGCCGACGGTCGCACCAGCACCCTAAGCGGAGGACTTCGATGACCACCCCCCGGCCGATCGTGATGGCGCCAACTCGGCTGTGTGTCGTGGGGGCCGGCTACGTCGGGCTTACCGCCGCGGCCTGCATGGCGGAATCCGGCCACAGCGTCACGTGCCTGGAGGCCAGTCCGGCGCGGTTGTCCATCCTCCAACGGGGCGGGATCCCGATCGTGGAGCCCAGGCTGGCCGAGATGGTGGACCGCAATCGGCAGGCGGGCAGGCTCCGCTTCACCAGCGACATCGCGGAGGCCCTCGACGGCGTCAGCCACGCCCTCCTGTGCGTTGGCACCCCGCCGCGCGCCGACGGTACGCCCGACCTCACTCAGATCGCCGGCGCGGCTCGACAGCTCGCCTCCACGATCCGTACGGATCTCGTGCTGATCGTCAAGAGCACCGTCCCGCCCGGCACCTGCGAGGCGCTCGAGATTCTGGCTGCCGAAGCCGCCCAGCCGGGGGTGCGCGTGCGGGTGGTGTCGAACCCGGAGTTCCTCCG
>JAJZRG010000091.1 GCA_021802825.1 Chloroflexota bacterium
CCGAAGCCGACCGCGACCGGGACCGGCGAGACGGCGGTGACCTCGCGGACGAGGCGCCGGACGCTCGGCGGGAGGGCGACGCGCGCGCCGGTAACGCCCACGAGCGACACGCAGTACAGGAATCCGCCAGATCGGGCGGCCACCGCGGCGCGACGCGCAGGAGCGGTCGTCGGCGCGACGAGGTAGACCAGGGCGAGGCCCGCCTCGGCAGCGACCGACTCGAACGGCGCTCCCTCGTCGGGCGTGAGGTCGGCCACGATCACGCCCGCAACGCCCGCCCCCGCCAGTGCGTGTGCCCGATCGCGCCCGTCGCCGCCGCCGATCAGCTGGTTCGCGTAGCCCATCGCGACCAGTGGCACGCGAGGCCGGGCGGCCGCGATCCTAGCGACCAGCGCGAGGCTCGAATCGAACGTGGCACCGGCGGCGAGCGCGCCTTGCGACGCACGCTGGAGCGTGGCGCCGTCGGCGAGCGGGTCGGAGTACGGCAGGCCGACCTCGAGCAGGTCAGCGCCCGCGTCGATCGCCGCGCAGGCGGCGTCGAAGGAGCCCGAAGCGTCGGGGTAGCCAGCGACCACGTACGGGATCAGGGCGGCCCGCCCCTCGGCGCGGGCCCGGGCGGAGGCGGCGGCGATGCGCGCCGCACCGGCCGTCGAATTCGTGTGCGCCGGCGCCGGGGCGAGCACGGCGGCGACCGCGCCAGCAGACCCGGTCATCGCGCGGCCTCCCACGGCTCGACATGGGCGAAGCGCTCGAGCGCCGCCATGTCCTTGTCACCCCGGCCGGAGAACCCGACCAGCACCACCGCATCGTCGGCCACCGGGACTCCCGACCCCTCGAGCCCCGCCAGCAGCTTCGGCAGCGCCGCCACCGCATGCGACGTCTCGAGCGCCGGCAGGATCCCCTCCATCCGCGTCACCGCCTTCATCGCCGAGATCGCCTCGCTGTCCGTGGCCGTGCCCACCTCCATCCGGCCCGCCTCGGCGAGGGCGGCCAGCTGCGGCCCCACACCCGGGTAGTCGAGCCCGGCCGACGCCGACACCGCCTCGACCACCTGGCCGTCGCGGTCCTGGAGCATCAGCGAGCGGCTCCCGTGGAGGATCCCCGGGGTGCCGCCCGCGATCGCCGCCGCGTGGCGCCCGGTCTCCACGCCGTCACCTGCCGCCTCGGCGACGGCAAGACGGACCGATGGCTCGCCGATGAACCGCGTCAGCAGCCCGATCGCGTTCGAACCCCCGCCCACGCACGCGAGCGCGAGGTCCGGCGGGCGCCCCTCGACCGCGCGCAGCTGGGCGGCCGCCTCGTCGCCGATCCGCCGCTGGAAGTCGCGGACCATCGTCGGGTAGGGGTGCGGGCCCATCGCGGAGCCCAGGACGTAGTGCGTGGTCTCGACATTGGTCACCCAGTCGCGCATCGCCTCGTTGACCGCGTCCTTGAGCGTGGCCGTGCCCGACGTGACGCTCCGCACCTCCGCGCCGAGCGCCCGCATCCGAAGCACGTTCGGCGCCTGGCGCGCGATGTCCTCCTCGCCCATGAACACGACACACGGCAGCCCGAGCAGGGCGCATGCGGTCGCCGTCGCGACGCCGTGCTGGCCGGCGCCGGTCTCGGCGATGACGCGCGACTTGCCGAGTCGGCGGGTCAGGAGCGCCTGGCCCAGCGCGTTGTTGATCTTGTGGGCGCCGGTGTGCGCGAGGTCCTCGCGCTTGAGGTAGAGCCGGATGCGCTCGGGGATCGCCGGCAGGTTGCGGCGCCCGCCGCCCACGGCCGCGTCCCGGAGGCGCCGCGCCTCCTGGAGCGCCACGTCGGCCAGGCGGTCGGCGCGGTAGAGCGGCGTCGGCCGGCCCGCGAAGTGCGCGAGCAGGTCGTCGAGCTCGGCCCAGAACCGCGGGTCGTGGCGGACCGCGTCGTAGGCGTCCTCGAGCTGCTGGAGGGCGGCCATGAGCGTCTCGGGCACGTAGCGCCCGCCGAAGTCGCGCTCCTTGCCCCAGCGCCCGGCGCCGTCGGTCTCGAGCAGGCCGGCGTGGACGGGCGTGGGGCCGAACGCGACGTTGGGCCGATGCCGACGCGCGTCGCGCGCGCGCTTGGCGAACAGCGCGACCCTGAGCGGGTCCTTGCGCGGCCGTGCGCCCGCGACACGTGGCGCCTCCACGCCGGACGCAACGTCCACGCCAACCGCCGGGACCGCGAGCAGCGCCTCGGCGACGTTGGCCGCGCCCAGCCCTCCGGCCAGCGTGATGGGCACCTCGCGGGCGACGGCCTGCGCCAGCTCGACGGCAACCCGGGTCCCGGTCCCGCCGGGGTGCGGCCCGCCCGCCGCGTCGAGCAGGATCCGCTCGGCTCCGGCGTCGAGGAAGGTCCGGGCCGTCCCGACGACATCGTCCGCAGGCGTCTCGGCGCTGACCCGCAGCGCCTTCCAGACCGGTCGGCCGATCCGCGCGATCGCCTCCGGCGGCTCGTTGCCGCTCAGCTGCACGGCGTCCGGGTTGACCGCGGCCACGACGCGCGCGAGCTCGTCTGCCGGCAGGTCCGCCGTGACGGTGACGATCCGGACGCCCGGGGCGGCGTCCCTGGCGAGCGCCGCCAGCCGAAGGCCTTCGTCGAGCCCCAGCGCGCGCGGCGTGCCGGGCGCGAAGTTGAGCCCGATCGCGTCGGCGCCGGCGCGCACCGCGGCGAGCACGCCACCCTCGTCGGTCACGCCGCAGATCTTGACCATCGGCTGGCGCGCCTCGGCGGCGGGGTCGCGCGGGTAGGCGCCCGCGGAGACGAAGGCTCGCGCGGCAGCGGCAGGGTCGGGCGAGCGCATCAGCGCCTCCCCCACCAGCGCGGCGTCGAACCCGGTCGCGCGCCAGCGGGCGACGGTCGCGGTGTCGCGGACGCCGCTCTCCGCGATCGCGATGCGGTCTCCGGGGATCAGCTCCCGGAGCCGCACGGCGCGCTCGGGATCCACCTCGAGCGTCCGGAGGTCGCGGTTGTTCACGCCGATCAGCCGGGCGTCCGTCGAGAGCGCGGCGTAGAGCTCACGGGCGTCGTGCGCCTCGACGAGCGGCTCGAGGCCAAGATCGCGCGCCTGCGCGACGAGCCGGCCAAGGCGCGCGCGTGGGTGCAGCACGGCCAGCAGGAGGACGAGGTCGGCCCCGGCGGCGCGGACAAGCTCAAGCTGGCGGGGATCGACGACGAACTCCTTGGCGAGCACCGGCACCGTGACGGCGGCGCGGACGGCGCGGAGGTCGTCGATGGAGCCGCCGAACCAGTGGGGCTCGCACAGGACGGAAATGGCCGCAGCGCCACCGGCGGCGTACGCGCGGGCGCGCGCGATCGCGTCGTCATCGAGCGCGATGTCCCCGAAGGACGGCGAGCGGCGCTTGACCTCGGCGATGAGGTGGAGGCCGGGGGCCGCCAGCGCCTGCGCGATGGGGCGCGGGGCGGGGGCCGAGGCCAGGGCGGCGCGGAGCCCGGGGCGGCCCAGAGCCTCGAGCTCGGCGGCGACATCGGCGGCGCGGCGGGCGGCGATCTCCGCCACGACGCCGCCGCGGGCCGCCGAGCGCGCGGACGCTTCCCGGCTCGCAGCAGGTCTGGGCTGTGTGGCGGTCATGCCGGCGCCCCTTCGGCCGCCGCGGCCGCCCTCGCCGCCTCGTGCTCCCGCCGGTCCGCGCGCAGCTCCTCGAGCAGCTCCATCGCGAGCCCCGCGTCGATCGTCAGCGACGCCTTGTCGATCCCCTCCTCGAGCTGGCCGACAACGCCCGCGACGAGCAGCGCCGCCCCGGCGTTGAGCAGCACGACGTCTCGACGGGCCCCGGGCTCGCCGCGCAGCACCGACTCGGTGATGGTTGCGTTGAACTCCGCGGTACCCCCCAGGAGGCGCCGCGTCGGGGCGACGGTGAGCCCCAGCTTCGCCGCGACGATCTCGTGGCGCGCGACCACGCCCTCCGGCCCCACGTGGTACAGCACGCCGGACCCGTCGAGCGGCAGCTCGTCAACGCCGTTGCCGTGGATCACGAAGGTCCGCTCCGTGCCCAGGCGGCCGGCCACCTCAGCCAGCTTGGGCGCCACGGCGGCATCGCCAACGCCGATCAGTGCGCGTCCGGCGCCGGCAGGATTGGTGAGCGGGCCCAGCAGGTTGAACGCGGTCCGAACGCCGATCTCCCGCCGCGTCGGGCCCGCGTGCCGCATCGCCGGGTGGAACAGCATCGCGGACATGAACGCGAAGCCGTGCTCGCGCAGCGAGGCCGCGGCGGATTCGGCGTCATGGTCGATGCGGACGCCCAGCGCCTCGAGCACGTCGGCCGAGCCGGACTTCGACGTCATCGCCCGGTTGCCGTGCTTGGCCACCGGCACGCCCGCGGCGGCCACAACCAGCGCCGAGGTCGTGGAGATGTTGAACGTGTTCGACCCGTCGCCGCCGGTCCCGACGACGTCGATCGCACCCGCCGGCGCCTCGACGCGGAGCACTCGCGCGCGCATCGCGGTGGCGAAGCCGGCCAGCTCGTCGGCCGTCTCGCCGCGCATCCGGAGGCCCATCAGCAGCGCCGCGAGCTGCGACGGCGTGGCCTCGCCGTCCATGACTTCGCCCATCGCTGCGGCGGCCTGCTCCATGGTGAGGGTCCCGCCCTCGACGATCGCCGCGAGGGCGGCGCGGACCTTGTCGCTCATTGGGTGGCCTCCATGGCCGTGGTGGCGGGTTCGGGCTCGGGCTCGGGCTCGGGCTCGGGCTCGGAATTAGGCTCGGAACTAGGCTCGGGCTCGACGCGGGCCATCGTGCCGATCCCGGTCGTGTCGTGCGCGGCATCGCCCTCCGGGACGTCCATGCCCCGGGTGGCGAAAGAGCCCACGGCCGCGTCGAGGCGCGACGCGTCGCCCTCCCCCGCCAGTCGGAGGAAGTTCGCGAGCAGGTGCGGGCCGTCGGGCGTGAGCACCGACTCGGGGTGGAACTGGACGCCCTCGAGGGGCAGCGTGCGGTGGCGGATCCCCATGACCACGCCGTCCTCGGGGCTCGTGGCCGTCACCAAGAAGTCAGCGGGGAGCGTCGCCGGGTCCAGGCACAGCGAGTGGTAGCGCGCCGCCGTGAAGCCCTCGGGCATGCCAGCGAGCAGGCCAGCCCCGTCATGGCTGACCGCCGACGCCTCGCCGTGGACGAGCGCTGGGGCGCGCGTGATCGTCGCCCCGAAGGCCTGGCCCATCGACTGCATCCCCAGGCACACGCCCAGGAGCGGGATGCGCCGAGCGGCGGCGACGCGGATGGCGTCCATCGACACGCCCGCGTCGTCGGGGCTGCCCGGCCCGGGCGAGACGATGATCCCGCGCAGCTCCGCCGTCCCGTCGTCCGCGAGCGCCTCGATCTCGGCCGCGGTCACCGCGTCGTTGCGCACGACCCGCACGCTCGCGCCCGCGGCCTGGAGCGCCTGCACCAGGTTGAACGTGAACGAGTCGTAGTTGTCGATCATCAGGATCACGGGGTGGTCCCCTCCCCGGCCGTGACGGGCTGGGCGCCGGTGCCCGGGCCTGCGCCGGTGCCTGAGCTCGCGTCGGTCTGCCCGCCTGCCGCCCCCGCCCCGTCGGCGCCCACGGCGCGTCGCGACACTGCCGGTTCCGCGGCCAGCTCGATCGCCCGCCGCATCGCCGCCGCCTTGTGCTCGGTCTCCTCGAACTCGCGCTCGGGCTCGCTCCTGGCCACGATGCCGGCACCCGTGTGCACGTGCGCGAGGCCGCCCTTGAGCACGGCGCTGCGAATGGTGATCGCGGTGTCGAGGTTGCCGTCGTAGCCGAGGTAGCCCACAGCCCCACCGTACAGCCCACGGCGCTCGCCCTCGGCCGCAGCGATCAGCTGCATGGCACGGATCTTGGGGGCGCCCGACAGCGTTCCGGCCGGGAAGACCGAGCGCAGCGCGTCGAGCGCGTCGAGCTCGGGACGGAGCCTCGCCTCAACGTGGCTCACCAGGTGCAGCACGTGGCTGTAGCGCTCCACCTCCATGTACTGGCTCGTGCTCACCGTGCCCGGCCGGGCCACGCGCCCGAGGTCGTTGCGCCCCAGGTCCACGAGCATCACGTGCTCGGCGCGCTCCTTGGGGTCGCGGATCAGCTCGTCGGCCAGCCGGTCGTCGTCGGCCGGGGTGGCGCCGCGTGGCCGGGTGCCCGCGATCGGGTGGGTGCTCATCTTGTCGCCCACGACCTGGACGAGGAGCTCAGGGCTTGCGCCCACCACCTCGAACGCTGGGGTGCGCGTGAAGAACAGGTAGGGGCTGGGGTTCACGCGACGGAGCGCCCGGTAGAGCGCGATGCCGTCGAGCTTGCGGCCGTCCGGCCCGGCCGGGAGCTCGAAGCTCTGGCGGCGTGCGAGGACCACCTGGATCGCCTCGCCGGCAGCGATCGCGTCCTTCGCCTTCTCGACCGCGCGCATGTACTGGTCGCGGCCGAGGCTGGTCTCGACCTGGCCGAGGCTCTGGGTGTCATCGCTGGCCGTGCGGGCTCCGGCGGTCGGGGACAGCTCGGCGGCGGACGGGCGGGCGGTGCGCTCCAGGGCCTCGAAGATGGCGCGCTCGGCGATCCGGTAGCGGCCCTCGAGGTCGGGGGCGTCCGTGTGGAGCGAGGCGATCGCGGAGATCTGGTGCGTGAGGTGGTCGAAGACGATGACGAGGTCGGTCTCGATGTAGCCCGCGAGCGGGACACCGACGGGATCGCGACCGGGGAGCGGGACGGAGGGCTCGAAGGTCGAGATGGCGTCGTAGCTCAGGGCGCCCACCGCGCCGCCCGTGAACCTGGGCATCCCTTCGAGCGGAACCACGCGGCGGCGGGGCACGAAGGCACGGAGCGCGGCGAGGGGGTCCGTGCTGGCGGTCGTGGTCACGGGGAGGTCGGGCGCGTACGCGGTGACGCCCACCTCGCGGGTCGTCGTGCGCGCCTCGCCGTCGCGAACCTCGAGCAGCCGCCGCGGGCCGACGCCGAGGAAGCTGTAGCGGCCAAGGCGCTCGCCGCCCTCGACCGACTCGAGCAGGTACGCCGGCGTCACGCCGTCGTCGAGCCGCAGGAACGCGCCGATGGGCGTCTCGAGATCCGCCGTGCGCGTGGC
>JAJZRG010000039.1 GCA_021802825.1 Chloroflexota bacterium
CGTGCCGATGCGGCGGTCGCCGCTGGGCGCCGTGGCCGCCTCGACCCGGATCGTGCCCGCGGCGTTCGCCACACCGAGGATGACGAACGGCAGCTCGCAGGATTCGGCGCGGCGCGCGGCAACCGCGAACGCATGGTCGAGCGCGACGGGGTCGAGTCGGTGGGTCCGCATGGAGCGAGAGTAACGCCGCGCCGACGCTCCGACATCGGCTGAGTGTCTCGGGCTCGGTCGGCGGCCGCTGGGTTGACGGCACGGGCGCCCCCCGAAATCGGCTAGCGCTGGCTCGCACGTTATGGGAGGTTCGCGGAGTAGGATTCGCGCGTGACCGCTGCCACCGCCCTCCGCGTCCCCCCCGCTCCCGAACGCCCGGCGAGTCCGATCGCCGAGGAGATCCGGCTGCGCCTCGCCGACGCCTGGGGCGACATGGGCGCGGCGTGGGGCGTGGCCCCGGCGATCGCCCGCGTCCACGCCTACCTCATGTCCCGCCAGGAGCCGCTCACCGAGCGCGAGGTCCGCGAGGCGCTGGGCCTCTCGCATCGCGCCGCGAGCCTCGCGCTGGCCGAGGCCGAGGCATGGGGCCTGGTCGAGAAGGTTGCCGAGCCGCGCCGAGTCGGCCGCCGGGGGCCCGCCGGGACCGCCTACCAGGCCATCGGCGACCACTGGCGCTGGTTCGGCCGGGTGGTGGCGGAGCGCAAGGTCCGCGAGGGCGACCCGATCATCGAAGTCCTCGAGCGCACCCTCGCGGACACGAACGCCGCGCTCGAGGGCGCCCCTGGCGACCGCGACCTCATGCGGATGCGCGAGTGGCTCGCCACGTTCCTGGTGTTCGTCCGGCTGTTCGACCGCGCGGTGGGCCTGGTGTCGCGGCTCGAGCCCACCGAGCTCGAGCGGGCCCTGCGCCTGCTGGGCGAGGTTCCCGACGACACGATCCTGCGGCTGGTCAAGCTGCTCGACGGCCTGCCCGACCAGGACGTCCTGGGCCTGGTGGAGGCCCTGTCGCGCCTCTCGCCGACGAGCGCCCGCCGCGCCACGACGCTGATGTCCGGGGTCGTGAGCCGGCTCGTCCGCTAAGCCTCCACGGTTCGGCACTCGCGCGGCGAGCGGACCTGCGCCCGCACGTGCCGAGCGAGTCGCTGCGCGGGCGGCTGGACGAGGCGGCGCGCCGTGCGGCTCGCTAGGCGAGAGGCGTGACCCCTGGGTGGGCGCGTTCGCTCGCGCCGCGAGTAACGGCCGGATCCCGCCCGCCCAGCGCAGGGGTCAGCGGGAGCCGAAGATCGTCACCTTTCCGGTCGCCTTGTCGATGTCGAGGACCATCGTCAACCCGTAATACGCGCCGGTGGCCTCCGTGACGGTGCCGCCCATGGTCACGCGCCACACGGCGCCCAGCTCCTCCATCGACGTTATCGTCGAGTCGCTCACCGTCTTGCCCGGCCCCTGGGCCGTCGCGAAGAACGCCGCCGCGAGCGACCTTGCAATCAGCATGTCAACCGGTTGCGCCAAGGGCGCTGGCGACGCGGATGGCCCGGACGGCCCGAACAGCGCCGCGGGCGGCAGGACGCCAACCGGTGCGTCCCCAAGCGCCGGGACGTGCTGACCCGCGACGAGGAGGCGGCCGTCGCTCGAGGAGAGCCGATCTGGAGAGCCGAGCATCGGCACGCTGAGCCCGGTCGCCCAGAACGGATGCCATGCGAACACCTGGCTGACCCACCCGCCGGTCCAGTCCGGCCCCTGGACGATCCAGGCGACGCCGTCGCCGATCAGGGTCGGCGAGGTCGCGCTCGGCTGGCTCCCATCGACGGACGTCAGACTCTCCGCGGGCTCGACCAGCGTCGGCGCGACGGCAGCAATGGGCGCGATCCGGATGCCGACAGCGTCGGGAGCGTTCGAGACCCACGCGATCCGGTCGGCAGCGGGCAGGCCGCCGTCGCCGATCGTCGCCTGCGCCACGTGGTCTTCCAAAGGTCGCGGCTCGGCCGAGTCCGACGTCGCCAGGTACAGCGTCGCGTCGGCCGGGTCGACGCTTCCCTCACCGCCCTGGCCAATCGCCTCGCGATAGAACAGCGCCTGGTTCCACACGCCCAGCTGAGCGACGTAGCCCCTCGTGTCGACCTGCCGTGCGACCTCGCCGCCGGGCAGCCAGCGCACGATGATCGTGCTCGCGTCCGGTGCGCCCGGCGCATTCGGGCGCGGCACTGCATAGGCGACACGCCCGTCATCGGCTGCCATCGCGGGCGGGCGAGGGCCGCAACCCTCGCACCCGACGCTCGTCCGGGTGACGACGCCGTGATCGAGCCGCGTCGTCTTCCCGTCGAGGTCCGTGACGTTGAGGGCCCAGGAGACGGGCTGGCCTTGGTGGATCCCGCAGCCGGTCCGGCCGCCGCAGTCGATCGGCGGCATCGTGTACCACGTCTCCATCCACACGACGCCGTTGCCACCGACCGCCACCGCGGCGATGTCGTGCCCGTTCTGGAGCGACGCCAGCCCAAACCCGTTCCGCGAGTCCAGGAGGTCCATCACCGAGAGCCCGGGCCATCCCACGGTGTCGGCGTACCCGAGCCGGAACGCGAGGCTGCCGCGGACGGCGAAGGTCCCCTCCATCACGCCTGTCACCTTCGAGGGGTCGAGGACGATCGGACCCGAGCTCTCCGGGGTCACCGGCGCGGACGGCGCGACGGCGGCCGAAGGCGAAGCCGGAGCGGACGCGCCAGATCCGCTCGGCGTCGGCGACGACTGGGCCGCGCTCGGCAACGCTGTGCCGGTCGGCGCGGCGCGCTGGACGAGCCCGCCGGAGATGAAGGCGACGACGGCGACGGTCAGAACAGTCGCGGGCACCACGAAGGCCCGGAGCCGTTGCGGCCACGTCGTTCTGACCGTCGCGCCACCGACCTCGTCCGGGATCATCGCCATCCTCGCGCGGAGGCGGACGGGGACTGCCCCCGGGTCGTCCGCAAGGAGGGCGTCGCGAATGGATTCGGCGAGCTGCTCGTCGCTCACGATCGGCCTCCCGGCAGGCGCTCGCCTGCCTCGAGCGCGGCGCGAAGCTCGCGCAGGGCGTAGTGCAGTCGCGACTTGACCGTGCCCTCGCGAGTGCCGGTGCGCTCGGCGATCTCTGCGGGCGAGAGCCCATCGACATGGCGCAGGACGACGACGATCCGGTGGTCGGCGTCGAGCCGAGCGAATGCGGCATCGAGGGCGTCGCGCTCGACGAAGGCGCGATACGCGTCCGGCGCCGCACCGTCAGTCGCCTCGCGGACCATGAGCGGGCGGACGTGCTTGCGCCGAAGCCGAGCGCGGCACTCGTTCACGATGATCCGGTCGAACCAGCTGTCTGCCCTCGCCTCGTCGCGGAGTTCGGTCCAGTGCAGCCACGCCTGGACGCCCGCGTCGTGGACGGCATCTTCGGCCTCAACCGGGTCGCGCAGGATCACCGCCGCGAGCCGGTACGCGCGGACGAGGCGGGCGTCGGTGAACCGCGCGAACGCGCCTCGTTTCGCGGCCGCCGCGTCGATCCGCTCCAGTTCGCCTTCGGCCACGTGGCGCACCCCCAAGGCTCGGTCTCCCGACATCACGACCACTAGATGCGCGATGCCGGCGTCCGGTTCAATCCTGTCAGAACAATCTTGCCGCCCCGGGCTCTGCCCTGCCGCGTGGTCCGGGAGCGCGTGCACTCGCCAGCCGCGCCGGGACCTTGACGCCCAGCGGGGCCGGGGTGCTGCTGAACGAGAGCAGGCTGCCGAAACACGGCATGTGTGCCCTGGTGGGCGGCCGAATCGCGCGCCCATGCCATAATCGGCGTCTAACGCCGGACCGAACCGGTTCGAACGGGCGACGACCCCGGGGCCAGTCGGACGGCCGGCGCGCGTCCTCCCGGAGAGCTCAACCCATCATGACCGACACCTCCACCTGGGCCACCAAGAAGGGTCTCGCCCAGATGCTCAAGGGCGGCGTCATCATGGACGTCGTCACGGCCGAGCACGCCCGCATTGCCGAGGACGCCGGCGCCGTCGCCGTCATGGCGCTCGAGCGCGTCCCGTCCGACATCCGCGCCGCCGGCGGCGTCGCGCGCATGTCCGACCCGTCGGTGATCGAGGGGATCATGGGCGCGGTCTCGATCCCCGTCATGGCCAAGGCCCGCATCGGGCACTTCGTCGAGGCGCAGATCCTCGAGGCCCTGGGCGTGGACTACATCGACGAGTCCGAGGTCCTGACCCCGGCCGACGAGCGCAACCACATCGACAAGCACGCCTTCAAGGTCCCGTTCGTGTGCGGCTGCCGCAACGTCGGCGAGGCGCTGCGCCGGATCAGCGAGGGCGCCGCGATGGTCCGGACCAAGGGCGAGGCCGGCACCGGCAACATCGTCGAGGCGGTCCGCCAGCTGCGCGACGTGCTGGCCGAGATCCGCCGCCTCGGGGGCATGCGCGAGGACGAGCTGTTCGTTGCGGCGAAGGAGCTGGGCGCCCCGTACGAGCTGGTCAAGCAGGTCGCGGCCGAGGGCAGGCTGCCGGTCGTGAACTTCGTGGCCGGGGGGATCTCGACGCCCGCCGATGCCGCACTCGTGATGCAGCTGGGCGCCGAGGGCGTGTTCGTGGGCTCGGGCATCTTCAAGAGCGAGGACCCGGCCCGCATGGCGAACGCGATCGTGCAGGCGACCACGCACTTCACCGACGCCAAGATCCTCGCCGAGGTCAGCAAGGGCCTGGGCGCCCCGATGCGCGGCATCGCGCTCGAAGCCATCCCCGACCAAGAGCGGATGGCGGTCCGCGGCTGGTAGGCCGAGCGGGTCGGCGGGAGCCGGCGCGATGACGACGCGGATCGCAGTCCTGGCCCTCCAGGGGGCCTTTGCTGAACATGTGGCCACGCTGCGCGCCATCGGCGCGGAGCCGGTCGAGGTGCGCCTGCCGCGGGATCTCGACGGCGTGGAGGGGCTGATCATCCCGGGCGGCGAGAGCACGACCATGCGTCGGCTCATCACGCGCTGGGACCTGGCCCAGCCCATCCTCGAGCTCGCCTCGAGCGGCGCGCCCATCTACGGCACGTGCGCCGGGATGATCGTCCTGTCGCGCGAGATCGTCGGCGGCGAGGTGCCCGTCCTGCCGCTGCTCGATGTGGCCGTGGAGCGCAACGCCTTCGGCCGCCAGCTCGACTCCTTCGAGACCGAGCTCGACGTGCCGGTCCTGGGCGACACGCCCGTGCACGCGGTGTTCATCCGCGCGCCCGTCATCTCGGGCGTCGGTCCGGGCGTGGACGTGATGGCAACACTGCCCGACGGGCGGATCGTCGCCGTGCGGCAGCGGAACATCATCGCGACGTCGTTCCACCCCGAGCTCGCCGGCGAGACGCGCTTCCACCGCCTCCTGGCGACAATGGCCGCCGAGCACGCCGACCCGGGCGAGGGCGTGGGGCGGCGGCAGTACCCGACCCGGCGCTCACAGCATGGACGGTGACCCGACCGTGGCCCGCAGCACCAGCAAGGTTCGGGCAGCGCGCCTGACCGATCTTGCCGCACTGGGCGAGCTCTCGCGCCTCGCGCAGGGCGAGGCCGACGCGACGCGCTCGCTGCGGCTGCCGGTGAGCGGCCCGCCGATCGGCGTGTTCAGCCTGTTCCGGCTGCCGCTGGGCGCCTTCCAGCCCCACGACGCGCTCTACGTCTACGAGCGCGACGGCCACATCGCCGGGCTCCTGCGCGTGGAGCGCGATTCGGGCCGCGACGAGTGGACGGTTGTGGAGCTTGACGCCGTGGGCGGCCCCGACGCCGGCGACGTCCGGTTCCGGCTGGTGCAGCACCTGATGCGCGACGGGGCCAAGCGCGGCGCCACCCGCTTCCACGTGGCCTGCGCGGACGCCGACGACAACGTGGAGCTGTTCATGCAGGCGGGCTTCGTGCGCTTCGGGGACGAGCGCATCCTGTTCCGCCAGCCGGCGCAGCCGCTGCCGGCGGCGTGGACCGCGGCCGAGGCCCGGGCGGCCGGCATCCGCCCGACGACGCCGCCCGACGCTGTTGCGCTCTCGCGCCTCTACGCGGCCGTGACGCCGGCGCCGGTGCAGCGGCTCGAGTGCGTGCGCATCCCCGACTTCGAGCGCCAGGGCCGCGACTGGCGCGTCCCCCGCAGCTCGCTCGTCCCGATCCTGCGCTTCGCCGACGTCTACACCTACGTGCGCGAGGCGCCCGGCGGCGGTCGCGACGGCACGCAGCTCGACGCGTTCCTCCAGGTTGGCGTGGCCAAGGAGGACCAGCCGCACTACCTCAAGCTCATCGCCCGGCCGGAGGCCGACGTCGCGCCCATCGTGCGCTTTGCGCTGGGCATCATCGCGGAGCGGGCCGACAAGTCCACGCTCGGCCGAGAGGGGGTCATCGCGCCCGTGCGCACCTACGAATCGCCGCTGGACCACCGACTGGAAGAGGAGGGCTTCGAGGAACTCGCCACCGTCACGCTCCTGATGAAGGAGACCCTGGTCCGCGTCGCCGAGCCGCGCCTCGTGCCGGCAGGCGTCCGGTGAGCGCGCAAGCAGGAGGTGCCAACAGCGTGGGAGACCAGGCTCGCCACCGTGAAGCGACCGACGACCTCGCCGTCCTGCTGGCGGCCCTGCCGCCGGAGATCGTGACTGCCATCGATGCGCTGCCCGACCGGGAGACGCTGATCGAGGTCGTCCTGGACCTCGGCCGCCGGCCCGAGGCCCGCTACCCGGGCTCCGAGGTGACACTGCTCGAGCGCGAGATCACCGACGCCGACATCGCCTTCGTCGTCGAGCACATCGGCAGCTTCGGCGACGACAACCGGGCGGGCATCGAGCGCACCCTCCACCGGATCAGCGCCATCCGCAACCGCAACGGCAAGATCGTCGGGCTCACCTGCCGCATCGGCCGTGCCGTCTACGGGACGATCGAGATCATCGCGGACTTCGTTGAGAGCGGGAAGTCGATCCTCATCATGGGCCGGCCGGGCATCGGCAAGACGACCATGCTCCGCGAGGCCGCGCGGGTGCTCGCCGACGAGCAGCGCAAGCGCGTGGTCGTGGTGGACACGTCGAACGAGATCGCCGGCGACGGCGACATCCCGCACCCGGCCATCGGCAAGGCGCGCCGGATGCAGGTCCGGACGCCCTCGCTTCAGCACGAGGTGATGATCGAGGCGGTGGAGAACCACATGCCCGAGGTCATCGTCATCGACGAGATCGGCACCGAGCTCGAGGCGCAGGCCGCCCGTACGATCGCCGAGCGGGGCGTGCAGCTGATCGGCACCGCGCACGGCAACAACCTCGACAACCTCATGCTCAACCCGACGCTGTCGGACCTGATCGGCGGGATCCAGAGCGTCACCCTGGGCGACGAGGAGGCCCGCCGTCGGCGCTCCCAGAAGTCGGTCCTCGAGCGCAAGGCCCCACCGACGTTCGACGTGATCGTGGAGATCCAGGACCGCGAGCGCGTGCTCGCCCACAGCGACGTGGCCCAGACGGTGGACGCGATGCTCCTCGGCGACCCAGTGGCGCCCGAGCTGCGCTGGCGCGACGAGGAGGGCGTGCACCGCTCCCAGTCGCGGCCCAAGCCCACGGCGCGCGAGATCGCCGCCGGGGACCGCTTCAGCGGCCTGACCGGGGCCGGCGCGAGCGCCTGGGGCCGCGACCCCGGCTGGCGCGGCGCGTCCACGTATCGCACCGGGTTCCCGGGCGGCGACGAGCGGCTGCCGGCGCGATCCGGGTTCCGACCGGGGCAGTCGGGCGGCTGGCGATCCAACCGCGGCAGCGCCTCGGGCGGCGAGCGGGGATCAGAACGCGGGGCCCGCGGCCCGGAGGGTGACCGACCGGGTCTGACGGTCCTGCCCGGGGAGCACTTCGCGGTGCAGCCCGGGGCCGCGTTCGTGGCGGGGGAGATCGCCGATCGGGGGCCGGTCGAGCGCTCCGAGAACGGTGGCATCGCCCCCGCGCCGGTGCCCGACGTCCGCGCCCGCGACGCCCGCGAGCTCGAGCGGCAGCGCGCTTGGCGGGCGGAGGCGGCCCGCGCGCTCAACGCGCTCCACGAGGACGAGGGCACGCGGCCCGTGAACGCAGCCGAGCTGGAGGCCAAGGAGGAGGAGCGCATTGCCCGCATGGTCCCGGGTGAGGTGGGCTGGGACGGCGGGCAGGACGAGGATTCGGCGCTGGGGTCCGCGGCCCGCGAGGCCGAGGGCGGCACGCTGCCCACGCTGCGCGTCTTCCCGCACGGTATCAGCCGACGGCGGCTGGAGCAGGCGATCCGGGACCTCGAGCTGCCGGTGGTGATCGCGCGCGGGGTGGACGAGGCGGACGTGGTGATGACCCTCCGCTCCGAGTACCGCCAGAAGCCTGCCGCGGTGCGCGACGCCGAGGACCGGGGCATGCCCATCTACGTCCTCAAGGCCAACACGATCGCGCAGATGCAGGCGAGCCTGACCTCGGTGTTCGTGCTCGAGGTGGACCCGCGGGAGGCGGCCCTGCGCGAGACCGAGCAGGCGATCACGCAGGTGATCAAGCAGCAGGAGCCGATCGAGCTGGCGCCCCAGAACGCGTACATCCGGCGGCTACAGCACCAGATGGCCGAGCGCGCGAATCTGGTCTCGCGCTCCCGGGGCCGCGAGCCGTACCGCCGGGTGCGCCTCTACCCCGATGTGGCGCGGCCGGCCTGGCGGTAGCGCGAGCGGTCCCGTCCGCGGGCGCTCATCAGGAACTGGCTGCGTAGCCGGCGACGACGTCGCTGAGGCGGTTTCGACGATCTGGCTCCGTGATCAGCTCGATGTCCGTGAGCGCGAAGTCCCCGCCCTTGAACAGGAGCGGCTCGCGCAGGTCGCGAGCGAGGGCATACGCGAAGCAGTCGCCCATGTTCAGCTGCGCGGGGTGCCCGGAGCCCCGTCCGAACCGCTGATACGCCTCCCGGGCGAGCCGCGCCTGTTGGGGTGTCAGCGCCACGACCTCGATCCCGGATGACGCGAGCGTCGCATCGAGCGCGCCGGACAGGACCGGGTGGCGCCGGCCGTCGATCACCGCCGCGAGCTCCACATAGCTGGCTGCCGACAGGCGCCGTGATCTCGCGCCCGCGATTACGCGGGCGAACGCCGGAGCGTCAGCCTCGCCGAGGAGGATGGCAACCAGAGCCGACGGGTCGATGATCATCGCGGAATGCCTCGCTCGTCGTAGAGCTGGTCGTCGAAGTCCTGCGCCAGGTAGTCCCGCCCGAGGAGTTCCCCGAGCTCGCCCCAAATGGCCAGCAGGCGCGCCGCCTCGGCCTCCACGGCGGGCTGCCGTCGCCGCACCTCGAGCAGGCGCGCCGAGACCGCGTCTGTGATCGCCGCCGTCATCGACGTGTGCAGTTCGTGAGCCAGCTCCCGGATCAGCCGGACGGTCTCCTCGTTCTTGATGTTCAGACCCATGGTCGAATTCTACCCCAGCGATGGTAGATGTCTACCGGCCAGCCTGCTGAGTTTCGCCCATGGCGTCGGCGGGGTAGCATCAGGCGCACAAGGGGGGCCGACATGCGGCGCGATGCGATCTTCTCGCTGTTGTCCCTGGCAGCCGTGCTCGGGTTCGTGATGTTGGCGGGGGCTTGCAGCCCCGTTGGCCCAGGGGCCGGCAGCCCGCCGCCCCGCGCCCAGACGGTCTCGCCCCTGACCGGGGGGCCGACGGCGAGCCCGGCAGGACCGACGACGCCGAGTGCGGGCGCCCAGACGCCGAAGCCCGGCACCTCGGCCAGTGGCGAGTCAACGCCGCCCCCGACGTGGATCACAGAGGCCCAGGCCATCGCCGCGGTCCAGGCGTTCGCGCCCAACGCCTCGGGCCTCCACGTCACCCGGTCCGAGGTCGTCCCCTCGGGCCGCTCCTACCGCGTGCAGTCGGAGGGCATCCTGGCCGAGGTGGACGAGGCGACCGGTCAGGTGCGCATGTTCCTCGACAATGCGGCGATGCCCGACTCGACGAGCGTCAGGCTCACGAAGGACGAGGCGCTCGCCGCCGCCACCGCTTGGCTGGCTGGGCACACGGTGTCGACGAGCGGCCTCTCGCCCACGGTCACGCTGCGGGACCATGGCTCGACGCAGGAGTACGCCGTGGACTTCGGGGGCCGCGTCAACGGGGCGCGGGTCCCGCACCGCGTGTCAGTCTCGATCAACCCCTTGACCGGTGCCGTGTATGCCTTCGTGCTATTCACCCGGCCCTTCGTGACGCCGCCGGCCCCCACGCTCACGGTGGCGCAGGCGACCGCCGCAGCGAGGGAGGAGGAGAAGGACCCGCGGGCGAAGGTGACCTCGTCCGACCTCGCCATCGCCTTCGACGCCTCCGCCACCCAGATCCTGGTGTACGAGCTGGACCTGACGCGCACCGACGGCTTCTACGCCAAGGTCCAGGTGGACGCGCTGACCGGCGCGGTGACGGTGCTGGGCCGCGGGTGAGGCGCGGCCGCGGTGGCCACGCACGGCCCCGATGCGCGTCTCGTCCGCGTATGCTGCCGCCGCCATGACCACGCTCGCACCGCCCCCGGGAACGCTCGGAGCGCACTCGGACCTGGCACCCACGCCCCCGTCAGGCCTGTCCGCCGCTGAGGCGGCTCGGCGGCGCGAGGCCGGGCTGGGCAACGTGGCCCTGCGGCCCACGACCCGGACCTACGCCCAGATCCTGCGCGAGAACACGTTCACCTTCGTGAACAACATCCTGTTCGTGCTCGGCATCGCGCTGGTCCTGGTCGGCCGCCCAACCGACGCGGTGGTGTCGCTCGCGGTCATCTCCGTCAACATCGTCGCGGGCATCGTCCAGGAGATCCGCGCGAAGCGGACTCTCGACCGGATCGCGCTGCTGACCCGGCCCACCGCGACCGCGATCCGTGACGGCGCCCCGATCGAGCTGCCGCCCGACGACCTGGTCCTCGGCGACCTCGTGGAGCTCCGGGCGGGCGACCAGGTGGTGCTCGACGGGCGGCTGGCGAGCGGCAGCGTGGGCGTGGACGAGTCCCAGCTCACCGGCGAGAGCGACGTCGTCGGCAAGCGCCCCGGCGACGAGGTGTTCAGCGGCAGCTTCGCCACCACGGGCACGGGCCGCTATGTGGTCGAGAAGGTCGCAAGCGCCAGCCTCGCGAACCAGATCACCGCGGGCGCACGGTCCTTCCGCCGCGTCGTCACGCCGCTCCAGGGCGAGGTCAACCTCGTCGTGCGCGTCGTGCTGGGGATCGTCGTGTACCTCGAGATCCTGCTCATCATCCGGGGCCTGGTCCATGCGACCCGCCTCGCCGATGTGGTCTCGGACGCGACGCTGCTCGCCGGCCTCGTCCCCAACGGGCTGTTCGTCTCGATCGCCGTGGCGTATGCGCTGGGCGCGATCCGGATCCTGCGCTTCGGCGCCCTGGTCCAGCAGGCGAACGCCATCGAGAGCCTCTCGCACGTCGACGTGCTGTGTCTCGACAAGACCGGGACGCTGACGGCGAACAAGCTGGAGGTGGACCGCGTCGTGCCGCTGGGCGAGGCGACCGAGGAGGACGTGGCCGACGCGGTGGCGGCGCTCGCCGCCTCGGCAACGGCCGGGACCAAGACGAGCGACGGGATCGCGGCGCGCTGGCCAGCCGCGCCGCGGCCGCTCGCGGGCGAGGTGCCGTTCTCGTCGGCGCGGAAGTGGAGTGCCGTCGCGTTCGCGGACGGGGGCGGGGGGATCGTGGCGCTCGGGGCGCCCCAGTTCCTACGGCCCTACCTCGCCGCGAGCGGGAGGGATGCCCTTGCCGACGGCCCGGACGGCGCTGCCGACACCGTCACCTGGGATGCCATCCGCGACGAGGTCTCGGCATTGACCGCGCACGGGCTGCGGGTGCTGCTGGTGGCGACGCACCCTGACGCCTCGGCCCTGCCCCAGGCCTCGGACGACGCCTCGGCCACGCTCCCGGCGGGGATGCGCGCCCTGGGCCTGGTGGCTCTCCGCGACGAGCTGCGCGACGAGGCGGCGACCACCCTCGCCTCGTTCCGGAGCAACGGCGTGGCGGTCAAGATCATCTCGGGCGACGATCCCGAGACGGTCGTGGCCCTCGCGCGGCAGGCTGGCATCGAGGATGCGGGGTCCGTGGCGGGCGCCGACCTCGACGCGCTCGACGACGCGCAGCTGGGCGTCCTCGCGGAGACGACCACCGTGTTCGGCCGGATCACGCCCGCGCAGAAGGAGCGCCTGGTGGACGCGCTCCGTGCGCGCGGCCACTACGTCGCGATGATCGGCGACGGCGTGAACGACGTGCTCTCGCTCAAGAAGGCGCACCTCGCGATCGCCATGGGCAGCGGCACCCAGGCCACTCGCGGCGTCGCGGACCTCGTCCTGATGCAGGACTCGTTCGCCGCGGTCGCACAGGCTGTGGAGGAGGGCCAGCGGATCCTCAACGGGATGCAGGACATCCTCAAGCTGTTCCTCACCCGGATCGCGACCGTCGCCCTGGTCGTGGTGTCGTCCCTGGTCGTGGTCGCGTTCCCGATCGACCTGCGCAACGCGTCGGCGCTCACGATCTTCACGGTGGGCATCCCGAGCGTGCTGCTCGCGTTCTGGGCGGCGCCTGGGCGCCGGGTTCGCGCCTCGCTGACCCGCACGCTCGCGACCTTCGTCGGGCCGGCGGCGATCGTGTCCAGCATCGCCGGGCTCCTGGTCCTCTACGGCTCGTTGTTCCTCGCGGGGGCGTCGGGCCCCAACGGCGCCGGCTTCATCGTTGCGCTCGACAACGCGAGGACCGCGCTGACGGCGTTCCTCGTGTTCGCAGGCCTGATCCTCATCGTGTTCGTGGAGCCGCCGACGCCCTGGTTCGCCGTCGCCGAGCCCCTGACCGCCGACCGCCGACCGGCCGTCCTCGCCGTCGTCCTCGCGGTCACGTTCCTCGCGACCATCGTGTCGGGAACTGCCCGGGACTTCTTCTCGTTCGGCCTGCCGACGCCGCGCGACGCGCTGCTCGTCATCGTCGCAGTGGTCGTGTGGACCGTGCTGGTGCGCGAGTTCTGGCGTCGCCGGCTCGTGGAGCGGTTCCTGGGCCAGGTCTGAAGGGAGAGCGGCGGCAGGTCACTGTGGGCGGCCTGCCGCTGCTCATCCGGAAGGTGCCCGAGGCCACGGCATGCAAGAACCGCGTCCCCTGAACTTCCGGGCCAAGATGTGGGCCGAGAAGGTGGCGCGGCACGAAGCGCTGCGCGCCACCGTCCTCGCCGAGCACTGCGTGGGCCGATTTCTGCTGGACCGTGATGCCGGACCCCGCGGGCAACGAGTTCTGGGTCTCGGGTGACGCCTGAACGTCGTGAGCCGTCGCGCAGCGTTGGCGTCGAGACGTCCTCAGCCGACCCGCCGCGACAGCCATCGCTCCGTTGCGCGCGCCGCATGCCAGCCGGCCATGCCGTGCACCCCGCCGCCTGGCGGGGTCGACGATGAGCCCAGGAACAGCCCGGGCACGGGCGTCGTGTAGGGGTTCCAGCGCCGGACCGGCCTGAAGACAAGCTGGCGCCAGTCGGCCAGGCCCCCGTTGATGTCGCCGCCCACGTAGTTGGCGTCCCACGCCTCCATGTCCGCCGCCGTCTTGACGGCCCGGGCGAGCACGAGGTCCCGGAAGCCCGGCGCGAACCGCTCGACCTGCGCCTCGATGGCGCTGCTCAGATCCTCGCTCGACCCGTTGGGAACGTGGCAGTAGGCCCAGGCGATGTGCTTGCCGGCCGGTGCCCGCGTGGGGTCCGCGACCGTCGGCTGGACGAGGAGGACGAAGGGATCGGCGACGGTCTGGCCCGCGGCGACGGCCGCCTCGGAGCGGACCACCGCCGCTAGCTGACCTCCCAGGTGCACCGTGGCGGCGGCGGCGGTCCCCGCATCCCGCCAGGGGATCGGTCCGTCGAGGGCCCAGTCGACCTTCACCACGCCGGGCCCGTAGCGGAAGCGCTCCAGCGCACGGCGATAGCCCGCGGGCAGCCGATCGCCTGCGACGGCAACCACCTGCCGTGGGGTCAGGTCCAGCACGACCGCCCGCACCCGCGGCAGCGTCGAGAGGTCGTCCACGCGGTGCCCGGTCACGACCTCCACGCCCAGCGCCTGCGCCTCCGAGGCCAGCGCCGCGGCGATCGCCCCGCTGCCGCCCTGCGCCAGGGGCCAGCCCACCGCATGGGCCAGCGTGGCGAGCACCACGCCGAACGACCCGGACAGCGGCGCCCAGAGCGGCAGCATCGAGTGGGCGGCGAGGCCTGCGAAGAGCGCTCGGGCGGGCGGATCGCGGAAGGCGAGGCGGGCCAGGGCGGCGGCAGGCAGCACGGCGGGCATCCCGAACCGCGCCATGAGCAGGGGGTGCCGCGGCGCCCGTAGCACTGGGCCGAGCAGGGCGGGGAACAGCCGCTCCCAGTCGGCCACGAGCGGTCCGAGCAGCCGTCGCCAGCCGCGCGCGTCGCGATGGCCGAGCGCGTCGTCGAGCGCAGCGCCATCGAGGGATCGCGGCAGGACGACCGTGCGGCCTGGGACGAGTGCATGCGCCACGGGGGCGTTTGGTTGCACCCACACCAGTCCGTGGCGCCCGAGGTTCAGCGAGCGCAGGAACGGTGAGGCGAGGCTGAGCGGATGGACCGAGGCGCACGGGTCGTGGATGAAGCCCGGCAGCGTGAGCTCGGCGGAACGCGTGCCGCCTCCGACCGTGTCGGCAGCCTCGTACACCCGGACGCGTCGACCGGCGCGCGCGAGCTCGATCGCGGCGGCGAGGCCATTGGGCCCCGCGCCGACAACGATCGCGTCCAGACCGGCCCCGGTCGCGCTCACGGACGACACCGCTCGGCCCCGCCGCGCGCTAGGACTTCCGCCGGCGCACCATCCGCACGGGGAGCATCACGGTCGAGGTCGCCATGTGGACGGCCGGCGAGAACCGGACATTGCGGATGTACTTCCACTGGCGCCGCTTGTCGACGCACACCTTGGTCGTCTCGACGACCGGCGCCGCGACGCCCAGGGAGCGTGCGAGGTTCGTGAGCGTCTGCTCCCAGAATGCGTCGTTCGCGCGGTTCGCTCCGAACAGGTACGAAAGCTCGATCAGCGGGTCGGCCGTCCGCTCGAGCGCCTGGGCCTGGGCCACAGTGTCGTCGCCGTCGCAGTAGGCGGAGAATGTGATCCATGCGGAGAGCGCATGCCCTTCCGGCGTCATGAAGGTGAACGACTCTCGGTCAGCGTAGATCACCATGATGCCTGTGGACATCTTCACCGGGGAGCCGGGCACGGGCGGGACTTCGAGCAGGGCGACCTCGCCCGGCTGGATCCCGGATAGCGGGGCGTAGAACGTGGCCCCCTCCGGCCAGAAGGTCGGGAAGTGCTCCTTCCAGTGCGCCACGACTGCCTCGGGCTGATGCTCGTCCGCCGGCACCCGGATCAGGAACGTCTTCTGCCAGAGCTGGCCGAAGCCCTGGAGCGGGCCGCTCACCCGCTTGCCCGTCACTGTGTCGGCCGATGCGCCGGTCGCCGTGGTGGCAAGGCGCTCGATGGGCTTGGCCCACGACGACTCGTCACGGGGCGCAGGAGTCCGAGGACCGGTCATGGGAGACCTCCGAAGGCGATGCTCGTGCACCGGCGCAGTCCGCCGGTTGGGATTGGAGGGCGGCCGGTGCCGCCGCGGTGTCAGGCCGACGCTGCCGCCAGGGCGGCCCGCTCGTCGTCATGGATGGCGATCGCCTCGTCCAGGCGGGTCAGTGACAGGATCTGCCGGTAGTGCTCCGACAGGCCCACGGCCAGGAGCCGCTGGCCAGCACGCTGCGCGCGGACGAGGAGCGTGACGAGGAGGCCGATGCCGCCCGAGTTCATGTACTCGAGGCCGCCGAAGTCCAGAACGATCGACCGGGCTCCACCGACCTCCGCATAGGCCGCCATGAGCGGTCCCTCGCTCCTGCCGGTGATCTCGCCGTGGATCCGCAGGATCGCCGTGGATCCTTGACGGCTGGCGTCGACGTGGGTGTCGCTCATCGGGCAGTCTCCTCGGGAATGCTCGTCGCCGAGGACTCGGCGATCGTGAGGTAGTCGGAGAGCCGGGTGATCCTGAAGATCTCCCGATAGTGGTCAGTGAGGCCCAGGGCCACCACCTCGCGGTGATCCCGGCGCGCCTCGGCCAGGAGCCGCACGATCAGGGCGATGCCCGTCGAGTTGATGTACTCCACGTCGGCGAAGTCGAGGACGACACGGGTGGCGTTGGCGCGGGCGGCCTCCGCGTAGCCCTCGGCGAGGGCTTCGTCGGCAGCGAGGTTCACGTCGCCGCGCAGGGCCAGTCGAACCTCGCCGTCGGTGGCGGGCACGACCTCGACAGTCAGCCGGTCGGTCATGACGCACCTCCTTCGGGCGTGCGATCGAGCGTGAGGGTCACGGTCTGGAGGCCGTCGCCAGCGTGCACGTCCATGCCGTCGACCATGTGGCGGATCAGGAACAGCCCCCAGCCGCGGGGCTTCTGGCGTCCCTCGAGCTTGGCGTCGAGGTCCGGCATCTCGGCGTCCGGCACAGGCCCGGACAGCGCGCGGTCAGTGACTCGAACGCGGATGGCGCTCTCGTCGGCATCCACCCGGATGTCCACGGGGACGGACGGATCGTCCTGCGAGCCGTACTCGATGGCATTCATCACCGCCTCGGCGACCGCGGTCTTGAGGCGCTCCATCCGCGAGGCCTCCAAGCCCAGCGGCGCAACCGCCTCGGCAACCCGCTCCATGGCAGCCCGCTCGTTGCCGATGGCCCCCTCGATGCTGAAGGCAGCCAGGGGCTCCGTGCCGGAGGGAATGGCCTCGGCGAGGTGGCCGTCGCGGGTCACGCGGACGCCCCCACCGTCGTTCGGGGTCTGGGCCACGCCCTCCGCCCGCCGGAGTGTCACCAGCGTGATGTCGTCCTCCTGCTCCACGCCCGCGCCCTTGAATGCCGCGAGCTCGTCGAGCAGGCGGTCCAGGAGCTGGCTCCCGGCGTCGTCCCCGCCCATGGCGATGCGGAGGCGCGGAAAGCCGTACATCTCGCGGCCCGGGCCGTGCTGCTCGACGAGGCCGTCCGAGTACAGGAGCATGGTGTCGCCCTGCCCCACCTGGCCCTCGACCTCCTCGTAGGCGATCCCCGGCAGCAGGCCGAGCGGCAGTCCGGTGGCACGCAGCTCGATGACTCCCTCGGCAGCCCGGACATAGGGCAGGTTGTGGCCCGCGTTCGCGAACACGAAGCGGCCGGTCGCCGGCTCCAGGACGCCGTACAGGCAGGTGACGAACATCCTTGGTGGCATCTCCGGTGCGAGGAGCTCGTTCGCGCGGGCCAGGACCTTGCCGGGATCGACAAGCCTCGGCGCCTCGGCGCGCAGGATGGAGTGCGTTCGGGCCATGACCAGGGCCGCGGGGACGCCCTTGTCGGTGACATCGCCTACCACGACCCCGATGCGGCCCTCACCGAGGTCGATGAAGTCGTAGAAGTCACCGCCGACGACGCGCGCGGGGCCGTAGTAGGCGGCGATCTGCCACTCGGGCAGGTTGGGCAGCTCGCGAGGCAGGAACTGCTGCTGGATCAGCTGCGCGACCTTGAGCTCCTGCTCGTACCGCTCCCGCTCGGCGGCCTCGGCGGCCTGCTCTCGGACCAGCTGGGCGACGCGGATCGCGGGTGCCGCCTGCGCGGCGAGCGTCGCGAGAAGCCGTCGGTCGTCGCTCGAGTACTCCTGCTCGGACAGGCGCGGGCCGAGGTTGAGGGTCCCGATCAGCTCGCCCTGCGTGACCAACGGAACCACCAGCGCCACGCCAGCTGCCCGAAGCTCGTTGAGCGCCCCGCTCGACAGCTCGAGCTTGGCGAGGTCGACGGGACCCGGGGCAGCCTGGAGGTACGCGAACAGCGGGTCGGTCTCGGGGATGTCTACCGCGACACCGGCGGACGCCGCGGGCAGGGTTGGCATCGCAGCTTGGCTGACGCCAGTCTCGGGCAGCACGCGACGGCCGAGGAAGCGGCGGAACGGCGAAGGCAGTGCGGTCATCGGGGCCATCCTCGCTGGTTGACGTTCGCTCATCGTTACGGACTCGGCTGGCTGGTCGCGCGCGCGAACGCCGCCGCCGGGAGTCAGTGCTGTCGCGTCATTGCCCGCGCTGTTCGCATCAGCGCGGGCGGACCCCGCGGACCCACACCACGGCCGTGCCGGGCCGAAGGGCGTCCAGGACGGTATCCCTGATCTCCCGCTCCACCGCGTTCGGGTCGGTGTTGCTCCGGAGCCGCTCGCCAAATAGCGCCACCACCCGCTCGTCGTCGTAGCGCGCGCGGTCGAACTTGTGGTCCACCGCGCGCTGCACTCGTCCACGGAGTGGCCCGAAGAGAGCCGCCGTCAGGAGGGTGGACCCGGCGACTGCCAACGTCTCGCCCTGCGTGACGCCCGCGAGGAGGTCCTCCAGCGTGACCACGGCGAGAGCGAAGGCGCCGGCGAGCAGGCCGGTGAGGAGCCCCCAGCCCAATGTGCGGCTGATGACCCGATCGATGTCCCACAGTCGGTACCGGAGGATGGCAACGCCGATCGCGACCGGCAGCAGGGGGAGGGTCGTCAGCCCCACCTGCCACGCGACGTCGGACACCGGCCCGTTGTTGGGGATCGACACGCCGAACGCCACGACTGCCACGCTGGCCACCAGCCCGAACCACTTGAGCTGCTGGCGCTCGAGCCGGTCGGCACGCCGATAGCGGACGAACACGCCTACCACGGCACCGCCGAAGAAGATCGGGACAACGAGATTCGATGCCACGGTCAGCGCCGCCAGCAGGCCGGTCGTGCCCGGGATGCCGAGCGGGTTGTCGATCCACGGCGTCTCGGGCAGCGGCCCTGGCGTGAAGGCTGGGCCGAGCGCGGAGGCGACGGCGCCCACGACCCCGGCGAGCCCGAATCTCCGCCATCTGGGTCCGAGGAAGCGGCCGGTCGGGAACAAGAGCGGCACGAAGATGACCAGCATCGCGATGGCCGAGAGCACCCCCCACCCGGACAGCCACGCGATCGGCACGACCAGCGGCAGGCTCGAGGATGTCGCATGGGCGTAGTTGACGTACGCCCCGCCGAAGATGCCCATCGCTGCGCACGCGCCCGCGGCCTCGAGCAGCCAGCCCACTGGGTTGCCGGGCACGCGCAGGGCCACGAAGCCGCCCACCAGGGTCAGCGACAGGACGATCGCCGGGAAGATGACGATGAAGACGACGCCGGTGGGCCCGTACTGGTCTAGCGTCGCAACCCCGACGGGCACGCCCACGAGCGTGAAGAGCAACGAGTCGGCGGCCACGGCCCCCACGGCCGCCACGGCGATGCCGCTCGCACGACCCGCCCGTGCAGGGGCGCCGGAGGACGACGCTGCGGTCACCGGGCGCGGGTCCAGATGCTGGCGTGAGCCGGCGCCACGGCTCGGTGGACCGCCCGCTCCACCCGCGAGGCGACGCGGTCGAGATCAGTTTCGTCACGCAGGTAGGCAGCGAGGCCCGTCAGCGTGGCCTCGGCGTCCACGCGTGAGCGGTTGAACCGTCGGTCGACGAGACGTTGCACCCGGCCGCGGAGGGGCTGGAACAGCGCAAACACGGCCAGGGTGGAGGCGGCGACCGCGAATGTGCCGCCGGCACCGGTCACGGTGGCCAAGCCGGTCTGGAGGGCGAGGACGAGGACCGCGAACAGGGTCGCCAGCAGCCCGGTCACGATCGCATAGGAGAGCGTCCGACTGATGATCCGGTCGATGTCCCAGAGGCGATAGCGCACGATCGCGATCCCGATGGCGACTGGCAGCAGGCCTACCCCGGCCATGGCGACGACGAAGGCGAGGGCCGCGACCGGATTCGAGGCAAGCATGGCCACAGACAGGGCGGCGATCGACAGCGTCGCCGTGGAGCCGAACCAGCGCAGCTGGGCCCGTTCGATGGCTGTTCCCCGGCGATAGCGCACCACGGCCGAAGCGACGACGAGTGGCAGCGCGACAAGGGGGCTCACCGCGTTGAAGACGCCGAGCACGTCGAGTACCGCGGGATCGCCCGTCCAGCCCGTCGGGTTCTGGAAGCCGGACGACCCGAGAGGACCGGGCGCCAGCATGGACGGCGTGGCGGAGAGGACCGCGATCAGGAGCGAGAGCACCACCACCCAGCGCCAGCGAGCGGACGGGGGGCGGCCGTCCGGGAACAGGAGGGGCAGCAGCAGGAGGGCCATCACCAACGGCGGGCTGAACGCCCACTGGGCGATCCAGGCGGCGGCCTCGGCGCCGGGGAGCGCGGCTGCGAAGGTGCTCACGCTCCAGTCCGCGTAAGCGGTCGCGGCGAGGTTGAGCCCGACCAGCAGGCCGGTGAGCCAGAGAATCCAGCCGACCGCATTGCGCGGCTCTCGGCCGATGACGAACGCTCCCACGCCTCCGTACACGGCGGTGATCCCCGTGAACAGCGCAAAGGCGAGGGCCGGGCTGTTGGGTCCCGCGGTGCCCGGCAGCAGGGCGCAGGCGAGACCGGCGGGCGCGAGCGCGATGACCGGTGGCCAGACCAGCAGCCGCAGCACCGAGTGCCGAGCCGGCTTGCCACCCGGCTTGCTCACGGGCCGCGGCCGACGCCCGCCCATCGGACCCGTGCGGCGGAGATCGGGTGAGGCTTCGGTAGGGACGCTCGTCATCTGGATCGGGACGCCTCGACTGCGCTGGCAGTCACAGTACTCGGTTTACCAACGGTTGGGTTCGAGCCGCATGGTTGTGCGTTCACGTCCGGAAACCGTTACGAGCGCGCGTTCGGCACCGTTACGAACTCGTACACCCGGGCTGTATCGTTGCGCCATGACTGCACCGCGTCCCACGCCCGGTGCACCCGCCGGCCGTCTTGACATCCGCGTCCTCGGGCCGCTCGAGGTCCTTGTGGATGGGCAGCCCCTGCAGGTTGACACGCGCAAAGCGCTGGCGATTCTCGCCCTGCTGGCGGTCGAGGCGCGTCCCTTCGCTCGGGACGAGCTTGCGGCGATGCTGTGGCCCGAGGCGGATGACGGATCGGGGCGCGCGGCGCTGCGTCGTACCCTGTCTGTGCTCCGAACGGGCCTCGGCGGCAGGTGGCTCGCGATCGACCGTACCACTGTGGCGCTCGAGGTAGGCGGCTGGATCGACCTCCGCGTCCTCGACGCCGCGGGGCTCTCCAGAGCGGTGGACGTCCTGGCGGAGGCCGCCGGGCTGGCGCGCGGACCGTTCCTCGCCGGCTTCTCGCTCCGGGACAGCCCGGCGTTCGACGACTGGCGGGCGACGTGGGCGACGGCCGTCGAGCGGACGGTGTCGTGCGTGCTCGACCGACTCGCCCAGGCCCTCGAGACCGGGGGGGACCTCGCGGGCGCCGTCGCGGCTGCGGCACGACGCGTCGACCTGAACCCGCTCGACGAGCCGGCCCAGCGCCGCCTGATGCTGCTGATTGCCCGGACCGGAGACCGAGCAGGGGCAATCCTGAGCTACCGAGCCTGCGTCGCCGCCCTGGACCGAGATCTCGGCGTCGCGCCCCTGGCCGAGACGACGGAACTGTACGAGGCCATCCGCGATGACCGGGTCGACACCGCGATGCCACCCGAACTGGTGGCCGCGGTCGATGCGGCGCCGCCCGGGCGGCTGCCGATGGTCGGCCGTGGAGAGGCGCTGGCCGCGGTGGTGGCCGCCCACCGCGCGGCTACGCCGAACGGCCGCGTCGTCATCGTCAGCGGGGAGGCGGGCATCGGCAAGACCCGGCTGGTCGAGGCGGCCCTCGCCGAGGCGCGGCTGGCCGCGGCGCCCCGGCTCGTGGCGCGCTCCTTCGAGACGGAGCGGGACATCGCGTACGGCACGGTGATCGAGCTGTTGCGAACTGGGCTGGCTCGCGGTGACGGCCCGCGGCAAGTAGCGGCGTTGCCGCAGGGAATCCGTGCCGAGCTCGGCCGGCTGCTCCCACTGCCCTCGGCAGCGGACCAGGCCATCGACCGTTGGAATGCCGCTGCCGAGGGGCCCGCCGCTCGGGCACGGCTCCTTGACGCGATTGCCGCAGGCCTCGTCGCCCTGGTCACGCCGACCGACGCCGGCGCGGACGCCCCGTCGGGCGTGCTCGTGGTCGAGGACATGCAGTGGGCGGACGTCGCCTCCCGCGCGGCCATCTCGTGGCTCGGTCGCCGCCTGGCTGGTCGTCCCATCCTGCTGCTCATCACTTGGCGGCCGGAGGACCTCGACGAGGAGGCGAGCCGGTTCGCCGCCGGCGTAGAGGCGCTCGAGAGTGCGACCACCATCCGTCTGGCGCGCCTCGAGCGGTCGGACGTGGCGCGCCTGGTCGCGATCGCCTCCCCGAGCGGGCCAGGGGCACCTTCGGCGGACGCGCTGTTTGAGGCTTCGGAGGGATTGCCGCTGTTCGTCGTCGAGGCCCTTGCTGCCGGGGGAGCCGAGTCGGGTTCACCGGCTCATGGCATGCGGTCCCTGCTTCGCCAGCGCTTGGCGGCGGTCAGCGAGCCAGCGGGCCAGATCCTGTCGGCGGCAGCAGTCCTCGGGCGCACGTTCGACCTGCCCGTCCTGCGCCAGACGAGCGGCCGCACCGAGGAGGAGGTCATCGCCTCGCTTGAGGAGCTGCTTCGACGGGGGCTGATCCGGGAACAGGCCGGCGGTCCGGGGGAGACGTTCGACTTCGCGCACGCTCGCCTCCGAGACGCGGCGTACGAGGCCACAGGCCTGGCGCGACGACGCCTGCTCCACCGACGCGTGGCCAACACCATGCGCGCCGATTCGTTCATGCGCGCCGATCCGGGGCACCTCGCCGTGGTAGCAGGCCACCTTCGCGACGGCGGCCTGGAAGCCGAGGCGGCGACCCTGTTCGTCGAGGCTGGGCGAGGGGCTCGGGCCGTCCACGCGCTTGCAGAGGCTGGTGCGCACTTGGAGACCGCGCTCGCGCTCGGCTACCCAAATGCCGCCGAGGTCGAGCTTGAGCTCGGCGAGATCCGCACGCGACAGGGCGACTACGCGGCTGCGGTTACGGCGCTCGAGGCCGCCGCTGCGCGGGCAGGCACCGACCTCCTGCCATGGGTGGAGCTCCGGCTTGGCCAGGTTCATGCGCGCCGAGGCGAGCTCGAGCGGGCGGCGGGCCATCTCGACGCGGCGATCGGCGGGTTGGAGGGCCGGCGGGAGGCCAGCGCGCACGCCCTGCTCGTGCGGGCGATGGTCGAGCGGGCAGTGGTCGCCCGGAGGGCCGGAGACCTCGCCACCGCGGCCGTCCTGGGCGCTGCGGCCCGCCAGCTCGCCGAGGCCACCGCCGACGGAACCGGTGCCGGGGCGGCGCTGCGCCTGCTTGGCCTCGTTGCGCACGACCGCGCGGACCTTGTCACGGCCCGCGACGTCCTCACCCGAAGTCTCGCGCTCGCCGCTGCGGATCCGGACCCCGGCTCCGGGATCGCGGCGATGAACGCCCTGGCGCTGGTCGAGGCGGCCGACGGACGTCACGCGGAGGCGATGGCGCTGCTGGAGGCGGCGTTGGCGGACATCCGCCGGATCGGGGCTCGCCATCTCGAGGCCGCGGTGGAGAACAATCTCGCGGACCAGCTGCACGCCCTCGGCCGGTCGGACGATGCGATGTGGCACCTCCGACGGGCGGTCGCCCTGTTCGCCGAGGTGGGCGGTCGACCCGGCGAGCTCGAGCCGGAGATCTGGAAGCTGGTGGACTGGTAAGCGAGGTCCTCGGCCGTCTGACAGCAGCGAGCCGGGCCGCGACACGCTGTGCACCGCCGCTGTCAGACCTCGCGCCGCACCCGGATCCCGCGCTGCTCCGCCATCGCCTGGACCCAGCCCGCCGCGTTCATGCCGGGATCGCTCTCGCGGTAGGGCGCATCGTCGCCGTCGTCGGCCCGCCCCTCGCCGCCCACGAGGGTCAGCGTCCCGCCATCGGCCGCGAGGTTGTCGAGCAGCCGCTCGAGGTCGTCCTCGCCAACCGCCACGAACCGGGACCCCACGTCCACCGAGACCGACCCGTCATCGCCGGCCATGACCGTGAGGTCGCCGCTCCGCCCCTCGCCGATCCCCAACGCCTCGTCCTCCGTCCGGCCCAGCCGAATGGTCCGGCTCTTCGCCCCGCTACCCGGCGCGGGTGGCGCCGGTGAAGCTGAATGACGATAGTCGGACCGCGGGCACGACGCTGCCGCCGAGCAGCCCCCGCAGGCACCGCCGGTCGCGGCTGACCGCCTCGACGCCGGCGAGCGCGTCGAGGTAGGACATCGTGAACCGCAGGTTGCGCACCGGCCCGACGATCCGCCCGCCCTCGACGAGGAACGTCCCGTCCCGGGTCATGCCCGTGATCACGACTCGCTTGGGGTAGACCGGGTTGGTGTAGTGGAAGCGGGTGACCAGCAGCCCGCGCTCGAGCCCGCCGATCAGGTCCTCGGTGGTGGCGTCGCCTGCAGCCATGGCCATGTTGGTGGGGAACGGGCCATAGGGGTTCGGTGCCGGCAGGCCGTGGCCCGTCGAGTGGCGGCCCGCGCGCGATGCCGTCCGCGCGTCGAACGCGAGGTCGCGGCAGACGCCCCGGTCCAGCAGGGCGAGCCGCTGCTTGGCGACGCCCTCGGCGTCGAAGCCCACCGGCAGCCCGGCCGGGTCGCGACCGTCGTCGGTGATCGTCACCAGCGGCGAGGCGACCTGCTTGCCGGCCTCGAAGAAGGAGCGGTCCTCGGCCACGGCCAGCGCGCTGAAGCCGAGGTAGCCGAGCATGTCGAGCAGGTCCACGACAGCGTAGCGGTCGAGCACGACCGGGTAGTCGCCGGGCTCGATGTCAACCGGGTTGGCCGAGGCGCGCGCCCGCTGCGCCGACTCGCGCCCCAGCGCCGCGGCGTCGATCGCGGTGGCGTCAACCGAGCACTCCTCCGCGTAGCCGGTCCCGTGGTCGGGACCCATCGAGACCGTGAGCAGCTGGCTCGTCGTGCGGCGCTCGGCTGCCCGGACGCCCTTCGAATTGGCCACCGCGAACGCCTCCGCGTCCGTCGCGAACGAGCCGAACGCCGTCACGCCCTGCACCTCGGCAGCCGCGATCACGGCCCGGGCGCCGTCGGCGCGCAGCTCGGGCGTGGCGCCGGCCGTCGCGTCGGACCAGGCCGCCTCGACGGCCTCGGGCACGCCATCGGGCTCGGGGAGCCCGGCCCAGTCCTCGAGCTCCTCCACGTACGCCGCGATCGCGGCGGCACGCTCGACCAGCGCCCGCAGCCCCTCGGCGTCCGTGCGACCGGAGGAGCTCACGGCCACCCGCCGCCCCTTGGCCACCCGCAGGCTCACCGACACCTCGGACGAGGCGACGTTCTGGTGGACCTCCGAGTTGGCGAATCGCGTGAGCGCGGACTCGCCCGAGACGACCAGCGCCTCGGCCTCGGTGACGCCGGCGCGCTCCGCGAGGCGCACGACCTCCTCGGCGATCCGGAGGGCAGCCCCGGGGTCCGCGGCGGTAGCCAGTGCTCGCGCTGAACCGGTCACGACATCACCCCCACCCGCACATTGCGGAACCTGGCCCCGGACACGCCGTGGCCGACATGGCCGGTCTGGGTGGGCTCGCCCTTGCCGCAGTTCGGCGTGCCCCACATGTGCCATGAGCTCGCGTCGCCGACGGCGTCCATCGAGCGCCATAGCTCGTACGTGATGCCGGTGTAGGTGCCGTTGCGGAACAGCCGCCCGACCTTGCCGTGCTTGACCTCGCGGACGACCTCGGTGCCGAACTGGAAGTTGAGCCGGCGGTCGTCGATGGACCACGACCGGTTGGTCTCGAACAGCAGTCCGTCGTCGGTGTCGGCCACGATCTCGTCGAAGCTCATGCCGGGCTTGGGCAGCAGATTGACGTTGGTCATCCGGATGAGCGGGATGCGGTTCCAGCCGTCGGCTCGCATCGCCCCGCCACTCCGCCGGCCGATGCGCGGCGCTGTCTCGCGCGACGAGAGGTACCCGACGAACATGCCCTCCCTGATGAGCGGTACCTGCTGCGCAGCCACGCCCTCGTCGTCCCAGCCGAACGTGCCCAGCCCGCCCGCCACGGTCGCGTCGGCGACGATGTCGCACAGGTCCGAGCCATACCGGAAACCGTCGAGCATGTCGGGCATCAGGAAGCTCGTTCCGGCGTAGCTGGCCTCGGTGCCGAAGGCGCGGTCGAGTTCGCTGGGGTGGCCGCAGCTCTCGTGCACCTGCATGTAGAGCTGGCTCGGGTGGAGCAGGATCGTGCGGGTGCCGGAGGGGAGGGGAGGGGCGCTCAGCAGCTCCACCGCCTCGTGCGCCACGCGCTCAGCGTTGCCCCCCAGGTCCATCGCGCGGACGAACTCGTAGCCCGCGGAGCCCCACAGTCCGCCGTTGTCGGGGTAGCTGCGGCGCTGGTGCTCGTCGCCGTCGATCGCGTTTGCCTCGAGCCCGCTCCCGACGTGCGTGATGCGCTGCTCCGTGTAGCTGCCATCGGACGCGGCGAACGTCTTGTCCTCGCGCTGCGCGGCGTAGATCGATTCGGTCCAGGCGATGCCCTTGACGGCGTTCATCGCCCGGTCGGCCTCTAGGAGCGCGCCGATCTTGCGCTCGAGTGGGATGGCGAAGGGGTCTTCGGAGACCGGCGTCTCGTAGCGGCCGTGGGCCGGCGGTCGGTCGTCGAGGGCCACGCGGTTGCGGATCGTGGTCGCGCTCGCCCGGGCGATCCGGACGGCCTCGGCTGCCACGCGGTCCGCCTCGGCGGCGCTCAGGTCGTGGCTGGCCGCGAAGCCCCATGCTCCGTCGACCAAGACGCGGACGCCGAAGCCCTCGGTTTCCCCGGCCGAGACGCCCTCGACTTTGGTGGACTTGACGGTGATGGACTCCTCGAGGCGCCGGACCACCCGCACGTCAGCGTAGGTGGCCCCCCGCGCGGTGGCCGTGTCGAGGGCGCGGCTCGTCAGGTCTCGCATTGCGTCCGAGGTTAGCAAGGGCATCCCGGGCCGGTCGCTAGGGCGAAGCCCCTAATACCGGGCGCCCCGTCCTTGGTGCTCGAGGACTCGGCCGGGTTCCGCGTCGCGGATGCGGTCGTCCGAGCCGGTACGCCGCCCGACGCCTATGGGGATACTTGCTGCGCCGCTGAGCGGCAACCCCTGCGAATCTCGGTATGGGGTCGCCCGGCCGGGGTTCTTTCGGCCCCCCTGCGGAGACCAAGCGGCCCTTTGGCGCAGGGACCATCCTCCCGACGCTTTCCCCATCCGACGACCGTGGTCGCCGACGATCGCGCCTGATCGCCGACCGCGCGGTCGCCGGGCGCGTCCAATCTGCTGAACGGGCAAGCCGAGCGTCCCACTGCTGGACGAGGGCCTGGAGGAGTTGAGATGGGCGATGGCGAAGGGCTTGTGACGAGCCCCGATCTGCTCTCGGTCGCGGGTTCAGCCCCGCCCGAGCCGACCGCGGAGGACCATTGGCTGCGGGTCGCGCTCGCCCACAAGGGCATCAGCCGCCGGCGGTTCCTCGGGTTCGCGTCGGCAATGACCGCGCTCCTTGCGCTGCCGGCGGCGATGACCCCGCAGATCGTCCACGCCCTGGAGACGAAGAGGAAGCCCGTTGTCGTCTGGCTCGAGTTCCAGGACTGCGCCGGCAACACCGAGTCGATGCTCCGCAGCTCCAACCCGCCCATCGCCGACATCGTCCTCGACGCGCTCTCGCTCGAGTACCACGAGACGATCATGGCAGGCGCCGGGGCCGCGGCCGAGAAGGTCCTCAGCGATCACGTCGCCGCCGGCGATATCGACATCCTGATCGTCGAGGGCTCGATCCCGACGGCCGAGGGGGGCATCTACTGCACCATCGGCGGGCGGACGGCGCTCGACATCCTCAGGACGACCGCCGCAGCCTCGAAGCTCGTGATCGCGGTCGGCGCGTGCGCCTGGGACGGCGGCTTCCCGCGCCTCGGCCCCACGGGCGCCGTGGGCGTCGGCGACGTCATCGGCAACAAGCCGCTGATCAACCTCGGCGGCTGCCCGCACAACGTTGCCAACACGACGGCCACCATCGTCCACTACCTGACGTTCAACTCCGCGCCGGCGCTCGACCAGTACAACCGCCCGCTGTTCGCCTACGGGCACCTCATCCACGACCAGTGCGAGCGCCGTGCCAACTTCGACGCCGGCCGCTTCGTCGAGGCGTGGGGCGACGAGGGCCACCGCAACGGCTGGTGCCTCTACAAGATGGGCTGCAAGGGGCCGCAGGCCACCTACAACTGCCCGATCGTGCGCTGGAACAGCGGCACGAGCTGGCCGATCGGCGCCGGCCACGGCTGCATCGCCTGCGCCTCGCCTCGGTTCTGGGAGCGGATGACGCCGTTCTACGAACGACTGCCGGGCGTGAAGATGTTCGGCGTTGACGTCGATGCGCAGACGATCGGCTTGGGAGCCATCGGCGTCGTGTCGGTCGCCACGGCGGCACACGCCGCCTCGGTCGTGGCCCGCAAGGCGAGGGGCCGTCGGAAGGTGGCGGTCGCGCCCGACGGCACCGTGGGCCCCGGCCCCGGCACGGAGCCCGAACCCCAGCCCATCCCGGCCGGCACCGGCACCAGCGCGTAGGAGCGGACGATGGCGAACGTTGTCATCGATCCTGTCACCAGGATCGAGGGTCATCTCCGCATCGAGGCCCAGGTCGACGGGGGCAAGGTCTCGAAAGCGTGGTCATCCGGGACGATGTTCCGGGGCATGGAGCTCATTCTTCAGGGCCGCGACCCCCGCGAGGCCTGGATCTGGGCCCAGCGAATCTGCGGCGTCTGCACGACCGTCCACGCGCACACCTCGGTGTACGCCGTGGAGAACGCGCTGGGCATCGAGATCCCGCCCAACGCGCGGCTGATCCGCAACCTGATCGCGGGCGCGCAGCACATCCAGGACCACGTCATCCACTTCTACCACCTGCACGCGCTCGACTGGGTGGACGTCACGGGGGCGCTCAGTGCCGACCCGGCCAAGACGGCCCAGCTTGCCCAGTCCATCTCGACCTACGGCCGCAGCTCCGAGAGTCACTTCGCGGCGGTCAAGGCGCGCGTCAAGACGCTCGTCGATTCCGGCCAGCTCAGCCTCATGGCCAGCGGCTACTGGGGCCACCCGGCCTACCTGCTGCCGCCTGAGGTGGACCTGCTGGCGGTCTCGCACTACCTCGACGCGCTCGAGTGGCAGCGCGAGGTCATCAAGATCCACTCGGTGCTGGGCGGCAAGAACCCGCACCTCCAGACGTACCTCGTCGGTGGCATGGCGTCGGCGCTCGACCCGAACTCGCCCAACGTCATCAACTGGGAGCGGCTGACGTTCATCGCACAGCGCATCAAGATGATGCGTTCCTTCGTGACCGACGTGTACAAGCCCGACGTGCTCGCCATCGGCGGGTTCGCCGGGTACAAGGACTGGTGGTCCATCGGCGCGGGGCACAAGAACTACCTCTCGTACGGCGCCCTGCAGGACGGGCTCCAGAACGACCAGGCCAAGTTCGGGTTCCAGCGCGGCATCATCGTCAACGGCGACCTGTCCAGGGTCCTCCCGTTCGACCAGCAGAAGGTCACCGAGGCGATCGCGCGCTCCTACTACACCTACGATGGGGGCGCGGCCGCCCTCCACCCGTTCGACGGGCAGACCAAGCCCAAGTACACCGGCCCGCAGCCGCCGTACGACAGCCTCAAGCTGGGCGACAACGAGCAGTACAGCTGGCTCAAGGCGCCGCGCTACGACGGCATGCCGATGGAGGTCGGCCCGCTGGCCCGGATGCTGGTCGCCTACGGCTCCGGCAACACCGCGGTCAAGGGGCTGGTGGACGGCGCGCTCCACGCGCTGGGCGACGCCCCCGCCGCCGCCCTGTTCTCGACCCTCGGCCGGGTCGCCGCCCGGATGCTCGAGACGGTCTACCTGCTCGACCTCATGGACGGCTGGCTCGCCCAGCTGATGACCAACATGGAGCACGGCGACCTGACGATCCACGACGGCTCCAAGTGGGACCCGTCCACCTGGCCGGCCGAGGCCGAGGGCTGGGGCTTCCACGAGGCGCCGCGTGGCGCGCTGGGCCATTGGGTCAAGATCAAGGACCGCAAGATCGTCAACTACCAGGCGGTCGTCCCGTCCACCTGGAACGCCGGGCCCCGCGACGAGAAGGGCCAAGCCGGCCCCTACGAGGCGTCCCTCGAGGGCACGCCGGTCGCCGATCCCACCAGGCCGCTCGAGCTGCTGCGGACGATCCACTCGTTCGACCCGTGCCTTGCGTGCGCGGTCCACGTGGTGGATGCCAAGGGGCAAGAGCGGGTGCGCGTGGAGGTGCGGTGATGGCCGCCCTCCGGACCGGCGCTCGGGTCCCCGGAGACGACGAGACGATCGGCTCCGAGCCGATCTACGTCTGGGAGATCCCAGTCCGCGTCACGCACTGGCTCATCGTCATCTCGATCATGGTGCTCGCCGCGACGGGGCTGTACATGCACGGACCCTACCTCGTGCCGTCGAGCCCGGTGGAGGCGTCCTCGCGGATGGCCGACGTCCGGTACTGGCACGAGATCTTTGCGATCGTGTTCAGCCTCTCGGTGGCGGTCCGGTCCTACTGGGGGTTCGTGGGCAACAGCTTCTCGAGCTGGCGCCAGATCATCCCGCACCGCCGCGAGCAGTTCCACTTCATGAAGGAGATGGCCCGGTACTACGCCGGCCGGCGGAAGCATCCGGTCCCCTACGCGGGGCACAACCACCTGGCCGGCCTCGCCTACACGATCGTGGCGGTGGGCCTGTTCGCCCAGGTGGTGTCGGGCCTGCTGCTGTTCGGCTGGATCATGCAGACCGGTCCGTTCCACGACCTGTTCGGCTGGAGCGGCATCCTCCCGGGCGGCATCCAGACCGTCCGGCTGGTCCACAACATCCTGACGTTCCTGTTCCTCGCGTTCATGATCCACCACGTGTACTCGTCGATCCTGATCGACATCGAGGAGCGCGATGGCGTCCTCTCGTCGATGTTCTCCGGGTACAAGAACATCCGGGTGGGGCGGACGGTCGAGGCGCAGGGCCTCGTCGGGCGCTCGCCGGAGGAGCAGGCTCGCGAGGAGGGCGAGTCCGCCGATGCATGAGGCCGGGCTCCTCGCCGCCGCCATCGCCGACGCGCTGGCGGCGCCGGGGCAAGACGAGGTGGCGGGCGCCGACTCGGGCACGGTGGGGGTGCGCCGGCCGGTGGGGGTGGAGATCCGGGTCCTCGACCCGATCCACGTGGGCGTCGAATCCGCCCTGATGCACGCCGAGCTGGCCCTCAGGGCGCGCGGGCTGGAGGGGGTGGTGATCGAGGTCACCGCGGACCCCGTGGTGTGCCCGATGTGCGACGTGGCCAACGAGGTCCACGCCGACCACCCATTCTGCGAGGCGTGCGGCTGGCCGCTCCCGGACAGGGGCGGCCACCAGGTCGAGGCGACCGTCCGCTGGGCGGCGCCGTGATGGGCCGTCCTGCAGTGCGCCTCCGGGCGTCGTGCCCGGGGCTCGGTGGGTGAGCGGCCGCTACGCGGTGCTCGGGCTGGGCAACCGGCTCGAGTCCGATGAGGCGCTCGGTAGCCTGGTGGTCGAGCGCCTCGCCGACGATCCCTCACTGCTCGCCGTCCTGCCCGACGCGGACGCGGTCGAGACGATCGACGGCGGGACGGTAGGCCTCGGGCTGATCCCGTACCTCACCGGGCTGGACGGCCTGGTGGTGGTGGACGTGATCACGGCGGGCGAGCCCCCGGGGACCCTGCTCGACCTCGAGGGCGAGTCGCTCATCCGCAAGGATGTGGTTATGGGCGTCCACGACCTGGGTGCGGGCGAGCTGCTCGGCGCGCTCCACGTGATGGACGCTTGGCCGCGGCGCGTGCGCGTCGTGGGGCTTGAGCCGCTGGCCATCGAGCTGGGGCTGGAGCTGACGGCACCTGTGGCCGCGGGCGTGCCCGGGCTGCTGGACCGCATCGTCGAGCACCTGGCCGCCTGGCAGCGCGAGGACCCGTAACTCCCGGCGGGTGACGGCGCCCCAGCCCGAACGCGACAGTTCCGCCGCATGCCGAGGCGTTTCGCGGGCTCGCCCGGAACCTGTCAGGCCACCTCTCTGTTCCCCGGGGGTCGGTTCGTTGCGTGGCGGGTTACGTTTCGACCGGTTTGGCCCCCCGGATGCCCGCTCCCCGGTTGTTTCGTAACCCAGGAGGCAACAAGGTGGCCGGCTTCGCAGCAGTGTGTGACCTGCTGGGTTACGCCGCGACATCGCAACAGGGCGGTTGTTGCGCGAGCGGTATGGATCCGCCTCCAGGCACGGGCCACACCGGCGAACATGTCGTTCGCCACTTCGGCTCACCTACCGCCCTCACCTGTAGGCGAGGCCTCACCTGACGCCCTTCGCGCCATACCGCCGCGCGAATACCGCCCTGATCCGCAGACGCAAGAGGACGGCCCGCTCGGACCGCGGCGGTCGGCGCCTGACGGTGCGGACGCCCTACACTCGCGCCGTGGACACCCCGTCATCCTTGCCGGCGCGCGGCCCGTTCATCACTCTGGAGGGTCCCGATGGCTCGGGCAAGTCCAGCCTGTTGCCGGGCCTTGCCGCGGTCCTCCGCGCCCGCGGCCTCGATGTGGTGACCACGCGCGAGCCAGGCAGCACGCCACTGGGCGAGCGCATTCGCTCGATCCTGCTCGACACGGAGCCCAGGATCGACCACACCGGGCGCGCCGACGCACTGCTCTTCGCCGCGGCACGGACGCAGCACGTGGACGAGGTGATCCGCCCCGCCATCGCCCGCGGCGCGACCGTTCTGTGCGACCGGTACGCGGACTCGTCGATGGCGTACCAGGGAGCGGGCTCGCAGATCCCGATGGCCGAGATGCGCGCGCTCCAGCAGTTCGCCACGGGCGGTCTGTGGCCGGACCTCACGATCCTGCTCGACCTGCCCGTTGAGGTGGGCCTGGCGCGCAAGAGCGACGAGGTGACGCGCTTTGAGGCACACCACGACCTCGCGTACCACGAGCGGGTGCGCGCGGCGTTCCTGAGCTTCGCGGCCCACGAGCCTGCGCGCTACGCGACCGTGGACGCGACGCGGAATCCGGATTCGGTGCTCGATGCCGCGGCGGCCGCGCTCGGCCGGCTGGCTGACCGCTGGCCGGCGCTGCGAGGTTGATGGCCGCGCCGGACGATCGGCCGCGCCGCCCTGCCTCGGATCTCGGATATGGTGGCCGGGCACGATGACATCGACCCCGATCCTCCGCGGCCGCCGCTCCAGCCACCGGGTACGGCGCGCGGTGGCGCTGCTGCTCTTGGCAACGGCGCTCGCCACTGGCGCTTGCGCGCCCGCGCCGCAGGCCACCCAGGCGCCAAGCCTACAGCCGACGTCAGCGCAGCCGACCGCGTCGGCGTCGTCCTCGTCGCCGGCCGTCCCGGCTTCCTTGGTGCCGACCCCATCGCCAGCGGCACCCACGACGACTTCGGTCGTCCCGGCCTTCCCGTGCGGCCAGGCCGATCCCTCATGCCAGAGTCTTGCCGTGGTCCAGAAGACGAAGATCCCGTTCACGAGCGCCGTGCCCTGCGGCGCTGACAGCACCACCTGCGTCCTCGAGCTGGACAGCTTCGCGCCATCCAATGGTAAGGGGCTGCCGGTGGTCGTCATGATCCCAGGCGGCCCCGTCCCGCTCGGATACCGCAGCTATCTGTGGGGCCTCGCCCGGCTCGTGGCGTGGAAGGGCGCCGTGGTGTTCACCGCCGACTACCGATCCGGCCCGCAGTGGGGCGGCGGGTACCCCCAGACGTTCGCGGACGTTGCCTGCGCGGTCACCTACGCTAGGGGCAACGCCGCCCAGCTTGGCGGCGACCCGTCGCGGGTCACCCTGCTGGCGCACTCCTTCGGCGGCTTCCCGGGATCGGTCGTGTCGCTCTCGAAGCACGACTTCTCCGTGGACGAGCCGGCATGCCAGGCCGCCGCCGCCAACGGGAGGCCCGACTCGTTCGTGGGCGTCGCCGCCGTCTACGGGTTCGACCACGTCGGCGCGGACTTCCTCGCGCAGCTGCTCGGCGGCCCGAAGGACACAGCCCCGGCCGCCTGGGCCGCGACGGACGTCCAGACGCTCGCCACCGCCAAGGGCCATCCGAGCCCAGAGGTCCTGCTCCTCGCCGGCACAGCGGATGCGGTTGCGCCGATCACCACCGCGGACGAGTTCGCGTCCGAGCTGCGCGCCGGGGGGATCGGCGTCACCGTGGCCTCGGTCCAGGGCGCGGACCACAACTCGATCCTCACCGACCCGACCACCCTGGACGCCATCACCAAGCTGATTGGCGCGCGCGGATCGTGAGCGTGGCGTCATCAGCCGAGCACAGCCCGGCCCGACGTCACACGAGTCGGGTGTCCGCTACGGCACCCGTTTGACCGTCGTCTTGGCCTGTGCCTCGATGGCCTGCGCGGTGGCCAACGTGCCGCCCAGGGTTGTCTCGGTGATGGCGAAGAACGTGAGGCCCTTCAGCACGTAGATGGCGATCGCATTGAGCCGCAGGCCGCTGGTGTGGCTGAGCGTGAGCAACGCGGCGGCGTCCCCGATGCCGCTCACGCTCGATGCCTTCAGCCCGTTCTTGGTGGCCGCCTCGAGGTCCGCCAGGACGGCGGCCTTGGCGTCGGCGAGAGCGGCCGGGCTGGGCGCCTGGGCGACGATCACGGTGATGAGCGTCCCCTTGCCCGCGTAGGTGCAGTACCTGCGGTTCTCAACGGTGGATTCCTTGCCGGCGCCGACCGCGAGGCGGGCGAGCTTGCCGGCCTCTGACCGGGTCACCAATGCGCACGGGTCGAGGGCGACTGGCGCGGCGGTCGGAGCGCTGGTCGGAGCGCTGGTCGGCGTCGCGCTGGGGCCGGACGACGCGCTTGCAGACGGCGCCACCGAGGAGGGCGCACCGCTCGGCGCTGCGGACCCGGTGGCCACCGGGGCGACGGCGCTGCTGGGCGAGGAGCTGACGGGGGAAGGCGACGGCGCGGCGCCGCAGGCGGCGATGGAAAGACTCAGTGCAAGGGCGACGAGAAGCAAATGGGACCGGCGCATGCACGCCTCCAAGTTGGCGGGGACGATGCGTCTCAGGGGCGGGATCGCCCGGACGCGAGCCCAAGGAGCCTACCATCGCGCCGTGGATCTGGCCCAGAAGCCGATGTCGCCCGTGCGGACCGTCCGCTCGCAATCGTCGGCGCGCGGGTCCGCCCGGTGACCGGACGCCGAGCGTGATCGCCACCGGCCGCTCACGTTCCTCGCGGGTGCACGTGGGTAGGGCGCCCGGGCTGGGGCGCTAGCGGGAGACCCTGTAGCGGTACACCGGCGAGATGTTGTTGGCGAACTCGGGCGTGGGATAGACGACGACCCGCCAGTACCACGTTCCGGCTGCCCGGGGTGTCCAGACGAGGCTGGCCAACCCGTCGGCCTGCGTGGTGCGTCCGTAGCTGCCCGCGTAGACCCACCCGCGTCGCACGGCGTCGTAGCGGTAGAGCCGGAACGAGACCTTCGTCACGCCAGGCGGGGCGATCTGTGCCCGCAGGGCGACCGACCTCCCGAGCTTGGCTGCGTACGTCACTGACGCGCCGACGCCCGTCAGTGACACGGTTCGCCGCACGATGGCCGCGGCCTGAGCGGAGGCGGGTCTGGCGACGGCGGAGCCTGCGTAGCTGACGCGGTAATAGGTATTCATTGCGGGGGTCAGCTGGAGCGAATACCTGCCGTCGCTGGGCACGATCGACCCGACGGGCGCGTAGTCCGCGGCCGCTCCCGTCCTGGCCTCGAGGTTGAGCGAGGCGCCGACAGGCAGTGTCGCGGTGCCGCTGAGCGTGACCCGGGTGCCAACCACTGAGACATGGGGCAACACGAAGGCGGTGACGGACGAAGCCGGCACGTACGAGAGCGTCCATGACGCGGCGCCGGCCACCTTGTTGCCGGCAAGGTCCTGGACATTCCCGATGGTGGCGAAGTACACGTAGCCGGGAAGGAGGTCGGACGACGGCGTGAAGGTCCCAGTCCTCGTGGTGGGGTAGTAGGCGTACGTGCCCGGCCAGATCCCGCCAGTCGGCGACTGGAGGATGAGGCCGAGGTTCGCCCAGCTGGCATCGTCGATCGGCTCGCTGAACACGACTGAGATCACCGGACGAGGCAGGGCGACGACCGCCCTGTCGGGCGGGTAGAACGACAGGGCGGTGGGGCTCGTCGTGTCGAGCGTGACCGTCACGCTGACCGGCTTCGACCACAGCCCGACGCCGTTCATCACCCGTGCCCAGACCGTCTTGAGCCCGTCCCCAGCCGGAAGCGTCCAGGTGAACTGGCTCTCCAGCGGCGCGGGTGTGGTCCAGATCACCCCGTCATTGCTCAGGCTCATCTCGGTGACGTTGGATAGGTCGTCGAACCCGGCCAGCTGGAGCGGCACCGCCGGCGTGTTCACCACGGTCGCACTGCCCGCAACGTGGAGGCTCGCGGTGGGAGGCGTCGAGTCCGGCACGATCTGCATCGACAGCGTGTAGGTACCCTCGACATTGCTCGCACCGTTCAGGTCCACGTAGAACGTGCCGCCGGTGCGCGTCGCCCATGAGACCTGCTCCGAGCTGGTCGGACCGGTCGACTTGGTCAGCAGGCCGGTGTTCGACAGCACCGTCGTGGCGCTGGAATCGAACAGGTAGAGATCGAAGTCCGTCCCCGGCGTGCCGGCAAGGCCGGCGACCAAGACGTAGCCGGCCGGTACCTTGACGCTGTAGACGACGTCGTAGATCGGTCCGCCGAGCTGGCCCGTGACCACCGGAGCGGGCAGTGGGATGCCCGGGATGTCCGATTCGGGAGGGGTTGCTGCCCGGGCACCGGGCACACCGGCGAGGGACCAGGGCACGGCCATTGGGATCGCAATGAGCACCGAGACGCAGAACCGCCGAACGTTCATCGTGTCTGGAGAATACATCCCGGACAAGAAGAGAGGGCCGGGGCGAGTGCCCCGGCCCTCTCGCTGCGAGCCGCCCGACGGACGGCTCACGCGTCTGTCTGGCTGGTTAGCGCCAGCGACCCTGGACGGCCGGCGTCATGCCGCTGTCGAGGGAGCCGCGGACCGACAGCCACGCAGCCGATGAGGTCCTCCAGTAGAAGTACACGTTGCCGGATGCGTCCGCAACGCGGCTGGTCAGCCTGGAGAAGGAGGACCAGACGCCCGCGGAGTTCTTCGAAGCCATGAGGATGGCGACGGTCTTGCCAGCAGCGCTGGGCCCGAACGCCAACTTCCAGGTCTGGTACTTCCCGAGTGCCGCGACCTTGGTGCTGATGGAGAACGGTCCGGACTTGGTCACGCCGAGCGCCGAAGCGTTCGTCCC
>JAJZRG010000040.1 GCA_021802825.1 Chloroflexota bacterium
ATGCCGCACCTGCTGATCGCGGGCGCCACCGGCTCGGGCAAGAGCGTGATGGTCAACGCGCTGATCACGAGCCTGCTGTGCAAGGCGGACCCGACGGACGTCCGGATGATCCTGATGGACCTCAAGCGCGTCGAACTCGCGGGCTACAACGGGCTGCCGCACCTCTACGTGCCGGTCATCACGGAGCCCGAGCGGGCGAAGTCGGCCCTCAAGTGGGCGGTCAACGAGATGGAGAACCGCTACCGCCGGTTCGCCGGCGCGACGGCACGCAACATCAAGGGCTTCAACGAGACGCGCGCCGACCCGGCGGACCGCATGCCGTACATCGTGATCGTCATCGACGAGCTCGCCGACCTGATGATGCGCGAGGGCAAGAACATCGAGGACCCGATCGTGCGCCTCGCCCAGAAGGCGCGGGCCACCGGCATCCACATGGTCCTGGCCACCCAGCGTCCGTCGGTCAACGTGGTCACGGGCCTGATCAAGGCGAACTTCCCGTCGCGGATCGCCTTCGCGATGGCGAGCCAGATCGACAGTCGCACGATCCTTGACGCGCCGGGCGCCGAGGACCTCATCGGCCGGGGCGACATGCTCTACCAGCCGTCCGACCTGCCGCGCCCGATGCGTCTCCAGGGCGTCTTCGTCGCGGACCCCGAGATCAACCGGATCACCCAGCACTGGCGCTCCCAGATGGACGGAGATCCGCACTACGACCTCTCGATCATCACCTCGGACGACGAGTCCTCGGGCAACGTCAGCGAGATGCCCGACGAGGAGGCCGACCGGCTGTTGCCAGATGCCGTTTCGGTGATCCGGGAGTACGATCGTGCCTCGGCGTCACTGTTGCAGCGGCGCCTCAAGGTTGGATATGCACGCGCGGCTCGGATGATCGACCAGCTTGAGTCGCGCGGATACGTGGGGGCGTTCGACGGGTCGAACGCCCGGGTGGTCCTCCGTCGCGACGACGGTCCGACCGCCGACGACGAGGACGAGGCATGACCGCTCGCGACGAGGCACGGCGCGCTCGCGCCGAGGCGCGTGACGGCGACCGCGCCTTCGTGCCCGAAGCCGGGCCCACGCTGCCTGAGCGGCTGATCGCCGCCCGCGAGCGCAAGGGCGTTGACCTGCTCCGGGCCGAGCGCGAGACGAAGATCCGCGCCCGCTACCTGGCCGCCCTCGAGGCAGGCGAGTACGGCGACCTGCCGGGTTCGGTCTACACGAAGGGCTTCCTGCGCAACTACGCGCTGTACCTGGGGCTCGACCCCGAGGACGTCACGCGCCAGTGGAAGCGCGAGCGGGGCGATCTCTCGATGCCTGCCGAGCCGATGCTCACCGTGCCGCGCCCGCTCGAGGCGCCGCGTCAGGGGTTCACGATCTCGCCGGTCCTCGTGGTGGCCGTGCTACTGCTGGTCCTGATCGCGGCGTTCGGCGTGTACATCGGCGTCCAGCTGCTGCGCTACAACAAGCCGCCCACGATCGACGTGACGGAGCCAGCCCAGGCGATGACCAGCGTCCCGGACGGCACCACCTCGTACACGCTCCGGGGGACCTCCATCGCGGGCGCCTCGATCACCATCACGGACCCCGGTCTGAGCCAGCCCTACACGGTGTCCGCGGACGCCGGCGGCCGCTGGACTGCGGACGTCCAGCTCCGCCGTGGGCGAAACGAGTTCGACGTGAGCGCCGTGGACCCGGAGACCGGGAAGGCGTCCGAGTCCACCGTCAAGCTGTTCATCACGGTCCCGGTCGCGGCGGTCGAGGCGCCCGGCCTCACGCTCAACTCGCCCGCCGAGGGTGCGCAGTACGCGAACGGCGCCGTCCCGGTCAACGGCACCACTACCAACGCTGCGAAGGTCACCGTGACCGCGAACCGGGTGACCGCCCAGCCGAGCGGCGCGCCGCCGTCGGCGCCCACCAAGCCCAGCGCCCCGGCGTCGCCGGGTTCCTCGGCGTCCGCGCAGCCTGCCCCTTCCTCGTCGCCCGACGTCGGGCCCACGACGGTGGACGTGGCGTCGGACGGCTCGTTCGAGACGCCCCTGAACCTCTCGACTGGCAGCTGGGAGATCGTGGTCACCGCCGTGTCTGCCGACGGCAAGACGACCTCGCTCGCGCGCCACGTCTCGATCCGGTACCAGGGCGTCAATGTCGTCATCCAGATCAAGGGCGGACAGGCCTGGCTCAAGGTCTGGGTGGACGGCACCATCTCGCCGGTCACCGGCGCCGCTGGGGTCGTGTACGACCCGGGCAAGACGCTGACGTTCTCGGGCCAGCGCACGGTCGAGGTCCGGACTGGCAAGTCCAGTGCGACCTACTTCACCGTGAACGGCCAGAACCTGGGGCGCATGTCCAACGCCGGCAACCCTGAGACCTGGCTGTTCGCGCCGCCCAGCCCACCGGCCAAGACGAACCGGACCTAGCGATGCCCGACCCGCTGGGGGACCAGGCCCGCAGCCTCCAGGACGCCTGCCTCGCGCGGGGCCTGACCGTGGCGACCGCCGAGTCCTGCACTGGTGGCCTGGTGGCCCACCTGATCACCGAGGTGCCGGGCTCGTCGGGCTATTTCCGGGGCGGCGTCGTGGCCTACAGCGATTCCGTCAAGGCCTCGCTCCTCGGCGTCCCGGACGAGGCGCTCGCGCGGCACGGCGCGGTGTCCGCCCAGGTGGCCGTGGCGATGGCCGTGGGCGCGCGGTCACGGCTCCACGCGGATCTCGGGGTGGGCGTGACGGGCGTGGCAGGCCCTGACGGCGGCACCGATTCGAAGCCGGTCGGCCTCGTGTACGTCGCGGTGGCCGGCGAGGGAGCGCCGAGCGTCCAGCGGTTCATGTGGCCGCACGACCGCGAGGGCAACAAGCGCGCCAGCGCGGAGGCCGCCCTGCGGATGCTGCTCGGCGCGGCTGAGGGACGCCGGTGACGGTCCGCGGCGCGAGCGACATCGGCGCTGGCCTCGCACCGGCCCGCCCCGCCCGGCCGATCGTTTCCGGCGAGCGCATCCACATCCTGGGGGCGCAGGGTGCCGGCGCCTCGGCCGCGGCACTGCTCGCGGCTTGGGCCGGGGCCGACGTGGACGGCTGCGACCCGGGCGGCCCAGGCCCGTACGCACCGGCGCTCGACATGGTCGGCGTTCGAGTGGCGCCGGCCCACGATCCGGCGCACGTCGTGGGGCCGCGCCCGCCGTCGAGACTCGCGGTCACCAAGGCGCTGACCGCGATCGACCCGGACAACGCCGAGCTCAGGGCCGCGCGCGGGGCCGCCATCCCGCTCGAGCCCTGGCAGCAGGTCGTCGCCGACGCGGCGCACGGTCGCCGGCTGATGGCGGTCGCCGGGACGCACGGCAAGAGCACCACCGCGGGCTGGCTTGTGCACACGCTGGTCGGGGTCGGCGCGGACCCGGGCGCCTTCGTCGGGGCGCTGCTGCCGGCAGCGATCACCGGCATCGGCCTGCCCGCCACGGCCCGGCGAGGCGCCGGCGAGGCGTTCGTCGTGGAGGCTGATGAGTACGCGGGCAACTTCGATCCCTACCGGCCCGATGTGATCGTGCTGACCTCCGTGGAGTGGGACCACCCGGACGTCTTCGCCGACACCCAGGCGGTGCTCGCGGCGCTCGAGGCGTGGATCCGGCGAGCGGCGGCGGGGCGAACGCCCGCGGACCGGACGCCAGTGCTCGTGGCGAACGTTGGCGACCCGGGCGTGGCGGCGCTCGCCGAGCGCCTGGGCGACTGGCCGGGCCGGGTCCTGCGCACCGCGCTCGACCCGGCGCCGGGAGCGGCTGGAGCAGTGGCGTCGGGAACGGCCCAGGTGGCCGGGCGCATCGTCGCAGCCGATCCTGAGGGCACGCTCCTCCGCGTCGAGCTCGTCGGCGCGGGGACTCTCGACGCGCACGAGGTCCGCCTGCCGACCGCCGGCCGACACAACGCCGCGAACGCGCTGGGCGTGATCGGCGCGTGCCTCGCGGCTGGGCACGGCATCGGGGCCGTACTGCGGGCCGTCGGGACGTTCCCCGGCGTGGGCCGCCGGCTGGAGCGCAAGGGCGAGGCGGCGGGCGTCGTGGTCTATGACGACTACGGCCACCACCCGACCGCGATCCGCGAGACGCTCGCCGCCGTCCGTCAGCGCGAGCCCGGCCGCCGGGTGTGGGCCGTGTACGAGCCGCTGACGTACCACCGCACCGCGGCGCTCTTGGACCAGTTCGCCGAGGTGCTCGCGACGGCCGACGCCGTGGCTGTCGCCGACATCTGGGCGGGCCGTGATCGTGACACGACGGTCGCCAGCGCGGCCGGCCTGGCGCGCGCGGTTGGGCAGCGCAACCCGGGCATCCCCGCCCATGCGCCCGGGAGCGTCGAGGACACCGCGGCCTGGCTCGCAGCACGCGTTCGCGCAGGCGACGCCGTCCTGGTCATGGGCGGCGGCCGCTCCTACCGGATCGCCGAGCTGCTGCTCGAGCACCTCTCGCGCCGATGACGGTCGGGTACGCGGCCGCCGGCGACCTGCTCGACGCCTACGTCCGCGCGCGGACCGCGTATGACGGCGACGCGTTCACGGCGCTGTTCGCGCCCGACGCGCAGGTCGCCCTGGACCCCTTCGCAACACCGCTCGCCGGGCACAACGACCTGCGGGCATACTTGCTGGCAGCGGCGGGCGCCGAGCGCGAGTACGACCTCGTAATCGAGCGTCACTGGGTGGCGGGGGACACCGTGCTCGCCGCGTGGCATGCCAGTTGGACCCGGCCCGCCGACGAGGCGAAGCTGCGGCAGGCGGGCTTCCTCTCCGCCGAGGTTGGGGAGGACGGGCGCATCGGGCGCCTGCGGCTGTGGACGGTGACCCGCGAGCACCTCGCGGGCTGAGAGGAGCGCCGAATGGCTGGCGAGGTGTCGTTCGACGTTGTGTCGGACTTCGACGAGCAGGAGCTCCGCAACGCGCTGGACCAGGTCCGGCGCGAGATCATCCAGCGCTACGACTTCAAGGGCGCCCATGTCGAGCTGACCCAGGAGAAGGGCCAGCTCGTCCTCGTGACCGACAGCGAGATGCACGCCAAGTCGGTACGGGACCTCATCGAGTCGAAAGCCGTCCGGCGCAACCTGTCGCTCAAGATCTTCGACTGGGGCAAGGTGGAGCCGGCCGGCGGCAACAAGGTCCGCCAGGTGATCGCGCTGCGGCGTGGACTGTCGGACGAACTGGCGCGCAAGATCGTCAAGCTCATCCGGGACGAGTTCCCCAAGGTCCAGCCGCGGATCCAGGGTGACGCGGTCCGGGTCGCGAGCAAGAGCAAGGACGATCTGCAGCGGGTCATCGTGCGCCTCCGGGAGCTCGATGAGGCCGTGCCGCTCCAATTCGAGAACTACCGCTAGGAGGAGCCGGATGCCGGGAGCCAAATCCGCTCGGACGGTGATGATCGTCGTCGCGATCGTCGTGGTTGCCGGGCTTGTCGCGGCGATGTTCGCCGGAGCTTCCATTCCCACCACTCGGTAGCGGGTGCGCTGCCAACCCCCCACGCCCCGGCGCCGGACGGACCGCCGTCCCCGCTGGACCAGGAGGTCGAGATGTCGGAGAGCGAAGGGCACGTCGAGGAGCTGCTGACCGAGACGGATCGCGTGGCGCCGGGCGGCGACGCGGAGACCGGGGCGGCCGACAATGAGGTCGAAGCGACAGCGGTCGCTGAGGCGCTGCCGGGCGGGGCTGCCGATTCGGCCGACAGGGCGGGGGAGGCCGACACCGAAGGCGCGGGGCCCGCGTCCGAATCTGCCGTCGTCGAGGAGGCGGCGGTCAGGGCCGATGCCGAGGGCGTCGCCGACGCGACCGCCGCCGCCGCGGCCAGCCGCGCAGCCGCCGCCTCAGACGAGCCCGATGCGAGCGAGGCGCCGGCTGGGGCCGGGTTGGCCGGCGAGCAGCCGTCCGGGGCCGAGCCGGCTGATGAGACGCCGGCTTGGACCGCGTTGGCCGGCGAGACGCCGGTCGGGGCCGAGGGGGCAGACGGGACGGCCGAGGCCACTGTCACCGCCGAGGAGCCGGAGCAGCCGGCCAACGGGCTGGTTGCCGATGACGCGGCGGGCCAGGAGCCGGAGCCTGCCTACGTCGCGCCCACGACCGTCGCCGAGCTGATCGCCGCAACGCTGCGCGCCGCCGGCGTCCGCCTCGCGTTCACCGTGCCCGGCGAGAGCTTCCTGCCAGTGCTCGACGCGTTGGCCGCCGTGGGCATCCGCGTGATTGCAACCCACCACGAGGGTGCCGCCGCCATGGCGGCCGAGGCGTACGGCCAGCTGACGGGGCGCCCCGCGGCCTGCCTCGGGACGCGCGCGGTCGGCGCGGCCAACCTGTCCATCGGCATCCACACGGCCACCGCCGATTCGGCGCCTATGTTCGTGCTCGTCGGCGACGTCGAGCGCGCCGTCCGGGGCCGCGAGGCCTTCCAGGAGGTGGACCTCGTCGGCACCGTCGGGCGCCTGGCCAAGTGGGCGGGCCGGATCGAGGACGCCGAGACGGCAGCGGCCACGCTCGAGGCGGCCGTTCGGGCCGTGCTGGAGGGACGGCCCGGCCCGGCGCTCCTCGCCCTGCCGGAGGACGTGCTGGACCTCGCGCTCCCTGAGGGCACGAGGGCCCCGGTCGTCCGGCCGCACCCCGAGGCGCCCGGTCGGCAGGACGTCACGGCCGTGCTCCACGCCCTCGCCGCCGCCGAGCGGCCACTGATCCTCGCCGGGGCCGGCGTCCTGCGCGCCCGCTGCTCGAACGACCTCGTCCGGCTCGCGGAGCTGCTCCACGTGCCCGTGGTCTCGAGCTGGCGCCGCGGCGACGTGATTCCCAACGACCACCCGCTGTACCTGGGCATGACCGGCTTCGGGAGCCCAGCCACGGTGTCCGAGCGCATCGCCGCCGCTGACGTCCTGGTGGTGATCGGCTCCCGGCTGTCCGAGCCCACGACTTCGGGCTACCGGCTGCCGGCGCCCGGCCAACACTGGATCCACGTCGACGCCGCCCCTCGCACCGAAGCGGTGGGGGACTCGCCGGCCCCTGCGCTATCGGTTCGCGCCGACGCCCGTGCGTTCCTGCGGGCCGCGACCGCCCGCCTCAAGGACGCGGTCCTGGTGGCGGAGCCCGTCGCCGCCCGCGACCGCCACAACGCCGCGGACCGCGCCGCCTACGAGGCGGCGAGCGCCGTGGACGAGCACCCCTGGGCGGGCCCGGGTGTCAACCCGGGCAAGGTCATCACCGAGTTGCGGCGGCTTCTGCCCGAGGACGCCATCATCACCACCGACGCCGGGGCGTTCGCAGGCTGGGCGGCCCGCGGCTTCCGATTCCGCAAGCCGGGCACGTTCCTCGGGCCCACCTCGGGCGCGATGGGCTACGCGTTCCCGGCCGCGCTGGCCGCGGCCGTCGTCCACCGCGAGCGCCGGGTCGTGGCGCTCCTCGGGGACGGCGGCATGGGCATGACCCTGGCCGAGCTCGAGACGGCGGTCCGGGAGGGCGCGCACATCGTGGCGCTGGTGTTCGACAACGAGCGCTACGGCATGATCCGCGACCACCAGGAGCGCCGCGGCAGCCCGACGTCGCCCGGGACCGACCTCGGGCCGGTGGACTTCGCCGCCGCCGCCCGTGCCTGCGGGGCGCGTGGCGTGCGCGTGGAGACAGACGCTGCGTTCGAGGCGGTGCTGCGCACGGCGCTGGCCGCGTCTGGGCCGACCCTGATCCAGTTGCTCGTGGACCGCCGCTGGGTCAGCGTGGACCAGCCCGCGACCCAGGCGGGGGTATGACACGGCCGACGCTCCACATGGTCCCCGAGACAGTGTGGGAGGGTCGCAACCCGGTCGCCCCGTACCTGCCGGCCGCGTATCCGCAGGACGGGTTCATCCACGGCACGGACGGCGACGAGGCCATGGTCGCGACGGCGAACCGCTTCTATCGCGACGACCCGCAGGCGTTCCTGGTCCTGACTGTGGACCTCGACGCGACCGGCAGCCCGTGGCAGTTCGACGACCCGGAGCAGCGCTACCCGCACATCTACGGGCCGATGGATCCGACCGCGGTGCTCGAGGTGCGGGCGCTGGTCCGGGACGCGGACGGGACGTTCACCGGGATCGCCGAGCGAGACTGAGAGCCAATCGGGCGCGTCGGCCCCGGGGCGATTCGGCTCCGGGGCGAGCGTCAGGCGGCGGAGTCGAACGTGGGCGCGTGGCGAGGCACGAGCAGCCAGGTGAGCAGCGCCGAGAACGCGGTGATCACGATCGAGACCGCAATCGCGAAGCCCGCGCTGATCGCCACCAGCTGCCCGCCGAGGGCCGCCCCGATCGGGTAGCCGAGGAAGTTGAGCGACATCGACACGGCGAACGCGCGACCGAGCCAGGCCGGGTCCGTGCGCCGCTGGCGAAGCGTGAACAGCGCCACGTCCATCGGGCCGTTGATCACGCCCTGGAGGGCCACGGTCAGGATGATCACGGCGAGGGTGGGGGAGACGAGCACGAATACCGCGGTGAACGCGTAACCCGCCATGCCCAGCGTCAGGATCGTGCGCTCGAGTCCCGCGATCCGCCAGCGGCCCGCCGCCAGGGCTCCGATCCCGCCGGTCACGCCCATGACGGCCCACACGCCGCCGACGACGGCGCCGCCGAGGTGGAGGTTGTCGAGCAGCAGCACGGGCAGGACGATCGAGAGGATGCCGCCGCCGAGGTTGAGCACCGCCAGGCCCACGCCCAGGCCGAGCAGCGTCCGGTTCTGGAGGGTGTAGCGCAGGCCCTGCCAGGCGTTGACGAGCAGGCGCCCGTCGGACGACGTGGAGCCCGGCGGGTCCTTGACGCCGATGATGACCACCGCCGCCGCAGCGTACAGCGAGGCGATGATGAGCAGCGCCTCCGGCCCGCCCAGCGTCTGCACCAGCACGCCAGCCGCGGGGGGCCCGATGAGCGTGGCCACCACGTAGCCGTTGGAGTCGATGGCGTTCACGCGCTCCCAGAGCCGCCGCGGCACCATCAGCGGGAACAGCGTCCGCAGTCCCACGTTGGACAGCGGGTGCGTCAGCCCGGTCAGCCCCGTGATCAGGAGCAGGAGGGCCGGCGTCAGCTGGTTGGTGAGCGAGAGGATCGCGACCAGCACGAGCGACCCGAAGGCCATCGCCTGGTCGATGATGATCAGCCGGGCGCGGCCGTGTCGGTCGAGCAGGGCTCCCACGATGGGCGCGATGAGCAGCCCCGGCGTGACGCTCACGAACGTGACGAGGCCCGCCAGCTCCGGCGAGTGGAACCGCCCGAGAGTGAACAGCACCAGCGCCACGCCCAGCATGCTCGCCGCCACCCGGCTGACGACCATGCCCAACAGGATCCGGCCCATCGACGGGATGGCGAGGACAGCGCGATACGAGGGCGGGAGCTCCTGGGACTTCACTCCCCGACGCTATCACCCCCGCCCGGGAGTCGGGCGGCAGTCCTAGCCCCGCGGGTTCTTGTGCTTCGGTTCGGCCTTCGGTGGGCGGGTGGCCTCCCGCTCCCATGTGTCCGTGATCTGCTTGAACACCTTGCCCATCCCCGGGCGCAGGAGCTCGCGCCGCTCGGCGTCAGCCTCGTGGTCCCGGCGCTTGACGCGGGCGGCCTCGCGGGGGTCGAGATCCTCATCCTCATCCACAATGCGATGCTGCGATGAGCGGTCGCCGGCGTCAAGGCCGCGGGTCGCTTCGGACGCGATGCGGGCGTCGGGCGCCGTGTCAGCCTCTGGCATCCTTGGGCCATGCCCAACCATTCCCGACGTGCCGTCGGCGCATCGACCGGCATCCTGGCGGCGCTCGTCCTCGTCTCCCTTGCGCTCCGGCCGCAGCTCGCGGGCATAGGGCCGCTGTCCGGCCGGATCATCGACGACCTCGGCGTCAGCCACGCCTTCGTCGGCCTGCTGACGGCCATCCCGATCCTGTGCATGGGCCTCTTCGCGCCGGTCGGCCCGGTGCTGGCGGCGAAGGCGGGGGCGCGGGACGCGATCGTGCTGTCCTCAGGCATCGTGGCGCTGGCCGGGCTGGCTCGTGCCCTGGCGCCGGGCGAGCTGGCGATTGTCGCCCTGACGCTGTTGATCGGGATCGCGACCGCGACGTCTGGCCCGCTGCTCGCCATGTTCGTCCGCGGCCGACTCCATGAGCACCGCGTCGCGGGAACGGCGGCCTACGCGGGTGGGACGACGCTGGGTGCGGCCATCGCGGCCGGTGCGGTGGTGCCGCTGGCCGTGGCGCTCGGCGGGTGGCGGGCGTCGATGGCCGCGGTGTCGGCGGCATCGCTGGCTGGCGCGCTCGCGTGGACGGTGCTCGTGCCCCGTGGCGCCCGAGACGCGACGACGGCGACCGCGGTGACGGACGGCGCCGCCTTCGACGCTGCCGGGACCACGGTGCCCGACGCGGAACGTCCGGCGACGGGGGTGCCGAGCCGCCCGGGGCGCCTTGCGCTGCCGGTCCGGCGGCCCGTGGTCTGGGCCCTGGGCCTGCTGTTCGGCATCCAGTCGGCCGTGTTCTACGGGACCAACGCCTGGCTGCCGGCGCTCTTCGTGGAGCGCGGATGGGATGCGGCGAGTGCCGCCGCCCTGCTCTCGCTGAGCAGCTTCGCCGGTCTCGCCTCGATCCTTGTCGCTCCCGCCGCCTCGCGTCGCGGGGTGGAGCGCCGCCAGTTGCTGGTCACGGCGGCGAGCTCGGCCGCGCTCGGGATCTCCGGCGTCGTGGTGCTGCCGGGGCTCGGATGGGTGTGGGCCGTCGTGCTGGGCGCGGGTCTCGGCCTGATGTTCACGACCGTCCTCACGCTGCCGACCGATGTGGCAGCGGACGCTCGCGAGGCCGGCGGGGCCTCTGCGCTGATGCTGCTCGTGGGCTATCTCATTGCGTCCGCGTCGCCGTTCGCGCTGGGCGCGGCCCGTGACGCCACCGGGTCCTTCGCCGTGAGCCTGTGGCTCCTGCTCGCGCTCGCGGCGTCGATGCTCCCGCTCTCGTGGCTGATGTCGCCGTCCCGCCTCCGACCGCGCGCCCCGGCCCCGCCGGAGAGTGTCGTCGTCTGAGCAGGACTCGTGCCGAGGCGGCGGCCGAGGTTCCGCTGGCCTAGGGGCGCGTCGCGGTCACCGAGAAAGACAGGGGCAGGCGACCCCTCTCGGCCGGGTGGACGTCGCGGTGGCCGCCATACCAGTCCACGGGATGCTCAGTAACCGTCTCGACGCGCAATCCCGTTCCCAGCAGGGCGGTGACGACCTCGCCCAGCGTCCACGCCCTCGCGAACTTCCAGGCCTGGGCGTCGTCCGACAGCGAGAGGCGCTCGATGTAGGCGGGTGACCAGCCGCGCGACGCCTCGGGCCCGGCGAAGTAGTCGTAGTCGGTCAGGATCCAGCCGCCCCCGCCATCGCCGTCGAACAGCCACTCGGCGGGGTGCCCCTCGAACACGACCAGTCGACCGCCCGGGCGCGGGAGACGGGCGAGGCCGGCGGCCCACGCGTCGATGTCCTGGACCCACATGATCGACCCGCGCCCCGTGTAGACGAGGTCGGCGGTGCCGTCGAGCTCGTGCGGCAGATCGAGCACGTCCGCCTCGACCCAGCCCGCCGGCGCCTCGACGGCGGCCGCCAGCCGCCGGGCGAGGTCGAGCATCCGGGGGCTGAAGTCGATCCCCGTCACCCGCGCAGCGCCGGCCAGCCACAGCGAGAGCGTGTCCTCGCCGCCGGCGCACTGCACGTGGATCGCGTGGTCACATCGGCCGCGCAGGTCGCCGATCAGGTCGAGCTCGACGGGCAGGAGCGATGAGCGCCCGGCGCGGAGACGGTGAATGGAGCCCGCCAGCCGCCGCTCGTAGTCCTCGGCGGCCTGATCCCACGCGACGCGGTTGGCCGCGTGCATCCGCCGGGGGTCGGCCGCCTCCTCGGGCGTGGCCGCGCGCACGTCGGCCTCGTCGCCAGGCATGGGGCTCATCGGAGGAGTCTACCGGCGGCCCGGGCGACAGGCTGCGCGGGCGGCCCGAGGCGGGCACACAACAACGGGCCGCCTTGTCCGTGGACGGCGGCCCGCGATGGTTGTGTCCTGGGGGGCCGGCACCAGCCCGGCCCCTCGAAGCTGGCGGTCCCGTGGCTCGCGGCCCCGGACCGCCGTCAGAGGCCGGCCCGGGTGTCGCTCGAGATGTTGCCCGCGCGAGGGCGGCTGACCGGATTCGAGACACCGCGCGATGCGTCTTCGCTCGCCGTCAGCCGGCGCGTGAGAATCCAGCGCCGTCGCGAGCCCAAGCCAAAAGCTGACCGCATCGCCATACCCCGATGCCTCCCGGAACGCCCATGCACGGAGGAGGTTTGGAGGCTTCCATTATCGCCCGCCGGGCAACCCCCCAAGGCGCTCGTGCTGGCGCATCGGAGATTGCAGTGTTGTGGCATTCCTGTCAGCGGAGAGGGGAGCGAGAACCCCGCGCACGTCTCCCCGAAACAGGGGACGATGGGCCAATGCCGCTGCCCGCCCGCTCCGCCGCCGACGTTCGCCTCTCGGATGCGTTCGAGGCGACGGGCTGCCCCGTGTGCACCGAGGTGGCGCGGTCGGATGCGGTGTGGCTCGAGAGCATCCTGGCGGAGAGCGTCAACGACATCGGGTTCCGCGAGGAGCTCGACCGCGCCCGCGGGCTCTGCCGTCATCACGTCCGGCGCGTCCTCGACGCCGACCAACGGCGGGCCGGGCGTCTGGGGGCCGCGATCCTGCTGCGGGCATCGCTCGGGGCTCGGCTGCGGGACATCGAGCGCGCCCACGCCGCCCGGGGCTGGGCACGAAGGCGCCGCGCGGAGGACGCAGCGCGACCGCCGGCGTGCCCGGGCTGCGCACGCGAGGCGTCGACCACGAGCTGGGTGGCAGGCGCCATCGTTCGGCTGGCCGACGATCCGGTCTGGGCCACCGCGATCGGTGACGCGCCGTTCTGCCTCGACCACCTCGTCCTACTGCTGCGCGAGCGCTCGGCATCGGGCGGCTGGGCGGCCGCCGAGGCCCGCCAGCTCGAGCGTCTCCGCGACCTGCGCGACCTGCTGGAGGGGTTCGCGCACACCTCGAGCCACGACCGCCGCCACCTCCAGACCGACGGCCAGCGCGCCGCGATCGACGCCGCCGCCGACGCGCTCGCCGGGGATACGGCCCGGCAGCGGAACACGACGAGGAGCAACCGATGACCGGCGCCAAGGCCGTCGCCGCCAAGCTCAATGACCTGCCCCGGACGCCGGTCATCGACGACACCTCGTCGGCTCTGCGGTTCCGGCCCCTGCAGCCAGGGGAGTCACCGTTGGTCGGCCGCTAGGGCCCGTGCGGGCGGTCACGGCAGACAGCAGGGCAGCACGAGCCCCGCCCGCCGTTGCGAGCCGCTATGGTGTGGCCCTGCGCCGGCTGCGGCGACGGACGTGAACTGGGAGATGGAGGATCGGATGGCGTCTCGTGCGTCGCGATGGCTGCCCGAGAGCGCGAGCCTGACGCAGGCCGTGATGATCGTGGCGCTGTGTGCCGCGCTCAACGTGCTCGGCGGGTTCACGGCGAAGACGCTCGCCATCCCGATCGTCTACCTCGACACTGTGGGCACCTTCGTCGCCGCGGTGCTCCTCGGGCCGTGGTGGGGCGCGGCGGCGGGCGTGACCTACAACACGACCGCGTCGCTGACGTTCGACCCGGGCACCTGGCCGTTCGCCATCGTGAGCGTCGTCGTCGCCTTGCTGTGGGGCTACGGGATCCGCCGCTTCGCGCTGGGGCGCTCGCCGATCGCGTTCTTCGCGCTCGGCGTGGTGGTGGCCGTGGTATCCGCGATCGTGGCGTCGCCCATCGTCCTGTTCGTGTTCGGTGGGGCGACTGGGAGCGCGTCGGACGCGATCACGTTCGCCGCCCAGCTGGCGGGACTCGGCCAGGGGCCTGCGGTCTTCCTCAGCAACATCGAGAGCAACCTTGCCGACAAGCTCCTCGCCGGCTCGCTTGGCCTCGCGCTCGTCCGCGCCCTGCCGGGCACCACCGCGGCCGGGGTGCGCCTGCCCGCGACGTCCCGGTTCGGCACCCTCGCGATGACGAGCGGCGGCATCGCCATCGGTGTGGTGCTGGCGCTCGTGGCGATCGCGCTGCCCCACGGCTGACCGGCGGGTGCGCGGGCGCCGTGCCTGAGCCGCGCGAGCCGGTCATCGCACTGGCGCGGTTCGGCTTCCGCCACGCCGGCTCGGACCGCCCCGCGCTGGCCGACGTCACGCTCAAGGTCCGCGCTGGTGAGTACCTGGGCGTCTTCGGCGCGACCGGAGCCGGGGCCACGACGCTCCTGACCGCGCTCGACGGCGTCGTGCCACAGCTGGTCCGCGGCGACGCGAGCGGGTCGATCACGGTCCTCGGCCGCGACCCCCGGACGGTGCCTGTGGCCGACCAGGCGCGCCAGGTCGGCCTGGTCTTCGACGACCCGAGCCTGGTGGTGACGCAGGCCTCGGTGGCCGACGAAGTGGCGTTCGGCCTGGAGAACCTCGGGGTGCCGCGCGCCGAGATGGACGCGCGGATCGACGCCGCGCTCCGCTCGGTCGGGCTGGCGGGCTTCGAGGCACGCGAGCCGGCGACCCTCTCCGGGGGAGAGCTCCAGCGGCTCGCGATCGGCTGCGCGCTCGCGGCCGGGCCGTCCGTCCTCGTGCTCGACGAACCGTCGGCAAACCTGGACCCGGCCGGCCGGCGGGCACTCTACGGGGTCGTGCGGCGGCTCAACCGCGAGCACGGCGTCACCGTGGTTGTCGCGGACCAGGACCCCACCTCGATTGCCCGGGACGCCACGCGCGTGGTCGTGCTCCACGAGGGGAGGGTGGCTGCCGACGGGCCGCCCGCGACCGTCCTCGGCTCGCCCGCGGCGCTCCGCCGCCATGGGGTCCGCCCGACGGACGCGGCGGCGGTCCTGGAGGCGCTGGGAGTGGAGGCGCCGGTTCCCACTGGGGTTGCCGACGTCGCCCGCCGGCTGGCCATTCGGCCGGGCGCGGAGGCGACGCCCCGGCCGGCTGCCGTCGCCGCGATGGGTGCCTTGGCCAGCGCCCGGGCCGACAGGAGCGATACCGTCCTCGACCTCCGCGACGTCACGTTCGGCTACCCGGGCGCCGACCGACCGGCCGTCGCGGGCGTGTCCCTGACGGCCTCGGCCGGCGAGGTGATCGGCATCGTCGGCGCGAACGGGAGCGGCAAAACGACGCTGGGCCGCCTGGTCAACGGCCTCCTGCGCCCGCAGCAGGGCCGGGTCACGGTGGACGGGATGGACACCGCGGCCCACCCCGTGCGGTCGCTCGCCGCGCATGTGGCGTCCGTCTTCCAGGACCCGGCCCAGCAGCTGTTCGCCAGCACCGTCGCCGACGAGCTGGCGCTGGGCCCGCGGGCGCTCGGGCTGTCCGAGGCGCGCATCGGCGAGCGTGTGCGCGAGCTGGCAAGGGCGCTCGAGCTGGAGGCGCTGCTGGCGCGCCACCCGCTGCGGCTGGGGCGCGCGGAGCGCAAGCTCGTGGCGCTCGGCGCCGTGCTCGCGATGCGGCCCCGCGTGTTGGTGCTCGACGAGCCGACGACCGGCACGGACCTCCGGCTGGCCTCGATCATCGGGGCGCGGGTCTGCGCGGCGGCAGGGGAGGGGACTGCGCTGCTCATCGCCTCCCACGACATGGCATTCCTCGGCCGCGTGGCCACGCGGCTCGTCGTGATGGACGCCGGGCGGGTCGTGGCTGAAGGCCCGGTCCACGCGGTCTTCGGCGACGTGCCGCTGCTCGCGCTCGCAGGGCTCGAGCCGCCCGAGGCCACGCAGGTCGCGCTCGCCGTCTCGCCCCGCGGGCCAGCGCCGTGGCCGCCGGTGTCGGTGGAGGAGGCGGTCCGCGTGCTGCGACCAGCGGGGCCGGCGGGCCTGGAGCGGTCGGAGCCTGCCGAGGACCCAGCGGGGCTTGACGCAGCCCCAGCCGACGGGGGCTCGCGGTGAGCCTCGCCGCCTCGCCGTTCGCGTACGCGTCAGGATCGTCTTGGCTGCACCGCCGCAGCGCCGTCACCAAGCTCGCCTGGCTCCTCGCGGCCCTCGCGTTCTCGCTCGTGACGTTCCATCCCGTGCCGCTCCTCCTCGTGACCACCGCTGCCATCGCGCTCGCTCTGTCCGCGGGCGTCGGGCGCCGGATGGGGCGGGCCATGCGCCTGCTCGGGCCGCTGGCGGCGTCGGTCGTGGTGCTGCAAGTCGCGGCGCCCGCCGTTTGCTCCGGCGGCTGCATCGACGTGGCGCGCATGGGGCCGGTGACGATCACGGCCGAGGCGCTGGCGCGCGGGGTCGCGTACATCGCGCGCCTGCTGGCGATGGAGTCGGCGGCTGTCGTGCTGCTGGTCACCACGCGCCCGGCCGACCTGTTCGGCGCCCTCCGGCGCCTCCACGTGCCGCACCCCGTGGCGCTCCTGCTGTCCACGACCATGCAGCTCGTGCCGCTGCTCCAGCGCGAGCTCGCGGTCGTGCTCGACGCGCAGCGCGCCCGCGGCATGCGCGCGAGCGGCGTGCGCGCCCTGGCGCCCGCGCTCCTGCCCGTGTTCGTGGCCGCGTTCGAGCGCGTCGGCCGGCTGGCGATCGCGATGGAGGCGCGAGGCTACGGCGCTTCGGCCACGCGCACCTCGTACCGGACCGACGAGTTGGGCCCCGCTGATCGGGCGCTGGCGGTGGCTGGCCTCGCGGCGGCTGTCGGGGGTGTCGTCGCCGGCGCGCTCCTGTGGGGCTCGGGATCCGTGCCGCCGCTCGTCGTGCCCCCGTGGGCCGCCGTTGCGATCGTGGGCGGGGCCGGCCTGGCCTTCGCGGGGCTGATCGCGGCGGCCCTCGCCGCGGCGGCTCGCGCGTAGCGCCCCGATCCGCCGGTCCCTCGCGGGTTGAGTCGCGTCGGGGTCGGGAGCGCCTCCCGCGCGCACGGGCCGCGCCGCGGGCCCCCGGCTCGGGCCGGGACCCGCGCGCGCCGCTGCGCGTGGCGACCCCGGCACGACTCGGCCGCCGGCGCGCGGCGGGGGTCCCGGGCGGCAACCGGCGGGCGGCTTCAGGGACGGGGCACCAGCGCGGCACCCAGCGCCGACTGGTTCTCGCCGAAGCCACGGGGTCGTCGCACGTGGCCGTCGCGAGGAGGCGGGGCTTCCGCGGGAACATTAGCGGAGATGGGCTGTGGGGAAGCCATGCCCCGGATTGCAGGATGGCCCAGGGTGTCAGCCGAACCAGGTGTCGATATCGCCGTCCTCGACACGGGGCATGGTCAGGACGTTGAGAATGGCCTCTGGCGGCATGGTCGTGCGCCGGGCCACCAGATTCGCAATGCGGCGAGCGTCGTTGTGGCAGCGGCGGAGGGCTGCACGGTCGAGGCGAGGCCACAGGGCCATGGCGCGTCGCTCGAGCGCACCGATGCCTTCGCTCCTGACCGAGCTCTCGCGCTCCAGCTCGATGGTCGCCACCGAACACCTCCTTCGGTACGGGCGATGCTGCGCCCGTCGCCTGTCTGCCGCAAGAGGCCGCGCGAAGAAGTTTTCTCAACGTTCGGGCCCATCCGGCCGATTGACCTGCGGGCCTAGCGCGGGCACCCTCTTCCCGTGAAGCAGCTGTCGGCTGGGATGCGGGCCGTCGCGGCCGCAGTCGCGGTTGCGTTGGCCGCCTGCGGCTCGTCGTCGGCTCCCTCCGCGGATCGAGCGGGGGTCGCGTCGGACCCCGGGGCCGGCCTGCCGTCGATGTCGCTGCCCTCGCCGTCGCCAGTCCCAGCAGCCGGTCATGAGCTCTACGGCTTCGTGCCGTACTGGGAGATGGACGACACGATTGCCGCCCACGTGGCCGCGAGCCCCCTCACCACGCTGGGGCTGTTCAGCGTCAGCAGCACGAGCAAGGGCCCCGTCGACACGGCCCAGCGTGGCTACAAGCGGATCACGGGCGCCGTGGGAGCGGCGATGATCAGCGCCGCCCATCGCCGTGGGACGCGAGTGGAGCTGGTGTTAACGAGCTTCGGCGCATCGCGCAACAGGGCGTTCTTCGCCCGGCCGTCCGTCCAAGACGCCACGATCGCGTCCCTGGTGGCGCTGGTCGGCAGGCTGCGCGTGGACGGCGTGGACGTGGATGTCGAAAGCCTCGACATCGGCCTCGTCGACGCATACGGCACGTTCGTGGGTCGGCTCCGCTCAGCGCTCGTGGCCGCTCGACCGGGCGCCACGGTGTCCGTGGCGACCGGCCCTGGCCCGACGGGGGTCGCCATGGCGGCTGCGGCCCTGGCCGCCGGCGCGGATCGCGTCTTCCTGATGGGTTACGACTATCGGACGGGGTCCTCGGAGCCGGGGGCCGTCTCGCCGATCGCGCGCGCCGATGACGGCGCCTCCCTCTCCTGGACGCTGGACCTGTACGCGGCGATGGGGATCCCCCCGCAGCGCCTGCTCCTGGGCCTGCCGCTGTACGGCATGGCGTGGCCGGTCACGGGGCCGACGGTCGGGGCGCCGGCCACCGGCAACGGGGTCGCGTGGATCCCGCGGCGGCACGCGGACGTTCTGACGGGCCCCGGGGTGACGCCGTCCAACGACCCGCTCGAGGGCGTGGATGTGTATTTCGTCGGTTCGGACGGGAGCCTCGCGCCGCCGTCCCCGATGCCCTCGCCTGACCCACAGCCCGACGGGAGGGCGTGGTCGGCCGTGTACGTGGACTCCGCTGCGACCCTGGGCCGCAAGCTCGGGCTCGGCGAGTCGCGGGGCCTGGTCGGGGCGGGCTTCTGGGCGATCGGCTACGAGCGCGGGCTGCCGTCGTACACAGCCCTCATGAACCGCTTCGTGGCGGGCGACGTGGCCCCGTCCTGACTAGACTCGGCATCCATGACTGCCGCCACATCCGCCGCGTTTCCCCTGCCGCCCATCACCCGTGAGCAGAAGCTCGTCACGGTCGGCCTCATGGCGGCCCTGGCCGTGGCGGCGCTCGACTCGACGGTCGTCGGCACTGCCATGCCCACGATCATCGGGCAGCTCGGCGGCTTGTCGGAGTACGCCTGGGTCTTCTCGGCCTACCTGCTGGCCTCGACCACGACCGTCCCGCTCTACTCGCGCCTCGCCGACATCCACGGCCGCAAGCCGGTGTTCCTGTTGGGCCTCGGGCTGTTCGTCACCGGCTCGGCCCTGTGCGGGCTCGCGAGCTCGATGTGGATGCTCATCGCGTTCCGCACGCTCCAGGGCCTTGGCGCCGGCGCGGTCCAGCCCATCTCGTTCACGATCGCGGGTGACATCTTCGAGCCCCGGCAGCGGGCGCGGATGCAGGGCTTCTTCTCGGGCATCTGGGGCGTGGCCGCCATTGTCGGGCCCGCGATCGGGGGCCTGATCACGTCCACGGTCGGCTGGCCGTGGGTGTTCGAGATCAACATCCCGGTCGGGCTCCTGGCGGCTGCGATCATCGGCTTCGGCCTGCACGAGCGGGTCGAGCACCACCGCCACCGCATCGACTGGGCCGGCGCCGGGCTCCTGTCCGCGTCGATCGTCCTGCTGCTGCTCGCCGTGTCCGAGGGTGGCCAGCTCTTCGGCTGGGTGTCGGCGCCGTTCGCGGCGATGCTCGTGGCCTCGGTCGCCCTGCTCGGCATCTTCCTGCGCCACGCCCGCCGGGTCGAGGAGCCTCTGGTGGACCTGGACCTGCTGTCGGTTCCGCTCATCCGCGCGGGGCTGGGCATCGGGACGCTCGCGGGGATCGTCATGTTCGGCCTCACCACGTTCGTGCCGCCGCTCGTCCAGGGCGTGCAGGGGGGGACGGCGGTCGAGGCTGGGGCGGTCGTCGCGGCCATGTCGATCGGCTGGCCGGTGGGCTCGGTCGTAGCGGGGCGGGCGCTGCACCGTGTCGGGGCACGGCCGTTCGTGCTTGCCGGCGGCGCCCTCATCCTGGCCGGTGCCCTCGCCACCACGCAGGCCATCCGGTTCGGTTCGCTCGCGTTCGCCACCGGGGCGTGCGCCACGGTGGGCCTCGGGATGGGCTTCAGCTCGACTGTCCTGATGATCATGATCCAGGGCGCGGTGCCGTGGCAGCGACGCGCCACCGCCACCGGTCTCGTCCAGTTCAGCCGGACGATCGGCGGGTCGGTGGGGGTGGGCGTGATGGGCGGGATCCTGGCCGCCTTCGTCGGGACGGCCTCGTCCGCGATCCTGGACCCGGTCGGGCGCGCCGCGCTCACGCCCGCACAGCTGGCCTCCGGGCGCGAGTCGCTGGAGTCGGGGCTCGGCGTCGTTTACTGGCTGATGGCCGCCGCGGCCGCCGCCGCGCTGGTGCTGGCGGTCCGGACAATGCCCGCGGCGCGGCTCGGTGAGCCTGCCGATGCGTCGCTCCGTGAGCCGCGGCCTGCCGCGGAACCCCCGAGCGCGGCCGATGGTGTGCGAGAGGCCGGCTGCTGAGCGGATCGGCAGGATCAGGACGAACCTGCCGTACCGCTGCTTCCACGAGATGACCGTGACCGCCGCTCGGCATCGGTCCGCGCCGCCAGCCAGCCGGACACGGGCCGGTCGCAGCTACATGCCGACCTGGATGAGCCCGTTCCAGAGCACATAGTGCGAGCGCCAGACCTCGGCGTGGAGGATCCGGCCGTCCTTGCCCTTGACCACGCGGCTCACGGCCACGTCCATCTGGTTCGACGGGTACTCCGTCTGCTCCCTGACCCCGTGGGGCAGCGTGGTCACGTACTCGGTGCTGGTCGTCGCCGGGATCACGTTGCTCACCATCGGCCCTGAGATCGAGACCTTGCGGCCGTCGGGGACGCCCCAGATCTGGTAGGTCACGTAGCCCGTGCCGCCTGAGCGCGTCCTGATGCCCAGGATCAGGAGCGAGTGGCCGGTGTCGTTGGTGAACGACATGTCCTGGACCGCTCCCCCCATCTTCCAGACCGTGGCGTCGAGCCCCAGCGGGTAGCGATTGATGTAGTAGCGGTGGTTGCCGCGCGCGCCCATCTGCAGCCCGGCCCGAAGCGCCGCATTGAACAGGGTGGTGGAGCTCGAGCACATCCCGCCGCCCATCGCCCCGGTCGGATCCGTGTGGTTGCCCCGGATGACCCCGCCCGGGCCGAACCCGCGCGACGGGCTCACGTCACCGATAGCGCCCCACCAGTCGAAGGTCCGGCCTGGGGCGAGCAGGGTGCCGTTGACGATCTGGGCCGGGATCCAGATGTTCGCGCCGAAGTAGTTGTGGTCGTTGATCGGGAACCACGTCGTCCACGTGCCGAGCAGCGTCAGGACAGGCGCCTTGAGCTTCGCCTGCTCGGTGGTGAGCTTCGGGGGCAGCGGCGCGGTGGCCACGTTCACCGGCCTCGCGACCCCGCCGAAGGTCCGCCAGATGACCGCGGCGGCGATCCGCTGAGAGGTTGCCGCGACGTCGAGCTTGGTCCCGTCTGAGGATGCGGCCACGCCGACGATCGAGCCGCTCTTGGCGCGCAGGAACACCGCGGACTTCGCGGGCTTCAGGACGGCCTTCGCCACACCCTTGAGCGAAGCGGGGATCTTCGTGGTGTCCACGGTCGGGCGGATGCTGCCGTTGGGGGTCGTCCCGAACCCGAGCCAGGTGCGAACCGTCGCCGCCCTGATCGTCCAGGTCCTCTTGCCGAAGGCCACCCTGACGGGGCCGACGGCCAGCTCGGCGAGCGAGGCAGCCGTCGCGACGTCGGCGTCGGAGACCCTCGCCGGCGCGGGTGCCACGGGCACCGGGACGACGACCTCGGAGGGCGCATCTGCCGACCCGACGGCGGCGAGGGCGGCGGCGACGACCGGCGTCGCGTCCACGGTGGTCCCCTCGCGCGCCGGGGTCGTGACGGACCCCGTGCTGGTCATCGAGATCGTGGCGTCCACAGGACTGGTGGTGAGCGGGGCGAGGGCGGCCCGGACCGCTCGTGCGAGGGCCAGCTGGTCGATGACGACGCGGGGCGCGAGGGTCACGCCGTGGATCGCCTGCCCGAGCTGGCTGAGCAGCCGAGCGCTGAGCACGCTGTCGCGGCCTGACGCCAGGGCGGCGTCGGCAAGCGCGTCGGCGTCCAGGCGACGCCCAAACGCGCTGAAGGGCACCTTGAGGTCGCCGCCGGGCGTGCGGAGCACGAGCTGGCCCTGGTCGTAGGGGAACGCGGCCCGGAGCGCGGCAGCGGCGCCGGCCCGGTCGAGGCCCGACAGGTCCAACCGGCCGACGTGGACGCCCGGCAGCACGCGTGCCTCGTAGCCGGAGTCCCACGCCGCGAGGCCGGCACCGGCCACGGTCAGGACCACGACGAGGCCGAGCACGAACGACGCGACGAAGGGCCCAATGCGCCGACCGCGATGGCGGGGCCCGGGGGAGGGGAGCACGGCCTCCGCCGGGACCGCAGGCACTGGCTCCGACACCTCGCTGACCGGAGCGGGTGTCTGGGGAAGGGCCGCTGGCTGCGCCTGGCCGTCGGCAGCTAGCTCCGCGACCGCTGGTGCGCCGACGTCGTCAGGGGGCGCGGGGTATCCAGACGCCTCGCTCTCGGCAACCGGCGCGCCAACCTGGCCCGGGTCGGTGACGACTGATCCGTGGGGGTCGCTGGTGGCGGGCGTATCGCTCAACGTCGTCCGCAATTCGGGGCGGCGAGCCGTGGCGCGGGCTCAAGCGCGAACGGGCCGAATGATGCACGATGCGCGACCGGCACGTGACCCCCATGAAAGTACCGGGCCGAGGCAGTCCTAGTGACGACGCCCAAGCCCCGGCGAGAGTCTAGCGTCCCGATCCGCTGATCCCTCGCGGGTTGAGTCGCGTCGGGGTCAGGAGCGCCTCCCGCGCGCACGGGCCGCGCCGCGGGCCCCCGGCTGGGGCCGGGACCCGCGCACGCCGCTGCGCGCGGCGACCCCGGCACGACTCGGCCGCCGGCGCGGCGGGGTCCCGGGCGGCAGCCAGCGGGCGGCTTCAGGGACGGGACGCTAGCTGCGGAGCTCCTCGGCCAGCTCGTCGATGGCCCACTCGAGGTCACTGCGCTCGATGACGAGCGGCGGTGCGATCCGGATCGTGCTGCCGTGCGTGTCCTTCGCCAGCACGCCGCGGCGGAGCAGGCCCTCGCACACGTCGCGCCCGGTGCGCCCGACGATGTCGATCCCGGCCCACAGCCCGCGGGCGCGGAAAGCCGCGACCTGCCCGGCCGGCAATGCGGCAAGCCGGTCCCACAGGACCTCGCCCAGCTCGCGCGCCCGCGCCTGGTACTCGCCGGTCCGCAGCATCCGGACCACCTCGATGCCCACCGCGCACGCGAGCGGGTTGCCGCCGAACGTGCTGCCGTGCTCGCCGGGCCGGAACACGCCCATGACGTCGCGATTGGCCACCACCGCCGACACCGGGAGGATGCCGCCGCCGAGCGCCTTGCCCAGGATGTACGCGTCGGGCACGACGCCCTCGTGGTCGCAGGCGAAGGTCTCGCCCGTCCGGCCGAGCCCGGACTGGATCTCGTCGGCCAGCATGAGCACGTCCCGCTCAGTGCACAGCGCCCGAACCGCGCGCAGGTAGCCGTCCGGCGGGATCACCACGCCGCCCTCGCCCTGGATCGGCTCCAGCAGCACGGCCACCGTTTCGTCGTCGATCGCCTCGGCCAGCGCCGTCACGTCGCCGAAGGGCACGCGAACGAAGCCAGGCGTGAAGGGCCCGAAGCCGTTGCGCGCCGACGGGTCGTCCGAGAAGCCGACGATCGTGGTGGTCCGGCCGTGGAAGTTGCCGCCCATGACGACGATCTTCGCGGCCCCCTCCGGGACGCCCTTGCGCTCATAGCCCCACTTGCGGGCCATCTTGAGCGCCGTCTCGACCGCCTCGGCGCCGGTGTTCATCGGGAGCAGCATGTCCATGCCACAGAGCGCTGTGACCTCCACGGCGAACGTGCCGAGCAGATCGTTGTGGAACGCGCGGCTGGTGAGCGTGAGGCGGCCCAGCTGGGCCTCGGCGGCGGCGACAAGGCGCGGGTGGAGGTGCCCGAAGTTGAGCGCGCTGTAGCCCGCGAGGAGATCGAGGTAGCGGCGGCCGTCGGCGTCCCAGACCCAGGCGCCCTCGCCGCGGGCGAGCACCACGGGCAGCGGGTGGTAGTTGTGCGCCGCGTGGGCCTCGACCTGCGCGATGGCCATGGCAGACGCTCCGGCCTTCGTCGTGACGTCCATCGCCTGGGTGGTCATCGTCGCTCGCCTCGCACTGTCCGGTCCCTCCGCGCACGATGGTTGCACGTCGCGCGCGGGCGCGAGCCCTCACGGCGCATGTGAGCGCCCGGCGACCCACCGACTGGGACCCGGGCGGGACCCGATCCGGTCCATTCGTGGCAGGGCAGGCCAACGCCGGACGGCATCGGCCGGGATCCGCAGGCTGCGATGCCATGCCCGTGATCCGCGAGGCCCGACAGGGTCAGGCGCGCCGCGTCCCTGGGGCTGCTCTAGGACCCGTCGGGCGCCAGCGCCAGCACGTCCTTGCGTGCGAACACCCCGACAAACCGCAGCCCGCACAGGAACAGCGCCACGCCCAGGCCGGTGTAGAAGAACGCGATGAACCAGTCGGGGGCGACGTGCGAGAGCCGCAGCGCCATCCCGCCGCCCATCATCACGGCCATCACCGCCCACGACGACGCGTTGAAGAAGTGCCAGAAGGGGAGCCGCTCCTCGGTCTTCGCGCGAACCCGGTGCGTGTGCTTGCGGACGAGGCGGGAGAAGACGAACAGGTAGAACACGACGAAGATGACCAGCGCGAGGGGCGCCAGTGCCGGGTCGAGGGGCTCGAGGCGGAGCAGCAGCGGCAGCCCGACGAGGAAGACCATCGTCCCTGCGAGGCACCAGACCACGCCGGCGATCAGCATCAACTGGTTCTTGGGGACCTGAAGGCGGGCCACGAGCCAGGATTGTAGCGTTCAGCAAGCGCCATGGCGCCCGTCGCGGCGCTGTCGTCGCCCGTGCGGCGACGGTTCTCGACCTCCGGGCGCGGTTCGTCGCCTGGCAGTCGATGGCGCGACCGTTGGCAGTCCGGAGCGGTGGACGAGGGGGTCGGATCGTCGACTCACAGGCGACGACCCGACCCGCAGCGGACGATTCCGTCCCCGCGGAGGCGACGCACCGCTGGCAGCGCTCGCCCGCCGAGCGAGCCGCACGGCGCGGCGCAGCCGCCTCCACGGCCCGACGACCCGCCTCAACGGCCAGGCGGCATCCCGGCTCGCGCGGCGGCGCGCTGGAGCGCGCCGGCGTTCCGTTCGCCCGCTGGGTCAGCAGCCAGCGGGGGCATGACCTTGCGCTACAGATGCATCGCGATTCCGCGATATCCACTCACACCCCGTTCACGACCGCCTAACGTGAGCGCACAACCCTGTGACCACGGTGCGCGCTGCGCCCGTGCCCCTCGTGGCCTGCTGCCAGCGCCCTGGCCCATCGGTCCGCCAAGTCCAGCGAGGAGATGTGCAATGAGGTTCTCTCGGTATCGACCCGTCCGCCGGCTGGTTGCGCTTGTCTCCGCGGGCGCCCTCGCGGGCGGACTGCTCACCACCGCGGTGGGCGTGCCCGCCATCGCCGCCGATGCCGGCGCCGTGACGCCGAGCTCCCCGTGCCAGCTGAATTCGGCGAGCGGCACGACCAAGCACGTCATCTACATCCAGTTCGACAACACCCACTTCAAGCGCGACAACGCGAACGTCCCGTCCGACCTCGAGCAGATGCCGCACCTGCTCAACTTCATCAAGGACAACGGAACGCTCCTGGGCAACGACCACACGGTGCTGATCAGCCACACGGCGACCGGCATCCTCACCTCGCTGACCGGCGTGTACCCGGACCGCATGGGCCAGCCGGTCTCGAACAGCTTCCGCTACTACAAGACCGACGGCACCACGCGCACGGGCGTCTCGTTCGCCTACTGGACCTCGCCGCTGTTCGACCCGGCGGGCGCCACCACCGACACGACGCCCACGATGATCAACGAGCAGGGCAGGATCGCCCCCGCGCCATGGGTCCCGTACACGCGGGCCGGCTGCGACGTGGGCTCGGTGGCGACTGCCAACACCGTCCTCGAGAACACCGCCATCGACATCCCGACCGTGTTCGGCGCGAGCTCACCGGAGGCCGCCGAAGTCACGGCCAACCGCGGCCAGGCGTTCTCGGACTTCGTGGGCCTGGGCGTCCACTGCGCGAAGGGCTCGACACTGTGCACCGCCGCCAACCACGCCCGGCCGGACCAGCTGCCCGACGAGCCCGGCGGCTACACGGGCTATCAGGCCCTGTTCGGCGCCAAGTACGTGGACCCGGCCATCGGTTTCGGCTCGAACCCCACGGACTTGGGCGGCAACACGATCCATGACGCGAGCGGACACATCGGCTTCCCGGGCTTCGACGGCATGGAGGCCACGGTCTCGCTCTCGTACGTTGCGAAGATGCAGGAGGCCGGCATCCCTGTGACGTACGCCTACATCTCGGACGCTCACGACGGGCACGGGACCTCGGGCAGCATCCACTACGCGTACGGCCCGGGCGAGGCCGGCTACGTGCAGCAGCTGCACGACTACGACATCGCCTTTCAGCGCTTCTTCGAGCGCCTCGCGGCCGACGGGATCAACAAGTCGAACACGCTGTTCGTGTTCACCGTGGACGAGGGCGACCACTTCGTCGGCGGCAGCCCGTCACCGTCCGGCTGCGACGGCGTGACGGTCGCGTGCACGTACGCGCAGGTGGGCGAGATCAGCGGCGACCTGCGGCGCATGGTCCTAACCCAGACGGGCGACACGACGCCCTTCACTGTCCACGCCGACGACGCGCCCAACGTCTACATCACCGGCAACCCGTCGCAGACGGCCCCGATCACCCGGGCGCTGGAACGGGAAGTGGCGGCGCTCTCGTGGGAGAACCCGTACACCGGCACCGTGGAGCACAACATCACGGTGGCGATGGCCGACCACGCCGGCATGAGGGCGCTGCACATGATCACGGCGGACCCGGCCCGGACGCCGACGTTCACGCCATTCGAGGACCCCAACTGGTTCTTCTTCGCCACCGGCGGGCCGGCCTGCGCCACGCCCACGGCCTGCGCGTCCATCCCGCCCAGGACCAGCCAGAGCTTCGCGTGGAACCACGGCGACATCCAGCCCGAGATCGCCTCGACGTGGATCGGCGTGGTGGGGCCCGGCGTGGCGAACAAGGGCGTGGACATGCGGACGTGGTCCGACCATACCGACCTCCGGCCGACGATGCTGACGCTCCTCGGGCTGCGTGACGACTACGTCAGCGACGGCCGGCTCCTGTTCGAGGTCCTCAACGGCAGCGCGATCCCGGCCGCCGTCAAGATGGCACACGGCTACGCCACGGTCGCCCCGGTCTACAAGCAGCTGAACGCCTCGTTCGGCGCCTTCGACATGGCGATCCTCAAGGTTTCCACGAAGGCGCTCGCGAGCGGGTCGGCGGGCGACGACTCGACCTACACGCAGCTCGAGTCGCAGATCGCGGGGTGGACCGCGCGGCGCGACGCCCTCGCGACGCAGATCAAGGCCGCGCTCAATTCCGCCGACTTCGGGGGCGTGCCCATCTCGCAGCACGAGGCGAAGTGGCTCGCCGCCCGCGCGCACGAGCTCATCCGGGAGGTGGCCGAGGCGGCAGCCTCAAGCTGAGCAACCAGCCCGGCCGAGAGCCCGTCGGGCCCCCAGATACTCGACAGCGAGCCCCGGGGAGAGCCCTCCGGGGCTCGCTCCTGTTATCGGGCGAGCCGTCGCGGGCGAGCACACGGTCGACGACGAGCACGAGTCGGCGGACGCCATCGGCGAAGACCATGTTCGCGACCGTCTGCTCGGTCGCGGCGTCGATGACGGCTGCATCGCGGGACTCCTGCGGGCGGTGCTGCCCGCTTTCGCGGGTACCGGTCCGTCAGACGGCACGCCGTCCTGTTGCGGTCGCCAACAAGGCCTCAGGCTATCGTCCGGACGAGCTCGGGCAGGCCCATCGCGCTCAGCCACGCGGCCGCGCGCTCGCGATCGTGGGCCCCCACGCGGCCGGCCTCAGGGTCGAAGGCAGGGGACAGGGGAGCGGCGCGGCGGAGCGTGGCGAGGTCCAGGCAGCGGAAGGCGTCCTCGCGGCCGGCGATGAGCCGCCTGCGCACGCCCTCGGCCTCGACGCTGTCGATCTGCTCGTACAGGGCCGCTAGCGACCCGAACCGGCGGACCAGCCCGGGCGCCACGGAGGGGCCGATCCCGCGCACCCCCGCATAGCCGTCGGTCGAGTCCCCGATGAGCGCCTTGACGTGCGCGACGAGCGCGGGCGGCACGAGGTACGGGCTGCGCTCCTCGACCTCGCAGGGGCCGTACCGGTCAACGCCCCCGCCGGCGCGCGGCCGCAACACCGTCACGCGCTCGCCCGCCATGCCCAGCAGGTCGTGGTCGGCCGTGAACAGCAGGACATCGTCGAAGCCGACGGCCACCGCAGCATCGGCGATCCCGGCCATCGCGTCGTCGGCCTCCCAGCCCTCGGCGCGGTAGCGGGCCCAGCCCATCCGGCCGGCGGCGATGTTGGCGTCGCGCAGCTGCGGGAGCAGGTCGCCGGGCTCGTCCGCCTTCCGCGGCTTGTAGCTGGGGTCGATCTCGCGGCGTCGCGAACCCGTCGTGCTCTCGAACGCGAGCGCGACGTGCGTGGCCCCCTCCTCGCGGATGCGCGCCTGGACGAACCGCAGGAACGTGCTCACGAGAAAGGTCGGCCGGCCGTCGGGCGCGAAGGCGGGTCGACCGCGGCCGGCGAAGTACGCGCGGTGGGCGATGTTGGCGAAGTCCACGACGAGCAGGCGGCGCACGCGTCGATGGTCGCATCCGGGGACGCCCTTCGTTCGACGTCGTCGCCACCTGGCCGTCCGGAAGCGAGGCGCCCGCACTCCTCAGGCGGCTCAGGCGGCGTCGGCCCGCAGCTCCTCGAGCGTGTCCCGTAGCACCGCGGCCGAGCGGCGCAGCGCCGACGCCTCGCCAGCCGACAGCCCCAGCCGGAGCACCGACTCCACCCCGCCGCGCCCCACGATCGTGGGCAGCGAGAGGCAGACGTCGTCGATCCCGTAGTAGTCGGTGATCAGCGAGCTGACCGAGAGCACCGTCTTCTGGTCGCGCAGGATCGCCTCGACGATCCGCATTAGGCCTGCCGCCACGGCGTAGTAGGTGGCGCCCTTGCGGTCGATGATCTCGTACGCGGCGTCGCGAACGGCGGTGTAGATCCGCGTCTCGTCGGCCGCGCCGAACGCGATGGCCTGCGAGCGGCAGAACTCCTCGAGCGGCATGCCGCCCACGGCCGCGCTCGACCACACGGGGACCTCGGTGTCGCCGTGCTCGCCCGCGATGAACGCGTGGATGCTGCGCGGGTCAACGCGGAGCCGCTCCGCGAGGAGGGCGCGGAACCGGGCCGTGTCGAGGATGGTGCCCGAGCCGAAGACGCGGCCGGACGGCAGGCCCGAGTAGCCGATCGAGCGTCGGGTCAGGACGTCCACCGGGTTCGTCGCCACCAGGATGATCCCGTCGGGATTGGCCGACGCGATGGCCGGGATGATCGAGGCGAAGATCTGGTCGTTGCGGCGGACGAGGTCGAGGCGGCTCTCGCCGGGCTTCTGGCCGGTCCCGGCCGACACGACCGTGATCGCGGCGCCGGCGGTGTCGGCGATCGACCCGGACCAGACTTGGACCGGCTTGCTGAACGGGACGGCGTGGGTGAGGTCCATCGCCTCGCCCTCCGCCCGGCGCGGGTCGGCGTCCACCAGGGCGATCTCGGACGCCAGCCCGCTCATGACGAGCGCGAAGCCGAACGTGGAGCCGACGTTGCCGGCGCCCACGATGGCGACCCGCGTGGGGTGCGGGATGCTGTGGATCATGGGCGGGACGCTTCCTTCCTCTGTCCCCGCAGGGCGGCGGGGGCTGACGGCCGGCGTCCATGGTCGCGCATCCGGCGCGATGGCGGAGGCGGCGCCGCTTCGGCGGCGGCCCGGTCAGAGGGACAGCCGCCGGTCGAAGAACGAGCGACAGCGGCGCCGGGCGATCCGGCGGTCCTCGGTGGGGGCGCCGCCGCCGCCCGGCGGGTCTCGCCCGGCGGGTCTCGACCGGCGGGTCTCGCCCGGCAGCGACGACAGCACGGGGCAATGCGGAGACGTGCTCGGTCGTCAGGGACGGCGCTGGGCGGCGGAAGGCCGACCGGGCTCGACCCGGCGTGGCCATGAATCGGCCGGTGCGCACGGGCGTGCCGCCGCGGGTGACCTCGGTCACCCCCACCACGCCTCGGGTAGTCGTGATCTCGAGCCGCCGGCCGGCGCGCGATGCCGTGATGTCGAAGGTCGTGGTGCCGTGACCGGTGTCAACGACCACCTCGACACGATCTCCCTTCACGGTGCTGCACCCCAGGTGTCGCCCGGCCCTACAGTCGGACGGTCCCCAGCAGCCACAGGAGGAGGAAGAGAAGGGCCACGCCGTCGAGTCGCCTCGGCGGCGACGGGATCGCCCCTCGGCGGTCGCATCGTCGACTGCCGGACGACGAACCGGCGCGATCCGGCCGCCGGGCGCCCCGCTGGCGGCCGGATCGTCGACCGCGCGGCGACCAGGCGACCGCGCAGCGCCGGAATCGTCGCCTCCCAGTCGATTGGCGTATCGGCCCGGGCGTCGGTGTGTACAAGGCTCGCGCGTTTGGTGTGTAATCCAGGCGCACGCCGCGACGGCATGCCTGCCGATCCCGAAGGTACCGTCGCGCATTGAGGAGCCTCGATGAAGCGTCCCCCCGTCCATGGCTCGAGACGTCATGTCGGCGCCGCGATTGGCGCCGCGGCCCTCGCCCTCTCGCTCGTTGCAGTGCCGGTCTTCGCGATTGGCGGCGACCTCTCCCAACCGGTTGACTTCCTCCATAACAACCTGGCCGACGCGCCCGTCCCGGGCGCGGTTTACGGCACCGCACCGGCCGCGAAGGTCGGCTCGCCGATCTGCACGACGCCGGTTTCGAACGCGAAGAACGTCAACACCGACTGCGAGGGGACGGGTCCCCACAACGAGAGCTCCATCGCCGTCAACCCGCTCCACCCCAACAACATCATCGGCGGCCTCAACGACTATCAGCTCGGGCTCAACCCAGGCGGCCACGTGACCGAGACGACCCTCTCTCGCGCCCACGTCTCGATGGACGGCGGCAAGAGCTGGACGACGTACCCGCTCAACGACACGTCCACCTATCAGGCCACCGGCGACCCTGCCGTCGCGTTCGACGCCGCCGGCAACGCCTACTACGCGACGCTCGGCTTCCGGTTCGTTGGGCCGGGCAACGCGCAGAGCCCCGACGTCCTCGTCCACACCTCGACCGACGGCGGCGTCCACTGGTCGCAGGCGCGCGTGGCCGCGGGCAGTGGCGTGTTCACGAGCGTGGGCGACCTGCTCGACAAGGAGTACATCGCGGCCTGGGGCGACAGCAATGCCATCGTGACCTTCGGTGACTTCCGCCAGGCGCAGAAAGGCTCCTTCGTCAGCGCCAAGATCTACGCCACCGTCACCCACGACGCGGGCATGACCTGGTCCACGCCGGCGGTCATCTCCGGGAGCCTCGACGAGGCGTTCGTGGCCACGCCCACCGTGACCGCCGACGGGCGCGTCTTCGTGTCGTTCATGAACACGACGGACCTCACGACCGGTCGCGACGACTACATGGCGGTCGAGGTCAACCCGACGACCGGCCGTCGGATCGCCGGGCCGTTTACCGTGTCGCACGTCATCGACGGCTTCACCGACTACCCGATCGCCCTCGGGCGCCAGACCTACCAGGACAGCACCTTCCGGACGTGGGCGGCCGGCAACATCGCGGCCGACCCGAAGGACCCGGCGCACCTCGCGGTCGTGTTCTCCGACATGCGCAACAGCACGCTGCCGGCGCCGACCAATCCGTACGCGGCGACGACCAACTCGGACATCATCGTGAGCCAGTCGACGGACCATGGGCGCACCTGGTCCGCCGCCACAGCCCTGACGCTGTCCGGCGACCAGTTCATGCCGTGGGCGGCCTTCGACGCGAACGGCATGCTGCGGATCGGCTTCTTCGACCGCTCCTACGACTCGGCGAACCACGAGTACGGCTACACGCTGGCGACCGCGACCGACGCCACCGCCACGGCGTTCTCGTTCTCCCAGGTCACGACGGCGCTGTCGAACCCGACCAAGAACGACCGCTGGTTCTCGGGCGCGACGCTCGACACGTCGTTCCCGCACCCGAGCTCGTTCATCGGCGACTACTCGAACATCGCGGCCCTGCCCGGTGGCGGCGTCGTCGCCTACTGGACGGACATGCGCAACAGCGTGACCTTCGCCGGGCGCACGGGCGCCGGCGAGGACGGCTACTTCGGCGCCATGCCCTGACGCTCTTGCCGGTGGCGCCGCGGCCGATTGCGACCCGGCGCCACCGGATGCGCCACCGCGCGCTGATGTGGACCGAGGGGGAGCCCGGATCCGAGCCGATGCACGTGCGTGCCGCCGCTTCGCTGGTCCCGGGTCCAGCACGTGCGGCGCCGTGGGTGATACAAGCCGAGCAGCGGCGGGGGGGGCCGGCGATCAAGAGCCGGGTGTCGAGACCCTCCAGGCGCGGAGGCGGCTCGCGATCGCCATGACATCGCCCATCTCGCCGGCGGCGATGGCTATGACCAGCACGAAGGCCTCGTCGGCGGGCGCGGCGAGGTCCGCCCCGTTGAGCAGGTAGAACAGCCGCGTCGCTGCCCAGCCCAGCCGCTTGTTGCCGTCAACGAGTGGGTGACCGGTGACGATGGCGTGGAGGAGGGCGGCTGCCTTCTGGTCGAGGTCCGGGTACGCGTCCTCGCCGAATGCCGACGACTGGGGGCGCGTGGCCGACGTTTGGAGCAGGCCCACGTCGCGAACGAGGGCGTGTCCGCCGACCGCCGCGTCCGCCGCGACGAGGAGGTCGTCGAGATCCAGGTACTCGATCACACGCTGCCGAGGCGGCGCAGCAGCTCGGCGTCCTCGGCCACGATCCGCGCGAGATGCTCGCCGCGCCGGCGGTTCCGGCTCGAGACGTACGCCGCGATCGCCTCGCGCGCGACCGCCTGCATCGAGCGGCCCTCGCGCCGGGCGGTCTCGCGGAGCGCCTCGGTCTCCTCGGGCGTGAGGCGAAGGGTCATCGGCATCACAGCATGATACCACGCGGTATCACGAGAGCGCGGGATCCTTTTCGGGTGGCGTGACCGTCCAGACGTGCCCCGGGGCGGAGACTCGGCGGAGCCAGCGGTGCGGGCCGACCGGCGTGAAGAGGGCCCGCCACCGGTGGTGTGTCGGTGACGGGCCCTGAGCGTCGCGATGTCGGGCGGGCTAGAAGGAGCCGCTCGCGGTGACGACGTCCTGCTGGTTGATGGGGGTTGGCGTGAACTCGAACCCGTAGAACCAGACCACGGACTGCTTGTTGTTCGAGTCGGTCCAGAAGGCGTGGAACTGGCCGTCGCTGCCCACGGACAGGTCGGTGTAGTCGCCGAAGAAGCCGCCGCCGAACCCGTTGCGCGTGTTGATCGGGTGCTTGCTCATGGTGTGCGTCGCGCTCAGGTTGGTCACGACGTAGTCAAGCCGGGTGTTGTGGATGTAGTCGCCAAGGGTGTCGCAGTCGAGGCGCCCCACGGGCGGGGGCGGACCCGCAGCGCAGGTCTGCCACGGCGACACGACGTCGCCGCGGTAGGCGCCGATGTACACGGTCCCGTCGGGCGCCGTGCCGATGGCGGGGAAGATGTCCTCGACGGGGCCGGCGGAAGCGGGCGCGTCCAGCATCTCGTGGTTCGGCTGCGTGACAGGGTAGCCGTCGGTCGTCCGGGTCGAGGGTGAGAACACGCGGGCCGGGGCGGACCAGGTGGCACCGCCGTCAGTCGACTTGCTGTACACGGCATAGGAGCGGCAGCCGGTGGCAACCGGGCCCAGCCAGGGGGCGCAGCCCGTGTCGCCAGAGAGCGTGTCGCTGTCGGTCGCCGTCGTCCACGTCGCGTACAGGTCGCCGTTGGGTGCCGCCGCGCCGGCGGGGAAGCTGTTGACCCGGAAGACCGTGTTCTTCAGCGGCGCGCTGTCGGTCAGCTGGCTGACGGCCCTCGGCTTGCTCCACGACGCGCCGCCGTCGGTCGACTTGACGACGTAGGTCGAGTTGAGCGAGGCGAGGCGCGTCGAGCCCTCCCAGAAGACGTAGAGGCTGCCGTCGGGGCCGACGACCGGCCGCGAGCCCTGGCCGTACAGGACGTTCCCGGAGATCGCCTTCGGCGAGCTGAACGTTGCGCCGCCGTTGGACGAGGAGGCGAAGAAGATCGGCGACTGCACGTACGAGCCGGTCGCCGGGCTGAACACGAAGCGCGTCCACGTGACGTAGACGCGGTCACGGAACGGGCTCGCCACGTTGTGGTCGGCCGCGATCCACTCCTTGTCGTTGAAGACCGACGGCGAGGTGGTCGCGTTGATGAAGGTGGGCGCGCCCCAGGACAGCTTCCCGGAGCCGTCGAACGTGCCCCGGTTGACGGCAACGGTGTTCGGTGCCGAGGCGCGGTTGAACCCGAGCCCGGCGTAGAACACGTGGCCGCGGCTGTCCCAGGCGAGCGCCGGGTCGCCGCCCGCGTCGTACTGGCCGCCGGTGAGCTTGGTGACGCCCGGGATCAGCGTGCCGAGGTCCGCGGGGCCACTGGAGTTGCAGCACCACGTCTGGCCGCCGTCGTTCGACACGTAGGTCCCGGAGTAGCCGTCGCCCAGCGCGCTGCACGGGGTGCCGTCGATCGAGCACGCCCACGTCCGCGAGACGTAGTCGTTGGCGGCGGCGACGATGCGGCTGGGGTTGTTCGGGTCCACCGCGATGGCGGTCTCGTTCTGCGGGGCGCCCGCCGTGTCCTGGTTGACGGTCACGGCGGGGGCGGCGACGCTGGTCCCGTCGAGCGGGCTGCCGGGCACGAACGTGGGCGTGATAGCGGCGGACGTCGGGGGCGGCGGCGCGGCCTCCTGCGCCTCCTGCTCAATGAAACTGGAGAACCGGACCTGGAGGCCAGCGGTGCTCCTGAGTGCCGCGACCTTGCCGGCAAGGGTGTTGAGGTCGGGCTTGGCGTTCGTGGCCAGCGTGACCGCCGGCAGCAGCGAGGCGCCAATGAGCGCAGCGACGATCGGGACGGCCATCGGCCGCCAGATGCGTGTCAGGTAATCGGGGCGCACAGGCCTCTCCTACGTTCGATTCGAGGTGTCGATACCCATCGCACGGCCGGGCGAGCAGGTGAGCCCGATGCTCGCTGGCAACCGGCTGTCCGGCCTCCGTGCTCGATGACGTGGCGCTACGGGCCGATGGAAACGGCAAGCCTCCTTCCCGGCGGGCGAGCCGGCCCGATGCCGTCGGGATGCGTCCCGCGGGGATCGCCGGTCTCGCTCGTGGATTGCCCCCGGCTGGTCAGTCGGTCCGCGAATTCTGCGCCCAGCGGGACGCCGGCGCAACCGCTGGCGCGTCACGTCTCGCACCCCGCGCGGCCACCGGCGGCGAGGGTCCGGGCCTGCCTCGGGCCGACCCGACGCGGGAGCTGGCAGTGAAGTCTCCGGCCCAGGCCGCATGCTCTGCGATCCTTCCACCACGTGATACGCTGTGGACCACGCGGAGAACTGTGGACGATGGCGAAGACGAACCTCACAGTGCAGCTGGATGCCGAGACCGTGCTGCGCGCGAAGGTCCTGGCCGCACGGCGCGGCACGTCGGTGAGCGCCCTGGTGGCGCGGACCCTCGACCGGATGGTCGAGGAGGACGAGCGCTACGAGGCCGCACGCGCTCGCGCGCTGGAGCTGCTGGATCGGCCGTACGCGATGGGCCAGCGCACGTGGACACGAGACGACCTCTACGCGGAGCGACTGGACCGGTATGGCGCGCCAAGCGGCGAGTGACCCGGGCCGGGGTGCTGCCACCACGTTCGTTGACACCAACGTCCTCGTGTACGCGCACGATGCCTCGGAGCCCGCGAAGCAGCTCGTCGCCAGGGGGGCCCTCCGGGGGCTGTGGGCGACGGGATCGGGAAGGCTCAGCACGCAGGTGCTCCAGGAGTTCTACGTCGTCGCGACCGGGAAGTCGTCACTGGCGATGCACCCGGCTGACGCACGGGAGATCGTCAGGATCTGCAGCGCGTGGCCGGTCGTCACGGTCGATCCGGTGCTCATCCTCACGGCCAGCGAGTTGCACGAGCGCGCGTCCATCTCGTTCTGGGACGCGCTGATCGTGGCTGCCGCCCAGCGGGCCGGCGCGGACGAGATCCTCACCGAGGACCTCTCGGACGGTGGGATCATCGACGGTGTGCGCATCGTCAACCCGTTCCGCTAGCGTCGGCGGCTCCCGCGCGGTGGATGAGGCGCACCGTGCCGGGCGATCGCCCAGCGGGAGGCCGCCGCAGGAGCGTAGAGTAGGGGAGCCGGGCGCTGGGGACCGGCGTCAGGGAGGGCCCACGGCAGCGATGCCGACACACACGTTGCCGCGTGGGATCGGGCGACCGTGTCGCCAACGCTGACCCCGGCCGCCTTCGCCGCCAAGTGGCGCGGCGTGACGACCACCGAGAAGGCCGCCTCCCAGGAGCACTTCATCGACCTGTGCCGGATGGTGGGGGAGCCCACCCCGCACGAGGCCGACCCCACCGGCGACCAGTACGCCTTCGAGCGCCGCGTCGAGAAGGCCGGCGGGGGAGACGGCTTCGCCGACGTCTGGAAGCGCGGCTTCTTCGCCTGGGAGTACAAGGGCAAGCGCAAGGACCTCAAGGCCGCCTACGTCCAGCTCCTGGGCTACAAGGACGACCTGGGCAACCCGCCGCTCCTGGTCGTGTCCGACCTCGACCGCATCGAGATCCGGACCAACTTCACCGGGCTGTCGCCGACGCTCACCACGATCACCCTCGACGCCCTGGCCGCCGAC
>JAJZRG010000041.1 GCA_021802825.1 Chloroflexota bacterium
CCTCTCGCCCCGACCAACGCACCGCACTGTCCACGATTCTGCGCTGGTGTCGCTTCCTGCCCGCCTCGGCCGTAGAGCGGACGCGGTCACCGAGGGCCAAGGCCGTGCCGGGGCGCGGGGTTGGGCGTGCGACGTCCGCCGATCAGTTCGGGACGCCGGCTCAGTGCTGGGGCCGGACCTCGACGAAGCCCGCGGCGCTGAAGTCGCCGTCGAATGCCAGCGCCTCGCCGATGCGCTCCCGCCGCATCACCGCGAAGCTCGTCGCGTCGACGAACGAGTAGACCCGCTCGTCGCGGCGCCGGAGCCAGGCCCGCGCCTCGCGCTCGACCGCCTCCTCGACGTGCACGACCGTCAGCCAGTCCGCGGACTCGACCGCGTCGAGGAACTCGACGGCGGACGGGTGCCCGTCGCGGCGGCGCAGGAACGTCCACGTCTCGCCGACCACGTGGTTCGTGGTCAGGAGCGCCTGCCCGGGCGACCACAGGCGGACCGCGGCCGCGTGGTTGGCGTCGCGCCGGAGCCGGAGCGCCACCCAGTAGGAGGTGTCGACGAACCTCACGGGCCGTACACGACGTCGTCGACGGGCGCCGGCGCGGCGTCGCCGCCGCCGATCCAGTCGCGGAACGGATCGACCGCGGGTTCTGGCTCGCCGATCGAGCGCCGGACGGCGTCGCGGATGAGGGCCGCCTTGGACGTGTGCCCGCGGCGCGCCCGGGATGCCAGCGCGTCGTCCAGTTCCTCCTCGATGTAGATCTGCAGTCGCCTCATGGCGGGAGTATACATCTATCAATGACATATACACCACATTGTGGCTCGGCTCGGCTTGCGACGGTCCCAAGGGGCGGACTCGACGGGTCAGGAGTCGTCATCGCCAGCGGCGTCGCTCCCGGGGCCAATCGAAATCGTCGTCGCCACTCCTCTCGCCCCGACCAGTCTTACGCTCTTTCCCTGCGACGCCGCCGCGTCCCGCCATGCCGACAGCCGGATGCCTGGCCCTTGGCGATCGCGTCGACGCCGGCCGGCCAGGCTGTCGCCGGCCAGGCTTGACGCACTAAACACAGACGCGTACGCTAGAACGTACGTACAAGGGAATTGGCCGACCATGACCACTGTCACCGCAACAGAAGCGCGCAAGCAGCTCTACAAGCTTCTTGACGACGTGTCCGACTCGCATGAGCCGGTCCAGATCACCGGCAAGCGCGGCAACGCGGTGCTGGTCGGAGAGGATGACTGGCGCGCCGTCCAGGAGACCCTGTACCTCGTGTCCATCCCGGGCATGCGCGAGTCGATCATCGAGGGCATCGGGACGCCCGCGGAGGAACTCGACGGCGAACTCCGCTGGTGAGCTGGAGCCTCGTCTACACCGGGCAGGCCCAGAAGGACGCCGAGAAGCTCGCCGCAGCCGGCCTGAAGCCCAAGGCCGGGGCCCTGCTGGCGATCCTCGCCGAGAACCCCCACCGGACGCCGCCCACCTTCGAGAAGCTCGTGGGCGACCTGTCGGGAGCGTACTCCCGGCGCATCAGCCTTCAGCACCGCCTGGTCTACCAGGTCCTCGACGATGCCAAGACCGTGAAGGTGCTCCGGATGTGGACGCACTACCAATAGGCGGGCCGCGGAGTCACCCGAGGCGCACCGGCAGCGGCCACGCGACCGGGACAAAGAGGTCGGTGTTGGAGGTTTGACTCCGCTCGCCCCGACCAGTACGCATGTTCTATTTGCCTCCGCGACTCTGGCGCGAAGCGGCGGTTCGGTTCCTACAAGAACCCTACGCGCGGACCGGTCACGGGGTCGACGCAATGTGTGTACGCGTTTGCGTACGAACCCAGGCTCCATCAGCCCTGTCCTGAGGAGGAGCACGTGTCAACGCCGCCGCCCGCTGTCACGCGTGTCAAGGGCAGCCGAAGGCGAGCAGTTCGATCCGGGCGTCGCTCCCGACTGGCATCGGGCATCGGCGCGGCAACTCGGCGACTCACGCCCTGCCGAACAGGCGATGCTATGAACAGGACACCCCAGCCATGCCGGTTGCGCAGCGCCCCCGCGTACGGAGAGGCATCCTGCCGTTCGGCCTCGAGAGCGTGGGGCCCGGCACCCACGGCTGTGACCCTGCTCGCGCAAGGTGATCCTGCTCGTGGCTAGCGCGTTCGCCTCCGGACGGGCTGCGCACTGCGACGTTCTCCTGGCGCGCCGCACTTGATCCGCCTGTCGTGCACACAATCGAACACAGGACATCCAGCACTTGGTCGGGCGCACATAACAGCGTGAACTCACGCCGGGTGGATCCGAGGAATGACCTTCCAAGCCATAGGCCACCCGCAGGCCGGAGGGGACAGGACCATGACCCACAAGCGTGGTATCGCGCCACTCGCAGTCCTGATCGCTTGGACACTCGCGGCAACGCCGACCATGTCCGCCGAAAGCCCGGATACCCCCACGACGACCAGTGTCTCTCTGGGCACCGCGGATCATGATCAGGCGGCGCGCTTCAGGAAGACCCTTGCCTTCGACGCGACCGAGGCCACTGTGAACCGCGCTGCCGCCGACCGCACCGCATACCCTGACCTCACGTTCGGGGTGCCACTCAGCAAGGCCGAGGCCGCCGAGGTGCTGCGCCGGAACCAAGTCGCACTCGACATCGTGCCGGCCATCGAACTGGCCTCGGCGAACGCGTCGTGGGCAGGCGTATGGATCGACCATCAGTCGGGCGGCGTGCCGGTGTTTCAGTTCGCTGGCAATGCGGAAGGGCAGGCTCTCGCACTGGAGAAGGCGCTGCCGCGAGGAACGGACTACAGGCTCGCCTCCGTCGGCCGGTCAATATCGGAGCTCGAGCGCGCAAAAGCCTCGGTCTGGGATGCGGCTGACGCACTCCGCACTCGTGGGATCGAAATCACTGGGGTCGGGATCGATACCCCGCCGACGCGTGCCCGGAAACCGGCTGCTTGCCCATCAAGGCGGGGATCGGCGTTACGGACGCCAACGACAAGTTTCCGTGCACGGTCGGCTATCTTGCGAAGCGCACGGACACGACTCCGGACCAGCTCGTGGCAATCACCGCCGGCCATTGCATCAAACTTGGCAACAAGTCCTCCTACTGGCAGCACGGGGGCGTCGATGTCGGCCAAGTGTCAACCAAGGGCACCGGGGTCTACGTCCACGGTTACTACAACAACTCGACCGCGGATGTCGGGGCGTTTCGCACCAACCGGCTGAGCGCCGCGAATCGCAGGACTCGGAATCTCGTTCTGTACAGCACCGGCGGGACGACAGCTGACGTGATCGGCTACGCAGCTCAATCGTCGCAGGTCGTCGGCACCGTTGTCTGCCGGACCGGTCGCACGACGGACGTCAAGTGCGGCAACGTCCAGGACACGAGCATCGACGAGTACAGCATCGTGTGGAAGGACTCCACGTGCTCGGCCAAGCTCTACAACTATCTCATCAAGGACTCTGTCGAGTACTCGATCGACGGGCTTGGCGGCGATTCCGGCGCACCCGTCTATGCGATTTCCCTGCCGTACCCGTACGATCGCTACAAGGCGACAATGTACGGGACCCACTTCGATTCGCCGTGTGGCTCGACATGGCATTCGGGGTGGAGCGGCTGGTACTCGGCCGTTGACCACGGTATCAGCCGTCTTCAGGCTTCATTCCCCGGCTTCGCCATCACGATGTGCACCACGGCCACCTGCGGCCTCCCCGATCCGATCGGGGACTAGCGGTCATCACAGGCTGGTTGCGGCCGCGTCTCATTGCCCGCTCCACGCTCGGCAAGGAGACGAGGCCGCCGGACGGGGACGGTGCGGCCCGCACTGTCGGAGGGCCGACATTGGGACCGATGATCGTAGCGTCGCGCCGGCGTCGCACCCTTGGAGGACGCAAGACCATGATCGGACGATGGGCACAGGCAACCCTTGCCGCGGGCCTGCTCGTGGTGGCGTGCGGAGCGAGCGCGCCGCAGACGTCATCGCCGGAGATGCCCACGGCGACGATCCAAGGCGCCGCCAGCCTCCCCCCGCCGGGCTCGAGCGAGCCCATTCCGGCCGCCTCTCCGTCGCCGACGCCATCCTTGCCATACGCGTCGCACGAGGACGCCCAACCCGTCGGGTCCGTGATCTTCGGGCCGCTCGTCCGCGACGCTATGGGCAAGGAACTGATCGACGAGGGGGCCCCTGAGCCCCAAGGCACGCCGGCGCTGACCCTCACCGTCGGGCCGAGCGAACAGGGCCTCACCGAAGCTGGCCTGCCGGGACGCTACACCTTCGGGGCCTTCTGGGCTCATCCCCTGGACTCGCCCGCGATCGTCGTGTCCGTGTACCGCGTGAAGCGGGGCGCCCTGGAGCTCCTGTTCGCGAACCCGCGCAGCGCGGCACCCGCGGCCATCGGGTACAGCGAGACGCTGCCGGCGTTCAACTCCAACGGCCGATATCGCCTCGAGGTCACGACGCCGGATGGGATCGTGCTGGCTTGGGGCCTGCTCGACATCAATGGGACCTGCGCCAGCAGTGGCTGCTCTGGGGGCTAAGATCCCGCTCCGCTGATCCGCGGGTCGCCTGCGGGCCGCCCTCGCCATGCCGGACGTCACGAGGCGTCCGGCGCGCGGGCCTCCATCGATATCGTCGTCGCCAATCCTCTCGCCCCGACCATTTACGAGTATTCCCAGCTCCGCCGGTAGCGCCGCCGCAAGGCCGTGACGCACGGCGTGCGCGCTGAGGTGGATGGTCGCCTCGCGAATGCCCAGAACCTCCATGCGGCTGAACAGCGCGCTCGCGAGGAGCTGGCGACCCGAGCCTCCCTCGGCCCTGGGCCAGGTCTCGGGCAGCTCGCCTGCCGCCAGCGCGGCGGCAGCGGCCACGTGGCCGGGACAAAGAGGTCGGTCGTGGAGGTTTTGGGCATGATCGTTCCGCTCCGATGCCTAGGACGTGACCTTTCGGTCCGTCAGAGGCAAGCGACCTGAAGGAGGCCCAGGACATGGTGTACCTCGGCTGGACCTGCTCCGCACGCTCTCGCACTTGGTGGCGCTCGACGATGGCGGCACGGTCGTCCTCGAGCGACGCTTCGACCAGAGCCCCGACGCCTTCCGGCGGGTGTTCGGCGAACTCGAACCGGAACCGGGTCCTCGTTGCGCGGCGACCGATTAAGACGCGGGCTCCCGCGTGAGCCCCGACCCCATTCGAGTCGTCATCGTCGGCGGGGTCGCGGGCGGCATGTCCGCAGCAACCCGCCTGCGGACTGTGCGTCAGGAGGTGTTGAAGGGGTTGGCTTCCCTTCTGGCAGGCAGGCCCGGAGCCATCAGGTCGCCGTCGCGGTGGATCCGCCACAGGACCGTGCCGGCCGGGACCAGCTGGGACTCGTCGCCAGAGCGGGCCGGGACCGGTCGGCTCGGGTGTCGGCGGGAGCTTGAATCGGCACTCGTATCGGTCTTTACACCACCGCAAGGCCGGGGTACGATCCGTGAGATCGATACCACGGCCGATCGGCGCTGTCTGCCGGCCGGTGCGGGACCGAGATCATCCGGTTTCCGTCCGACGGTTGCCGTCGGGTTGAGGTTCGCTGCGAGGAGGGTCACATGTACGCGAAGCGGCGTCTCCTGCCTTCGATGGCTCTGTTGACAACAGCTGCGCTGGTCCTCTCGGCCTGCTCAAGTGGCAGTTCATCGACGCCGGCATCGGCGGCCGCGTCGCCTGGCGCCGGTCAGTCCGCCGCCGCAGCTGGCGGAGCGCCGATCACCCTGACGATCGCGGCGAACTCCGTCGTCGGCGGCAAGAGCAACCAGGAGGCCTCCTGGATCACGGACTATGTCATTCCCAACTTCCAGAAGGAAATGGCGGCGCAGGGCAAGAACGTCACGGTCCAGTTCAACGGGACGGGCGTCGCCGATGAGAACTACAAGGCCCAGCTAGCCTTGGACCTCAAGAGCGGTGGCGGCGCCGACGTGTTCGACATGGACGGCATCTGGATCGGCGAGTTCGCCCAGGCGAAGTACATCAAGCCGCTGAACACGGTCGCGGGATCGGACGTCGACAATTGGGACGGCTGGGCCCAGATCCCGACCGCCGTGCAGGACAACCTTTCCTTCAACGGACAGCGATACGGCATTCCAATGGGCACGGACGGACGGTTCTTGTACTTCAACAAGGACGTCATGCAGAAGGCGGGACTGCCTGCCGACTGGCAGCCCAAGAGCTGGGCTGACATCATCTCGGCGGCGCAGACCATCAAAGCCAAGGTTCCCGGCGTGACGCCGCTCCAGATCGACGCCGGTACCGCGATGGGCGAGGCGACCACGATGCAGGGCTTCCTGCCGCTGCTCGTCGGCACCGGCGCCAAGATCTACGATGAGTCAACCCAGAAGTGGCAGGGCGACACGCCGAATGTCGAGGCCGTCCTGAACTTCTACCAGCAGGTCTATTCGACCGGTCTCGGCGATCCCCAGATTCAGACGGCGGCCAAGGGACGGGACCAGTCCTTCCAGGAGTTCTCCCAGGAGAAGATCGGGATCCTAGCCGAGTCAGACTACATGTGGCGAGGCGTCCTCAAGCCTGATGGCGGTGCTTTCCCGATGGCCAACCGAGGGACCGAGGTCGGCTACGCGTTCATGCCGGCCGAGAAGGCCGGCAGCGGCATCCGGGGGCAGGACTACGTGAGCATGTCGGGAGGCGGAGGCCGGGTCCTCAATCCGAACTCCAAGAACCCCAAGGAGGCGTGGGCGCTGCTGAGCTTCATGGCTTCCAAGGACGCGGTGCTGGCCTACGTTGGCAAGCAGCCTCAGATCACGATGCGCCAGGATGTCAACGACGCCACGCTCTCGAGCGACCCGCTGCTGCTCTGGGTGTCGCAGAAGGTCCTGCCGCTGACTGCCTACCGGCCTGGGTTTGCCGTCTACCCGCAGGTCTCCCAGGCCCTCCAGCTGGCAACCCAGGAAGTTGTGGCCGGCACGCCGGTCGCGAGTGCCGCGAAGGAGTACAACGACACCCTCGTGAAGCTCGTCGGCGCGGATCATGTCGCCTCGGGAGGCTGAGACTCCCGCTCCACCTCTTCCGGCTTCGGCTCCTCCCGAAGCCGGCGCAACCGCCCTGCGCACGCGCGGGGCGGTTGCCTTCATTGCCCCGGCTCTCGCGCTCGTCGCGGTCTTCCTGATCTTCCCGGCGCTGTGGACGCTGTACCTCGGCCTCACGGACTACCGCTTGACCGGGATCCAGGCCGCCAACCCGCAGTTCATTGGGCTCGACAACTATGCGGCGGCACTCGGCGACCCGCGTTTCGGCAATTCGCTGTGGGTGACGCTGGTCTACGTGTTCGGATCGGCGGTGATCGGGCAACTGGGCCTGGGCTTCACTCTCGCCTGGATCTTCCGAGGCTGGCGGGGCGCGTCCCGGACCGTCCTCGAAATCCTGGTCATCGTGGCCTGGATCATCCCGAGCTCGGTGGTCGCCTTTCTGTGGATCGCCTTCCTGGACACGCACGACGGGACGCTCAACGCGGTCCTCGGGAATGCCGACGTGCCATGGCTCTTCAGCTGGCCGCTGCTCTCGATCATCGTGTTCAACACTTGGCGCGGCACGGCCTTCTCCATGCTGTTGTGCGGGGGCGCCCTCAGCACCTTGCCGCCGTCGCATCTGGAGACGGCGCGCCTGGCAGGTGCATCGTCCTGGCAACAGCTTCGTGACATCGTGCTGCCCTCGATCCGCGGCCACCTCCTGACCAACCTGCTGCTCATCAGCCTTTGGACATTCAATGATTTCTCGCCGTACCTCATCACCGCTGGAGGCCCCAACTTCGGCACGGAGACGCTGCCCATCTACATCTTCCGCAATGCGCTCACCAACTTCCAGCTGGGCTACGGCGCAGCCATCTCCGCCATCCTCCTCGTCATCAACCTCGTGATCGCGCTGGTCTACCTGCGCGTGCTCCGGAAGAGGAACTGATGGGTCCGGATGCGGCCATGCCCGAGACGGCGCCTGGCGCCCCGTCGGCCGCGGCCATCACCGCCCGCCGGCTGGTTGGCCGGCTCGCCTTCTACACATTCGTCGTGGTCGTCGGCGCCTTCTTCGCACTTCCGATGTTGTGGCTCGCCTTCGCCCCGTTCGACGCACATCCGACGCTCGCCGCGCATCCGCCCACCGAATTCACCTTGGGCAACTTCCCTGATCTCCTGAAGAATCCCTACGCGCTTCCGTCGCTGCTCAACTCCCTCGTCCTGTCACTCGCCACGATGGCGCTCGTGGTTGCGACGGCGGCTCCGGCCGCGTATGCGCTGAGCCGCGTCCGCATTCCGGGTCGGGATGTCCTGCTCTACGTGCTGCTGCTCTTCTCATCTGTGGTGTCGGGCACCGCGGCAATGGTCCCGATCTTCCTGCTCGTCTTCGAGCTGGGCCTCATCAACACCCAGGCTGGGGTCGTCCTGGTCCTCGCAGGCGGGCTCATCCCGGCCGGCATCTTCATGCTCAAGGACTTCGTCGACTCCATGCCGACGAGCTACGAGGAGTCCGCCCGGGTGTTCGGCGCGAGCCCGTTCCAGATCCTGCGCGACATCGTCCTGCCGCACGCTCGCCCCGGACTCGCCGTGATCGGCGTCTGGGTCTTCGTCAACGTCTGGAGCAACTTCCTCATCCCGTTCATCCTGACTCGGGATCCCGGGAAGATGCCGGCCGCCGTAGTCATCTACAACTTCTACTCGGAAGGCGGCCAAGCGAACCTGCGCCTGATTTCGTCGTTCGGACTCCTGTACTCGATCCCGGTTGTCGTGCTGTACCTCGTCGTCAACCGCCGCTACGGGTTCCGCTTCTATGGAGGGCTCAAGGGCTGATGGCAGATCTCGAGATCCGCGGCCTGACGAGGGTCTTTCCCGGGGGGGTGCGCGCTCTCGACAACCTCGACCTGCACATCAGGGATGGCGAGTTCTTCGCCCTGCTCGGTCCTTCGGGCTGCGGAAAGACGACCCTGCTGCGCTCGATCGCGGGCCTCGAGCGGCCGGACGCGGGCCAGATCCTGATCGGCGGGCGGGACGTGACCCGCCTGCCACCCGGCGCGCGGGACCTGGCGATGGTGTTCCAGGACTACGCGCTCTACCCGCACATGACCGTGGCCGAGAACATCGCCTACCCACTCAAGATTCGCCGGGTCGGACGGAAAGACCGCCGGCAAACGGCTGAGTCGGTGGGCGCGAGCCTGCAGATCAAGGGGGGCATGCTCGACCGCCGGCCAGGCCAGCTCTCGGGCGGCCAGCAACAGCGCGTGGCGCTCGCTCGGGCGATCGCCTACCGACCCCGGGTCTTCCTGTTTGACGAGCCCCTCTCGAACCTGGACGCTCGCCTCCGGCTGGAGGCTCGTACTTTCCTCAAGCAGCTCCAGCGAGATCTGGGCGTCACGACCGTCTATGTCACCCACGACCAGGCCGAAGCGCTCGCGCTGGCCGACCGGATGGCCGTCATGGAGCGGGGCCACATCCGCCAGCTCGACACGCCGTCGAACTGCTTCCTGCGGCCGGCCAACACGTTCGTGGCAAGCTTCATCGGGTCGACGCCGATGAATCTCCTGTCGGCCACGGTACGCGATGGCGGGTGCGACGTGGCGGGTCAGCGGCTGGCTCTCCCTGAGATCGTGCGTGGTCAGGTCCAGTCCGGGGAGGCCGTGGTCCTCGGCATGCGGCCCGAATACGCGGATGTGAGCCTGGTCGAAGTCCCGGAGGGGTTGAGCGGGCCGGTCCGCGTCCTGGAGAACCTCGGCGTGGACTCCTTGGTCACGATCGAGATCGGGGACCTGCGCGTGCAGGCGACCACGCCGGAGGATTGCGTGCCCGCCCTGGGTGACCGCGTCTGGCTGGTGCCGGACCAGCGCCGCCTGCTGGTCTATCGAGCGGACGACGGCGAGCGGATCGCGGTCGGGCCGGCCGCCCCGTTCGCCGAGACGACAGTCGACGCGGGCAGCCTGTGATCCGGCACCGGGGGCGCTGGACCCAGCAGGATCGCGTCGAGGCGATCTACCGCTACCTGCCGTTCGATGTCCCGCCCGGCACGCAGGGGATCACGGTTCGCTACCGATACGCCCGGGCAGCGGACGCCATCCTCGATCTCGGCCTCGCTGACCCTGAACGTGTCCGCGGCTGGTCGGGCAGCCAGCGCGACGCGGTCGTCATCGGCCCCCGGGCCGCCGCGCCCGGCTACCTCCCTGGACCGCTGCCGGCCGGGGAGTGGCAGGTCATCCTGGGACTCTACCGCCTCCCCGCCGACGGACTCGCCTTCGAGGTGGAGGTGGAGCTTGGCGCCGCAGAGCCCGCGCCATTGCCGGCCCCCCCGCCCCGGCCCGTCCGACCTCCGCGCCGCGACTTACCTGCGGAGCTCGGGCGGCAATGGCTGGCCGGCGACCTCCACACGCACACAGTCCACTCCGACGGGGCGCTCACGCCTGCGGCGCTAGCCTGTCTGGCCGCCGAGCGCGGTCTCGACTTCCTTGCAGTGACAGACCACAACACCGTGGCCCACCACGCTGAGCTGCCCGCTGCCGGGGCTCATGCGGGAATCCTCCTGCTGCCGGGCCAGGAAGTGACCACCGACGAAGGTCATGCAAACGCGCTTGGCGCCCTGCCCTGGATCGACTTCCGCGAGCACACGGACACCTGGCTTGCGAGCACCGAGGCGGGCGGAGGGCTGCTCTCGATCAATCACCCTGTCGCTGGCGTCCACGGATGGCGACGGCCCCTGGCGCGGCGCCCGCCGCTTGTCGAAGCCTGGCACTCGAGCTGGGACCGCCGAGACGCGACGCCCCTCGACTGGTGGTCCGCCCACGGCGGTGGTGCCATCGGCGGCAGCGACTTCCACCACGTCGGCGAGGACGGGTTGCCGGGTGAGCCGACGACCTGGGTGGAAGCGGAGGACTTGGCCCCGGCAGCCATCCTGGCGGCACTTCGGGACGGCCGTGTGGCGATCACGGCCACGCAGGACGGACCGGTCGCCGTTCGCTGTGGCGACGAGATCGTGGTCCTCGACGCCGCCGGGACCGTCCTCGTCGGATCCGACGGCTTTCGGCGCGGCATTCGTGACAGCCGGCAACAGGTTCCTGCTGGTCCGGGCGCTCATCGCCTGCTCGACCCCTCCGGCATGACGTTGGCCCTGATACCGGCAGCAGGGCCCGGCGGGGAATGAGCGGCGCGGGGACGCCCAGAGGAGGCCTGGGAAGGATGATGGCAACGACGGACGAGCTTCACCTCGAGCGCATGCGGCGCAGCGTCAGCGAGCTCTACGAGCGAAACCGCCAGCGCGGGCACGCCGCCTGGTGCGACCGCGAGTACGACTTCGTCTGCCCCTCCCACGTGACCTATCCCTTCCAGTGGTTCTGGGACTCCTGCTTCCATGCCATCGTCCTGAGCCACCTCGATGTCGCGCGCGCCGAGTCCGAGATCGAAGGTCTGCTTGCGAACCAGCAGCCCGATGGCTTCATCGGCCACGTGACGTTCTGGCAGCGCGAGGCATTCCTTGACGAACTTGCGACCTACGCGATCGCCTACCGCACGCCCTACCTGTCGGATTGCATCCAGCCGCCGCTCCTGGCCGAAGCTGTAGCGGCGGTCGCGACGCGGGGCCGCGGAGTTGCCTACCTGCGGGAGGTTCTCCCGGCAGTCCGGCGGTACTACGACTGGCTGCGGGACCTCCGGGACCCCGATCGGGATGGCCTCATCGCCGTCCTCCAGGCGGATGAGACGGGGCTCGACCACTCTCCGAAATTCGACGCCGAACTCGGGCTCTCCGGCGACGCCGAGGAGGATTTCACCGCAGCATGGCACCGGGTCGCCGATGAGTACGCGGAGGTGAATCGCGATCCGGCAGGAATGTTCGCCCTCGACCGTTTCAACGTCGAGGACGTGATGGTGAACACGATCTACGCCGAGAACCTCCGCGTCCTGGGTGAGCTCTTGGGCCAGGCCGGCGACCCGGACGGCGCCGAGGACTTCGCCGCGCGCGCCCGCCGGACGACGGCAGCCCTCGTGGCCAAGTGCTGGGACTCGACGGCAGGGCTCTTCTGGGACCTCGCCGGCCACGCTGAGCGCCCGCTCAGGACCAGCACGGTCACCAGTCTCTTCCCTCTGCTGCTGGCGGACCTCGACGAATCGATCGCCGCCCGGCTGGCAGCGCAGCTCGAAGACCCCGCGGCCTACGGGTCCCCCTGGCCGGTGCCCTCAGTCGCGATGGCCGAACCGTCGTTCATGCCGGGTCTCGCCGGCGCCGATCTCGTCTGGCGCGGCGCGACCTGGGTGAACACCAACTGGTACCTGTGCCGTGGCCTGCGGCGCCATGGCCGGCCGGAGCTGGCCCGCCGGATCGAGGATTCCACGGTCGAGCTCATCGAGCGCCATGGGTTCCGGGAGTACTACGACACCCTGACGGGCGAGGGACACGGCGCGCCCGACTTCGGCTGGTCGGCCCTGATCCTCGACTTGCTCGAGGCTCGAACGCGGGAGGAGTCCGGTCACGGGACGCGCCGGTGAGGCAGCTTGGGTGCGGATATGATGCGGCCTGATCCCCGTTCGCCGCACCGGCGCCGACCGTCACTCGCAAGCGCAGAGCCAGGCTGATGCCCGCAACCATCACCGATGTCGCCGCCCGAGCCGGGGTCTCGCCGGCCACGGTCAGCCGCGTCCTGTTGGGTTCGCCCCGCGTCAGCCCCGGGGCCCTCGAGCGGGTCCGGGCTGCGATCGCCGAGCTGGACTATCGTCCGTCAGGGGTGGCGCGGTCCCTCCGTCGTCAGCGGACCGGGACGCTCGGGCTGATCGTCACCAACATCATGAACCCCTTCTACCCCGAGATCGTGCGCGGCGCCGAAGATGCGGCCCAGCGCATGGGCTCCTCGATCATCCTGTGCAACGCTGCCGAGGACCCTGAGCGCGAGATCGCGTACCTCGAGCTGCTGCTCGAGCGACGCGTGGACGGTGTCATCGTGGCCGCCGGCGGCCTGACCAAGCGCCACGAGGAGTTCCTCAGCGCGTTCTCCTTACCCCTGGTCACCATCAACGCCGACCTGCCGGGCGGCCAGGTCCCGGCCGTGCTCAGTGACGACCATGAGGGAGGGCGGGCGGCCACTCTCCATCTCCTGGAACTGGGCCACACGCGGCTCATCCATATCTCGAGCCCGGCGGTTCGCGAGTCGTTCTCGCTGCGGCTCGATGGGGTGAAGGAGGCAATCGTCGCCTCGGGCGGCGACGTCTCGCTCGAGGTGGTCGAGGGAGACGGGTACCTCGACGGAGGAGAGGCCGCCCGCGAGGTCGCGGGGCGCCTCCGGCCTCCCTACGCGATCGTCGCCCACAACGACCTGACCGCGGTTGGGGCGATGCATGCTCTGTTCGATCTCGGGGTTCGCGTACCCGACCAGGTCAGCGTGGTGGGGTTCGACGACATCGCCCTGGCGGCACACATGAACCCGGGCCTGACCACCATCGCCCAGGATAAGTACGCCATGGGTCGGCTGGCCGTGGAAACGATCGCCCGGATGCTGGCCGGCGAAACGGTGCGAGGCAACCTGATCCTCCCCGTGCGCCTGGTCGTCCGCGGATCGACCGGTCCTGCTCGCTGACTGACGGGCGCGACGCCCGGCGGCCCGGCCATCTGGCGGCCCGGTCACCCAGCGATCACTTCGCCTTGCCTGCGCGTGGAGACTGCGCTAGAGTGGCTCTGAAATCGATACCACGCCTCGGTCGCACGCCCCCCCTGGCTCCATGCCCGCCGGTGGGCTTCGCCCATTGCAACCAGTTGGATTCCGACCGGGATCGTCTCGGAGGCCTCGGATAGTCATGGATCAGCCAATTCGACTCGGTGTTGTTGGGCTCGGCCTGATCTGGCAGGCCGTCCACCTGCCGAACCTTCGCGGCCTTCGCGATCGCTACTCGGTCACCCACGTCTGCGACCTGTCGCCGTCCCTCGCGGCAGCGACCGCGGACGAGCTCCCCGGCACCGTGGCCAGGTCGACCGATTGGCTAGCCGTCTGTGATGACCCGGACGTCGATGCGATCATGTTCCTGACCCCGGGCGATCATGCGCCGCAGGTCCTCGGTGCGCTGCGGGCGGGCAAACACGTCTTGGTCGAGAAGCCACTCTGCGTGACCGTCCGCGAGGCGCGCGACCTAGAGCGCGCGGCGGCCGCGTCGGGTCGCGTTCTCCAAGTCTCTTACATGAAGATGTACGACCCGATCATCGACCAGGCGCGCGAGGCTGTCGCCTCGATCGGTGCACGGCGAATCGTCCGGGTGACGGTGCTCCACCCTGCGGACGCTCCCCAATTCGAGCATGTCAACCTGCGCCGGCCCGACGATGCCGACCAGGCGACGGTGGACGCGGACTCGGCGTACGCATTCGGTCGCACGGGCGAGGCCCTGCCGGGCGCCCCGCCAGCGCTTCGCCGGCTGTATTGGAACCCGCTCCTCGGCTCGGTCTCGCACGAGATGTCATTGTTGCGCGCCCTGGGCATCGCGCTGCCGACGCGCTTCGAGGCAGCGCGGGCGTGGCCGTTCCGGCTCGACGCCCCAGCCGGGGAGCCGCCCTGTCTCCACGGATCGGCCGACCTGGGGGATGGCTCCACACTCGAGTTGTCATGGGCCTGGTTGCCCGACTACCCGGAATACACGGAGGAGATCGCCATCTTCGGGACGCAGGGCCGGCTGCGCCTGGAGATGCCCGGCCCGTATCTGCCGGCCCACCGAGCGGTGCTCCACCTCGAGCGCGCCACGGGCGGGATCCGCTCCTCGACCACGTATCGGGCAGGTCACGCGACGGGCTTCGTTCGCGAGGTCGAGGCGTTCGCGGATTCGGTCATCGACGGAGCGCCGGTGCTCTCTACAGCCGCGGGAGCCGCCGCCGATCTGGCCTGTCTCCAGCAGCTGGTGGCCGCCATCGCCGCAGGCAACGGCATCACGATCGGGACGGAGGCGGCAGCATGACGATCCGGATTGGCACGGCGCCCGTCAGCTACGGCATCTTCGGGGCGTCGGGAGATCGCAGCGCCGGTGAGGCGCTCCTGGACACGGCGGCCGCCGCCGGGTTCAGCGGCCTCGAGCTCGGGCCGCCAGGTCTGTTCGGCACGCCCCGCCAGACCGGAGAGCAGTTCCGGCGCAGGAATCTGGCGATCGTCGGATCGTACATTCCGATTCACTTTGCCGCCGACGAAGCGACCGTAGCGCACGACCTGGTCGCGATGCGCACGACGCTCGAAGAGCTGTCGGTCGACGGGCCCACCGAAGCGCTGGCGATCCTTGCCGACGAGGGCTCGACGGCCCTGAGGGAGAACCCAGCCCGCAGCTGGACCGATCGCAGCCTGGCTCTCGACGATGACGGCTGGCGCCTGCTCGGGCGCCGGCTCGAGGAGGCCCTGGCGATGGCGGCCGACGCGGGGGTGCCGACGAGCTTCCACCCGCACCTCGGGACTTTCGTCGAATCACCTTGGGAAATCGAGCGCCTGGTCGAGCTGACCGACGTGCGGCTGACCCTCGACACGGGTCACCTCGCCCTGGCCGGGGCCGACCCAGCCGAGGTCCTCGCGCGGTTCGGGGACCGGGTGAACCACGTCCATGCGAAGGACGTGCATCTCGATGTGCTGCGACGGGCCAAGTCGGAGCGGCGCACCGACTTCGAGACGTGGTTTGCGGACGTGTCGTGCCCGCTGGGGCAAGGGGATGCCAACCTGGACGTGTTCCTTGACGGGCTCGTCGGCCGCCAGTACGACGGGTGGATCGTGATTGAGCAGGACCACGCGCCCGCGCCGGCGGCCGCCTTCGCCGCCATCGCGGAGGAACAGGCGGGCAATCGCAGGTGGCTCGAGGCGGCGCTCACCGATCGGGGCGCCTCAGTGGAGGGACGGCTGGTCGCACATCTGCGGTCCGGCGGCGGGTCCTGACCTCTTGTGTGGCGATCATCCCGTGGGGGTTGGAAACCCGGATTCGATCATGCGACGAGGCCGTGGTACTCGTGGATGAGCCCGCCGAGCAGATCTCGTCGGTGGATGCGGGCGCTGCCGCCCGTAGAGACCACATCGGCGGATCGCACCGGGCTGATCCGTGCGAATCGGGGTTTCCGACCCCCACGGGCGAGAGGGATGGTGCCTCCGATACCGACCTCGGCGTGGAGGTGATCCGGTCGGCTTCTCTGGCAGCCGGGCGGCACATCGCCGTCTGATCCGTTGGCCGCTGGCCCGTCGGCCGTCCACGAGCCCGTGGCCGATCAGGCCCCCTCGACGACGATGCCCATCGCGCGGGCGGCGTCAGCCTGCCGCCGATCGAAGGTCAGCATCACGAGCGGCTGCGGTAGGCGGTCTGCCGCGGCGAGGTGCAGCGCATCAAGCGTTCGAACCTGATACCGACAGCCGAGCTCGGATGCCCGCTGGAGGCAGGCGGGGTCGATCGGGACGACATGGCAGCGTTCCCAATCCTCGCGAAGACCGCTCCATACGGGGGCGTCCTCGCCGCGATCGAAGCCGAGACGGCACAGCGTGATCTCGGCCTCGGTTCGCGCCACGGCAGATACGACCCACTCGGGATCCTCGCCCATCCGCCGAGCGACGAACGGGGAAGCCTCCTCCTCGACGTACCGCTTGACGAGCGCCGAGGTGTCGAGGAACAGCATCAGCGCTCGCGCAGCTCGGCGAGGACGTCCGCGCTCGACCTGCCCGACGGCGCGGGCACCGGCTTCGGGAGTCCCGGCAGCGTCCGGAGCCGGGGAGCGACCACGCCACCGGTCGCGACCAGCTCGTCGAGGCTGGCGGCCCGCCCCGCCGGGCTGACCGGCCCGATCTCGGCCGCCGGGACGCCGTCGACGGTGATGATCAGCCGCTCGCCGGCGTGCGCCCGCCGCACCACCCGGCTCGCCTGGTTTCGCAACTCCCGGATGGCAATTCGCTCCATGACCGGTACTGTAGCACATGGACTACGCTCGCATTGTGGTCGCTGAGATCGCGCGAGCAGGAGCTGCCGCGAAGGGGCCGCTCTTTCGCCGCGCTCGTCATCGTCACCGTACGGGTCACAGCGGGTCGAGAGCCAGGTTCGGGCCATCTGCGTCTCCGTGAGGCCCAGAGGCTCGAGATCGGCACCGCGAAGAGGCAGTCACCGAGGCCGTACACGCACGGGCCCGTGTGCAGCACGCCCAACGGTACCGGCCCGGCCGGACCTCCGGAGGGTGGTCGTGCCCCGAAGGACCACCGACCCTTGGGCAGGCAACATCCCGCCCGACCATTGCCCGGAGCCACACCCATGCCGCGTCTGACCAGCCGGGTCTTCACCGATCTCGCGCTCTGGATGGTGGGCTTCGGCGTCCTCATCGGGCTCGTTTTTCCTCCGTTCTGTCTCCTCCTTGGGCTTCCGGAGGCGCGGGTCATGACCCCCGCATTCTTTGCCTCGACCCTGGTCGCCGGCTTGGCGGTCGGGGGCGTCAACTTCGGGCTTTCGCGACTCGTGGTCGGGCGACGGCTGCGGCTGCTTGCCGACCGGATGGGAACCGTCGAGCAGCAGCTGACCGATGCGGTCTTCAGCCATGACTGGACCAGCTGTGATCCGGAGCGCTGCGCGCTCCCGGTCGATTCGGCGGACGAAGTGGGAGCCAGCGCCGGCGCGTTCAACCGCCTGATCGCGACCCTCGCCCGCAGTCACATGGTCGAGACGGCGATGCGCGACTTCAGCGCGGTGCTGTCCAGCGAGTTCGAGCTCGAGGGCCTCAGCAATGCGGCGCTCGATGGCCTGCTGCGCCATACCGGGGCGGCGGCGGGTGCGATCCTCGTCGCCCGCGAGGACACGATGGAGCCGCTGGCCAGCCACGGCCTTCGCGGGACCGAGAGCCTCGCGGGCAACGACCACGTGCGGCGGGTGCTGCGCCTCGGTCGGACCGAGCACCTGCGGGTCGAGACGCCCGAGATCAGCATCGACTCGCTGCTCGTCGGCCAGGCCGCCCGCGAGATCCTCGTGGCGCCGATCACGTTCAAGAGCGTGCCGCTCGGGTTGATCGTCCTCGCCACGTCCGGGCACTTCGAACGCGACAGCATCCGCCTGCTCGAGCAGTTGCGCGCTGATCTCGCCCTGGCGGTCAACAACGCTCTCGCCCATGATCGGCTCGAACGCCTGGCCGCTGTGGACCCGCTGACGGACGCGTACAACCGGCGGTTCGGGCTCGCCCGCCTGCGCGAGGAGTTCTCGCGGGCCGTACGCGCCGAGAACCCGCTCGGAGTCCTAATGCTCGACATCGACCGCTTCAAGACGGTCAACGACACCTACGGGCATGTCGTGGGTGACCGCGTCCTGCGCGCCGTCGCCGCCGCCTGCCGGCGCGTCCTGCGTGAGGGCGACGTCCTCATCCGCTACGGCGGGGAGGAGTTCCTCGTCCTGCTGCCCGGGGCAGGTCCCGCGGACGTCCGACACATCGGCGATCGGGTTCGTCGCGCGGTCGCGGAGACCTCGGTCGAGGACGGGGAGCTGCGGGTCGGCGTCACGGTCAGCCTCGGCGGAGCCACTTACCGGGAGTCCACGGACTCCACGGACGCTCTCGTCGCCCTTGCCGACGGCGCGCTGTACGAGGCCAAGGAAGGCGGCCGCAACCGCCTGGTCTTCGCATAGCCAAGGGGCCGCCGCCAGCCCAGCACCTACCACGGTGGCTTGTGGAGCGGGGAGGGTGGATCGGACCCGAGGCGTGCCATGCGAATGGGGCGTGGGGCAACATACGGCGGCTCCGACGCGTCGCACACCCGATGGTGCACCCCGCAGAAACTCGTCTACAACCTGACCTACCAGGCCTCGCACTTCCCGACCGACAACGCGAAGCGGTACATCGCCTGCCACGAGCTGGGGCACACGGTCGGCCTCCGGCACCCGCTGTCGAGCGAGCCGCAGGCGACGTGCATGCAGAACGCGGGGATCTCGCCGAAGTACGTCCCGACGTACACGACGACGTCGACGACCGAGCGGGCGCAGATCGCGTCCCACTACTAGGGGTGACGGAATGATCCGAATCCTGCACGCCATCGCGTGCGGGCTCCTGCTCGTCGCGCTCGCGGCCTGCAGCCGGTCGGCGACCGGGGCCATGCCGACGGCCGTCACGACCGCCCCATCGGCCATTCCCACGTCAGCCATTCCCGCGTCAGCCACGCCGACGGCCGTCGTGCCTGTGGCGACGCCGCTCGCCAAGATCGCTCCCGAGGCGTTCTGGACGCTGCTCTTCAACGGGGAGCCGACGGCCATCGACTACCCCACGCTCGCGGGCATGGCGACGGACTGCGACCTCGTCGTTCTCGACACGCTCACGGCCGTGAAGCCGGGGCCGGATTCCGTCGCCGGTGATGGCGTCACGAACTACATGTACACGGTCGACGTCACGGTCGAGCGCGTCCTGCTCGGCACGATGCCGGCGACCGGCAGCACGGTCCCCGTGGCCGTGTTCCTCGGGGTCGATTCCGCGGAGGGCGCCAACCCGTACCTCGACGTGATCGCCCAACGGGCTGCGTCGCTGCCCAAGGAGCGGGGCGTCCTCTTCCTCCAGAACCTCGTCAAGTACTACTCGCGATACGACGCCAGCGCCCCGCAGCGGTACGACCCGAGCGCCTATCAGGTCGCGAGCCTCCAGGGGATCGTCCGTGACAAAGCCGGAGTGTCGTGGCTTCCGGCAGAGGCGCCCGGGACCTGGACCTCGACGCTCCGCGACAGGCCGTTCAGCTCGGCCCTCCAGACGGTCGCGACGGCCGTTGCGAGTGCCGCCGGAGCCGGGCAGTAGGCCGGGCCAGACTCGGGCTGCAAGTCCGTGCGGAGAGCCGCACCCGCCTGCAGCCCGCTCCTCCACGCGGGCCGCGCGGGCGTTGCAGGCAGGCGCCGCTCACCAGCAGCGGATGCCGCGGCCGGAGCCGAGGGGCTCGATCTCATCCTCACGGCCAGCTCCGCCGGCAGCCCCGCTGCAAGGGCGTGTCGCGCCCGCGTGCCCGATTCGCTCGCCTCTCCATCCCCAGGACCTCGATGCGGTCGAACCGATGCGGTCGAACCGATGCGGTCGAACCGGGCACTCGAGTGCGGCGGAGTCGTATCCGAATGTGTGTGAGAGTAGCACTCGTTGCTGCGGCAGAGTGGTAGTCTTGCTACGTGGACACGTATCGCCCCCGCCTCGTCGATGGCCTGATCGGCACCCTACTTGCCGAGCTGCCCGCGATCTTCGTGACCGGCCCCCGCGCGGCGGGCAAGACCACCACCGCCGACCGGCACGCCGCCACCGTCGTCCGCCTCGACCGCGAGGCCGAGGCGGTGGCGTTCCGCGCCGACCCAGACGCCGCGATGCGCGGCATGGCCGAGCCCGTGCTGCTCGACGAGTGGCAGCTGGTGCCGGGGGTGCTCGGCGCCGTCAAGCGCGCGGTCGACGCCGACGCCCGCCCCGGGCGGTACCTCGTCACCGGCTCCGTCCGCGGCGACCTCGACGGCGACCTCTGGCCGGGCACGGGTCGGCTGACGCGGGTGCCTATGTTCGGCATGACCGTCCGCGAGCAGGCCGGTCAGGGGCCGGCCGCGCCCTTCCTCGACCGTGTCGCCGCCGGCGACGACCTGGCCCCGGCATCGGACACGCCCGACCTGCGCGGCTACGTCGAGCTCGCGCTCCGCGGCGGCTTCCCGGAGCCTGCGCTGCGCCTCGGCGAGCTCGCCAGGCGCCACTGGCTCGAGAGCTACGTGGAGCACCTGCTCACGCGCGACGCCGAGCAGGTCGATGGGGGGCGGGATCCCGCCCGCCTCCGCCGCTACCTCGAGGCCTACGCGCTCAACACCGCCGGGGTCGTCGAGGAGCGGACGCTATTCGAGGCGGCGGGCATCAACCGCAGGACCGCCCAGGCCTACGAGCGGCTGCTGACGAACCTGCTGGTCGTCGAGGCGCTGCCCGCGTGGACGTCGAACCGGCTCAAGCGCCTCGTGCTCGCGCCCAAGCGCCACCTGGTCGAGCCGGCGCTGGCCGGGGCCGTGCTCGGGCTCGACGCGAGCCTGGTGCTCAGGAGCGGCGACCTGCTTGGCCGGCTGCTCGAGTCCTTCGTCGTCGCCCAGCTCCGGGCCGAGCTCGCCGTGTCGGCCGTGCGCCCGCGGCTCTCCCACGTCCGCCAGCAGCAGGGGCGGTTCGAGGTGGATCTGCTCGCCGAGCTCGCCGGCGGCCGGCTGGTCGCGATGGAGGTCAAGGCCGACGCCGCGCCGGGACCGGACGCCGCCCGCCACCTCGCGGGCCTCCGGGACCGTTACGACACGGAGTTCGCCGCCGGCATCGTGTTCCACACGGGCCCCCGCGCCTACCGCCTCGGCGACCGGCTCATCGCGGCGCCGATCTCGACGCTCTGGGGCTGAGGCGACCCACTCACGCGGCATGGCACGCGCCATGTCACCGGGACAAAGAGGTCGGTCGTGGAGGTTCGCTGAGCAGGGAGACAACCGGTTGACTGGCATCGGACGCGCGGCTACACTTGACTGGTCGACCGGTAACCCAGATAGAACCACGGATCTCGCGCGTTAGGTCTTGGCCGGATCTGCGGTGGCCGTGCCGCGAAACTGCTAGGCGACTGGTCGACCATTCAATCCGGGCTCGGCCACCGAATGACGCAAGCCGTCGGCGGGGAGCCCCGCCAAGCGCACTGCCGATTGGGCCGCTCAACCTCCTCCGGGGCGGTCTGATCGGCGGTCCGCAGCTCGTCGTACCCGCGGTTTTCATGCTTCCGCGATTGGAGTGCTCATTCAATGAGCCGGCATCACTTTGGCGCGAGGCTCCACCAATACGAGACTTCCGGCTACCGAGCGCTGGCCTTGGAGAACGAGGTCATCAGGGTCGAGATCCTGCTCGACAAGGGAACCGACGTCATCTCGTTCCTCCATAAGCCGTCTGACACCGACTTCATGTGGCGCAGTGCGCTCGGCCTCGTAACGGCCAACTCCCTTTCCCGCTTCCCCAGCATGGAGTTCGCGAACATCGGCGACGGTTACGAGGGCGGGTGGCAGGAGTGCATGCCGAACGGCGGCCCCGGCTTCGTGTACAAGGAAGCGCCGATCCCATTCCACGGAGAAGTCCTGAGGCTCCCCTGGACTGCTGAGATCATCGAGGACAGTCCAGAGGTCGTTTCAGTCCGCCTCGGCGTGCGAACCGTCAGGACCCCCTACCGTTTGGAGAAGACCCTCGCGCTGCGCCGCGGCTCCGGCGTGCTCGAGATCGGTGAGCGGCTCACGAACGAGGCCTCCGAGGCGATGCGGCTGATGTGGGGTCACCACCCGGCGTTCGGCGCCCCGTTTCTCGGGCCGTCGTGCCGTATCGACCTGCCGCCATGCCGGGCGACGACGCGAAGGGCGTCACCGATGGACTCGAGCCGCTTCGCGTTTGCCGCCGATTTCGACTGGCCGTACGCGCCGCTGCAGGCCGGAGGAGCTGTCGACATGCGGGTGGTCCCGCCGCCTGAGCTGGGCACGTCGGAGTGGGTTTGCCTTTCGGGCTTCGAGGAGGGCTGGTACGCGATCACCAACACCGAGCGACGCGTCGGTTTTGGCATGGCATGGGATCCCACCCTGTTCCGGTACCTGTGGTTCTGGCAGGTCTGGGGCGGATACCCGTCGCACCCCTGGTATGGCCGGCACTACAACTGCGCGCTTGAGCCATGGACCAGCTGGCCGGACAGTGGATTGGGTGAGGCCCTGCAGAACGGATCCGCACTCAGCATCGGCCCGTCCGAGACCATCGAAACCCACCTGGTCGCGGTCGCGTATGACGGCCGCACGTCGGTCGCACGCATCGGTCGTGACGGCCAGGTCGAGTGACGGGCCAGTGTCGGAATGGTGTCAGACAAGCCTTGACACAGCGGAACTGGACCGCTAGCGTGTAGTGGTCGACCGGTCGCCCATAATGCGTCGTCCCCGGCAGCTCGTCCAATCCGTTCGACATGCAGTCTGGCGAGGTACGAGTCCCGATGGTTCTGGCTGGGTCTACCGCGGTCCCTACGGCGACGGGCCCCCGCACCCCAGCCACGGGGTCGGTGCCGTCGTCGGCCAGGACCACGTTGCGAGGAATGGGCTGGTGACGGTTTCGGGCGAAGGGTCTTCCGCGATCGAGGTCACGCCTGGGGATCGGGGCGCGACCGACGCGATGCTGCCCAGGCTCCGGCTGAGCAGCATTTCGAAGAGCTTCCCTGGTGTCCAGGCGCTATCGGACGTGTCGCTCGACGTGATGGCGGGGGAGATCCACGCGTTGGTCGGCGAGAACGGCGCGGGCAAGTCGACGCTGATGCACATCGCCGCCGGCGTCTATCAGCCGGACGCCGGGACCATTGAGATGGATGGCGTCGCGTACCAGAACCTGGACGAGCGCGCTGCGGGGGATGCAGGCATCGCGATCGTCTTCCAGGATCGGAGCTTAGTCCCGAGCGTCAGCGTCGCCGAGAACGTTTTTGCGGCACGCCAGCCAACCAACCGGTTCGGCGTCGTCGATCGGCGACTCCTCGAGGCCCGCACGCGGCAACTCCTCGGCGAGCTTCGCGTAGACCTGGACCCGCGCAGCCGGGTTGGCGACCTCAGGCCGGCCGAGCAGCAGATGGTGGAGATCGCAAAGGCACTCTCCCACCGGCTCCGAGTCCTGATCCTGGATGAGCCGACCGCGGCGCTGACGATCAGCGAGGGCCGCCAACTCTTCGAGGTTCTCCAATTGCTCACGGCTCGCGGGGTTGGGATCGTGTACGTGTCGCACCGCATGTCGGAGATCTTCGAGATCGCGCATCGGATCACGGTCCTCAAGGACGGTCACCTGGTTGGGACGAGAGCAACCTCTGAGGTGACCCCAGACGATCTGATCACCATGATGGTGGGGCGCGAGCTCTCGTTCGAGCCTGATCCAAGGCGCCACAAGCCCGACGCGCCCGTTGCCCTCGAGATCCGGGGTCTGACCGCAGATCCTGTTGTCGACTGCTCCCTGCGAGTTCACGCGGGCGAGATCGTGTGCCTAGCCGGCCTGGTCGGCGCCGGACGCACCGAGGTCTGCGAGGCGATCTTCGGAATCCGGGAGGTGACCGCCGGGCAGGTGCTCGTGGCTGGTCGTCCGGTCTCGATCTCCCACCCGGCCGACGCCATGGCCCTCGGGCTCGGCATGGTGCCCGAGGATCGCAAGGAGGCCGGGCTGTTCCTCGAGATGAGCGTGGCGGCCAACATCGCGGCTACGAACCTGCGAGCGCTATCGGACGGTCCGTTCATGTCGGACCGCCGCGCCACCACTCTGGCTGAAGCCTCCGTCGCACAGTTGCGGGTGGCGACGCCCGACGTCCAGCGGCCAGTGATGAACCTCAGCGGTGGCAATCAGCAGAAGGTGCTCCTGGCCAAGTGGCTCGCTCGGAATCCCACCGTGCTTCTCGTTGACGAGCCGACCCGAGGAGTCGATGTCGGCGCCAAGTCGGACATCTACGCGATTCTCCGTGATCTTGCGGCGAGCGGCGTGGCACTCCTTGTCGTGTCCTCAGACCTCATGGAGGTCCTTGCGCTCGCGCACCGCATCGTCGTGATGTCGGATCGCCGGGTGGTCGGGGAGCTTGATGCGCGCGATGCGGACGAGGCGACGATCCTGCGTCTGGCCGCTCCGAAGCGAGCCGCGACCGGGCGCGGTGCCGCGTGAGGTCGACAGCCCAACACGACATGGGGGCCCCGACTGGGTGGAAGGTGACATGGTGAGCGAGACCACGAAGGCCGTCCTGCCCAGGAGGCCGAATCCCGTATCACGGGCGGGAACCGCACTCGGCCGTTCGCGTCCGCTGCTGCTGCTCGTCCTGATCGTCGGCTTGTCGACCGCGATGTCCATCGCGTTCCCGGCCCTGTTCCCGACCAGAGCCAACATCTCGGCGGTCCTCCTGAACGCAGCCCAGGCGGGGATCCTCGTGGTCGGGATGACGGTGCTCATGATTGGCGGGGCATTCGACCTGTCGATTGGGGGCGTCCTCGCCCTCAGCGGCATCGCAGCCGGGTTGCTCGCGAAGGACAGTGGCGTCCCAGCGCCGATCGCGCTCCTGGCCGGGGTCGCGGTCGGGTCGCTCTGTGGACTGGCAAACGGCCTGATCGTGACCAAGTTGAGGATCAACGCCCTGATCGCGACGCTGGCGACCGTGGGGATCTTCCGAGGGATCACGCAGTTGTTCTCGGGCACTGGCGTCAACGAGATCGGCGACTCGTTCAAGGCGTTCGGCCAGGCGGATTTCCTGGGCCTTCAGTCGCCGTTCTGGGTGATGTTGGTCGTCGTGCTCGCGGGCTCGTTTGCCGTGAGCCGGATCCGATTCTTCCGCCAGTTCTACTACGTCGGCGGCAACGCGCGGGCGGCGACGCTATCCGGCATCAACGTTCCCCGTGTGATGCTCCTCGGGTTCGTGTTCATGGGTGCCCTGGCCGGTCTCGCGGGCGTGCTCAGCGCGTCAAGACTCAACGCGGCTGTCGTCACGGCGGGCACCGGTGTTGAGCTGAGCGTCATCACCGCCACCGTCTTGGGCGGGGCCAGCCTGCAGGGTGGCGAAGGCACCGTCATCGGCGGACTGCTCGGGGTCGTATTCATTGCCCTGGTCCAGAACGCGCTGATCATCTCGCACGTGAACGTGTTCTGGCAGGGGATTGTCGTCGGCGTGGTCCTGCTTGTGGCCGTGTCGGTCGACCTGCTTGCCGGCCGAGGCCGCTGAGGCCGTTGACGCCGACCATCGAGGACTGGAGGAGAAGTCTGGGGACCTTGGCTTCAGGTGTCTAGCTGGCCGATCAATCGGCCGAGCCCGAATGGAGGAATCGATGTGGTCTAGGAACGGATTTGGCAGATTCCTGCCGCTCGCTGCGGTCACGATGCTCGCGGTTTCCGCATGCGGCAGCAGCACCCCCAGCACTGCGCCTGTCGGCAGCGCCTCGGCGCCCGGCGCGGGCGCTTCCCAGGCCGCGACGTCGAACGAGGAGTACGTCTGGATCTCGCAGAACTCGACGCTCCCTCTCTTCGTTGCGCGTGACCATCCGACCCTTATGCTGGCCGGCAAGGATCTCGGGGTGAAGGTCCGGATTGCAGGCCCGACCACGATCGACCTCGCGGCGTTCATCTCGACGATCGACCAGGAATGTGCTGCCCACCCCGCCGGCGTGATTGTCGTGGGCTGGGACCCGTCCCTGAGCGCGTCAGTCGACAAGTGCATTGACCAGAAGGTTCCGACGGTCACCGACGACGCCGATCTCCCGAACTCGGAGCGCCTTTCCTTCATCGGCACCGACTGGTACCAGATTGGCGTCCAGCAGGGGCTCGTGCAGATCGCCGACCTCAAGGCCCGGGGCCTGACGTCGGGCAAGGTTGCCACGCTCTCGATCATCAATGCCGACAACATGAAGGCCGCTCGGCAAGGCTTCGTCGACACGCTCAAGGGCTCGGGCATCACCATCGTCACCGATGAAGACGACGGCGGCGCGTCGGACCAGGCGGCAACCAAGACCGCTGCCCTCCTGGCTGCGTATCCTGACCTCACCGGTTTCGCAGGCTTCGACTCCGAGAGTGGCGCGGGCATCGTGACCGCCCTCGACGAGGCGGGCAAGGCCGGCAAGTTCACGGTCACCGCGATGGAGCAGTCGCCGGAGTTCTTCAAGACGGTCAAGGAAGGGAAGGTCACCGGGATCGTCATCCAGAAGCGTGAGCTCTTCACGTACTACGCCGTCAAGATGCTGTACGACTTCAACCACAACAGCTTCACCATCGCCGGGCTCGACAAGTGGGGGACGAGCACGATCCCCCGGTTCCTCGACACGGGCCTGGTGATGGTCACCAAGGACAACGTCGACCAGGTCCTCGCCGCACAGAAGTAACGCGCTCCTGTGCATCCTGCCGGGCCCCGGAGTGATCCTCGGCCCGGCTTCCCCTTTTTCGGAGGTGTTCGATGGCGGGCCGGCTTCAGGGCAAACGCGCAGCCGTGACCGGTGCAGGCAGCGGGATCGGGCGGGCGATTGCCCTCCGGTTCGCGCAGGAGGGAGCACGGGTAGCCGCGCTCGGCAGGACGCAGGCGTCCCTGGATGCCCTCGCCGCCGAAGCGTCCGGGATCATCCCGGTGTGGGCGGACGTTCTTGATGAAGCCAGCGTCGCTGCGGCATTCGACCTGGTTGTCGGCGAATTCGGTGGGCTGGACGTGCTCGTGACGTCAGCAGCGGTGCAGTTGCACGGTCGGGACGGCAGGGTTCATTCGCTGCCTCTCGACGTGTGGCAGCTCACCATGCAGACCAACCTCACCGGTGTCTTCCTCTCCTGCAAGTACGGCGTACGTGCCCTCCTGGCCAGTGGCGGAGGCTCTGTCATCAACGTCGGGTCGCCTACCGGGATCGCCGGATCAGCTCCCGGATACTCCGCCTACTCGGCCGCCAAGGCTGGCGTCCACTCGCTCACGCGGGTGATGGCGACGGGCTACGCCGCGGACGGGATCCGCGTCAACACATTGGTCCCGGGGGCAACGGAGGGGCCGCTGATTGCCGGTTTGCTCGCAGACGACGAGGTGAAGGCTGGCATTCTGGCAGGCATTCCGCTCGGCCGCGTCGGCCTGCCGGAGGAGTACACCGGCCTCGCCGTCCACCTCGCGTCCGATGAATCGAGCTATTCGACCGGAGCCTTGTTCGTGGCCGACGGCGGCCACACGATTCGCTGAGCGACAAGGTGGACCTGCCTGGGATTGCGATCGAGCGCGCCATTCCGGTCCCGATGCGGGACGGCTGCCGGCTGGTGGCCGACATCTACCGGCCGGCCACGGCCGAGGCTCCGCTTCCCGTTCTGGTTCACCGCACACCGTATGGTCGTCGCTTCCCCACGCAGGCGAACATGGCCCACGCTGCATGGTATGCACGGCAGGGCTTCATCGTCGTGGTCCAGGACATGCGCGGCCGATATGACTCCGAGGGGACGTTCGAGCCGTTCTTCCACGAGGCAGGAGACGGCTACGACACCATCCAGTGGGCCGCCGAGCTGTCTGGTTCGAACGGAAGGCTGGGCACTTACGGCGCCTCGTACGCGGGGTACGCACAGCTTCTGGCTGCTGCACATGACCCGCCCGCGCTGCGGGTCATGTGCCCGGCCATCACGCCCTTCGACGCGAGGGACGACATGCTGTTCAGCGACGGGGTGTTCGAGCTGTCCTTCGGAGCGTGGTGGGCGGCCGCCATGGCTCTCGAATCCGCACGCCGGTCGGGAGACCGCGACCTCGAACGCGAGATCCGCGTCGCCCTTGGGGGGATCCCTGCGTGGTACGGCAGCCGAGCTCCAATCGAACTGCTGCCGGCCGCGCCCGAGACGGCGTTCTATCGAGCGTGGCTCGAGCACCGCTCGGATGATGCATGGTGGGAGCAGGCTTCGGCCAGAGCGCGGGCCGACCAGATCAAGGTGCCCGCGTTGTTCGTGACTGGCTGGTGGGACCCGTTCCTCGATGGCGCGCTCGCCGCGTTCCGCGCGTTGTCCGGACAGGAAGCGAGCGCGGCCTCCAGCCTGCTCGTGGGACCGTGGTCGCACGTCCCGTGGGGTGCACGGGTCGGCGACGTCGACTTCGGGCCGGCGGCAGATCAGAAGGTGGCTGATCAGGCCCAGGTCGACTTCCTGGGGCGCTTCCTCCGGGATGGCGAACCCTCCGACGCCGGCCACCGCGTTCGCTATTTCGTGCTCGGTCGGAACGGATGGACATCGGCTGACCAGTGGCCGCCGACGGACGGCAGGACACTGACATGGCGCCTCGGCAGCGACGGCGACGCCGCCTCGATCGGTGGCTCCGGCCGGCTTGTCGCCGGCGATGACCCCATGATCGGCCAGGTCGACCCCGATTGGTTCTCGTACGATGCCGGGGATCCGGCCCCTGCTCTTGGCGGTCGATCCTGCTGCTTCCCCTCGACCTCCCCGATCGGACCGCGAGACCAGGCCCCCGTCGAGGTGCGGCGTGACGTCCTGGTTTACACGAGCCCGCAGCTCGACCGGGATCTCCTGATCGAAGGTCCGATCGATGTCGCGCTTTGGCTGACATCCGATGCCGACACGGCGGACATCGTGGCCAGGCTGTGCCAGGTGGAAGGTCGGCGATCGGTCAACATCGCCGAGGGAGTCACGAGGGTTTCACCGGGCGAGTGGCCGTCGGAGGGTTACCGCCAAGTCATTGTGACGCTCGGAGAGACGGCGACGCTCGTTCCAGCCGGTGCTGCCTTGCGACTGCAGGTGACGGGAGGAGCATTCCCGAGGTTCGAGATCAATCCTCAGGTGGCGATCCCCTCGGCGTGGGCGGCACCGAGCGATCGGGTGGCGGCATCGTTTGCGCTTGCCCATGACGATGCCCATGTGTCTCTGGTGCATGTGAGAGCGACCGTCGGCTAGTTCGGTGGTGGACGCAGCCGGGGATTCCCAATTCGTTAGGGGTGTGACCGATGGTGACGGACGGGGCTCAGGGTTCAGTCGGGCACGACGTGCTCGGTCGTCGGGCGATCGAGCGCAGGAGCGGCGACCCGGTGACGCAAGGTCGCCCCGTTCGATTCGGGCCCTTCTCGGCAGTTCTGACTGAAACCGAACTTCGATATGTCGCCATCGACGACCGGGAGCTGGTACGCCGCGTCCACGTCGCCGTTCGAGATCCCGACTGGGGAACGCTCCGGCCCACTATCGAGATCCTGGGGATCGCCGACCAGGGCGGGCGTTTCGAAATGGAGGCGCATCTCCGCTACCGGGACGACCCCATCCGTTTCGATTGCGACATTCGCATCAAGGGAGGCGCGACCGGGTTCGAGTACGAGATGGACGGCGCCTGCGGCTCCGACTTCGCCTACAACAGGATCGGGCTCTGCGTGATGCTGCCGCTGGAGGGCTGCGTCGAGGCTCCGTATCGCGCCGCAGGACCCGCGGGGTCGACGGCCGGGACGCTGCCGAGGCACGTAGGACCCCAGCTCATTCGCGGTGACGAGATCTTGCCGCTCTTTCCGGGCTTCGATCGCCTCGCGATCATGACCACGATCGGGTACGACCTCGACCTGGAGCTCGACGGAGACTTGTTCGAGATGGAGGACCAGCGGAACTGGACCGACGCCTCGTTCAAGATCTACTCAACGCCATTGGCGCTGCCCCGGCCACGACGGGCTGCGATGGGCGATCGGATCCGTCAGGTCCTGCAGGTCCAGGCGCGACCCCGTCCCTGACGACGCGTGTCACCCACGGGCCTGGGTGAGCGCCGCGAGGGCGAACGGGCCAAGGACGACGGAGAGGACGCCCTCGGCCGGCAGTCTCTGCTCGGCGGACGAGCGGAAACGTCCGGGAGACAGCCCCGCGATCTCGCTGCTATCGGCATCGAGGCAGCGGACGGCAACCGGAGTGGCCCCCAGCCCGGACACCGTCGCGAGGACCTCGCGGGCCGAGAGGTTCGCGATCATGACCCGCACGGTGTCGTCTGATGCCAGGGCGAGCACGGTGGCAGGGAGGTCCTCGCGGAGCGTCGTAGCCACCACCTGCGCTGGTCGCATCTCGAGGACGTCGGCCAGGACGTGGAACGCCGGCGACACCTTCGCTCCGTCGGCGGCGACCGGTGCGAGCACCGGGCCGGCTGCCCCAATCAGCCCCTGGTATGTCAGCGATGCGGCTCCGGCGCCCGATAGGGCGGCCAGGCTGCCGATCGTCCAGCCCGCACCGAACAGGGCGGGCCAACGTGGATCGGGCGGATCGTCGGGGCCGCCTGGACCAAAGGCCACGGCGCTCACCGTGACGGGTCGTCCGCCCTTGACCCGGGCCGCGATCACGGTCGCAGACTGCCCATCGAGGCTCTCGATGAGCGACAGGTCGTCGGACGCGTGCACTTGCGCCTGGATCCCGTAAGCGACGCCGTCGGCGTCGGCCAGCTGCTCCCAGTCGCGGTTGAGCATCGCGAAGTGGCCGACGGCAGCGGTGAACACCGGGACCTCGGGGCGGAGCACCTTGATCTCGCGGCGCACCGAGGCGAGAACCTCACCGCGGGGCAGTGCTTTGCCGTCGCCCAGGACGAGCACGCGCGCAACGCGATCCGCGGCGGGCAGCCGTGCGACGAGGTCCCGGAGGGTCTCGACCTCGAGATCCCGACCCCAGGCGATGCCCACCTCGAGTGCCGCATTCACGGCCGACACCAGGGAGACGGCGTCCCGGAGTCGACCCATCCAGTCCCCAGCCGAGAGACACACGTCGACGCGCAGGTGGGATGGCGCCAGGGTGCGCACGATGGCCATCACGTCATCTGACAGGATGGGGATGCGGCCGACCTGGAAGCCGATCGGGGGGAGCTCCTGGCTGGTCCTTTCCCCGACCATGATGTCCAGTCGTGGGTGATCGAGCGCTCCTGCCCACGCATACGCCGCGAGCGCTCGCGTCGTCGTCGGCGGGCGAAGGGGACTCGCAGCCCCGTGTTCGTCGGGCTGATGATCTGGACGGGCCATCGATCGCTCCATCTGCAGGCGTCAGGAGGCAGCGGCCGGGTATGAACCTGACCTCAGGTCGCAGGCTTGGCAACCATCAGCGGCATGAATTGGGACTGGCCGCCGTCGACGCACACGAGCTGGCCCGTGACCTGCCGGGCAGCGTCCGACGCAAACCACTCGATCAGGGCCGCGTGGTCAGCGGGCTCCGCGAACCGCCCCGTCGGAATCATGCCGAGCATGTCGTCGAGGTTGAGCCCACGAGCGACGAACGAGTCGGCCAGAAGCTCGGTCCTGGTCATGCCGGGCAGAAGGGCGTTCACAGTGATGCCGTGCGGGGCCACCTCAATCGCGAGGCACCGTGTGAAGTGGTTGACCGCGGCCTTGGCTGCGCAGTACCCGACCTGGCCGGTCCTCACGATGAGCCCGGCGATCGATGAGACGTTCACGATGCGCCCGCCCTGGTGGGGGATCATGCGCTGAATCGCCGCCTGCGAGCAGAGGAAGACCCCCTTGAGGTCGACCGCCATCGCGAGATCCCACGCCTCCTCGGGCATATCCGCGGTCGGTCCGGTCGGGATTACGCCGGCATTGTTCACCAGCAGCCAGACAGGCCCGAGCTCGGACTCGACCATGTCGAACATTGCCTGGACGTCCCGTCTGGACGTCACATCACCGCGGATCCCGATTGCCTTGCCGCCGGCCTCCGCGATCTTCGCGGCGGCCTCGGCCACCAAGGGGCTGACGTCGTACAAGGCAACGCGCATGCCGGCCGAGGCCAGCCGCTCCGCGATCCCGAATCCGATCCCGCGTGAGGCACCCGTGATGATGGCCACCCGTCCGTCGAGCGTCATGTCCAGCCCCTCTGCAACCCTTCCCGGTGTCGACCCCGCAGGTCAGATTGGCGGCAGCGCCGCCACGGCCTCGCCCATGTCGTCAACGACGTAGGCGATGGTCTCCCCGACGGGAACCGTCGCCCCGGCGACCGTGCCAGGGCGAATCCCCTTGAGGAATCCGGTGGCAGGCGCCTCCAGCTCGGCGACGGCCTTGTCCGTCTCGAGCTCGAGGATCGGCTGGCCCTCCGTGACCGGGTCACCCTCTGCGACCAGCCAGGCGACGATCACCGCCTCCTCCATGAAGTCCGTCATCTTGGCCACGAACACTTCTGTTGCCATCGGCTTGTCCTGTCTCCTGGTGGGACGGCTCCAGTGGGCTAGGCGGGCGACCCGACGACCTGTCGGATCGCGGCGACGACATCTTCCGTGCTGGGCCAGACGCCGTTCTCGAGACTGTTGGCGAAGGGAATCGGCGAGTCGCGGCCGGCGACCCGCACGATCGGGGCGCGAAGTCGGTCGTGGGCGCGCTCGATCGCGACCATCGCCCACTCGTTCGCCGGCCCGTAGCTGCGACAGGCCTCGGCCACCACGACGACGCGACCGGTCTTGCGGGCGGACGCCCCAATCGTCTCCTCGTCCAGTGGCGAGACGGTGCGAACGTCCACGACCTCGACGCTGATCCCCTCGGCCTCCAGGATGCGCGCGGCGAGCATGGCGTGCCACACCATGTAGCCCGAGGCGACGACGGTCACGTCATCGCCGACTCGCTTCACGTCACACCGGCTCAGCGGCAGCTCGTAGTCGCCATCGGGCACCAGGCCTTTGAAGGCGTACAGCAACTTGTGCTCGAGGAAGACGACGGGGTTGTCGTCGCGGATCGCGGCCTTCATGAGGCCCTTGGCGTCATACGGCGTGGAGGGGAGCACGACCTTGAGCCCCGGGATGCTGGCGAACCAGACCTCCAGGCTCTGACTGTGCTGGGCGGCCGTGCTCTTGCCGGCGCCGCCGCCCTGTGGCATGCGCAGCACCCACGGTACGCTGCACTGTCCGCCGGTCATGAAGCGGATCTTGGCGGCCTGCGTCGCGATCTGGTCCATCGCGAGGCCGGAGAAGTCGACGAACATGATCTCGGCCACCGGGCGCATCCCCACCAGCGCCGCGCCCGTCGCTGCGCCGACGATCGTGTTCTCCGAGATCGGCGTGTTGCGGACGCGCTCGCCCCCGAACTGGTCGAACAGTGTGCGGGTCACCCCGAACGCGCCGCCGTGCTTGCCGATGTCCTCGCCCATCAGGAACACGCGCGGGTCGCCGATCATCTCCTCGCGGAGCGCCTCGCGGATGGCCTCCTGGTAGCTCATCTCGCGGACGCCGTCACCGGGATCGACCTGGCGGATGAGGTCCGGGGACATCACCGGCACTGCGGATGTGAGCGACGTCGCGTCGCGAGCCTGCGCTGTCATCGTCGTCGTCTCCGTCAGGCGTAGATGTAGTCGAGGGCGGTCGCCGGATCCGGCTCCGACCCCTCCCGAGCGAACGCGAGGGCGGCCTCGATGGCTGCCGCGACCTCGGCCTCGATGGCGTCGAGGGCCAGGATGTCCACGGCGAGTTCGCCGATCAGCCTCGACCGGAACCGGGCGATCGGGTCCTTGGCGCGGTACTCGGCCACCTCCGCCCGGTCGCGGTACACCTCGGGCTCGCCAGCGTAATGGCCGTCGACGCGGTAGCTCTCGGTGACGAGGAGCGTTGGGCCGTCGCCGGCCCGGGCCCGCGCCACTGCTGTCGTGGCGGCCTCGTAGACGGCCAGGACGTCGAACCCGTCGACGCGAACGCCCGGGATCCCGTACCCGGCTGCGCGAAGCGACAGGTCGTGGATCCTCGTGACGTCGTCGATCCGCGTCGAGACGCCGTACTGGTTGTTCTCGAGCACGAAGACCACCGGGAGCTTCCACGCGGCTGCCATGTTCAGCCCCTCGTGCCAGTTCCCGGTGTTACTCCCGGCGTCGCCCGTGAACGGCACGGCCACCCGGTCCTCACGTCGCATCTGGAAGGCCAGCGCTGCACCCACCGCAAGCGGGATGCCCGAGGCGACGACGGCCAGGGCACCCAGGCTGCCGGTCTCGAAGGCGGCGATATGCATCGAGCCGCCCCGTCCCTTGCAGTAGCCCGTTTCCTTGCCCATCAGCTCGGCCATCATGCGCGCGAGGTCGGCGCCCTTGGCGATGTTGTGTCCGTGGCTCCGGTGCGTGCCGGCGATCAGATCCTCCGTGCGCAGGGCCATGCACACGCCAACCCCCGAGGCCTCCATGCCGATGTACGTGTGGACCGTGCCCTTGAGCTGGCCGCGCTTGAACAGGTTCGTGGCTGCCAGCTCGAACTGCCGGATCCGGACCATCCGCCGATACATCTCGAGGAGCGTCTGGAGCGCGACTTCCACGGTTGTCACCTGTTGTCAGAACGGAGGCTTTCCTTCGTAGGTGCCGCCATGATAGCCTGTGGCGTACCGGTCGACCAGTACAGGAGATTCGGCGGTGGGATCCGGTCGGGTTGCGTCCGCGGCGACGCTCGTGCTTATCCACACGGTAGCTCCGCTGATCTCCGAGTTTGCCCGATGGTGCGCCGAGATGGCACCCGACCTCAACATCTACCACGTGCTCGACGAGCCGCTGCTCGAGCGGATCCGCCGTCGTGGCGAGGGTCGGGCGGACGACGCCCAGCGTCTGCTGGAGCATCTCGAGTTCGCCGTCTCCCTGAACGCCGACGTCGTTCTTGTAACCTGCTCGACAGTCTCGCTCCTCGTCGATTCCGTGCGCGACCTGGTCGACGTGCCAGTGATCAAGATCGATGAGGCAATGGCCGCCGAAGCCGTCCGCAGCGGCCCGCGGATTGCCCTCATCGCGACGAACGAGACGACGCTGGAGCCGTCCATGGCGCTGATCCTCGGCGAGTCGGACCGCGCTGGGCTTCCTGTGGAGATCCGAGTGGTCGTCGTGCCCGATGCGCTGGCCGCGCTCCTCAATGGAGATGAGGCGACCCACGATCAGCTGGTCGCGAACGCGATCGTCGAGGCCGTACCGAGCGCCGACGTGATCGTCCTCGCCCAAGCCTCGATGGCACGCGCGACCACCCGGCTCGATCGCGGGGGCCCGCTCATCCCGGTCCTGACGAGCCCGGAGCTCGCTCTGCGCGAGGTCGTCCGGGCCCTGGCCCTGTCACGGACCGATCCGCCCACGCCCCGGGAGGCACCGGTACCATGAGGCTCGCGCTCGCAATCGCTCCGCCCGAGGCAACGCCCGACGCGTTCGTGGTCTTCCGAGACCGCTGGGACGTCGGCATTGGCAAGGCTGGCCGGCTCGGCTACGACGCCGTGGAGCTGGCATTGGCGCAGGCGAGCGACGTCGACGTCCCCTCCCTCCGGCGAATCCTCGCGGACGCGAACGTCAGCGTGGCGGCTATCTCGACCGGCCGGGTGTTCTCCGAGCAGCGGGCCTGGCTGACAAGTGCGGACCCCGCCGTCCGTGGCCGAGCCGTGTCGATCCTCAAGGGCTTGGTGGAGATCGCTGCCCCGCTGGGAGCACCACGCGTCAACATCGGCCGCGTTCGGGGGTTCATCGGTCAGGGTGAGTCGCCCGAGACGGCCACGGCCAGGTTCCTCACAGGTATCACCGAGTGTGCGGACTTCGCAGCGCCCCTCGGGATCGACATCGTGCTCGAGCCCGTGAATCGATACGAGATCAACTTCGTCAACAGCGTCGTGCCGGACGGGGTCGCGATCATCGAAGCCGTCGGCCTGCCCAACGTCCGCCTGATGCCCGACACGTTCCACATGAACATCGAGGACGTTTCGATCACGGCGAGCCTTGAGGCTGCGAAGCCCGTCATCGGCTACATCCAGGTGGCCGACAGCAACCGATGGGCGCCAGGGCAGGGCCACATTGACTTCGCCGCGGTGGTCGCCACGCTCGACAGGATCGGGTACGACGGCGACGTGGGCGTCGAGATCCTCCCCTTGCCGTCGCCGGATGTCGCCGCCAGGCAGGCGATCGAGTTCCTCCGGGCCCTGATCCCTCGCGTTTGAGGGCTGGACCGCGGCCGGCGTTCGGTGTAAAGTGGTTGACCGGTAACCCTGTCACCATACCTCCGAGGGCCCCACGCCTGTGCATCAACATACCGACGCGCTCGTCCTCGAGACGGCCGAAGCGGCTCGCAGGCTGCGGGTCGAGGTCCTGGAGATGGTCTTTCGGGCCCAGACCGGACACCTCGGCGGCACCTTCTCGGCCGCCGAGATCATGGCTGCCCTCTACTTCCACCATCTGCGCGTCGATCCGTCCAATCCGCGCATGCCGGACCGGGACCGATTCATCCTGTCCAAGGGACACGCCGCGCCCCTCCTCTATGCGGCGCTGGCGCACCGCGGCTTCTTCCCGACGGCGGAGCTTGAGACGTTCCGCAGGTTCCCCACGCG
>JAJZRG010000006.1 GCA_021802825.1 Chloroflexota bacterium
TTCGACACGCCCGACGTGATCGGGCTGACCGGGCCGGAGATCGCGACGCTGCTCGAGGTCAGCCGCCTCAACTGGGCGCTCATCGAGCCCGCCATCTTCGGCACCCTGTTCGAGCGCGGCCTCGACCCCGGGCAGCGCGCGCAGCTGGGCGCCCACTACACCGACCGCGACGCCATCTGGAAGCTGGTGGAGCCGGTCATCCTGCGCCCGCTGCGCCGCGAGTACGTCGCGATGCAGGCCCGCGTCACCGAGCTCGTCATGTCGGGCCGGAAGGTGACCAAGTCCACCCCGCGCGACCAGGACCCCAACGCCGTCTTCGAGGCGTTCCTGGCCCGTCTCCGGCGGGTGCGCGTCCTCGACCCCGCCTGCGGTAGCGGCAACTTCCTGATCGTCTCCCTGTGGGCGCTCAAGGACCTCGAGTTCGAGGCCATCAACTGGGGCTCGCTCGTGCTGCGGCGGCCGATGCAGGTCCCGCAGATCGGCCCCGAGGCGGTGCTGGGCATCGAGCTCAACGCCTACGCCGCCGAGCTCGCGCGGGTCACGGTCTGGATCGGCGAGATCCAGTGGATGATCCGCCACGGGCTGGGCTACGCCCGCGACCCCATCCTGCGCCGCCTCGACCACATCGAGAACCGCGACGCCCTCCTCGACCTTTCCGACCCCGCGAACCCCCGTGAAGCCGAGTGGCCCGAAGCCGAATTCATCGTGGGGAATCCGCCGTTCCTGGGCGGCAAGCTGCTGCGTCGAGGCCTCGGCGACGACTACGTGGACACGCTGTTCGCGGTCTTCGACGGGCGGGTCCCGCGCGAAGCCGACTTCGTCACGTACTGGCACGAGAAGGCGAGGGCCGCGATCCAGTCTGGCCGAATTCGGCGGGCCGGCCTGCTGGCAACGCAAGGCATCCGCGGGGGCGCCAACCGCAAGGTCCTCGAGCGGATCAAGGAGACAGGCGACATCTTCTTCGCCCGCTCCGACGATCCATGGGTTCTGGCAGGCGCCAACGTCCACATCAGTTTCGTGGGCCAGGATGACGGGACCGAAGGCGATCGCGAACTCGACGGCAAGCCGCTCGCCGTGATCAACCCGAACCTGACGTCAGGAATCGACCTTTCGAAGGCGCATCGTCTGCCGGAGAACCTCGGCATCTCTTTCATGGGCGACACCAAAGGCGGCCCATTCGACATCGACGCCGACACGGCGGCCTGGCTCCTTGCCCAGCCAAACCCAGACGGTCGCTCGAACAGGGACGTCGTTCGCCCATGGGTGAACGGCCTCGACATCACACGGCGGGCTCGCCATATGTGGATCATCGACTTCGGCGTCGACATGCCCGAAGCCGAGGCTGCTCTGTACGAGGCCCCATTCGAGTACGTCCGCCAGCATGTCAGACCTGAGCGGCTCACAAACGCCCGCGTCGCCTACGCCGAACGGTGGTGGCTTCACGTCGAGGGCCGCTCGGGCATGCGTGCGGCGCTATCGGGCCTCACGCGGTACATCGCGACTCCGAACCTGACCAAGCATCGCCTCTTCGCATGGCTCGATCCAGCGACGCTGGCGGATCACCAACTGATCGCCTTCGCTCGAGACGACGACTACACCTTCGGCGTTCTGCATTCCCGCGTTCATGAAGTCTGGGCACTGGCGATGGGAACGCAGTTGGAGACCCGTCCTCGCTACACGCCCACCACCTGCTTCGAGACCTTCCCGTTCCCGCCGGACCTCACCGACGAGCAGCGCGCCAGGGTAGGGGAGGCCGCCCGCCGCCTCGTCGAGCTCCGCGACGGCTGGCTCAACCCGCCGGGCCTCGCCCCCGCCGACCTCGAGAAGCGCACCCTGACCAACCTCTACAACCAGCGCCCCACCTGGCTCGCCAACGCCCACGCCAACCTCGACGCCGCCGTCCTCGCCGCCTACGGCTGGCCGGCCGACCTCCCCGACGCCGCTGTCCTCGAGCGCCTCCTCGCGCTCAACCTCGAGCGCTCCCGTGAGTGGCTGGAGGTCGTCGTCCCGGCGTCGAAGTGACCGTCGATAAGCGAGGGCGAAGGCTCGGGGGATAGCATCGACCAGCAGCGCGCGCGACGATACAGGCGCGCCCCGCCCTCCGGTGGCCTGAGACGCTCGCGTACATCGATGAGAGGCGAAGGCTTGGCGCGGGTCCCGACCGCCGGAGCCACTCTTGTCGTTGACATCCAAAGTAGCATCTAGGATGTGAACGACAACCCACGACGCAATGGGCCAGACCAGCAAGCCCTGTTCGAGACGGCCAGTGCCCAGGCCGGGCATTTCACGGCCGGCCAGGCGCTCGATCACGGCTTCAGCTCCGCGCTGCTGACCCATCACACGAAGACCGGGCGCTTCCTGCGGGTGGCCCGCGGGCTGTACCGGCTGCGCGACTACCCTTCGGCGCCGGGCGAGGAGATCGTCGCCGCCTGGCTGCGCCAGGCACCGCGCGCCGTCGTGTCGCACGAGTCGGCGCTCGAGCTTCTCGACCTGTCGGACATCATCGCCGACCAGGTCCACCTGACGGTGCCTCGCGCGCGTCGCCGACTGGTCGCCCAGCCCGGGGTGACGATCCACACCACGACGCACCCACTCACCGATGCTGACGTGATCAGCCGCCACGGCGTTCGGCTGACGGCGCCTGCCCGCACGATCGCCGACGTCGCGGCGGCGGGCATGGCGCCCGACCAGGTCTCGGCGACCGTCAGCCAGGCGCTGCGCCGAGGGCTCACCACGCCGGCGCTGCTCCGCGAGGCGGCTCGCCCCCGCGGTCGCCGGGTCCAGCGGCTGGTCGAAGCCGCCCTCGCTGGGGTCGGCAGATGAGGTACGCCTCCGCGGGCGCCTTCCGTCGAGCCCTCGAGATGCGCCTCGCCACGCACGCGCGCGACACCGGCCGCTCGGTGGTTCGACTGCGCAAGGAGGTCGCCTTCGATCGGCTGCTCGCTCGCCTGTTCGCCGTGGCCCCGGAGCGGTGGGTCCTGAAGGGCGCCCTGGCGCTCGACTACCGCTTCGGCGATCGTGCGCGCACGACGAAGGACATCGACCTCGCCAGCGCGGGTGATGAGGCCTCGACGACGGCCGATCTGCTGGCGGCACAGGCACTCGACCTTGGTGACTTCTTCGCCTTCGCGATCGAGCGCACGAGCGCCCTCGATCGCCTGGTGGAGGGTTCCGCGGTGCGCTACCACGTGCAGGCCGAGCTGGCCGGTCGCGTGTTCGACGAGTTCCTGCTCGACGTCGGCTTCGACCCGCCCACCGGGATCGAGCTCGACCGGCTGCGCGGGCCTGACCTCCTGGCCTTCGCCGATATTACGCCGGTCGAGGTCCCAGCAGTACCGATCGAGGTCCACGTGGCCGAGAAGCTTCATGCCTACAGCCGCGTGTACGGCGTGGGTTCAGTCGGGAGCACACGAGTCAAGGACCTCGTCGACCTGGCGCTGATCGCGACAGAGGCACCTCTGGACGCAGGGAATCTCCGGGCGGCCATCGGGACTACCTTCGGTCGACGCGCGAGCCATGATCTGCCCGCGAGGCTGCCTCGCCCACCGGCGTCCTGGCGTGTTCCGTACGGCCGGATGGCGCGCACCGTCGGCCTCGATGTCGACCTGGATGCGGGGTTCGACTCCGCCGCGCGAATGCTCGATCCGGTTCTCGGGCGCTCCGCGCAACGGGGCGCTTGGGATCCTGTCAGTCAGACCTGGACCTGATCCGCGGCAGCCAGGGGTTGGCAACCTGACGGTCGTCGGTGAGATCGAGCCGGCGCTGCTGCACCTACACGGGCACCTCTCCTCCGCAGCCAGACAATACATAACTCGCCTTATCGGAAGTGCCAGCACGGCGGAGGAGCCTCGAGCGGAGTTGCGTAGGAGTCACGCCGGGGGTGCGCGCTTCTGCCGACACGCTCGACTCCCGGCGTTCCCGGACATCACGCCGGCCCTGAGGTCAGCTACTTGCGAACGATCATCTCGCACACGCGAGCCGGCCTCAGGCATGATTCGGCGATGACCGACCCGGCGTTCCTGGGGGCGACGATCCGCGGAGATCGGATCCGCCTGCGTCCGCTGACCGCCGCGGACGTCGCCCCCGTTGTGGAGGCGTGCAGCGACGAGGTGACTCAGACCTGGCTGCCGCTGCCCCGGCCGTACGTTGAGGCCGACGGACGCTGGTTCTGCCTCGAGTTCGCCCCGCGCTCGCGCGAAACCGGGCAGGGAATCGTCTTCGGGATCGAGTTCGAGGGACGCCTGGCCGGGGCGATCGACCTGAAGCGAAGCGACTGGCGCGCCCGTAGCACCGAGATCGGCTACTGGGCGGCGCCTTGGGCGCGCGGTCGGGGCCTGATGCGCGAGGCGGTGCGGCTGCTGACTCGCTGGGTGATCGAGGAGCAGGGCCTCGCCCGGGTCGAGATCCGCGTCGCAACGGCGAATGTTGCGTCGCAGCGGGTCGCGGAGGGGGCGGGCTACACGCGGGAGGGCATCCTTCGGAGCGCAGGCTTCGTCCACGATGGACGCGTCGACCTCATCGTCTACTCGTTCATCGAGGGCGACCGCGGTGGAACCTCGGCAGGCGGGGTGGCCGTTTCGGGTTCGTCGGGTGAGGCCGCCGGACGGCAGGGCGCGTGAGCCGAGTGAGCTTGACCTCGAGTTGCCCCGAACGGGCGCCACGCGAACTGCCACCGATCCCCTAGGGCCGACACGTTGGCTGGCCGCGCCGCTGCCCCGGCCGTCGTCGTGGGCGCATGGCTCGACCGCCCGGAGGCAGGGGCTCGTCGCGCGGGCAGCGAAAGTGCGGAGCATCCCTGCCACGCTGTGATCCTAGCCTCGGAGCCCCCGGCGGCGCGCAGCCCAATGACGGCAGGGATATCGAGCAGTGTGACCCGGACGGCGGTGACTCGACGGGAGAGGCATTCGGTGCTACGGGCGACGGATATGGCCCATTGGACGCAGCCCACCGTCACCGCGACGCAATCACCCGTCCTCCGCCTGCAACCGATCGGGAAGAATCGGCGCAACCCCAATGCCTCAGGCGTCCGGCGCGATGAGCTCGAGGCGCGGGAAGTACGTGCGGTAGCGCGCGGCGTCGCGCGTGAGGAGCCGATAGCCGGCGATGGCCGCGTGCGCACCAACGAAGAAGTCCGGCAGGACGCCTGTCCGCGCGCCGCCCCGGCGGCGGTACTCCAGGTAGCACCGAGCGGCGAGGAACGCTGCGGGGTACGGGACCTCCTCGCGTCGGATCCAGGCCTGCGGCAGTGCCGCCTCGAGTGCCTCGACGCTCGGATAGCCGACCGCGAGCTCTGCATAGACCACCGGGTTGATGAGAAGCGTCGCCTCCTCGGCCGCAGCCTGCAGCCGGCTCGCCGACCACGCCCGCCAGGGACCGTCGGGACCCAGAACGTCGATGAGGACGTTGCTGTCGACGAGGACCGAGCTCACGGCTCGCCCCGGGTCAGCGCCATGATCTCCTCTGTCGTCATGGTGAGCACGCCTCGTGAGCGCTCCAGGTGCTCGATGAGGCGGGCCCCACGTGTCGGGCGCCTGGACACGGCGGCCTTGACCAGGCGCACGGCGTCTCCCTCAACCTTGAACTCGACCTCGGTGTTCGGGAGCAGGCCCATCCGCTCGCGGATCTCCTGTGGGATCGTGACCTGCCCCTTCGTCGTGATCCGCATGTCCCTCGCCTCCAGTCTTACCTTCGACAGTAGTACTGCTTCGGGCCGTCCCTGTCAACGGTGCGAGGCCCACCACGCCGGTAACGGTGCCGGGCCTTCGCGCGTCACGTGCGCGGAAGGGACGAGACGATGGGGCGGACCACGATCGACGAGTACTACCTGACCGAGCACGACGAGACCACGGTTCGGGTGCAGCTCGGGGCACAGGGCGTGGCGGCGCAGCGGCCTCGCCCGGCGGCGACGGCGAGTTGCGCGCCAGGCCCGCGACCCAAGCGGGGCATCCTGCGCCGATTCCGGGCGATCCGGCGGGTCGCCGGCCTAGTGCTGACGGCCTGACCCTCACGGTCTGACCGGTCGGTCCGGCGCGCACACCTGACCCGCCCTCCCCCACCGGCCGGGCTCCCCCGCCGGCCTGGCCCCTAGCCCGCCGCCCGGCAGGCCAGCCCCACGTAGAGCGCGATGTCGGCGCCGACGTGGGCCCCGATGGGCAGCCACAGCGACCCCGTGCGGGCGCGGACGACACCGCCGGCGACGCCCAGCGCGCCCATGAGCGCGATGTGGGCGGGCAGCAGCGCGAGCACCTCCGGCCCGGCGTGCACGATGCCGAAGGCCAGCCCCTGGAGGGCGATCGCCCAGCGGAGCGGCATCGCCCGCGCGAGCCACGCCTGCATCGCGCCCCGGTAGCCCACCTCCTCGAGGACGCCGTTGGCGAGGCCGAACGCGACGGCCGGCACGAGGGCGGCGGGCGGCGTCGGGAAGTCGAGGCGGCCGAAGAACGGCTGGGCGAGCCACGGGCCGATCCACAGGCCGCCGGCCGCCACGGCCACGGCGCACGCGAGCGCCGCCACCGCCTCGGGCCCGCCGGGCCGCCTGAGCCCGAGCTCCCGGGCGCTCGAGCCGTTCGCCTGCGCCAGGACGGCCACCAGCGCGAGCCCGAACAGCCCGACCGCCACCCGCCGCACCGCGATGGCGGACAGCGGGTCCACGCAGCCGGCCTCGCCCAGCGGCACGTCCGCGCCGAGCAGGTCGGGCCACGGCAGGACGAGCCCGATCGGGAGCACGGCGGTCCAGGCGATCGCCTCCGGGCGGTGCGCCCGGCGCAGGAGCAGCCAGCCGACGGCGAGGGCCGCTGCGCCAGCAGGCCGGAGCGGCGGCAGGAGCGCCGCCGCGAGGAGCACGGCCGGCCCGGTCGCCACGAGCGCCAGGGATCGGGTCATCGCCGCATCACCCATCGTCTCCTCGCATCCCAGCCGACGGGAGACGAGACGGCCGAGCCGCGACGGCGTGGCACTCCCCCGCCCGTCGCCTACGCGGTGGGCGCCTCGAGCTCCAGCGACCACGTGAGCGCGTCGGCGGCGGTGGGGATCCCGTCGGCGTCGAGCTCGAGCAGCAGGGACGCCCCGCCGTCGGCCGCGAGCAGGCGCCAGGACCGCTCGCCGACGCGCGCCACGCGCCAGGTCGCCGCGCGGAGCCGCAGGTCGATCCCCACCTCGACCGCCGGCATGCCCGTCCCCTCCCCCACCCCGATCCCCGCGGCGGCGCCGGCCACGGCGATGGCCGCCGTGACCGGCGACGCGTCGACCATCAGGAGGTGGCCGCCCGACCACGGCAGGGCGATGTGCTCGATCCCCGACGCCCGGACCACGTTGCCGTGCAGCCGCGGCGGGTCGCCGTCGGGGTGGAGCGTCAGGAGCCCCTCCCCCGTCGCGAGCTCGAGCTTCGCCAGGCGGCCGCCCGGGGCGGTCTCGACGAGGAGCGCCGCCTGCAGCCGCCCGTCGCCGTGGGTGGTGGCGGCGCGCCAGCGGCGGCCCTTCGCCCCGTCGGCCACGGCCCAGACCACCCGCCGCCCGCCGGGCAGCTCGAGCGTGCCGCCCCTCCTCGCGCGGACCGGCTCGCGCCGCCCGCCTCGCCAGCCGCGCCCCGCCTCGACTCCCCGGGGCGCGCTCAGGAGGCCGCGCTCCCCTCTGCGAGCGTCTCCGCCCAGCGGCCGGCGACCGCCCGGAGCTCGCCGGCGAGGCTGGGCGCCATCCGCCCGAAGACCCGCACGTCGCGCTCCCCGTACTCGAGCTCGACCGTGCCCCGCTCCCGCACCCGAGCCAGGAGCTCGCCGGCGGCGTACGGGACGGCGACGTCCACGTCCTCCCACAGCGACGCGAGCAGCGCGGCGATCTCGGCGCGCAGCGTGTCGAGCCCGAATCCCATGGTCGCCGACACCAGCACGGTCCCGGACACCGCCGGCGCCGGCAGCGGGCCGTCCGCCGCCGGGTACAGCAGGTCCGCCTTGTTGAACGCCGTGAGGCGCGGCTTGTCGCCCGCGCCCAGCTCGTCGAGCACCTGCTGGACGGTGGCGCGGTGCTCGGGGGCGTGGGCGTCGGCCGCGTCCACCACCTCGACCAGCACATCGGCGCGGGTGACCTCCTCGAGCGTCGCGCGGAAGGCGTCCACGAGCTGGTGCGGCAGCTTGTGGATGAACCCCACGGTGTCGGTGACGATCGCGGTCTGCCCGTCGCCCAGCTTGACCTGGCGGGAGGTCGGGTCGAGGGTGGCGAACAGCTTGTCCTCGGCCTTGGCCACCTCGCTGCCCACGAGCGCGTTGAGCAGCGTGGACTTGCCGGCGTTGGTGTAGCCCACGATGGCGACCGTGGGGTACAGCCGCCGGTCGCGCCCCCGGGCCGCGGTCTGGCGCTGGCGCCGGACGTCCTCGACCCGCTCCTTCATCTTCTTGATCCGCTCGCGGATGAGCCGGCGGTCGGTCTCGAGCTGGGACTCGCCGGGGCCCCGGGTGCCGATGCCGCCGCCCGTGCGCGAGAGGTGCGTCCAGAGGCGCGTCAGGCGCGGCAGCTGGTACTCGAGCTGGGCGAGCTCCACCTGGAGGCGACCCTCGTGGGTCTGGGCGTGGAGCGCGAAGATGTCGAGGATCAGGCGGCTGCGGTCGATGACCTTGACGTTGAGCAGCGACTCGAGGCTCTTCTGCTGCGCGGGCGAGAGCTCGTCGTCGGCGACCAGGATGTCGAAGCCGGTCTCGCTCTTGGCCTGGAGCAGCGCCTCGGCCTTGCCCTTGCCCACGTACCAGTTGGGGTCCACGTGGCGCCGGTTCTGCCACTCGGCGCCCACGACCTCGGCGCCCGCGGTGGTCGCCAGCGCGGCGAGCTCGCCCAGGCTGTCCTCCGCCGACCAGCCGGGGTCCTCGCCGGTGTCCACGGCGAGCAGGAACGACTTCTCGATGGGCGGGGCGAGATCGACGGTGGTGCGCGGACTCATGGGCGGCCAGCATACCGCCCGAGCCCTGCGTCCCGGCGAGACCTCGAACCCGGATGTGGCGGCCGAAGTCGACGGCATCGTCGAGGTCCGCGACGAGACGGAGGTCGAGGAACTGTAGTGCCGGGCTACGCGCCGACGCCCGCCGCGTCCGCGATCGGGAGGAGCCGGTCGAGGGCCGCGAGGGCGCCGGGGAGCGGGTCGGCCTGCGCGTCGAGGATCGCCAGGCTCCGCTCGGAGCGGAGCCACGTGCGCTGGCGCCGCGCGAACTGCGCGTTGTGGAGCGCGTCGAGCTCGATCGCCGCCTCGAGCGTGATCTCGCCGTCGAGGTACGCCCAGCTCTCGCGGTAGCCGATGGCGCTGAACGCCGGCAGCGAGGGGTCGAAGCGCTCGCGGAGGGCGCGCGCCTCCTCCACGAGGCCGGCGTCGAACTGCGACCTCGCGCGGGCCGAGATGCGGCGGCGGTGCTCGAGCGGCTCGAGCACGAGCTGGAGGCCGACGGCGGGCGCCGGGTAGCCGAGGCGGGCCGGCAGCGGGGCGTCGCCGCGCAGGGTCGCGATCTCCAGCGCGCGCACGACCCGGCGGGGGTTCCGGAGGTCCGTCCGCCGGGCGAGGCCGGGCGCCAGGGCGCGCAGCCGCCGGGCCAGCTCGGCGACGCCCCCTCCCGCCAGCTCCGCCTCGATCCCCGCCCGCACGGCCGCGTCGGACGGGAGGGCGTCGGTGTCGATGCCGGCCATGACGGCCCGGAGCCAGAAGCCGGTGCCGCCGGCGAGGATCCCGACGCCGCCGCGCGCCCCGAGCGAGCGCAGCGCGCCCAGGGCGTGGTCGCGGAACTGGGCGACGGAGTAGGGCTGGTCGGGCTCGACGAGATCGAGGCCGTGGTGGACGACCCGTCCCCGCTCCTCGGGCGTCGCCTTCGCCGTGCCGATGTCGAGGCCCCGGTACACCTGCCGGGAATCGGCCGAGATGACCTCGGCGGGGATGCCGCGGGCGAGCAGGTGCTCCGCGAGCGCGATCGCGACGCCGGTCTTGCCCGTGGCGGTGGCGCCGCCGAGGACAAGGAGCGGCGCGAGGGTCGGTCCTCCGGGCTGGGCCTGGGGCGCCGGCCCGGGTCCGCTCAGGCGAGCCTCCCGCGGAGGGCGTACGGCCCGGCGTGCTCGATCGCGACGCTGACCAGCTCGCCGACGAGCGCCGGCGCCCCGGCCACGTGCACGAGCTTGTTCTCGCGCGACCGACCGACCAGGTGCGCGACCCCGTCGGGCAGGTTCCGGAACGCGTCGCGCGCGCTCGGCGTCCCGGCAGCCTCCTCGTCGGCATCCTCGTGGTCGTGGGCGCGCGGCGGGACCACCGCGTCGAGCAGCACCTCCGCCCTGCGGCCCAGCCACGCGCGGTTGCGCTCGAGCCCGATCGCCTCCTGGACCGCGAGCAGCTCGACCAGGCGGCGGTGCTTCACGCCTGCCGGGACGTCGTCGGCGAGGTGGGTCGCGGGCGTGCCGGGCCGCTCGCTGTAGGCGGCGGCGAACACCTGGTCGAAGCGGATGGCCCGCAGCAGGTCGAGCGTCGCCTCGTGCTCGGCCTCGGTCTCGCCGCAGAACCCGACGATGACGTCCGTGGACAGCGCGATCCCGGGCACCGCCTCGCGGATGCGGGCCAGGCGCTCTGCGTAGTGCGCGACCGTGTACTGGCGGCCCATCCGGCGGAGCATCGCGTCGCTCCCCGACTGCACCGGCAGGTGGAGCGCCTCGCACACCGAGGGGCAGTCGCGCATGGCCTCGATCAGCCGGTCGGAGAGGTCCCACGGGTGGGACGTGACGAAGCGCAGGCGCGGGATCGCGGGCGCGGCGCCACCGTCGGCGCGGATGCCGTCGATCGCGCGGATCAGCTCGGCGAGGTCCGGCCGCGCCTCCCGGTCTTGCCGTCGGCCGACGGTCCGCTCGGTGTGGACGTGCGCGAAGCGCCCCTCGGCGGGCAGGTCGTGGCCGTACGAGTTGACGTTCTGGCCGAGCAGGGTGACCTCGCGGTACCCGGCTTCGGCCAGCGCGCGCGCCTCGGCGACAACCTCGTCGAACGGGCGGCTCCGCTCCGGGCCGCGGCTGAACGGGACGATGCAGTAGGTGCAGGTCTTGTCGCAGCCGTAGATGATCGGCAGCCAGGCGCTGATGGCCGATCCCCGGCTGACGGCCCCGCCGGCGATGGCGTCGGAGCGGGCGCGCACGAGGTGCGTCGCGTCCGACACGAGGTCCCCCTTGACGAGCGTGGTCGCGGCGGTCGCCGCGCACACGGCCCTCGCCGGCACCGCGCCCACCGCCCCCTGCGCCGAGGCCAGGCCAAGCCGGTCCACGAGCTCGGGCTCCTCGTCGGGCCGCAGGAACAGGTCCACCGCCGGGTATCGTCGGGCCAGGGTTGCCCGGTTCGACTCGCGGACGCTGCAACCGGTCAGCACGACGCGCAGGCCCGGGCTCGCGTCCTTGAGCCGCCGAAGGTGGCCCTGCCGGCCGATGACCTTGGCCTCGGCCGCCTCGCGGATCGCGCAGGTGTTGATCACCACCAGGTCGGCCGCCTCCATCGACGTCGCCTCGGCACAGCCCGCGCTCAGCAGGCGCCCGGCCATCTCCTCGGAGTCGCTGCGGTTCATCTGGCAGCCCAGCGTCCAGACGAAGAACCGCGGCAGCGCGGGCGCCTCAGGGCGGAACTCGGCGAGGCGGGCGTCGTCGGGGTCGAGCGGCGCGCGAGGGCCGCTCGGGGCGACGCCGGGCGGGGCGATGTCGAGGACGGGCAGGGATCGGGACGTCATGGCCTGTGCATGGTAGCGAGTCCCGCGATGCCGGCCGGGCCGGTCACGCCCGCACGCCAACCCAGGGCCGGGCCGGATACGATCTGGACATGGACTGGCTGACCTCTCCCGAGGCGTGGGTGGCTCTCGCGACACTGACGATCATGGAGATCGTCCTGGGCATCGACAACGTGATCTTCGTGTCGGTGCTCGTGCAGCGGCTGCCGACGGCCGGCCGCGACCGCGCCCGCACTATTGGGCTGCTGCTCGCGATGGTCATGCGGATCGGGCTGCTCTTCTCGCTGACATGGCTGGCAGGCCTGACCGAGCCGCTGCTCACCATCGCCGGCCACGGGTTCTCCGCCCGCGACGGCATCCTGCTCGGCGGCGGCCTGTTCCTGATCTGGAAGGCGACCACTGAGATCGGCGAGGCGCTGGAGGGCGAACCGGCTCACCGTGCGCCGGCAGCGCCGGCCAGCCTCCGGGCGGTGCTGCTCCAGATCGTCCTGCTCGACATCGTGTTCTCGCTCGACTCGGTGCTCACCGCCGTCGGCATGGCAAACGACCTGGGCGTGATGGTCCTGGCGGTCGTCACCGCCGTGGGCGTGATGCTCCTGGCGTCCGGCCCGATCTCCGCGTTCGTCCACCGCCACCCAACCGTGAAGATGCTCGCGCTGGCGTTCCTGCTGCTCATCGGCGCCACGCTGGTTGCGGACGGCGTCGGGCTGCACGTCGAGAAGGGCTACATCTACGCCGCGATGGCCTTCTCGGTGATGGTCGAGACCCTCAACCTGGCCGCGCGCCGCCGTCAGGAGCGGCGGGCCCAACCCGTGGAGCTGCGCCCCACCTTCGTCAAGGACGAGCCGCCGGCCGCGGGCTGAGGGCTGCCAGCAACCCGTCGATCAGCCACTGCGGCAGCACTAGCTCGGCATGCGTGTCTGCATACGGGCCGTGGTCGCCGTGGTAGTCGGAGCCGCCGGTCTCGACCAGCCCCAGCGACCGGGCGAAGGCCGACATCGCCAAGCGCGTCTCGGGCAGGAACGAGCGGTGGTGCGTCTCGAGCCCGTCGAGCCCGGCCGCCATGAGCTCGCGGATCAGCGGCTGGCGGGCCGGCGCGTCGGAGAAATGCGCGAGCGACGCCAGTCCGCCCGCCGCGCGGACGGTGCGGATGGCGGCGATCGGGTCCAGCCCGCGGCGCGGCACGTACGCTGGGCACCCCGCGCCGATGATCCGCGTGAACGCGTCCTGCACGTCGACCGCGTGGCCGGCGGCGATCAGCGCCCGCGCGATCGTCGGCCGGCCGAGCGCGTCATCGGCGGTGACGTCCAGCCGCGCCACCTGCTCGTCGATCGCGATGTCGAGGTTGCGGAGGCGGTCCACCATGGCGTAGAAGCGGATGCGGCGGGCATCCCGCTGCGTCACGAGCGCCGCCTCGAACGCCGCGTCGCCCGGATCGACGCCCAGGCCCAGGATGTGGAGCTCGCCCTCGGGCAGCTCACCCGCCAGGCGGCCCGCCACCGAGTTGATCTCGACCGCCGGGATGAGCGTGAAGCCGTCCGGTGGCGGCGCGGCGCCTGCGGCCGTCAGCTCGCGGTAGGCGGCGAGGTTGTCATGGTCGGCGATCGCGAGCAGTCGGACCCCAGCCTCGCGCGCCTGGCGGACCAGCTCGGCCGGCTCCAGCACGCCGTCGGAGCGCGTCGTGTGGGTGTGGAAGTCCGCGGCGGCCGTGCCGGGGGCCGTCGGGCGCTCGTCAGGGCGGGCATGACGGGCAGCCACGGCTAGACCTCGACGAGCCGCTGGACGCGCTCGACCTGCAGCGCCCGGCCGGTCGCGGGGTCGATGTCCACCTGGCAGGCGTTGAACACCACCGGCCCCTGCCCCACCTCGAAGCGCGTCGGCAGGGCGTTGATGAACCGCGGCAGGACGGTGGCGGGGTCGAAGCCGATCACGCTCCACAGCGGCCCGGTCATGCCCAGGTCCGTCTGGTAGGCGGTGCCCCTGGGCAGGATCCGCTCGTCGCCGGTGACCACGTGCGTGTGCGTGCCCACGACCGCGGACACCCGCCCGTCGAGGTGCAGCCCGAGCGCGTTCTTCTCGGACGTGATCTCGCAGTGGAAGTCCACGAGGCGGATCGGCGGCAGCGGGTCGGCCGCCTCGTCGAGCAGGTGGTCGGCGTCGGTGAACGGGTTGTCGATTGGCTGCATGTAGGTCCGGCCCTGGAGGTTGATCACTACCAGCTCCGACCCGTCGAGGGCCGTGTACGCGCCCCAGCCCCGCCCGGGCACGTTGTGGGTCCCGTAGTTGAGCGGCCGCAGGATCCGGTCGTTGCGGTCGAGCGCCTCGTAGATCTCGCGCTTGTCCCAGATGTGGTTGCCGCTGGTGATGACGTCCACGCCGGCCGCGAACAGCATGTCGGCGGTGGCGGACGTCAGCCCCATGCCGCCCGCGAGATTCTCGCCGTTGGCGGTGACGAAGTCGATGCCGCGCTCCTCGCGCAGCCCGTGCAGGACCTGTTCGACGGCCTGGCGCCCCGGCTTGCCGATGACGTCGCCGACCATCAGGACCCGGCAGGCGCCGGGCGGCCGTGGCGCGTTGCCATTGGGCGGGTTGCCGAGCCCGGCTCGCTCGCTGCGGGCGGCCATCAGGGGACCAAGAGGGTGCGCATCGACCGAATCTATCAGCGGGGACCGCCAAGAGGCGGCCGAGGATCCAATGAGGCGTCCGAGGATCCGGATGTGCCCCCTGCTGGCCGCTCTGTCCTCCGATCCGCTTCGGAGCGTGTCCGCCGCGTCACCGATGGCGCTGCGCGCATCATTGCCGACGGCCCACCGGCCGGACGATGCGCGTCGCGCATCAGGCCGGTGGATTGCGGCCGTTGTGGAGCTGGATCGGGTCGGTCTGATGCGCCCTGGGCAACACGGCGACCCCACCCGGCCGAGATTGATGCCGGACGCGCATCGGCCCGCGAGCGGCCGGCTCAGGTGCTACTTCGCGTACTCGGTCGCGCGCGTCTCGCGGATGACCGTGACCTTGATCTGGCCCGGGTAGGTCAGGCTGTCCTCGATCTTCTTGACGATGTCGCGCGCCAGCCGCGTGGCCGAGAGGTCGTCGATCTCCTCCGGCCGGACCAGGATGCGCACCTCGCGCCCGGCCTGGACCGCGAACGAGCGCTCGACCCCCGTGAAGCTCTCGGCGATCGCCTGGAGGTCCTCGAGCCGCTTGACGTAGGTCTCCATCGTCTCGCCGCGAGCGCCCGGACGGGACGCGCTGATCGCGTCGGCGACCTGGACGATCGGCGCCTCGATGCAGGCGTACTCGACCTCCTGGTGGTGCGCGGCGATGCCGTTGACCACCTTGAACGGCATGTTGTGCTTCTGGGCGATCGACGCGCCGATGGCCGCGTGCGGGCCCTCGACCTCGTGGTCCACAGCCTTGCCGATGTCGTGGAGCAGGCCGCCGATCTTGGCGGCCTGGACGTCGGCGCCGAGCTCCGCCGCCATGATCGCGGCCAGGTGGCTGGTCTCGACCGAGTGGATGAGCACGTTCTGCCCATACGAGGTGCGGTACTTGAGCCGGCCGATCAGCTTGACGAGCTCGGACGGCAGCCCGGGGACGCCCGCGTCGTAGACGGCCTGCTCGCCCGCCTGGCGGATGACGAGGTCCACCTCGGCACGGGCCTTGGTGACGACCTCCTCGATGCGACCCGGGTGGATCCGGCCGTCGGCGATCAGCTTGGTGAGCGCGAGGCGCGCCACCTCTCGGCGGACGGGGTCGAAGCCCGACAGCACGACGGTCTCGGGCGTGTCGTCGATGATGAGGTCGATGCCGGTGGCCTGCTCGAGGGCCCGGATGTTGCGGCCCTCGCGGCCGATGATGCGGCCCTTCATCTCGTCGCTGGGCAGGTGGACGACGGTGACGGTGTGCTCGGCCGTGTGGTCGGCGGCGACGCGCTGCATGGCGGTCACGATGATCTCGCGCGCCTTGTCCTGGGCCTCGTCGCGGGCGCGCCGCTCGATGGACCGCGCGAGCTTGACGGCATCGTGCTCCGCCTCGTCCCGGATCGCCTCGAGGAGGATGCCCTTGGCGTCCTCGGCCGACAGCCCGGACACGCGCTCGAGGGCCGCCACGCGCTCCTGGTTGAGTCGACCCAGCTCATCGCGCTGCTTCTCGATCTCGCGCTCGCGGTCGTTGATCTTGCGGGCCTTCTCCTCGAGGAGGTCGGCGCGCTGGTCGAGCTGCTCGTCGCGGTTGAGCAGCCGCCGCTCGAGGCCCTGGAGCTCGGACCGCTTCGCGCGCGCCTCCTCCTCGGCCTCGCGCTGCAGCCGCAGCTTCTCGTCCTTGGCCTCGAGGATCATGTCCTTCTGCTGAGCGCGCGCCTCGGCGACGATGCGGGCGGCCTTGTCGTTGGCCGCCTTGACCGCCTGGTTGGCCCACACGCCGCGCACGAGGAAGCCGGCGACAACGCCGACAGCGCCTGCGATCACCGCCACCGCGGCGACAGCAACCCAATCCATATTCGGATCCTCCCCCGCGGCCGGGTGAATGGGCCGAGGGTGTTTGACGAGTCGATCGGGCACGGCAGCTGTCGGCTTGTCGCGTTGGGCACGGGGCCGGGGCGCCACTCGGCGCTGGTCCGGCCTCAGCCGAGGCTGCGGCTCGTCCGGCGCGGCCCTGAGGTCCGCGGTCCGGTGCGCGTAGCCTACAGCCTCGGACCGGAACCGGCTCGCAACTCTCAGGATTCGGGACAGTGCCCCGAGCTCAGCGTCGCCCGATGGCCGCCAAGTCGGCGGCCGCGCGCGTGAAGGCGGCGAGGCGCGGGTCGCGCAGGTCCTCAGGGTTCGTCAGCGTGAACCAGCGGGCGCGCTTCGTCTCGCCCTCGCCCTGGAGCGTGCCGTCCCGGTCGAGGAGCATGACGCCCCACGGGAAGCCGAGGTGGACGTGGGCGCGCTCGGGCATGATCCAGGCGATGAACGCGGTGCGACGTCCGCCGATCGGGATGTCGTAGCCGATGACCCTCCAGCCCTGACGCACGCGCTCCACCGCCTCGGGCACGGCGGCGAGCACGACCTCCCGAAGGCTGTCTGCGAGGGCGGCCATTGCCGGCGGGCAGTCTTCCAGCAGGACCTCGGGCGGCACGCTGTCGGCCCGATCCGTCAAGCGCCCGGCCCTCCCCCGAGATCCTCGTCAGCGGCCTCCGCCGACGCCGCCAGCGTGCGCTTCGCCACCGTCGAGCACACGTCGGGCGCGAACCCGTTGCGGGCGAGGAGCGCGTAGGCGCGCTGGAGCCGACGGCGAGGGTCGGCCTCGCGCAGGATGGGTCCGAGCTTCTTCGCGAGCAGGCGCTCCGCGGCCGCCTCGTCGGGGTTGGGCGCGCCCTCGCCGTCCGTCGCCGCGACCGCCGCGCCCTCGCGCCGCTCGTCGAGCACGGCGTCCACCAGCGCGCGCTCCACGCCCTTCTGCCCGAGCTCGCGCCGGAGCGCGTGCTCGCCGCGCGGCCGCGCCCGATCCCGCGACTCCACCCATGCTCGGGCGAATGCGTCGTCGTCGAGATAGCCCACGGTGAGCAGCTTGGCGACCGCCTCGTCGACCATGTCCGGGCGAAAACCCAAGAGCAGCAGCTTGCGCCGGACCTCGGCCTCGGAGCGCGGGCGCGCCTCGAGGAACCGGGCCGCGGCGTCGAGCACCTCGGCGGGGTCGTCGGATGCAGCGCGCTGCTCGCGCCGCTGCGCGAGGGTGGGCTTGGGGCGCCTTGGCGCGCAGCCCGTGCGCTCGTCGCTCACGCGACCGACCTACTCGGCTTCCTCGATCCCCTCGACCGGGAGCGTGACTTCGTTCATCTTGCCGCGGATGCGGCGCTCGATCTCGGTCGCCACGTCCACGTTGTTGCGGAGGAACTCCTTCGACGCCTCGCGGCCCTGGCCGAGGCGCGTCTCGGCGAAGTTGAACCAGGCGCCTGTCTTGCTCACGACGTCCATCGCGACCCCGACGTCCAGCAGGCCGCCCTCCTTGCTGATGCCCTCGCCGTACATCACGTCGAACTCGGCGACGCGGAAGGGCGGCGAGACCTTGTTCTTGACGACCTTGACCCGGACGCGGTTGCCCACCGACTCGGTGCCGCTCTTGATGGTCTCGACCCGCCGGATGTCGAGCCGCACCGAGGCGTAGAACTTGAGCGCGCGGCCGCCCGGCGTGGTCTCGGGGTTGCCGAACATGACGCCGATCTTCTCGCGCAGCTGGTTGGTGAACACGAGCGCCGTATTGGAGCGCGAGACGGCGCCGGTGAGCTTGCGCAGCGCTTGGCTCATCAACCGGGCCTGGATGCCGACAAAGCTGTCGCCCATCTCGCCCTCGATCTCCGCGCGCGGCACGAGGGCCGCCACGGAGTCCAGCACGACGATGTCCACGCCGCCCGAGCGGATGAGCGTCTCGGTGATCTCGAGGGCCTGCTCGCCGGTGTCCGGCTGGGACACGAGCAACTCGTCCACGTTCACGCCGCAGGCGCGGGCGTACCCCGGGTCGAGCGCGTGCTCGACGTCGATGAACGCGGCGATCCCGCCCTTGCGCTGGGCCTCAGCGATGACGTGCTGGCAGAGCGTGGTCTTGCCCGACGACTCCGGCCCGAAGACCTCGCAGATCCGGCCCCGCGGGATCCCGCCGACGCCGAGCGCGAGGTCGAGCGCGATGGAGCCCGTGGGGATGAAGTCGACCTGCTGCCGCTCGGCCGAGCCGAGCTTCATGATCGAGCCGCGCCCGAACTGCTTCTCGATCGCGAGGATGGCGGCGTCCACCGCACGCCCTCGCTCGGCGAGCGCCTTGTCCGCGGTGCGGGTGTCCAGATCCCTGCCGGTTGACATCGTGTCCCTCGCTCCTGGCGGCTTTAGCCTGCCCGACGGAGCGGGGCCAACCCGCCCGGCCGGTGGATCAGCCCTCCGACTCGTCCTCGCGACGCGGCTTGCGGGGCTTCTTGATCAGCTCCGCCTGCTGGGGCGGCTCCGAAAGCGGCGAAAGGTGCGGCGAGGCCGACTTCTCCTTGGGTTTCTTCTTGACTTCCTTGTGGGGGCGATCCCTCGAACCCATAACGCGCCTCCACGCCTAGCGACGATACCGACACGGACTTCACGCCGGCTTTGCGGCCCCTTCGGCGCCACTCATCCGGACCGCGCGACGGCGCATGTCCGGCATTTCGGCAGGGAAGGTTCCGGCGCGCAAAGCAGCACGGACACCGGCCATGAAGTCTAGGGTGAAGGTCAGGTTGTGACAAGTCGCCAGACGGTACGCCAGCATCTCCCTGGCCCGGAACAGGTGGCTCAGGTACGCCCGCGAGAAGCGCGTGCAGAGCGGGCACGGGCAGCCCTCCTGGACCGGGCGCGGGTCGTCCCTGTACTGCTCATTGCGCAGGTTGAGGCGGCCGCCCGGGACCCACAGCTGGCCGTTGCGGGCGACGCGGGCGGGCAGCACGGAGTCGAACAGGTCGATGCCCCGGTGCACGGCCTCGAGCAGGTCCAGCGGCGAGCCCAGGCCCATCAGGTAGCGCGGGCGCGGGTCGCCGTCGAGGAACGGGACCGTCACATCCAGCGTCGCGTTGCGCTGCTCGGGCGTCTCGTCGCCGGCGAGCCCGCCGATGTTGATCCCGTCGAACGGGAGCTCCGCGATGAACCTCGCCGACTCCTCGCGGAGCTCGGGGTCGAGCCCGCCCTGAACGATGCCGAACAGCGCCTGGTCCGCCCGGGTGTGCGCCTCGAGCGAGCGTGTCGCCCAGCGGTGGGTGCGGCGCATGGCGTCCTCGACCACGGCTCGCGGCGAGCTGGGGAAGACCGGCTGGTCGAAGGCGACCGCGATGTCGGGCCCCAGCGCCTGCTGGACCGCGATGGAGTGCTCGGGCGTGAACCGGTGGATCGTCCCGTCGAGGTGGCTCTTGAACGTGACCCCGCCGTCGTCGATCACGCGCAGGTCGCCCAGCGAGACCACCTGGAAGCCGCCCGAGTCGGTGAGGATCGGCCCGTCCCAGCCCATGAACGTGTGCAGCCCGCCCAGCCGCTCGATCCGCTCGTGCCCGGGTCGCAGGTACAGATGGTAGGTATTGGCAAGAATGATGCTCGCGCCCGCCGCCCTGACCTCGTCCGGGTGGAGGGCCTTGACGGTCGCGTTCGTTCCCACGGGCATGAATTGCGGCGTCTCGACGACGCCGTGGGCGAGGTGGAGGCGGCCGACGCGGGCCCGCGTGGACCCGTCGGCGGGCGGCGGGACCAGGAGCTCGAAGCGGGACGCGCTCGGCACGTTCTGGGCAACTCAGCCGGCGGGCAGGTCGTCCCACAGCGCCGGCATCTCGGGCTCGGCGCGGCGGGGGGCGGGAACGTCGAAGCCGAGCGCCGCGAGGTGCTGGCGCGCGGGCTCCGTGGCGATGCGTCCCTGCGGGGTCCGGTCCAGGAAGCCCAGGCGCAGCAGGTACGGCTCGTAGACGTCCTCGATCGTGTCGGCCTCCTCGGCCAGCACGGCGGCCAGCGCCTGCACGCCGACCGGCCCGGAGCCGAACTTCTGGACGATGGCGGCCAGGAGCTTGCGGTCCGTGGTGTCGAGCCCCAGGTCGTCGATGTCGAGGATGGTCATCGCCTCGGCCACCGCCTGGACGTGGATGCGGCCGTCGCCGTGGACCTCTGCGTGGTCCCGGACGCGGCGCAGGAGCCGGTTGACGATGCGCGGGGTGCCCCGGCCGCGCTTGGCGATGAGCCTCGCCGCGTCCGCGTCCACCTCGACGCCCAGGATCCGGGCCGAGCGCTCCACGATCGAGGTCAGGTCGTCCTCGCCGTAGAAGTCGAGCCGGTAGGTCATGCCGAAGCGGTCCCGGAGCGGTCCGCTGATCCGGCCGGCTCTCGTTGTGGCGCCCACCACGGTGAACGGCTTGAGCGACAGGCGCAGGCTCCGTGCCGACGGCCCCTTGCCGATCATCACGTCGAGCGCGAAGTCCTCCATCGCCGGGTAGAGGATCTCCTCGACGGCCCGGTTGAGGCGGTGGATCTCGTCAATGAACAGGACGTCCCGCTCGTCGAGGGCGGTGAGGATGGCCGCCAGGTCCCCTGCCCGCTCGACGGCGGGGCCGCTGGTGTAGCGGACGTTGACGCCGAGCTCCCGGGCGATGATCGTGGCGAGCGTGGTCTTGCCCAGGCCGGGCGGTCCGTACAGGAGGACGTGGTCTGCCGCCTCTCCCCTGCCCCGGGCCGCCTGGAGCAGCACATCGAGGCTCGCCTTGACCTCCCGCTGCCCGATGTACTCGTCCAGCGTCCGCGGGCGCAGCGACCCCTCCACGGCGAGGTCGCCGGGTTCGGAGGCGCCGGCCGCGAGGAGGCTCAGGGCGTCGTCGGTCATCGCCGCGGAGTCTAGCAGTTTCGCGTGAAAGCGCACAGATGTTCTACGCAGCGAGCTGATCGCTCCGCGATGCCCGCTGCGCATCAACTTCATCGGCGAGGAGGCCCTCGATGCGCACTGGACATGCGTTGGCCGGCCGAGCCCCTCGGTATCGGCCACGACCCGGTCGTGGCGATGCGTCGTGGGCACCGGAACTCCGCGCCGGGGCACGAGTTGATGCCTGGGGCGCATCGCCAGGGGCCGCGAGCGGCCAGGCGCGGACCCGCCGCAGCGCGAAGGATCGCGGGACGCGATCGGCCTTCCCCGCGCGGCGCCGTCGGGGCATGATGGGCGCATGAGCGAACCGTTCTCGATCGACCGCATGCTCCAGCTCCCGCGCCTCTCATCGCTCCGGCTGAGCCCCGACGGACGGCGACTGGTTGTGGCAGTGGGCACGGTGGCCCCCGATGGCAAGAAGATGGCGACCGCGCTGTGGCAGGTCGATCCGGCGGGGGCGCTCCCAGCGCGGCGCCTGACCCGCTCGGTCGCGGGCGAATCGGGCGGGCACGCATTCCTTCCCGACGGGTCGCTCCTGTTCGCCTCGGCGCGCCCTGACCCTGACGTCAAGGCGCCCCCGGCTGACGATGCGCACCCCGCCCGCGCGATGTGGCTGCTGCCACCCGACGGCGGCGAGGCGCGCCCGGTGGCCAGCCCGGACGGCGGGGTCGACGGCATTGCCACGTCACGGGCCTCGCGCGCGATCGCCTTCGGCGCGATGGTCCACCGAGGCGCCGCCGACCTCGCCGAGGACCAGCGGCGCGAGAAGGCCCGCCGCGATGCGGGCGTCGGCGCGCTGCTGTTCGAGGACTACCCGATCCGTCACTGGGACCACTACCTTGGCCCGCGGCACCGGCGCCTGTTCGCGGCCACGGTCCCGGAGGGCGAGGAGCCGATGTCGGACCCGCGCGACCTCGAGCGAATCGTGACTGGGTTCACGTTCGAGGAGGGGCCGCTCGACATCGCGCCCGACGGCTCGTTCGTGGTGGCCGTGCGGCGGCGGCCGGGCGTGTTCCCCGAGACCTGGGACGACCTCGTCCGCTACGACACGGCCACCGGTGAGGCGCGCCAGCTGACGAACCACGAGGCGGCCTACGCGGGCTGTGCGATCTCGCCCGACGGGGCGACCGTGGCGGCCGTGCGCTTCAGCTACTCGACGCCGACCGAGCCCGAGCGCTACACGCTGGTGCTCATCGACCTTGCCACCGGCGACCAGCGCGAGATCGCCGGCGAGGTTGACCGCCGCCCGGAGACGCCCACCTGGGGCCCCGACAGCTCGGTCCTCTACTTCGACTCCGACGACGCCGGGCTCCACTCCGCCTATCGCGTGGACCTGCCCGAGGGCCGGGTGACGCGCCTGACGGCGTCGGGCCACGTGTCGGACCTGTGCCCGGCGCCGGACGGCTCGACGCTATTCGGGCTCCAGTCCACCATCGGCACGCCGCCCCGGATCGTCCGGTTCGACGCCCGGACCGCGGACCAGACGCCGGTCGAGGTGGCTTCGAGCATCGACGAGGGCGGGATCGCCATCGGCAGCGTCGTCGAGCGGCTCGAGGCAGAGGTCGCCGACGGCACCCGGATCGGCGCCTGGCTCGTCCGCCCGGCGTCGGCGTCGCCTGCGGCCAAGGCACCGCTCGTGCTGATGGTCCACGGCGGCCCGCTGTCCTCGTGGAACAGCTGGCACTGGCGCTGGAATCCGAATGTGCTCGCGGCGCACGGGTTCGCCGTGCTGCTCCCGGACCCGGCCCTGTCCACCGGGTACGGGCAACAGATGCTCGACCGGGGCTGGGGCCAGTGGGGCGGCAACCCGTACACCGACGTCATGACGGTGCTCGAGGCCGCCGTTGCGCGCGAGGACATCGACGGATCGCGGGTCGCGATGATGGGCGGCTCGTACGGCGGCTACATGGCCAACTGGATGGCGGGACACACGGACCGCTTCCGGTGCATCGTCACGCACGCTTCGCTGTGGGAGCTGCTCGGGTTCCACGGGACGACGGACCACGGGCCGGCCTGGGAGCACGAGATGGGCGACCCGTACGCCGACCCGTCGGCCTACCTGCGCTGGTCGCCCAGGGAGTCCCTGGCGGAGATGGCGCGCCACAAGACGCCCCTACTCGTGATCCACGGTGAACTGGACCATCGCGTGCCGATCAGCGAGGCGCTCACGCTGTGGACCGACATGCGGCGCATGGGCGTGCCGGGGCGGTTCCTCTACTTCCCCGACGAGAACCACTGGGTGCTCAAGCCGCAGAACGCGAAGCTCTGGTACCGGACCGTGCTCGCCTTCCTCGACGAGCACCTCAACGGGGTGCCGTTCGAGCGGGACGCGCTGCTGTAGGGCTTGACGCGCTGCTGTAGGGCTTGCGGCCCGCGCGCTGGCGATCCGTCGGGCGGGCGGATCCGGCGCTGGCGATCCGTGAGTCACGTGGGGGTCATCCGGCGCGCGGCCGTGCATGGCCTCCCGCCCGAACCCGGTGCTTGCGCGAGGGCGTCGAGCGTGGAGCGGCGCGAGGTGAGTCTGGAATGACTCAGGGGCCGGATCGCAGGGGGCGGATCGCGGGGGCGGATCCAGGGGCGGATCGCGCGTCCCTGAGCACCCGTGCCGAACGGGAACCGAATCGACGCCGGAACGCTACCGGCACCTCCACGCGGCTTCACGCTGTGCCTCATACCATCGCGCCTGCCAACCGGCGGCACCGACCGGGGGCATGACGACCGGGGCTCCCGCGCTCGCGCGCGTCCCAGTCCTGCGAGGAGGATCGCCCGATGCTGGCCGCCCGAACCAGCCCTGCGACGCAACGCATCTCGACGCGCATGGTCCTGCCGGCCGGCGGGCTGCTGCTCGTCCTCGCGGCGGTCGTCGCGCTCGCCTGGTCGGACTCCGCGGCCACTCCACTGCCCGTGCAGCCGCCGGTGGACACGGGCGCGACCGCGTGGATGCTCGTCTCCACGGCGCTGGTCCTGCTCATGGTGCCGGGTCTCGCGATGTTCTACGGCGGCCTCGTCCGGACCAAGAACGTCCTGGGCACCATGATGCACAGCTTCGCGGCCATGGCGATCATCGGCGTCCTCTGGGCGGTGGCCGGGTTCGCGCTCGCCTTCGGCCCCAACACCCTCGGCGGGTGGATCGGCTGGGACCCGGGCAACGTGTTCCTGCACAAGATCGATGCCACTGTGAGCCCAGGGGGCGTGCCGGACCTCGTGTTCGCGATGTTCCAGGGCAAGTTCGCGATCATCACCCCGGCGCTGATCGCGGGCGCCTTCGCCGAGCGTGTCCGGTTCCGCGGCTACGCTGTGTTCATCGCGCTCTGGAGCCTGCTCGTGTACGTGCCCTTGTGCCACTGGGTTTGGGCGTCCGACGGCTGGCTGTTCAGGCTGGGTGCCATCGACTTCGCGGGAGGCACCGTCGTGCACATCTCGGCCGGCGTGTCGGGCCTGGTCGCGGCGCTGTACCTGGGGGCGCGCCGCGGTTACCCGCAGACAGCCATGCACCCGAACAACCTCGTGATGACGCTGATGGGGGTCGGGCTGCTGTGGGTGGGCTGGTTCGGCTTCAACGCCGGCAGCTCGCTGACCAGCGGCGTCAAGACGGCGCAGGCACTCGCGGTCACGCAGGTCGCGGCCGCCGCCGGGGCGCTCGCGTGGATGTGCATCGAGGCCGTGCACCACCGCAAGGCCACCAGCCTGGGCATCGCGTCAGGGATCCTCGCGGGCCTCGTCGTGATCACGCCGGCGGCCGGCGTGGTGCAGCCGGCGGGCGCGGTGGCGCTCGGCTTCGTGGCCTCCGGGCTGTGCTACGGCATGATCCTGCTCAAGAACCGCCTGGGCTACGACGACACGCTCGACGTGTTCGGCGTCCATGGGACCGCTGGGATCGCGGGCGCCGTGCTGCTCGCGCTGTTCGTCCGAGCGGGGGAGATGCCCGAGGGCCGCGCGGCGATCACTCAGCTGGGGGTGCAGTCGCTGGGCGTCCTGACGACCATCGTCTACTGCGCGGTCATGAGCCTGGTGCTGCTCGTGCTGGTCAACCGGACGGTCGGGCTGCGACTGGGCAGCGCGGGCGAGATGGCGGGCATGGACCACGAGCTCCACGGCGAGCACGGCTACGGCCTGCTCAACCTCAACTGAACGAAGGCCCGAGAGACGCCATGAAGCTCATCGTCGCGATTATCCAGCCGGACAAGCTGGACGAGGTCCACCAGGCGCTCGTCGACAACGAGATCTTCCGCATCACCGTGAGCCGGGTTGCCGGCCACGGGCAGCAGGAGGACCCCGACCTGTACCGCGGGCAGGAGGTGGCGCCGAGCCTGTTGCCGAAGGTGCGCCTGGAGATTGGCGTGAACGACGCCTTCGTCGAGCCCACCGTGGAGGCGATCCTGCGCGGCGCGCGCCACGGCGACGGGACGATCGGCGACGGCAAGATCTTCGTGATGCCGCTGGAGGACTGCATCCGCATCCGGACGGGCGAGCGCGGGGGCTCCGCGATCTGATATGGGGCGCTGGCGGCGAACGTCAGGCGGAGGACGGCGCACGCGCCGCCAGGAGGTTTCCTGATCACGCCGCAGGAGAGTGGTATGGGCCCCAGTTGTCCGTAGCACTCCGCCCAGGCGTGTTCCGGCACGTTGGATGCCTGAATACGCCTGCCAGGCGTGTACGGGACTGATCGCCCGCACACCACTCCTAGGGGGCGTGTTACGGAGGCGCCGGCGCGGTGCTGGCGGTTGGGCCCATGCTCGTGGCGCGCGACGGCTCGGGGATGTGGGCGTGCCCGGAGATGGGCAGCCGCCCCGTTGGCGCATGCGGTGCGCCAGATCCCTGGAACCCGCGTCGTTCGGCGCCATCCCGGTGCTTCCCGTGGACCGGGCGGCGGCTATGCGCTCCCGCGAGCCAGCGTCCCGTCCGGGCCCGCGGCTGCGAGCGCCTCCAACCGCGGGAGCACGTCGGCCGGTGACGGCATCGCGTTGATCTGCTCGCGGACCCGCGCAGCCGCATCGCGATAGCGGCCGTCCTCGAGTACCGCCCGCGTCGCTGCGGCGATGTCGCCGGCCGTTCGTGCCTTGGGCTCGAGAGCGATCCCCACCCCGGCGGCGGAGCAGCGTTCGGCGTTCTCGGGCTGGTCTGCCGCCACCGGTAGCACCACCAGTGGCACGCCGTGGGCCAGGGCCGCGAGCATCGTCCCGGAGCCTCCGTGGAAGACCAGCGCGTCGGCCGTGGCGAGGAGCCGCGACATCGGGACGTAGCGCTCGACGCGCACATTGTCGGGTCGGTCTCCGAGCGAGGCGGGGTCCAGGCCGGGTCCCACCGTGGCCACAACCTCGACCGCAAGCCGCTCGAGGCCGACGAGGATCGCCTCCATCGTGTTGAGGCGCCCGGGAAGGATCGTCCCGAGCGTCACGGCGACCCGCGGTCGCGAGGGATCCGTGGCGTCCAGCCACGCAGGCGCAACGTCCTCCGCGTCGTCGAGGGCGATCGGCCGCAGGGAGATCGCCGACGCCGGGACGGGATCGTCAGGGTTCTGGAGCAGCGGCGGGCGAGTGGTGAGGTACCCATGGCGGTGCCACCGGGCGAGCTCAGGGTCGGGCGGGAGGCCGAGGCGCGCACGCAGCCGACCGAGCGGCTCGGCAGATAGCCGCAAGCCGACGCCTCGCCACGCCGTCGCCTGGAGCGACACGTGGGGCACGCCGATTCGTTCCGCCGCGACCCAGGTGCCCTGCTCGCTGTCGTCGTGGACGAGGAGGTCGGGACGCCACTCCCGGGCTAGGTCCAGGAGCGCATCGGCCATCTCCGGGGCGATCACACCGCCGAACACAGGGCCCCAGGTCGCAGCGGCCAGCCGCCTCCCGGTGAGCCCGGCGCGCTCGGGGACCCTGGCAAACGCCGTCTGGAGGTCGGGCGGTCCGGCGACCACATGCCGGAGCCCGCTCCGTGCGATCGTGCCAGCAAGGCTCGACCCGCCGAGCACAACCACGTCGTGACCGGCGTTGCGGGCCGCCAGCGCGAGGGGGAGGACGGGGAGCAGGTGGCCGAGCGCCGGCTGCACGGAGAAGGCGATCCGCATCCGCGAACTCTAACCGGTGCTCGGCTCAGTCCCGAAGCAGCGTCCGGAGGGCCGCCTTCACGCGCTCCTCCAGGCCGGCGCCAACGGCAGCGTCGGTGATGGCCAGCCGCGACGCCTCCCGCGCCTCGCCCGGCGAGTAGCCCAGAGCCTGGAGCGCCGCCACCACCTCGTTCTCGGACGCAGTGGACATGGCGGCCGACGTCCCGGCGGCGATCCCCGCGGCCGACACCTTCTCCTTGAGCTCGAAGATGATCCGCTCGGCCAGCTTCTTCCCGATGCCAGGGATCGACACGAGGACCGCCTGGTCCTGCTGGAGGATCGCGAGCTGGAGGTCGGCGGCCGGGCGCGAGCCCACGATCGCCATCGCTACCTTCGGCCCCACGCCGGTCACAGTCAGCAGCAGGTTGAAGAACCCGAGCTCGTCGGCCCCCCGGAAGCCGAACAGCGCCTGCTGGTCCTCGCGGACGAGGTGGTAGGTGTGGAGCTTGAGCGTGCCGCCGGCCGCCGCCGACGCGAGCACCGACGGTGCGGCGAACACCCGGTAGCCGATGCCGCCGACCTCGATGACCAGCGAATCCGCGGCGATCGCGCCGACAACGCCTTCGACGGACGCGATCACGGCCCGCTCTCCCGCCCTACGGCTTGCGCGTCTGGGTGCCGGGCCGGGGCGCCGCCGCGGGCTTCGGGGCGTCGGGCCCCAACGCGCCTGCGCCCTTGGGGGCGTCGGTCCCCAACGCGCCTGCGCTCTTGGGGGCGTCGGTCCCGAGCGCGCCCGCGGGCTTGCGTGAGGCCCGGGCGCCCTTGCCCGGCGCGGGCTTAGCGTCGCGCGCGATCGCCTCGCGCACCGCCCGCTCGTACGGCGTCTCGCCCCGGGTGATGGGCGCGACGGCGGCACGGTCCAGCAGGCCCGACTTGGCGGTGGCACCGGCGTTGAGGCGGTCGCCGGGCCGCTCAGCGTTCGCGATCGAGATCGCGCACGCCAGGGCGTCGGCGGTGTCGTCTGGCGTGGGCGCCGCGTCGAGGCCCAGGATCACCGCCACCATCCGGCCGACCTGCTCCTTGTCGGCGCCGCCGAACCCGGTCACGCCCATCTTGATCTCGTTGGGCGTGGCCTCCCGGACGGGAATCCCGTGCTGGGCTGCCGCCAGGAGGACCACGCCGCGCGCCTGCCCCACGCCGAACGCAGTCTGCGCGTTGTTCGAGAAGAACAGCCGCTCCACGCCCATCAGGTCGGGCGCGTGCGTCTCGATGAGCTCGGTGAGACCTTCGTGGATGTGCAGCAGCCGCTCGGGCAGCGGGGCGTCGGGCGTCGTGACGATGCACCCGTAGTCCACCGCGCGGAGGCTCCCGCCCGTGCGCTCGACCACGCCGTAGCCGAGCGCCGCCGTCCCGGGGTCGATCCCCAGGACGATCACCCGGCGTACTCCTCCATGAGCTCCTCGGGGATGTCCGCGTTGCTCGTGACGCGCTGGACGTCCTCGATGTCCTCGAGCAGGTCCATCAGCCGCAGGACCTGGCGCACGTGCTCAGCGTCGACGGCGGTCGTCTGCTTGGGGATCATCGCGCTCTCGGCCTCCTCCACCGCGATCCCCGCGGCGTCGAGCGCCTTGCGGACGGCCTCGAGGTCCGAGGGCTCCGTGTAGATCTCGATGGGATCGGTCTCGGTGTCCACGTCGGCCGCGCCCGCGTCGATCGCGGCCAGCGCCACCTCGTCGGGGTCAACGCCATCGCGGGCGACGGTGATCAGGCCACGCACCTCGAACTGCCAGGCGACGGCGCCCGAGCCGGCGAGCTGCCCGCCGCTCTTGGTGAAGATGGAGCGGACCTCGGCTGCCGTGCGGTTCCGGTTGTCTGTTGCCGTCTCGACGAGGACCGCCACCCCGCCGGGGCCGTAGCCCTCGTAGGTGATCTCCTCGTACTCGACGTCGCCGCCGGCGCCGGTCGCCTTCTCGATCGCCCGCTTGACGTTGTCCGCGGGCATGTTGATCGAGCGCGCCTTGTCCATCGCCAGGCGCAGCCGGTAGTTCGCGTCAGGGTCGCCGCCGCCTGTGCGCGCCGCGACCATGATCTCGCGGGCGACCTTGGTGAACATGGCGCCGCGCTTGGCGTCATTGGCGCCCTTCTGGCGCTTGATCGTTGACCACTTGGAATGTCCGGACATCGGCCGGGAGTATACCGACTATCAACCGACTATCATCGGGTCAACGGGTCCGGTTTCCGATTTCACGCGTCCCACGGCCCCAGGGACGGACCTGGCATCGCATCCGAGCGCAGCCTGCGCCCACTGCCCCGCGTCGTGTCCGGGTTTTGCGGTCCGGCACACCGGAGCCACACCGAGAGGAACCGCGCGCGATGACCCTGAAGAGCCACGACCTCGCCCACATCAGGAGTGTTGTCCTCGCCGGCCATGCCGGCGGGGGCAAGACAACGCTGGCGGAGCAGGTCCTGTTCCGCGCGGGGGCGATCCCCCGCCTGGGCCGGGTTGATGACGGCACCGCCCACCTCGACTACGAGCCCGAGGAGCAGAAGCAGCACCGCTCTCTGGCGCTGGCCGTGGGCACGTTCGAGCACGGTGAGCACGAGGTCACGGTCGTCGACACCCCGGGCTACCCGGACTTCGTGGCGGAGGTGATCGAGGGCTTCCACGCGGCGGATGCGGGCCTGTACGTGATGGACGCGTCGGGCCACGTCGAGGCCGGGCTCGAGAACGCCGTCAAGGTGGGCCGGTCAACCAGGACCGCCGCCTGCTTCGTCATCAACAAGTGCGACCGCGAGAACGCCGACCCCTCGGGTGCCCTGGACGCGCTGCGCGCCGCGTTCGGCACCAAGGTGGCCCCGCTGCACATCGCGATCGGCGCCGCCGAGTCGTTCACCGGCTACGTCGACCTCGTCCACCGCAAGGCGTACCAGCTGGACGGCGGCAAGGAGGTCGAGATCCCCGTCCCGGCCGAGCTCGCCGACGAGGTTGCGCTGCGGCGCGACCAGCTACTCGAGGCCGCGGCCGAGGCCGACGACGCCGTGTTCGAGAAGTACCTCGGCGAGGAGGAGATCAGCGACGCCGAGCTCGACGCGTGCCTGCACAAGGGTGTCCGGGAGTCGATCCTCGCACCCGTACTGGTGGCCTCCGCGACCAAGGGCATCGGCCTCAACGCGCTGCTCGACGCGATCGTGCGCTACCTCCCCTCGCCAGAGGAGGAGGGCCCCTTCGAGGCCCAGGACAAGGCGGGCAAGACCGTCGCGGTGCCCGCGGCCGGCAGCACCCTGCTGGTCCGCGTGTTCAAGACCGCCGCCGACCCGTTCGTCGGTCGGCTCACCTACCTGCGCGTGCTGGCCGGGACCCTGAGGAGCCAGAGCTCGGTGTTCAACAGCACCAAGGGCGAGGACGAGCGTATCGGCCAGCTGCTGTACCTCCACGGCAAGGAGCAGGAGCCGGCAGCCGAGCTGCGGGCGGGCGAGATCGGCGCGATCGCGAAGCTCGGCGTCACCGAGACCGGCGACACGCTCACGACACGCGACGCCGGGCTCAGGCTCGACGACATGGCCTTCCCGGACCCGACGCTCCAGGTGGCGATCGAGCCGCTGTCCAAGGGCGACCTGGACAAGATGGGACCGGCGCTCCAGCGGATGCTCGAGGAGGAGCCCACAGCCCGCGTCGAGCGCTCCGAGACCGGTGAGCAGATCCTGCGGGCGATCGGCGAGGCGCACGTCGCGGTCATCTGCGAGCGGCTCAAGCGCAAGTTCGGCGCCGCGATCGTCACCCGCACGCCCACGGTTCCCTACCGCGAGACCATCCGCGGCACCACCAAGGCCCACGGCCGGTACAAGAAGCAGACCGGCGGGCACGGCATGTTCGGCGACGTGTGGATCGAGCTCGCCCCCAACCCGGCGGCCGGCGTGGAGTTCGCCGAGAAGGTCGTCGGCGGCACGGTGCCCAAGGGGTTCTTCCCGGGCATCGAGAAGGGCATCCGCGAGACTGCGGCCGAGGGGGTGCTGGCCGGCTTCCCGCTGATCGACTTCAGGGCGACGCTGTACGACGGCTCGTTCCACCCCGTGGACTCCAACGAGCTCTCGTTCAAGATCGCCGCGTCGATGGCGCTCAAGGATGGGGTCATGCAGGCGAAGCCCGTGCTCCTCGAGCCGATCATGGCCGTGGACATCCGGGTCCCCGAGCAGTATCTGGGCGAGGTCAACCGCGACCTCAACGGCCGGCGCGGCCGGGTGCTGGGGATGGACACCGCCGACGGCATGCAGGTCATCTCGGCGCACGTCCCGCAGGCGGAGCTGTTCTCCTATGCGACGGAGCTGCGTTCGCTGACCGGCGGCCGCGGCACGTTCTCGGCGGTGCTCGACCACTACGAGGACGTGCCGAGCAACCTCGCCGAGAAGATCATCGAGTCCCACAAGAAGGAGCACAAGGACGAGGGGCACTGACCTCGGCCCCTGGCTTCTGACGAAGGGGCTGACCGACGCGGCGCCAACCGTCAGCGGCGCAGGTCGTGCCCCTCGATGGCGTCGATCAGCTCGCGCACCGAGACCCGTCCCTCGTACAGTGCCCGCCCGACGATGACGCCGGCGCACCCGGCCGCCTGCACCGCCAGCACGTCATTGAGCGACGAGATGCCGCCGGACGCGATGATCCGCTCGCTTCCGAGCCGGACAAGTGAGCGCAGCAGCGCAATGTCCGGTCCGCCCATGAGCCCATCGCGGTCGATCGCGGTGACCTCAAAGGTGTTGATCCCCGATGCCGCCAGCATCTCGAGCGCGTCGGTCGCCGGGACGCCGGCCGATCCCTGGCGCCAGCCGTCGCCGTAGGCCATGCCGTCGCGGATGTCGAGCGAGGCCACGATCCTCGACGGCCCGTAGCGGGCGACGAGTCCGAGGCCGAAGGCCGGGTCGCGCAGGGCGGCAGTCCCCACGGCCACCCGCGTGGCCCCGGTCCCGAGCGCGCCCGCCACCGCCTCGGGGGAGCGCAGCCCACCGCCGACCTCCACGTGGGTCCGGCCGTGGACCTCCGCCACGATCTCGGCCACGAGCTCGAGCTGCCTCGGCTCCCCCTCGCGGGCTCCGTCGAGGTCCACGACGTGGAGCCATCTGGCACCGGCATCGGCGAACTGGCGGGCGAGCGCCACCGGCTCCAGCGCGTAGACCGTCTGGCGCGCGAAATCTCCCTGGATCAGGCGGACGACACGCCCGCCCTCGAGGTCGATAGCCGGCAGGATCTCGAACTGGGACACGGGCCCTCCGTCCTTGCCTATTAGTGCACTACTACGCTAACATGCTACTAAGAGCGGCTGGGAACGACCTCGCCGACGCCCTGATCGGGAGGATCGCACCCGTGGCAAGCGAATGGCGGACCCCCGACCTCGACGCCCTGCTCGATGTCATTCTGCGCCTGGGCGACCGCGAGGAGGCGCTGAGCTTCCTGCGCGACCTGTGCACCGTGGGCGAGTTGCACGACATGGCCCAGCGCTGGGCCGTGGTCCGGATGCTCGACGCCGGCCTCCACTACGCGGAGATCTCGAAGCGCAGCGGCGCCAGTACGGCCACCATCACGAGGATCGCCTCGTGGCTCCACCACGGCGAGGGCGGATACCGCCGGCAGCTCGACCGGATGAAGGCCGAGACGGGCAGCGTGTACCCCGAGGCCGACGAGGCATGAGGGATCGGCTCCGGCTCGCCATCCCCAACAAGGGCCGCCTCGTCGAGCCCACCCTGTCGCTGCTCCACGCGTCCGGGCTGGTGTTCGAGGAGCACGACCGCAGCCTCGTCTCGCAGGTCGCGAACCAGCCGCTCGACATCCTCTTCGTCCGCACGGGCGACGTGGTCGAGTTCGTGGCGGACGGCGTCGCCGACGTCGGGATCACGGGCGCCGACATCCTGGCCGAGGCCGGCCGCGAGCTGCCGATCATCGCCCGGCTCGGCTACGGCCGCTGCCGCCTCGCCGTGGCGGTCCCCTCGGACGCCCCGGTCCGCGCGATCGAGGACCTCGCCGGCCAGCGCGTCGCGACCTCGCACCCGTCGATCACGCGCAGCTTCTTCAGGGAGCGCAACCTCCCGGTCGAGGTCGTCCCCCTCTCTGGCGCGGTCGAGGTGGCGCCCCGCCTCGGGCTCGCGGATGCCATCGTTGACCTCGTCTCGACCGGCTCCACGCTCCAGATGAACGGCCTGCGCGCGATCGGCGACGTGCTCGCCTCGGAGGCCGTCCTGGTGGCGGACCCCACGGCGCAGGAGCAGCGCCCAGCCGACCTCGACAGCATCGTGATGATGCTCGGCTCCGTGCTCGCCGCGCGCAGCCGCAAGTACCTCATGATGAACGCCCCGGCGACACACCTCGAGGAGCTCGAGGGCCTCCTGCCGGGCCTGGAGTCGCCCTCGGTGATCCCCCTCGCGCACGCGGGCATGATCGCGATCCACTCTGTCGTCGGTGCCGACGAGGTCTGGGGCCTGCTGCCCCGCCTCAAGGCCGCGGGCGCCTCCGGGATCCTGGTCCTGCCCATCGAGAAGATCCTCCCGTGAGCCCGACGCCCATGACCTGGGCCGAACCCGGGCCGCCGGCCTCGTACAGCTGGGAGGCGACCGACGAGGGCGTCGCCACCCGGTTCGGCCTCACGGTCGGGCAGATCGTCCGGTTCGACCTCAACACCTCCCCCGCCCCGCCCGCGCTCCTGGGAGAGATGCTGGCCGCCGGCACGTTCGAGACGAGCCTGTCGGAGTACCCGCCGGGCGACTACCGCCGGCTGGTCGAAGCTGCCGCCGAGCGGTACGGCGTGGGCACCGACGAGGTCGTCCCGGGAGCCGGCGCCGACGAGATCCTCGACATGGCGGCGAAGGCGTTCCTGCGGGCCGGCGAGCGCGCGGTCGTCCCGGTTCCCACCTACGCGATGTACCGCGTGGTCACCGAGCAGCGCGGCGGCGTCGTCGTCCCCGTGCCGCGCCTGGGCCCCGACGAGGGTTTCGCGCTCGACCTGCCGGCCATGCGTGAGGCTGCGCGCGACGCGGCGCTGGTCTGGCTGTGCAACCCGAACAACCCGACGGGCGCCGAGGAGCCGGAGGGGGCGATCGAGGCTCTGCTCGACACGATCAAGGCCGATGCCGCGGCCGAGGGCCGTGACCCGGCGGCCGTGGTGGTGGACGAGGCGTACGCCGAGTTCACCGGCCGCTCCCTGATCGGCATTCGCTCCAGCTACCCCAATCTGGTCGTCGTCCGGACCGCGTCCAAGGCGTACGCCCTTGCCGGGCTGCGCGTCGGCTTCGCGATCGCGGCGCCGGCAAGCCTCGCGCGCGTCGCCCTCTACCGGCCGCCGGGCTCGATCGGGACGATCTCTGAGACGGTTGTCACCCGAGCCCTGCGCGAGCCCGCGGCCATGCTCGCGAACGTTGCTCGTGTCGCGGCGGAGCGCCCCCGGCTGCTGGCCGCCTTCGAGACTGCGGGGTGGCGGCCCTACCCGTCAGTCGCCTGCTTCGTCCTGGTGGACCTCGGCTCCGCGGCCCGCGCGTCGTTCGTCGCCGGGCAGCTGCTTCGCCGGGGCATCGTCCCGCGCACCTTCTCGGCCGGCCACCCGGCCGAGCGGTGCCTGCGCTTGACCGTCCGCGCCCCGCAGGAGAACGAGCGGCTGATCGAGGCGATCGCGCAGATCGCACCTGAGGCGGCGCGGGTCACGGCGCACCTCGACCCCGATCCCGCCACCACGCGCCTCGCCTCGGAAGCCGCGCAGCCCGTACCGAAGGAGCCAGCATGACCACGCCCCTCGGCACGCTCGAGGTCCTCGACCGGGGCGCCCGCAGCGTGCGCGTCCGCCGGGCCACCCGCGAGACCACGATCGAGGTCGCCCTGACGCTCGACGGCACGGGCCGCGCCCGGGTCTCCAGCGGCATCGGCTTCTACGACCACCTCCTGGCCTCGTTCGCCCACCACGGCCTGTTCGACCTCGAGCTCTCCGCGAAGGGCGACCTCGAGGTGGACGAGCACCACACCGTGGAGGACGTTGCCCTCGTGCTGGGAGCGGCGTTCGCGGAGGCGCTGGGCGACAAGGTGGGCATCAACCGCTTCGGCGACAGCTCGGTGCCGATGGACGAATCGCTCGCGACCGCGGTCCTCGACCTCAGCGGGCGACCATACGCGGTGATCGACCTGCCGTTCCGCGGCGAGCGCGCCGGCGGGCTGCCGCTCCAGCTCGTGGACCACGCCCTCGAGTCGTTCGCGCGAACGTCCGGCGCAACGCTCAACCTCCGCGGCTCCGGCCGCAATGACCACCACCTCGCCGAGGCTGCGTTCAAGGCGCTCGGCCGCGCCCTCCGCGTCGCCTGCGAGCTCGACCCGCGACGGACCGGCGTCGCGTCGACGAAGGGCTCGCTCGGATGACGGGCCCCGAGCCGCTCGCCGGCAGGCGGCTGCCGGTCACGGTCGTGGACTACGGTGCCGGCAACCTGGTCTCAATCGAGCAGGCGCTCGTCACCGCGGGCGCCGACGTCCGGCGGGCGGCGACCGCCGACGAGATCGCCGACCCGGCGCTGCTGGTGGTGCCGGGGGTGGGCGCCTCGGCCCCCGCGATGGACCGCCTGCGCGCCGGTGGCTTTGTGCCCGCGATCCTCGGCTGGATCGCCGCGGACCGGCCGTTCCTCGGCATCTGCCTCGGGCTCCAGCTGCTGTTCCAGGCCAGCGACGAGGACGGCGCGGTCACCCTCGGGGTCCTGCGCGGGCACACGGCCCGCCTGGAGGGCGCGCCCACGCTCCCCCACATCGGATGGAACCAGGTGGAGCGGCGGTTCGACCACCCGGCCTTCGCCGGCATCGCGCCCGGCGCCGACTTCTACTTCGTCCACTCGTACGCGGGCGCCCGCGTGGACGATGAGGTCATCCTCGCGGAGACCGAGCACGGCGCGCGATTCACGGCGGCCGTCGCGCGGGGGAATCTGCTGGGCGTCCAGTTCCACCCGGAGCGCTCGGGCACCGACGGGCTTCGCCTGATCGCCAACGTGGTCCGCCTCGCAGCAGGGGCAGCCTGATGCTCCGCCGCCGCGTCATCCCCTGCCTCGACGTCGCGAACGGACGCGTCGTCAAGGGCACCCGCTTCGTGGACCTGCGCGACGAGGGCGACCCGCCCGAGCTCGCCGAGCGCTACGCTCGTGAGGGCGCCGACGAGATCGTGTTCCTCGACATCACGGCGGCGCCGGAGGGCCGGGGCACACTACTCGAAATTGTGGAGCGGACGGCGCGGCGCGCCTTCATCCCGCTCACGGTGGGTGGCGGGGTCCGGAGCGTGGACGACATGCGCGACGTGCTGCGGGCCGGCGCCGACAAGGTCAGCCTCAACACGAGAGCCGTCGAGGACCCCGGGCTCGTCCGACGCTGCGCCGCGCGGTTCGGCAGCCAGGCGGTGGTCGTCGCGATCGACGCGCGGCGGGCGCCCGCGAGCGACGGCATCCCGTCAGGCTTCGAGGTGGTTGTGAAGGGCGGCCGCCAGGCCGTGGGGCTCGACGCGGTCGCCTGGGCGACGCGGGCAGTGGAGCTGGGGGCCGGCGAGCTGCTGGTGACTTCGATCGACCGCGACGGGACGAAGTCCGGGTTCGACACCGAGCTGCTGCGCGCCATCTGTGGGCTCGTCCCGGTGCCGGTCATCGCTTCGGGCGGTGCTGCGGGCCCCGAGGATTTCGTCGCGGCCATCCGCGATGGGGGCGCTGACGCCGTGCTGGCGGCCGGGATCTTCCACCGGCGCGAGTGGACGATCGCGGCGATCAAGGCGGCGATGGCCGAGGCGGGACTGCCCGTGCGGCCAGCGGTCGGCGTGACGGTGCTCCCATGAGCGACACACCGGCGTTGCCGGCGACCCCCGCCGCGCCGGCGACCAGCGGGGCCGGTTCCGTTGACCTCATGGCCGGCCCCTCGGCGGACGCGGTCGCCTGGGGCGAGGGCGGGCTCGTCGCGGGTGTGGTCCAGGACGTCGCCGATGGCCGGGTCCTCATGGTGGGCTGGCTCGACGCCGAGGCACTCGCGGCCACGCTCGCCACCGGCGAGGTGCACTTCCACTCGAGGTCGCGTGGCCGCCTGTGGCGCAAGGGCGAGACCTCGGGCAACGTGCTCCGCCTCCGCTCGCTCTCGATCGACTGCGACGGCGACGCGCTGCTCCTAGGGGTCGAGCCGGCTGGGCCGACCTGCCACCGGGGCGTGCGGTCATGCTTCGACGCGGACGCGCCTTCGGCCGAGACGCCGGCAGCGGCGGCCCAGGGCTTCGCGTGGCTGGAATCGCTCTGGGCGACCATCGCCGCGCGCGCTGCGGAGCGACCCGCCGGCTCGTACACGACGCGCCTGCTCGACGGGGGCGTGGACCTGGTCGGTCGCAAGGTTGCCGAGGAGGCCACGGAAGTGCTCCTGGCGGCGAAGAATGACCAGGCGTCCGAACGGGCGGGCCGGGACCGGACCGAAACGGGCCATCTGCTGGCTGGCGAAACCGCCGATCTGGCCTACCATGCGCTCGTGCTGCTCGCCGAGCGGGGCCTGACGCCGGCCGACGTGCTCGCGGTCCTCCGCGACCGCCACGGCAGGCCCGGCGGCCGCTGAGAGGAATGGGCCATGTCCAACCTCGGGTTCGACACCAGGGCGTTCGCCCCGCACGACCGGGTGAAGCAGGTGTTCGCGGTGACGCTGTTCGTGGAGGACTTGGCCGAGACCGAGCGCTTCTACCATGACGTGTTCGGCATGCCTCTGGTCCACAAGGACGACGAAGCGATCGCCTACCGCCTCCCGAACATGGTCGTCAGCCTGCTGCTCTCCTCGGCTGCGCCCGAGCTCATCGAGCCGGCGCCTGTCGGCCCGGCGGGGACGCCGTCGCGGATGATGCTGACCCTCGAGGTGGACGATGTCGATGCGTTCGCTGCTCACCTCCGGACGGTCGGGGTGCCAATCCTCAACGGCCCGATCGACCGGCCGTGGGGTCCGCGCACCGTGACCATGGCCGACCCGAGCGGCCACTGCTGGGAGATCTCGGCCGGCTGAGGGCGGCCGGCTGGCCTGCCGCACCGGTCCACGGCGCACCCGCTGGCCCGCCGCCGCCGCCGTGAGTCGGCTCAGACTCGATGCCCGACGCGGTGAGCGCGCCCCCCGGCCGTGACCGCGGTCATCGGCCGGGGGGCGCGCGGCCCACAGCACAACTTGAGTCTGGCGCGACTCGCGGGGTCGGTGTGCGGACGGAGTGAGTCTGGCGCGACTCGCGGGGTCGGTGTGCGAAGGAAGACGGTGACGGCTGGCCGACATCGTCAGCCGCGCACCACCCGCACGACCGAGCGGTTGCGCTTCCCGACCCGGACCTCGAGCCACTCGCCCGCCACGGGCGCCGGCACGGGCGCCGCAGGGTCCGTGATGCGCTCGCCGTTCACGGTGATCGCGCCGCCCGAGATCAGCCGGCGAGCTTCGCCGCGCGACGACGCCAGCCCCGTCTCGGCGAGCACCACCGCCACGCCGCCGGCGAGCACGTCGGGGGCCGCGTTGGCGCCATTGGTCGCCGCGTGGATGCGGGCGAGGAGCATGGGGTCGGTCACCGGCTCGCGTTGGAACAGCGCGCCGGACACCTGAACCGCTGCCCGCGCCTCATCCTCGCCGTGGACGCGCGCGGTCACGTCGAAGGCGAGCTCACGCTGCGCCTCGCGTGCGTCCGGGCGCTCGGCGGTGGCCGCGTCGAGCGCCTCGATCCGCTCCCTCGGCCACAGCGTGAACCAGCGCGAGTACGTCCCGATGTCGCGGTCGTCCACGTTCACCCAGTACTGGTAGAACGCGTAGGGCGTCGTCCGGCGCGGGTCCAGCCACACGGAGTCGCCCGCCTCGCTCTTGCCGAACTTGGTGCCGGACGGCGATAGCAGGAGCTTGTAGCTGATGCCGTGCGCGGGGCCCTGCTCGCCGCCCTCGCCGCCCCCGCCGGCGGTCCGGCGGATCAACTCCAGACCCGCCGTGATGTTCCCCCACTGGTCTGCGCCGCCCATCTGCATCTCGACGCCCTGGGTACGGTAGAGGTGGGCGAAGTCGGCGGCCTGGAGCGTCATGTAGCTGAACTCCGTGAACGAGAGGCCGCGCTCGAGGCGGACCTGCACGGAGTCCTTCGCCAGCATGTACGGGATCGTGAAGTGGACGCCCACCTCGCGCAGGTAGTCGATGAGCGACATCGGGCCGAGCCAGTCGAGGTTGTTGGCCATGACGGCTCCGGTGGGGCCTGGCGTGAAGTCCAAGAGCCGCTCTAGCTGGGCGCGGATCGCTTCGGCGTTCGCGCGGACGTCGGCCTCGGTGAGCATCACCCGCTCCGTGGAGCGGTGGGACGGGTCGCCGATCATGCCCGTGCCGCCGCCCACGAGCGCCACCGGCCGCCCCCCGCGCAGCTGTAGCCGGATCAGGCCGAAGATGGGGATCAGGTGCCCGACGTGGAGCGAGTCAGCCGACGGGTCGAAGCCGTTGTAGGCCGCGATCGTGCGTCCCGTCGCGAGCCGCTCGCGCAACCCCGGCGTGGTGGCGTGGAGGATCCCGCGCCATTCCAGTTCGTCGATCAGCCCGGCCAGACCGGGCGCGGGATCGGCCACCGTCGTCCTTTGCATCACATGTTCTGAGGCGGATCCGTCACGGTCCGGCCCCTTCGTGGGGAGACGGTTGTTCATCACCTGCATGGTATCGTCCGCCAGACATGCGAAACAGTCTCGCCCGGCGCCAGCGCCATCGTCGTCAGGGCGCGCGGCGCCAATCGCGCGGCATCGGGGTCGTTCGATCCACCCTCATCGCACTCCCGATCATCCTCTTCGGAGTCCTGGTCGTGATCGGCGCGGGCGCCGGCGTCGCGGCCGTGAGCGCCTACCAGTACCTCTCCCAGGGACTGCCGGACCCGACCACGCTCGACGCGATCACATTCACCTCGCAGACGGTCGTATACGACCGCACGGGCAACATCGAGCTGGCCAAGCTCGGCAGCGATCGTCGCGACGTCGTGCAGTACAAGGACATCCCCGACTCGCTCGTGGACGCCACGGTCGCAGCCGAGGACAAGACGTTCTGGCAGAACGCCGGCTTCGACCCCATCGCCTTCATCAAGGCGACGTACGACACGCTGCAGGGCAACGATCGCGGCGCGTCGACGATCACCCAGCAGCTCGTCCGGGCACGGCTCCTCCCGGCGGACGTCCTCGCAGGGGACAAGTACATCCGCAAGGCCAAGGAGATCATTCAGTCGATCCGGCTGACGCAGGTCTATCCGGGCGAGGCCGGCAAGCAGACGATCATGCAGGATTACCTGAACCAGAACTTCTACGGCAACCGCTCGTATGGCGTGGCGGCCGCTGCGAGGAGCTATTGGAACAAGGACCTCAAGAAGCTCACGCTCGCGCAGATGGCGCTGCTCGCGGGAATCCCCAAGTCGCCCACGCAGTTCGACCTCGTCAAGAACGCCGTCGAGCAGACCGTGAAAGACGCCAACGGCAAGGACGTCACGGCGCTCGTCGTCCCGGCCACCACGGCGATCGTCCAGCGACGGAACTACATCCTCGACCTCATGCTGGCGCAGTCGCAGCTCGGAACGCCGCACTTCGGCACCTATACGCAGGCCGAGATCGACGCCGCCAAAGCCGAGCCGGTCATCCTCTCGTCGCAGGCAACCCCACAGTGGCTGGCCCCCCAGTTCGTGTGGCAGGTCCGGGACGAGCTCGGCCAGCTGCTGTGCGGCTCCAGCCAGTGCCAGAAGATCGACACCGGCGGCTACAAGGTCTACACGACGCTCAACTACACGATGCAGCAGAGCGTCGAGAAGTGGGCCTACGCCGCGGCCGTCATCCCCAACCTGTCGAACCAGACGGCGGCGCTGAAGGCGAAGAAGATCCCCTCGTCGGAGTGGGGCTGGATCCGGAACCTGTCAGGCCAGAACATCCACAACGACGCGGCTGGCGTCGTGGACTATCGGACCGGGGAAGTGCTCGCCTACGCGGGTTCGGCGGACTACCTGGGCAAGGGCAACAAGAAGTTCCAGCCCCAATTCGACGTGCTCGGTGACGGGTTCCGCCAGCCCGGGTCCGCGATCAAGCCGGTCGACTACGTGATCGGGATCGACGACAAGACCCTCACCGCCTCGACGCTGTTCATGGACGTGGTGACCAACTTTGCCGGCCCCGGGCAGAAGCCGTTCCTGCCCACGCAGGCTGACGGCTTGGAGCGCGGTCCGGTGCGCCTCCGGAGCGCCCTCCAGTTCTCGCTCAACGTCCCCGCCATCAAGGCGGGGTTCATCAACGGGCTTGACCACCAACTCCAGCGAAGCAAGGAGTTCGGGCTGGTGTACCCGCCCAACACATACGCGGTCCCGTCCGAGAGCATCGGGACCCTGCTGATCCACCCCATCGACCTGATCAGCGCCTACGGCACCATCGCCGATGGCGGCGTCCTGATGCCGCGCCACACGATCCTCAAGGTCATTGGGCCCGATGGCGAGCAGGTCTGGCCGCAGCAGGGCTTCACCATCACGGGCAAGCGCGTCGTGTCCAAGCAGGCGGCCTACATCATCACTGACATCCTGGCGGGCAACACGCAGCCGTCAGTCAACCCGTTCTGGGGCAAGTGGCGGGTGACCGACGGAGTGTCGAGCAGCAAGGTCCGTCCCGCCGCCTACAAGACGGGAACCACGAGCGACAACCGCGACGTGCTCGCCTACGGGTTCCTGCCGCCGCCCTCGGACCCCAAGCTGCCGGGGCTCGTCGTTGGCGTGTGGATGGGCAACTCCGACAACTCGCCCAACTCGGGGCGGCTCTCGCTCGACAGCTCAGCGCCCCTGTGGTCGGCGATCCTGTCCGAGATCGCCAGGGGCATGCCCATCGAGAGCTTCAGCCGGGTCAAGCCCGCGGGCCTCGTCAGCGCGACGGTCGATGCCTTCACCGGCATGAAGCCCGGGCCCACGACGCGCAAGACCGTGACCGAGATCTACCTGCCGGGAACCCAGCCAACCGGTCCGGCCAAGGTCACCGTGACCGTGGACGTGGACGCCGCGAGCGGGCTCCTGTGGCAACCCGGCTGCGCCGGCCCGATGGAGTCCCGCTCGTTCATCGACTTCAGCCAGATCGACGCAGGCTGGCCAACATGGCAGAAGGCCGACATCGGCTGGCAGGCGCGCGCAGCGCGCGGGCCGGGTGTTGCCGGCGGGCCCAAGCACACCCGCACGAGCTACTTCTACGGCCCCGGCTTCTACCCGTTCGGCGCCACCTGGGGCGGCTCGTTCGCCCCGACGAAGACGTGCAGCGTCGTGCCGGTCACGCCGCCGCCCACGCCGTGCATTTCACTGAACCCGTTCGCACCGTGCCCCTCGGCGCCCCCGCCCGGGCCGACCACCATTCCCGCGCCGACTCCGTCGCCTTCGCCGTCGCACAAGGGCCGGGGATAGCGAGTTCGGTCTGCTTCCGCGAGCGGCGTCGTGAACGAAGGGACTCGCGAGTGACGCGACCGGTCACAGCTTGACGATCGTTGCCCCGTGGCCGCCCTCGCCGCGCTCGCCGGCGCGGAAGCTGCGCACCAGCGGGTGCGAGCCCGCGAGGTCCCGCACGGCGTCGCGGAGGGCCCCCGTCCCCATGCCGTGGATCACGACCACCTGGTCGAGGCCTGCCAGCGACGCGTCATCGAGATAGCGCGACAGGGCGTCAAGCGCCTCGTCAACGCGGGCGCCGCGGAGGTCGAGCGACGATGCCACGCTGCGCGCCCGCCCGAGCCGGATGCCCGCGATGCCCGGCGCCGTGTCGTTGCTGGACGGCGCCGGGCGCCGGGCGCCGATGGATCCCGAGCCAGGGGCCGACCCGCCGCCGTTCCCCGCTCCCCCGCCCCCCGCTGACGGCCCGACGGCCGGTTCGAGGTCGTCCACTGCCACCGACACGCGCATCCCGCCCGCCTCGAGCGTCGCGCGGGTGCCGCCCTTGTCGATGGCCGCGATCCGGCCCTCCCAGCCGCCACTCCGGCTGCGCGCCCGCTCGCCCAGCCGCCACATGTGCGGGACCGCGGGGGTCGCCCGAGGCTCCTCCAGGGGTGCCGCCTCGGGCAGCCGCTCAAGCGTCTCGGCGGCACGGGCGAGGGCGGCGTCGATGGCGGGCGCCGTGACCGTCTCGCGCTCGAGCTTGCGGCGCATGCCCGCCACGTCGTCGCGCAGCTGGTCCACGAGGCGCTGCGCCTCCTCGCGGGCCGACTTGACGGCCTCGTCGCGCTCGCGGCGCGCCTTGCGGCGCTCCTCCTCCGCGGTGCGCAGCGCATCGGCGGCCTTCGCCTCGGCGGCCCGCGCCCGCTCGACTGCGACCGCGATCTCGTCCTCCTGCTTGCGGATGGACGCGAGCGTCGCCTCGAAGGCGCGCTGGTTCTCGGTCAGGCGGCTTCGCGCGTCGGCCACGATCGGCTCCGGGAGCCCCAGCCGCTCGGCGATCGCGAACGCCTGGCTACCGCCGGGCAGGCCGATCGTGAGCCGGTAGGTGGGCGACAGCGTCTCGAGGTCGAACGCGACCGACGCGTTGCGCGCCTGCGGGGTCTCGTGGGCGTAGACCTTGATCTCGGCGTAGTGCGTGGTCGCGGCGACCAGGGCGCCCGAGCGGATGAAGTAGTCGAGCAGCGCCTGCGCCAGGGCCGAGCCCTCCGTCGGGTCCGTGCCGGCGCCCAGCTCGTCGAGGAGGATCAACGTGGAGGGCCCGGCGTGCTCGACGATGCGGGTGATCGAGCGCAGGTGGCCCGAGAAGGTCGACAGCGACTGGGCGATCGACTGCTCGTCGCCGATGTCGGCGAACACGTCGCGCAGCACCGGCAGGCGCGAGCCGGCGGCCGCGGGGATGTGGAGCCCGGCCTGGTGCATGAGCGAGAGCAGGCCGAGCGTCCGGAGCGTGACCGTCTTGCCGCCCGTGTTCGGGCCTGTGATGACGAGCGCGGTGTACCCGTCGCCGAGGCGGATGTCGATCGGGACGACGCGCCCGGTGAGGCCCGGGTGGCGCGCGGAGAGCAGCACGACCTCGGTCCGCTCCGAGGTCTCCGCCCGGACGCCGTCCATCTCGGCCGCCAGCTGCGCTTTCGCGGCCCAGAAGTCGAACTGCGCGAGCGCCTCGAGCGTCTCGCGGAGCATCACCGCGTTCGCCGCCACGAGCGCCGACAGCTCGTCGAGGATGCGGGCCTCCTCCTCCTCGACCGCCGCCTGTGCCTCGCGCCAGGCGTTGCCCAGCTCCACCACGACGAGCGGCTCGACGAACAGGGTGGCGCCGCTGCCGGACGCGTCGTGGACGATGCCCTTGACGCGGCTGCGGGCCTCGGCCCGGATCGGCACGACGTAGCGGCCGTTGCGGAGGGTGATGATCGGCTCCTGAAGGGCGCTGCCGAGCTCGGAGCCGACGAGCGTGTCCAGCCTCCGCCGGAGCCGGTCGTACGCGATGCGCACGCCGGCGCGCAGCGCGCCGAGCCGCGGCGACGCGGTGTCGAGCAGCTCCCCCGCGGGGTCGAAGCAGCGAGACAGGGTCGAGCGCAGGGCGGGCAGGCTGTGCAGCCGCCTCCCGACGTCGCGGATCAGCGGGCGCCGGTCGTCGGCGATCCCCGTGGCGAGCCGCACCACGGCGTCGAGCGTGTCCACGATGTCGATGAACCCGAGCGGCTCGAGGCGCCCGCCGCGCAGCGCCCGGCCCACGAGGGGCTCGATGTCCTTCGCGCCGCCGATCCCGACGCCGGGCCGCTCGGAGAGCAGCGAACGGGCCTGGTCAGTCTCGTCGAGGCCCCGCGCGACGATGACCGGGTCGGACGACGGGAGGAGCGCCGCCGCGAGCCGCCGTGACGGCTCGAAGCTGGTGCGCTCGGCGAGGCGGTCGCGCACCTGCGGGAACTCCAGGAGCGCGATGGACCGGGCGTCCACCTCAGGGCGCCCGGCGGCTGAGCGCCGGGCTGCCGGCGATCGCCAGCCGCCACGGGATGCTGGCCCACGGCTCGCCCGCGTACGCGATGCCCACGCGCGGCCCGGCCATGATGACCGGGTCGGGAGCGTCCTCGGGGCGCGCGGCCAGGTGGAGCGGCGCCGACGGGTCGCACAGGTCCAGGCCGCTGAACGAGCGGTCGATGCCGAACGCGGCGCCGACGCTTCCCGGGCCTGCGGCGAGCCGCTGGTCTTTGACGCGTGCCCCGGCGCGGGCAGCGCGCATCGCGTCGAGCCCGGCGATGGGCTCCACGGCGCGGATGAGCAGGGCCGCTGGGCGTCCGGCGGCCTCCGTGACGACGTTGAGACAGTGGTGCATGCCGTAGACAAGGTACACGTAGGCGATGCCGGGCGGCCCGAACATGGGCCGGTTGCGGGCGGTGGGGCCCATCCGCGCGTGGGACGCGCGGTCATCGAGCCCGATGTACGCCTCCACCTCGACGATGCGACCCTCGCGTCGGGTCGGGACGGCGGCGTCGGGTTCGCGCACCAGAAGGGCGCCGAGCAGGGCGCGCCCGGCGGTCAGCGTGTCGCCGGCCAGGAGGTCCCGGGGGAAGGGCCGCTCGGGTGGCGCGGGGCTCACCGCCCGTACGTGGCGCGGACCGCAGGCGGGATGAGGAAGCCGGTCAGGGTGACGAACCCGGGGATGATCGCCGCGTGGAGCTGCGCGCCGGTCCAGGAGCCGTTGATCCCGGTCCACAGGTCTCGCAGCACGGGCAGCTCGTTGGGGTTCGCGGCGGGCGACGCCGTGAGGAAGAACTGGTCGAGGATGATCACCACGAACATGAGCAGCAGGCCGCCCTGGATCAGGCCCAGCACCCCGCCGACGACCTCGTCCACGATGGGGTGCGCCGCGAACACCGCCACCCGGCTGTACGTGCCCTGGACCACGAGGGCGAAGGCGAGGAAGCCGGCGACGAACAGCGTCCCGAAGCCGATCATCTGCGCGTAGCCCTCGGGGAACTGCGTCCAGTGGCTGGCGAGGAACGGCCCGAGGTACACGTTGAGCTGGGCGGCGAGGAAGAACGAGAACCCGATCGTGAGGATGCCCACGAGCCGCCGGACCGCGCCCTGCGCCCACCCCAGCACGAACCAGCCGAACAGATAGGCGATGACCACGAGGTCCGCGAGATTCACCTTCGCGAAAAAGCCCGCGACGTCCACCCTCTGCCCTCCACCCGGCGTTGCCGCGAGACCGTGCCCGCGGCCGTCTCCCCGTGGGAAGCGTAGCAGCGGCTGGACTGCCGCGTCACAGCGCCTCGGCGGGGCGCCCCCAGCCGTTCACGCTAGGCGCGCAGGCGGCCCCCGATCCCGGGCAGCGCGGCGACGACCGCCGCCACGGCCGCCTCGACCTCGGCCTCCGTGAGCGTCCGCTCGGGCGACCCGAGGCGGAGCCGATACGCGAGGCTCTTCTCGTCGGGCTCGAGCGGCACGCCCCGGTAGATGTCGAACAGGGAGAGGTCGCGCAGGAGCTCGCCCGCGTTGGCCCGGACCAGCGCCTCGACCGAGGCCGCGGCCGTGGCCTCGCCCACGATGATCGCCAGGTCGCGCTCCACCTCTGGGAACCGCGCGACCGCGTGCGCCTTCTCGGGCGACAGGCGGCCGGCCGAGAGGCCGCGGAGTGCGACCTCGGCGACGATGACGCGCTGGCTCGTCCGCAGGCCCCACCGGTCGGCGATGTCAGGGTGGAGCTCGCCGACGATGGCGTGCAGGTCGGCGCCGGCATCGGCGCGAGCGGTTCGGCCGGGGTGGAACACGGCCTCGCCGGCGTCGGCCTCGTACACGGGGCGCGGCAGGCCGAGGCGGCGCGCGAGCAGCTCGAGGATGCCCTTCGCGTCGTCGAGGTCGTAGGGCCTCGCGGGACGGTTCCAGGAGGCGGGCTCGCCGGTGCCGGTGAGCGCCAAGCCCAGGCGCCACCACTCGCGGGGCTCGTTGCCGTCCCGCGCGTAGCCCTTGCCGGTCTCGAACACCGCCACGTCCGGCGTCCCGTGGCGCAGGTTGACGGCCACCACATCCACCAGGCTGCCGAGCAGGTTCCTGCGCAGCAGCGAGTGGTCGCGCGAGAGCGGGTTCGTCACGCCGATCGCGTCACCGCCCGGCTGGTCCTCGCCCTCGACCGAGGGCACCTCGCGGGCCATCACGAAGGTATCGATGTGCCTGGGCGACACGAGGGCGCTCGTGACCACCTCGGTCAGCCCGGCACCCGCGAGCGTCTCGCGCACGAGCTGGCGCACCTCGAGCGGCGAGGCCCGGAACTCGGGCATCAGCGTGTCGGGGGTGACCGACGGGATGAGCTCGTAGCCGCGGACGCGGGCGATCTCCTCGGCGACGTCGGCCTCGACCGCGATGTCCCGGCGCCAGGTGGGGACGAGCGCCGTCACGGCGGCACTCAGGTCAGGCACGACCGCCAGCAGGTGCGGCTCGAGGGCCACGTTGACGCGATCGCCGGGCTGGGCGTGCTCGGTCTCCACCTCGACGCGCGCCAGCAGCTCACGCTGCTCGTCGGCGGTGAGCTGCGTGCCGAGCAGGTGGTTGATCCGTGCCGGGCGGAAGGACACCCGAGAGCGACCGGGCTCGTCGGGCGCGGTGTCGACCACGCCGGGGGCGATCACGCCGCCCGCCCACTCGTGGAGCAGCTGCGCGGTGCGGTCGGCGCCCAGGCGCGCCATCCGCGGTTCCTGGCCCTTCTCGAAGCGGCTCGACGCCTCGGAGCGGAGGGCCAGGCGGAATGCCGTCCGGCGGATGCTGACGGGGTCGAAGATCGCGGACTCGACGATGACGTCGGTCGTCGCGTCGGACACCTCCGAATCGGCGCCGCCCATGACACCCGCGACGGCGAGGGCGCCCTCGGGGTCGGCGATGAGCAGGGTGTCGCCGGTCAGCTCGCGGTCGATGTGGTCGAGCGTCTGGAGGCGCTCCCCGTCCGCCGCCCGCCGCACGATGACCTGGCGCCGGCCGTCGGGCCCGACGTGGACTGCGCCGGCGTCGAACGTGTGGATGGGCTTGCCCAGCTCGAGCATGACGTAGTTGGACGCGTCCACGACGTTGCTGATCGGGCGCTGGCCGGCGGCCAGCAGGCGCATCTGGACCCAGTCGGGCGAGCGGCCGACCGTCACGCCGCTGACGTACCGGCCGACGAAGCGCGGGCACAGGGCGGGGTCGCGGACGTCCACGGCGAGGCGCTCGCCGGTGGTGGGGCCACTCCCCTCCTCGACCGTGACGACCGGCTGGCGGGCGTGCTGGCGGGTGGCGGCGGCGACCTCGCGGGCGAGCCCCAGGATCGAGAGCGCGTCGCCGCGGTTGGGCTTGACGTCAACATCGAGCACGACGTCGCCGTACAGGTCGGCCATCGGCACGCCCAGGGGCGCGTCGGACGGCAGGATCAGGATGCCCTCGGCGTCGCCGGTGAGCCGCAGCTCGTCACCCGAGCACAGCATCCCGTTGGACACGACGCCCATCTTCTCGGTGCGCTCGATGCGCCGGTCGCCCGGCAGGACGGCGCCCGGCAGGGCCACCGGGATCCGCTGGCCGGGGGCGATGTTGTTGGCGCCGCAGACGATCGAGAGCGGCTCCCGCCCGTCGCCCACCGTTACGGTCGTGAGGTGGAGGCGGTCGGCGCGCGGGTGGTTGGCGACCGTCAGCAGCTCGCCGATGACCACGTTCTGCCAGTCGGCGCCCCAGCGCTCGAGGCTCTTGACCTCCATGCCCAGCAGCGTGAGGCGCTCGGCCAGCTGCTCCGGCGTCAGCTCGACGTCGACGAACTCGCTCAGCCACGACAGGGGGACTCTCACCGGAACGCTCCCAGGAAGCGAAGGTCGTCCTCCATGTACTGGCGGAGGTCAACGACGTGATGCCGAAGGTTGGCGATGCGCTCGACGCCCATCCCGAAGGCGAAGCCCTGGTACCGCTCCGGATCGATGCCGCCGTAGCGGAGCACGACCGGGTGGACCATGCCCGCCCCGAGGATGGTCATCCAGCCCGTGCGTGAGCAGGCGGGGCACTTCTCGCCATTGCAGATGACGCACAGGATGTCGAACGCGACCGATGGCTCGGTGAACGGGTAGTAGCCAGGCCGGAAGCGAGTGGGGCGGTCGGCGCCGAACATGGCGTGGGCGAATTGGTCGAGCAGGCCCTTGAGGTCCGCCAGCGAGGTCCCCTCGTCCACCATGAGGCCCTCGACCTGGAAGAACTCGGACGCGTGGCTCGCGTCGACGGCCTCGTAGCGGAAGCAGCGGCCGGGCAGCAGCGCCCGGATGGGTGGCCTCTCCCGGTGCATCACGCGGATCTGGCCCGGGCTGGTGTGGGTGCGCAGCAGGCGCCCGTCGAGGTCCAGGTAGAGCGTGTCCCACAGGTCGCGCGCGGGATGGTCGGGCGGGATGTTGAGCATCTGGAAGTTGGTGAGGTCGTCCTCGACCTCCGGCCCCTCGTAGACCACGAAGCCGAACTGGGCGAACACGTCGGCGATCTGGCGGGCCGTCTCCATGATCGGGTGCAGGCTGCCGCGCCGGATCGGGCGGCCGGGCGTCGTCACGTCGACGGCCTCGGCCCGGAGCCTGGCCGCCAGCTCGGCCGCCGACAACCGCCGTCGCGCCCCGCCCAGCGCCGACTCGACCGCGGCGCGCACGTCGTTGGCGATCGCGCCCACCTTGGGACGGTCCTGGGGCGGCAGCGCGCCGATGCCGCGCAGGATCGCGGTGAGGTCGCCCTTCTTGCCCAGGACCGCCACTTCGAGCGCGTCGAGCGCGGCGGTGTCGGGGGCGTCCGCTGCGGCAGCGGTGGCCCGGGCGCGGAGGGCCTCGAGGTCCGAGGTCAGCTGGGCGAGGTCCATGTCGGCTGGCGATCCGATCCTGCTGTCACGAGACGGGCTGGGCTGGGAGGTCCCCGAGAATCACGAACCCCCGAGCGTCGGGGACGCCGAGGGTCCGAGCGAGACGACCGCTGGGGTCAGGCGCTCTTCGCGACCTCGGCGATCCGACCAAACGTGGCGGCGTCGCGGACGGCGATGTCCGCGAGGACCTTGCGGTCAAGAGCGACGTCGGCCTTCTTGAGGCCGGCGATGAGCCTGCCGTAGGTGATGCCGTTCAGCCGGGCCGCCGCGTTGATCCGCACGATCCAGAGCTCGCGCATGTCGCGCTTGCGCTGCTTGCGGTCACGAGTGGCATAGGCGAGGGCGTGGAGCTGGGCCTCGCGCGCGGCCTTGACCAGCTTGCGCCGCGTGCCCTTGCGGCCCTCGGCCTCGTTGAACAGGCGCTTGTGGCGCTTGTGGGCGACAACGCCCCGCTTGACGCGTGCCATCGACTGCTCCTAGATGTACGGCAGGAGCCGGCGGAGCTGGTCCGTGTGCTCCGGGCCCAGGATGGACTTGCCCGCGTAGCGGCGCGTCCGGCGGGACGACTTGTGCTCGAGGTGGTGCCCGCGCCAGGACTTCACGCGAATGAACTTGCCCGACCCGGAGACCCCGACTCGCTTCTGGGTCCCCTTGTGGGTCTTCATCTTCGGCACGCTGGCCTCACTCTCCTGCTTGCGGCGCCTCGGCCTCAGCCGGGACGTGCCCGGCCGGCTGCGGCGGCGTTGGCGCTGTGGCGAGAGGGGCTTGATCCGCCTCGCCTTCGGTCTTCCGGTGCTCGTGGACCCTCGGCTTGTGGACCGAGAGCAGCGTCATGAACATCGACTTGCCCTCGAGGGCCGGGGTCCGGTCGATCGTTCCGTGATCCTTCACCGCCTCGCCGAACTTGGCGAGGAGGTTACGGCCGATCTCCGGGTGGGTGAGCTCACGGCCGCGGAATCGGACCGTCACCTTGATCCGATCGCCGTCCTCGAGGAACTCGATGGCGCGATGGACCTTGGTGTCGAAGTCGCCGGTGCCGATCTTCGGCGTGAGGCGGACCTCTTTGAACTCCACCGCCCGCTGCTTGCGCTTCGCCTCTTTCTCCTTCTTGGTCAGTTCATACTTGTACTGACCGTAGTCGAGAAATCGGACGACGGGCGGCGCCGCCATCGGCGCGACCTCCACGAGGTCGAGGCCGCGTTCCTGCGCCATGGCCAGAGCCTGATGCGTCGGCATGACGCCAAGCTGCTGTGCGTCCTCATCGACAACCCGCACCTGAGGGACGCGGATCATCTGGTTAATGCGCAGGTCTCGGCTGATGGCAGGTATCCCCTTGCTCGTACGTTGCTGGTTTCGCGGCGCATCAGGGCAAACGGCCCGGGCGCGGTCGCCGCGGCAGGATAGCACAGGGGTTCGACGGGCCGCAACGAACGTGGAACGTGCTCGGATCGCCGGTTGCCGCGCTCGTTTCGATGCCGACCGGCGCGAGTCAGGCAGGACTCAGGGGCGGTCCGACGGAGCGTGGCCGCCGGTTGAGAATGCCAATCCGGGCATGGACGCGTGCGTGCGCTTCCCGGCGGCGAGTCTGACATGACTCAACGTCGACACTCCCGGCGACGCTCCCCGGTAGGCGGAATTCTGGCACCGATTCGCAACTCGCGGGGCGCTCCGATCACCGCGTGCGATCGCTCTTTCGTCGAGGCGAGACGCCGCCAGCCGATCCGCCGTTGTCGATCGCTGCCGGGCGGTCAAACGGCGACGGGAGGGGCCGTCGAGGGTCGAAGTGACTCGCTCGACGCCGGAGGTGATCGCTGCCAGCGATCAGCGGGCGTGGGCGCATGGCCCGCCGACGCGGGCCTCCCCTACCCCAGGCGCCTCTCGCGGATCTCCTCGCCCAGGCGCGCCGCAAGCTCGGCCCAGGGCAGGATCTCCTGGGGCACGTCCTTGCCGGCGCCGCGCTTGCGAACGGCGGCCGAGCGGGCCTCGACCTCGCGGTCGCCCAGGATCAGCATGTACGGGACCTTCTGGCCCTGGGCCAGGCGGATCTTGTTCTGCATCCGATTGTCCGAGTCGTCCACCTCGACGAAGCGAACGCCCCCGGCCCGCAGCTCGGCGGCGAGCTCCTGGGCGGCGGGCACGTGGCGGTCGGCGATCGGGATAACCACCGCCTGCACGGGCGCGAGCCACAGCGGGAACGCCCCGCCGAAGTGCTCGACGAGGATGCCGATGAACCGCTCGAGCGAGCCGTAGATGGCCCGGTGGATCGCGACCGGGCGCTGCTGCGTGCCCGCCTCGTCGATGTAGGACAGGTCGAATCGCTCCGGCAGCATCAGGCGGTCGACCTGGATCGTCGCCGTCTGCCACTCGCGGCCGAGGGCGTCGGTGACCTGGATGTCGATCTTGGGTGCGTAGAAGGCGCCGTCCTTGGGCTTCTCGCGGTACGCGAGGCCGGAGCGCTCGAGCTCGCCGCGCATCAGCGCCTCGGTCTCCTCCCAGGTCGCGGGATCGCCCAGCGCCTTGTCCGGCCGCGTGCCGAATGTCAGCGTCGGCGTGAGCCCGAACCACGAGTAGGACTCCCGGATCTCGCCCATCAGGCCCTCGATCTCGGCGGCGATCTGATCCGGGCGGACGTAGATGTGGGCGTCGTCGGTCACGAAGTGGCGCACCCGAGTCAGGCCCGAGAGCACGCCGGACAGTTCGTTCCGGTGAAGGACCCCGTACTCGCTGAGGCGCAGCGGCAGGTCGCGGTAGGACCGCAGCTTGGAGCGGTAGATGAACGACGACTCGGGGCAGTTCATCGGCTTCAGGCTGAACCACTGGTCCTCCACGTCGACCAGGTACATGCCGTCGCGGTAGTGCTCCCAGTGCCCGGACCGCTCCCACAGCTTCTGGTGGACGAGCGGCGGTGTGTAGATCTCCTCATATCCACGGCGGTCCTGGAGCTCGCGCATCGCGTTGCGGAGCGTCTGGTACACGCGCCAGCCCTTGGGGTGCCAGAAGGCTGCGCCGGGGGCCACGTCGTGGAAGCTGAACAGGTCGAGCTCGCGGCCAAGCTTGCGGTGGTCGCGCTTCTTGGCCTCCTCGCGCCGCCACAGGTACTGGTCCAGCTGCTCCTGCGTCTCCCAGACCGTGCCGTAGATGCGCTGGAGCATCGGGCGCTTCTCGTCGCCCCGCCAGTAGGCGCCGGCCACCGAAAGGAGCCTGAACGGCCCGATCCGGCCTGTGGACTCCACGTGGGGGCCCTTGCACAGGTCGCGGAACGGGCCGTGCTCGTAGAACGTCACCGGCGGCATCGGCCCGCCGGCCTCGACTGCCTTCTTGGCGAGGTCGTCGAGGATCTCGACCTTGAACGCCTGGCCAGCCTCGGCCTCGAGCTTGCGACCCTCGTCGAAGCCGACCTCGCGGCGAACGAACGGGTGGTCGGCCCTGACGCTCTCGGCCATGCGCGCCTCGATGAGCGCGAGATCGTCCGGCGTGAGCGGACGGGACAGGTCGAAGTCGTAGTAGAAGCCGTTCTCGACGGCCGGACCGATGCCGAGCTTCGCGCCCGGGAACAGGTCGAGCACAGCCTCTGCCATGACGTGCGCGGTGCTATGGCGCATCGCGTCGATGGGCGCGTGGGCGCCGGCGTCGAGCAGCTCATCGGCCGAGCCCCGAACCGGCGCTTCGAGGACCTCGTCCTCGCCGCCGTGACCGTTGTCGTCGCCGCCCGCCGCGACCGCCATGTTGTCCGCCGCCTTGTCCGCCATCGTAAGCCTCCCGGAGAATCACAGAACCTCTCGTCCGACAGGACGAGAGGTTCGACCTCCCGCGGTTCCACCCGCCTTCGCATCGGCTTGGCGATCCATTCGCCGCCGCCGCGCTCTCGTGCCGCGCTAACGGGCGGATCCCGGGCCGGTTCGCCGGCCGCTCGCGGGTGGTGCCGTGGTCCCGTGACCCCTGGCGCGACTCTCAGCCGTCGATCGCGCCTCTCTGGCGGGTGCGGGTCCGGGCGTGTCCCGGTCAACGCATGTGGTGGGCGATACTGGACTCGAACCAGTGACCTCATGCATGTCAAGCATGCGCTCTAACCAACTGAGCTAATCGCCCTTCGGCGGCGGAGGATAGCACGTCGCCTGCGCCGCCGGCTGCGGTCACGAGCGTCGGCGCGGGCTCCTCGCGCGCGCGTTAGCCGGTCGTCCAGCCGAACATGGCGCATGTCGTCCAGCCGAACATGGCGCATGCAACGTCGATCGCTGCCCTGGTCTGTAGCGACGGCTCTGCAACGTCCGGACGTTCGCCGCGCTCCCCTCTTGGCGTCGCTCGCCGCGCCGCGGGTGATCCCGCGGACGGTAGCGATGTACCAAGCGAGGGCCGGACACCGCCGACGCTCGACGACACGCCGCCTACGCTCTTGCGAGAGGTCGAGCTCCGGTGGGCTAGCGACCACCGAGAGGGACCGAACGTGGGCTGGCGTACGTGACGCCGCGATCCTGCGCCTGTTCGTGGACACCCGGCGTGCGCCGCGGCGAGCTGCTCGGGATCCGCGGCGAAACGCCCGGACGTGGGCGAGCCTTGGCTGTGGCTCGGTCGCAAGGGCCATCTGCGGGAGATGGGCGTGACGCCCAACGGCCGCGGGTCACGCTGCCTAATAAGGCTGATGCCATCTTCAGCGTGCTGCTCCGGCTCCTCGAGATCGAAGACGCTCCCGGTCTGGGTTCCCCGCCAGGTCGTCGTGAACAGGGCCGGGGAACCCGCATGAACGCCAGTCGGCCGGTCTGGGTCGCCCTCTACGCTCGCGCAGCACCCGCGACAGGGAGAGGGCCCGCGCCATCCGAGATGGACGCGGGCCCTGATGAACGCCGCGGTCGAGGGGGTTAGGACCCGATCGGGACTGCCCCGCTGGTCGCGAAGTAGCTGACGCACTGGCCCTGGTTCTTGAACGTGAGCGTGTTGCCGCTGCCGTCCTTGTACAGGTTCGTCGCCCAACCGCCGTCCTTGCAGCTGGCGCCGGTCGTGGCGACCTGCGTCACGATGACGTTGTCGATGACCGGGCCCCAAGCGCCGGCCGTCAGGCTGGCGAAGGTCAGTGTCGAAGTGGTCCCTGTAGCGACGAAGGTGTAGCCCAGCGTCTGGTACTTCATGTCGGTACGGGTATTGCCCATGACCTGCGTGTTGAAGTCGTAGGTCGCGGGGGCGGTGCTGGTCCCAGTCGCGCCGACCTGCACGGTCTTGACGCCAAGGTTGGAATCGGGGTTGCCGGAAAGCGCGAAGGTCACGAAGTACGTGCCGCCGTTCACGGTCGCGAAGGCGTTACTGGTGACGGCTCCTGCAGCGTTGCCGTCGAGGTCGACGCTCTTCGTGCCCGCTGCTGCCTGCCAGTACGAGGAGTCCACCCAGTCGACCGAACCGCTGCTCACGGTCCAGCCGCTGATCGCCGTGGATCCGGTGGGCAGTGTGTTAAAGATTCCGCCCGTGTACGAACCAGTCTCGAAGCTGCCGTTCGTGAGACCGGCCGCCAGCGCCGAGCCGGCGATCGCGAGCGATGCCACCACCGCGAGCGTCGTGCCAACAATCGAGCTTCTCTTCATGAGCGCATGCCTCCCTAGGCTGCACGGGACGCGTGCAGCACGGCCGGGCGGGGTCGGTCTCGCCAGTGGCTCGGCGCGGTCCAGGCGGCCGAAGTTTGCGGACCGCGCGTCGTGGCCTCCCGTCTTGCCGGCTCATTGTAAGGCGCCGGTGCGACAGGCGCCGCGGCCGGGTCGATCTGCGGTCTGCGCCCTCTCGGCCGTCGCAGCTCCCCCAGCGCACGCGGGGCCAGCCCCGAATCGGGCCTGGTCTCCGAGCTCGCCCTGCTCGCTGAGCTTCGAAGCCAGGGCTCGCTCACGGAGTCAGAGTTCGGTTGGGCGAAGGTGAAGCCCCTCGGGCGGGACTAACGCGCCCGTACCGGGACTAACGCGCCCGTACCGTCGGTTCCGGGAGCGCAGCTCAGCCCATCGACATCGCCTGCGGCGCAAGCGCGGCCATGGCGGCGACCGTGGCCAGGACGACGAGGGCCGCCAGGAGGGCGACCGCCCATCGGGCCGGCTGCCGCGCGAGGCCAGCAGCGAGGCGCGTAGGGACCTGTGTATGTGCCGTCAGCAGACCCAGAACGAGCACCGCCTCGAGGCCGCTCGATAGCGCATCGGCGAACCCGACCGCCTCGGTGGCGCCGGGCTCGGGGCCGATCGGCAGGCCGATCGTGCGTGACCACGCCCACACCGCCACGACCGCGGTGTTGACGACGACCCCGGCGATCCTGAGCCGTCGGGTTGCGCCGACGAGGTAAGCCGCCGACCAGCTGAGCTGGAACCACGCGAGGCAGGCGAAGGCGACCCCGTACGGCAGCCACTCGGCGAAGTGGTCCGGGGACACGGCGAAGTGGATCCCCGCGGCGCCGAAGGAGAGAATCGCGAGCAGCGTCGATCCGGGGCGAGACCCAACGACCGCAGGCCAGGCAGCGGACGGCGAGGTCCGAGGCGCGGCCATAGGCTGGCTGGAGTCGGTCACGATCCCACCTCCGGGGGGACTGGTCGCGGGATGCGTGGAGCATACCCGCACGCGGCTCGTCGGCTTGGAGGCGACCGCCCGCCCCGAAACCGTGTCAGTCCTCACGCGCATCTCGCGCCCGGACGGGAGTCGGACCGCGCGGTCTGCGCCGCGAGACCCGCGCTCGTGCGACGATGGGCGCATGCCCGACCTCGAGCTCCTCGACTGCGGCGATGGCCGGCGCCTCGAGCGCTTCGGCCGTGTCCTCGTTGACCGCCCTGCGCCGGGTGCCACCATGCCCCGTCGCCTCTCGGCGGCCGACTGGGCGAAGCCGGACCTCCGCTGGTCGAAGGGCGGGTGGGTGCGAGGCGCAGCAGCGGATTCGTGGCCGGTCCGCGTCGGCGACCTGACCTTGGAGTGCCGGCCGGCCTCCGGGGGCCAGGTCGGGGTGTTCCCCGAGCACGCGGTCACCTGGGCCTGGCTCGACGCTGCGGTTCGGACCGCCGCGGAGCGGCTCGAGCGGCCGCCCGAGGTGCTCTCGCTGTTCGCCTACACCGGCGGCGCGACGCTCACCTGCGCGAGGGCGGGGGCGCGCGTGACCCATGTGGACTCGTCCAGGCCCGCTGTTGCCTGGGCGAGACAGAACGCCGCACTGTCCAGGCTCGCCGAGGCGCCGGTCCGCTGGCTGGCGGAGGACGCCCGCGCCTACGTCCGTCGCGAGCGGCGCCGGGGCCGCCACTACGACGGCGTCATCCTCGACCCGCCCACCTACGGGCACGGCGATGGCGCCTGGCAGATCGATGCCGACCTGCCCGCCCTGCTCGACGACCTGCTCGCGCTCTGCGGCGCGCGGCCGTCGCTGTTCCTGCTCTCGGCGCACACGCTCGGCTACGACGGCGAGCGGCTTGCCGCCATGGTGCGCGAGCACATCGGCGTGGGAGCCGACGGTGCTCCGCTGGCGCTCGACTCGCGCGCGGGCAACCGGCTGGACCTGGGCGCCTGGGCGTGCGGCGGGGTCCACGGCCCGAAGCCGGTCGCCCGCAAGCGGCCGTCGCCGGCGCGCCGCCCCTGACCGGCGTCTCTGCGAAGATCGCGCCGTGCCTCCCTACGAGCCTGAGATCACCAGCCCCAAGAACCCGCGCGTGCGCCACGCCATCGGCCTGCGCGAGCGCCGGGCGCGCGAGGAGACGGGGCTCACGGTCGTGGATGGCGTGAGGGAGCTCGAGCGGGCGATGGCCGCGGGCGCCCGCCCGATCGAGGTGTTCGCGGACCTCGCCCGCCTCGACGCCCACGGCCGCGAGCTCCTGGGCGTCGCCCGGGAGAAGGGCGCCCTCGTCCTGCCGACTTCCGGCCAGGCGCTCGAGCGGCTCGGCTTCGGCGATCGGTCCGAGGGGATCGTGGCGACCGTGTCGGTGCCCGAGCTCACGGTGGCGGACCTGCGACTCCCGGACGACCCTCTGATCGTGGTGGTCGAGGGCGTCGAGAAGCCGGGCAACCTAGGCGCCGTGCTGCGCTCGGCCGACGCGGCCGGCGCGGACGCCGTGATCGCCGCTGACCCACGGGCAGACCTGTTCAACCCCAATGCGATCCGGGCCTCGCTGGGGGCGATCTTCGCGCTGCCGGTCGCCGCGGGCTCGAGCGCCGAGGTGAGGGCGGAGTTGGAGCGCCGCGGCGTGCGCATCGTCACGGCGCGCGTGGACGCCGAGGAGCTGTACACGGACGTGGACCTCACGGGGCCGATCGCCATCGTGCTGGGCAGCGAGGCCGACGGGCTGACCGACCGATGGCCGGCGCCGCCGGCCCTCGCGGTCCGCCTGCCGATGCTGGGAGTCGGCGACTCGCTCAACGTGTCGATCGCGGCGGCCGTGCTCCTGTACGAGGCGAGGCGCCAGCGCGGGCTGCCCGGCTGAGTGTTCCCGCCGGGCGCACCGCGAGCGGAGTCGCGGCCCGCACCTGACGGCGATCCGCCCCGGGACGCGGTCAGCCGCCGGCCACGACCTCGCCATCCATCAGCACCAGCCTGGGCCGGGCGAACCAGAGCGCGCCGCCCACCTCGACCGGGTCCGCAAGCGCCGCAGCGGGCAACACCACGATGTCCGCCCGCTGCCCCGGGACCAGCCTGCCGCGGTCACGCTCGCCCGCCGTTACCGCGGGGGCGACGCACCACGCCCGCAGCGACGCCCAGAGGTCGAGCGCGTTCTGGGGGCCGAACGGGGGCGTACCGGGCGCCCAGTCCGGGGCAGAGCGGGTGATGGCGCAGGCCACGCCGGGCCACGGGTCCACGGGCTCGACGGGGGCATCGGTCCCCGCCGCCACGACGGCCCCCGTGCCCGCGATCGCGGCGAGCGCGTACCCGCGCGCCTCCGCCCGCGCCCCCCACAGCCGGCGCGCCTGCACGGCGTCCGAGCGCACGTGCACGGGCTGCACCGACGCCGCGACGCCCAGCGCCGCGAACCTTGGCATGTCCGCGAAGGACACCAGCTGCGCGTGCTCCACCCGGGGCATGAGCGGCGTGGCGCCGACGGTCGGCGCGAGGGCGTCTAGCGCGGCCCGCACCGCGGCATCGCCGATGCCGTGGACCTGGGTCGCGATGCCGGCAGCAGCGGCGCGCGCCGCCTGGGCACGGAGCTCCGCGGGCGGGGTCAGCCACACGCCGTAGCCGCCGTTGGGCGGGTCGGGCTCGCCGGGAAACGGGTCGAGCGGCTCCAGGAGGGCCGCGGTCCGGGAGCCGAGCGACCCGTCGGCGAAGGTCTTGAGCCAGCCGAGCCGGAGCCGGTCGAGCGGGTCGGGGCCAAGGGGCGAGCCCGAGCGCAGGCCGCGCGCGATCGCCGCCTCCATCTGCTCGGGCCGCAGGCAGGCGTGGACGCGCACGCGGAGCCGGCCACGGGCCGCGAGCAGGCGGTACGCGCCCATGGGGCCGCCCAGGCCCGGGGTCGGCGAGAGGCCGCCGGGGTCGTGCGCGGCGACCACGCCCAGCCCCACGAGCTCAAGGGTCAGCGCCTCGATCGCATCGCCGATCGCCGTTTCCGCCGCCGGTGGGATGAGGCTGCCGACGAGGCCCGCAGCGGTCTCGTGGAGGACACCCGTGGCGTGGCCGCTCGCGTCGCGGCGGATGACGCCGCCGCCCGGGTCGCTGCGGGCGTCATCGATGCCGGCCTCGGCCAGGGCGCGTGCGCTCGCGAGCAGGGCGTGATGGTCGTGGGCCCAGACGGCGACGCGACGGTCTGGGGCGGCACGCTCGAGGTCATCGGCGGTCGGCCAGCGTCCGAGGGCGTCCGCGTCCCAGCCCCCGCCCTCGATCCACGGCTCGGGGTCGGGGTACGCCGCTGCGAAGGCGCGCACGCGCCGGATGAGCTCGTCGATCGTCACGACCCCGGCCAGGTCCACAGCGCGGCGCGCCATCGCGGCCGCGGCGAGGTGGAGGTGGGCGTCGGTGAGCCCGGGGATCGCGGCCTCGTCGGGCGCGAGCTCCAGCCGGCGGGTCCCCGGGCCCGCGAGCGCTTCCACCTGCGGGCGCGAACCGGCCGCCACCACCCGCCCGCCCCTGACCGCCAGCGCCTCGGCCCAGCCCGGGCCAGCCCCCCCGGCAAGGGTCGCGACCGGGCCGAGGACGATCAGCTCGGCGGGAGCCGTCATTCGCCCTGCGGCTCCTCCGAATCCGGGTCAGCGTGCGCGGGGTCGGCGGGTGCCGCGCCGACCGCAGCGTGCCCGCCATTCCCGGGCGGGTTGCCCTTGGGCGACGCGGTCAGCGCGGCGAGCCGTCGGCCGCCGGCACGGCGCTCGCTCGCCTCGAGTTCGGTGGCCACGGCCACGGCCACCGGGTCGAGCCCCGCCGGCCTCGCCGGGCCTATGGCGGTCGCCCGGGCCTCGACGGGGTTGAGCCGCCCCCGCCGCAGGATCGAGACCAAGCCGGAGATCGTGATGCCGACGCCCACGCTGTAGAGCACGTTGGTCGTGCCGATGAAGTCCGACAGCGGCCCGACGATGATGATGGGCAGGAAGCTCGCGGTCGAGACCAGCATGTTGAGGACGCCGAACACCCGCCCGCGGACGTCCTCCGGGAGCTCCTCCTGGAGCTGGGTCTGCGCGGGGATGGCCACGAAGGCGTAGGCCACGCCTGCCAGCAGGGCGATGAAGATGACGATCGAGAGCAGGCTGCTGAAGTCGGCGAGCGACGGCAGCCCCGCGACCTGCTCGGCGCGCTGCAGAAACCGCGACACCGGCCCCACGGAGACGATCAGGATCACGAAGATCCCCAGCGCCACCAGGCCGAGCTCGATGATGCGCCGGCGTGGCATGAGGTGGCCCCACGAGTTGAGGACCAGGATGCCGGTCACGATGCCGAACCCGAGCGGCAGGACCACGACCGCGAAGTCCTTCGCCTCGAGCCCGAGCGCCGACTGGGCGAAGTCCGGTCCCAGCACGCCCAGCACGCCGACCAGCGATGCCGCGATGCCGAGGTAGACGAGCGACCAGCTGATCGCACGGTTGAGCCGGATGTAGGCGATCCCCTCGCGCAGCTGGCCGAAGGTCGAGTCCATGGCCGCGGCGGCGGCGGCGTCGGCGGTTCGCTCGCCTTGCGGCCGGTCGGCCGTCGTGGCAGGGGCCGGCGGGAGCCACCAGCAGAACACGGCGGCCACCAGGTAGAAGACCGCCACGACGATGATCAGCCCAGGCGCACCGGCCAGGGTGACCACGATGGACCCCAGCAGCGCGTACCCGACGGCGAAAGCGGCGTTGAGCGTTATGGTGAAGATCCCGTTGGCGGCGACGAGCTGCTTGCGCGGGACGAGCTGCGGGATCATCGAGGCCTCGGCCGGCGCGAAGAAGACGGTCACGGTCGAGACCAGGGCGTTGAGCAGCAGGATCAGCGGCACGGACGACTGCGCCAGCCACAGCAGCACGAACATGGCCGCGCGCAGCAGGTTGGTGCCGACGAGGACGAACCGCTTGTCGAACCGGTCCACGTAGACGCCGGCAACGGCAGAGAACAGGACCGCGGGGCCGAGGAACGAGAGGATCAGCACGCTGACGGCGGTGTTCGACTTGGTGGTGTCGCGCACGATGACCGTCAGGCCGAAGAGGACCATGTTCCCGCCGATCTGCGTGAACACCTGGCTCAGCCAGAGCAGGAGGAACGGCCGGTTGCGGAAGACGTCGAGGGCGCCGGGCTCACCGTTCCCGTTGCCGTCGCCATTGCCGTCGCCATTGCCGTTGGCATGGCCTTTCCCGCCGCCGTTCGCCGGGAGGCGGTCGGTGCGAGCCCCGCCGCCGGTCATGAGCGCTTGGGCGCGACGGCGGCGCTGATCGCGGGGTCCCCGCGGCTCACGAAGGCCACGAGGCGGCGCTCGAGGGCCGCTCGCTCGATGAGGGCGTGGCGGCCGCAACCCTGACAGCGCAGGCCGATGTCGGCGCCGAGCCGGTCCACGAGCCACGTGTCTGAGCCGCAGGGATGGGCGCGGCGCAGGCGGACGACGTCGCCGAGGTACAGCGCCATGACGGGGGTGCCTGACATCGCGCCCGAGCGTAGCAGAGGGCGTCGGTGGGGGTCGGGCGGGAGCGCGGAGGCCCTGGGGGCGCGCGCGGGCGGGTGCCGGCTGGGGCCGAGGTCGTCCCAGCGGCTCAGAGGCGTGGGCGTCCGAGGACCGGCGCGATGCTCCGGTCGGTGGGCGGCACCACCACGAGATCCTGAGGCAGCACCTTCACCTCCACCGTGGGGAACTGCGCGGTGAACTGCGCGATGAGCCCCCCCGCGCGCGACAGCGAACCCGCGAGGGTCTCCTGCTGACCCACGGCCAGGAGTTCAAGCGGCTCCGACAGTGGGCGGCCGGCGATCATGAGGTGGCCCGGGTCGCCGGTCACGACGACCCCCGGGACGATGCGGGTGCCATTCACCGCGATGGCCTCGGCGCCCGCGTTGCGCAACTCGTTGATGAGCTCGCCGACCGCAGGCCCGGGCAGCTGACCATTGACGGTGACCCGCACGCCGGTGCCGGTGACACCGAGGGAGCCCGACCAGGCGAGGATGTGAGTCAGGTCTGAGCGCACCTGCGACGATGAGGTGTCACCCCGCTGGACGGCCCTCGCGAGGGACTCCTGCTGGGCCTGGAGCGACCGGATCTCGTCGCGCAGCTGGTTGTTGCGTGCCGTGACGTTGGCCACCAGCTCGGTAAGGTCCTGGACCGACAGCTGGGTCAGTCCCTGGCCCTGCGCCTGCGAACGCAGCTGGGCCACGACGAGGAGCCCCAGGATCGCAAGCACCAGCCCGACCGCGAGCGGTCCCCTCCCCCGGCCCATCAGGGCATCCCCGAGGCAGGTGCCGTCGCCGGCGGCGATGAAGGCGACGCCGAGGGGGTGGCAACCCCGTACCGCAGATTCATCGAGCCCGCGTACGCGGGCAGGTCCACCTGGTCAGGAGTGGCGTACGAGACGCCGATCCCGAACGTCTGGCTGCGAGCCCGCACGAAGTCCACGAACCCCTGCTGGTGGGTCAGCGTGTCGAACATGGTGCTCGGCCCGATGGCGCTGATCTGGTAGGGCGCCGCGACATAGGCGCCGTTCACGACCACCGAGCCGCCGATGTCCACGATGGCGGTCGACACCGTGACGCGCTCGCCGTTGATCGAGACGCCCTCGGCCCCCGCCGCCCACAGCTGGTCCACCACGGTGAGCACGTCAGCGCCCGACACCAGGTAGTCCTGCGCATTGCCGTCGGCCGGCACCGGCAGGGTCGAATCGGACAGCTGGATGACGAGCCCCGGGCCAGTCATGGCCACGAGGCCGGCGGCGATCCGGGCGGCCTGGAGCTCGTCGTTGAGCTGCTTGGTCACGGCTGCGCCACCCTCGCCGGCGGCCTCGAGGTTCTGGATGGCCGCCCGTGCGTCGAGCAGCTGCTGCTTGAGCTGGGCCTGCTGCGCCTGGAGGTCCTGGACCGTCTCCACGAGTGGCGTGCGCTCCTGGCTCGTGTAGCGCACGCGCGGGCCCTCGGCTGCCATCTGGGCCGCCACCAGGAAGCCGAGCGCGAGCAGGGCCAGGCCGAGCGTCAGCTGCCAGGTGGGTATCGCCCGGATCCGGCCGGCGACCGCGGTCACGGCGACGCGGCTCGCCTGCCAGCGATGACGATCCCCGCCAGCGCCGCCCCCGACACGATGATGAGCGCGATGAGGATGAGTGCGAGGTCGGTGCTCGAGCCGCTCCCGGCGCTCGAGGCGGGCACTGTCGCCGGCGATGCGGTGGGGGCGGCCGTTGCCGTCGCCGCAGCCTCCGGCGAGCTGCTCGCGGCGGCTGCGGGCGAGCCGGCCGGGCCTTGGGTCACGGCAGGGCCCGTCCAGCCCGAGGGAAGCGGGCCCGAGGGCGCCGGCTGCGGGCCGAACTGCGAGGGTGGCGTAGCGCCGATCGCGCGGTACCACTCGGTCTGGAAGTCCGCCATGTTCTTGCCGATCGCGGCGGTCAGCGCCTCGTCGTCGGTCGGGCCGTCCTTGTAGGCGAGGATCAGCTTGACGAGCGCGTCCTTGCCGTACGTTCGGACCACGTGGTCCACCGCCGACACGGATTCCGCGTACCCGAGGAGGGTCTTCTGCGGGTCGGTAGGGAACTGCCAGCCGAGCGCCGTGAGCGGCAGCAGGTCGCCCGACGCGGCCGCGTCCTGCACCATCCCCCGATACCGGGAGGTATCGCGCTCGGACTGGTAGACGGCGACCCCCTCGTTGAGCCATCGCGGGAGGGACCGGTAGGGGTTGCTGGTCGCGTCGTCGATCACTTGGTGCGTGAGCTCGTGCGTGATCACGATGCCCACCCATGGGTCGTTGAGGACGTCGGGAGTGAGCTCCGCGAACAGGGTGCGGATCTCGGTCACCGCCTCCCCGCCCACGTTCTCGCGGACGCCCGGGCCGAGCGCCGCCCGGAAGCTCGCGTCGTCGCCGTAGATGAAGAAGTCCACGGGCGTCGTCTCGTGGATCCCGAGCAGCGTCGCGTCGGTCGAGATCGCCGTGACCGCGATCGCCGCCGCCTTCTGGGCGAACGCATCGCTTCGCCGGGTCCAGTGCACGGTCACGATGCCGTCGCGGAGCGTCTGCCACTGCTGCGTCTCGTCCGCATAGCGGTAGCTGGTCGCCTCGCTGCGCACCGGCTCCCCGCCCCCCTGGGGGTAGGCGACCCATCTGTAGCTGATCGGCGTGTTGGGCATGATGTGGCCGCTGCCGCTGGTGTCGAGCGTGTAGTGCAGGCCCTGGCTGCCGGCGGTCGGCCGGTACGCCGTTCCGTCCGCGCCCGGGTCAGCCAGATCGATGACGAACGGGCCGGTGGCGGCCGGGAACGTGATCTGGAGCTCGACCCGGCGCGGAGCCTCGCTCGCGTCGAGCCTGGCCGAGAAGTCGATCCCCTTGTTGAACGTACTACTCGTCTGGAGGTCGCTGAAGGCGAATGTCGCGGCCCGGACGGGCGTGGCGGGGGCCAGCAGCGCGAGTGACGCGGCCACGGTGAGGAGGAGGCGCACCATGCGGCCCCGTCCGAGCGCGATCACTGCCCGCTCCGGGCCAGGCCGGCCAGGCGCAGGATCCCGGTGCCGTTCTGCGCCGCGCCCAGGATGCCGTCGCGAACCAGCGACCAGGAGCGCCCGTACGAGACGGGCACCACCGGCACCTGTTGCTGGACGATCTGCATGGCCTGCGTGTAGGCCTGGAGCGCCGTCGCCGGGTCGCCGGCCGAACTCGCCTTCGCCACCGCCGCATCGAACTCGGGGTTCGACCAGCCGCCCTCGTTGGCCGTGGAGCCGGTGCCCAGCAGCACGCCGAGGAAGTCGTTGGGCTCAGGGTAGTCGGCAACCCACGACTGGCTCCAGATGTCCGGCGGGTCGCTGGAAAGGCGACTCTGGTAGGGATTGAAGCCCATGCTCTGGTACTGGACGCTGACGCCGAGATTGGCCTTGAGCATGGCCACGATCTGGCCGTCGTGGCTGCCGCCCCCGCCGCCGATGAAGGTGATCGAGGGCAGGCCCTGGCCGTTGGGGTAGCCGGCGTCGGCCAGCAGCTGCTTCGCCCTCGCCACGTCGAACGGGGGCAGGAAGTCGTCCCGCGGCGCGCCGGGCATCCCCGCCGGGACCATGCCGGTCGCGGGCTTGCTGGCGATCGGGTCGTCGAGCAGCGCCAGGCGCCGCCAGTCGACCGCCATCGCGAAGGCCTGCCGGAGTCGCGTGTCGGCGAATGGGCCCCTGCGAGTCTCGAAGCCGTAGTAACTGACCGACAGATCGGGGTCTTCGCGCAGGGACGGCCCCAGCTGGCGGTCGTAGGCGAGCCAGGTCGCGTCAGTGAACGACACGGGCGTGATGTCCACGGTGTCGGCCGCGAACGCGTCCACTGCGGACTCTCCGTGGAGCGTCAGCAGCATCTGCACGGTGTCCACGGGCGGCCTTCCCGCCCAGTAGTGCGGGTTGGCCTTGAGCGTCCACGCGTCCGAGCTGACCGAGGCGAGCGTGTAGGCGCCGCTGCCGACCATTGTCCCGGGCGCCGGCTGGAATTCGCCGTCACCCGTGGACGGGGGCACCACGGCGAACGGTGCGCTGGAGACGATCGCGGGCAGGTTGCCGCCGCCCTGGACCATCTCCACCACGACGGTCTTCGGGTCGGGCGCGCTCACCCCCAGCGTGCTCGTGTCGGTGGACTGGCCCGAGAGCAGCTCGCGGGCGCCCTTCACCCCCGCCATGAGCGAGGCCAGCATCGACGGGTCCCCGGGGACGAACAGGCGCCGCCAGCTGTGGACGACGTCCGACGCCGTGAGCGGCGAGCCGTCGCTGAACTCCAGCCCGTCGCGCAGCGTGAACGTCACCTTCGTGGCGTTGTCGCTGACCTGCCAGCTGCTCGCGAGGGCGGGCCGGATCTGGAGCGACGGGTCCACCGCCGTCAGCGTCTCGAACAGCTGGCTGACGTATCGCGCGCTCCCCAGGTCGCCGTGGTGGGCAGGGTCGATCGACGACGGGGTGCCGGCGAGGACGGTCACGGTCCCCGAGGAGGCGGCGAACGTGCGGTCGGGGGCGGTGCCGAGCGGCGTGGGGAGCAGGTGGACGACGAGGGCGGCGGCGGTGACGAGCGCGACGAGCGCCACCAGCGCGCGGCGCCACCGGGGGCCTGACCCGGTCCCTCGGTCGTCAGGTGGGCCGGGCGCGAGCCAGTCGGCGTCCGTGTAGCTTGGCGGCGCGAACGGCCCGCGCTGGTCGGGTCCGCTCAGATCAGGTTCCACCAGGCCACCTCCGGCAGTCCCGGCTCAGGCCGGCGAGGGTCGAGCATGCGGACCATCGGGACGGCGGCGCGAGGGCGCGCGCTCCACGTGTACCCGCCACCGGAGAACCCGGCCAGCATGGCCACGATACAGACCCAGCGACGCACGGCCGGAGTATAGGCCGGGGACCCCGTCCGCCCCGGGTCCGGCTCGCGGGCAGGAAATGAGGCCTCGCCGTGCCACACCGCCGGGGGAACGATGCTGTCTGCGAGGCCTCTACCCATGGAACGAGCCGCGCAACGATTCGTTAGGGCGGTGGTCGGGGATTTTCGCCGAAGGGCTAGGTGTCCCCTACTCCGCGCTGACCCCCGCGCTCACGAGGAGGTCGCGCCGGCTGGCGAACCACTTGAGGAACCGGTAGCGGTGCTTCTTCGCGAGGCGCTCGTCGGGCGGCGCAGCGTCGTCGCCCAGCATCGTGAACGGCGCCGCCACCACGGCTGCCCGGCGCGGGACGGCGTGGACATCGGCGTCCCCGGGCACATCGCGGAGGGCGAAGGCCCACCACGCATCGAGGTACGCATCGGTCGTGAAGTGCTCGTCGAGCGGGCCGCGCGCTATGTAGTCCTCCCGCCGGAACGCCATGGCGCGCAGATCCACGGCCGCCGTCCTGGTGACGCCCGGCAGGGTCGGCGCGAAGTGGACGAGGTCCTCGGTGGTCAGGCCCCCGACGCCGGCGACGGCAACCTCGGGGTCGTCGAGCGGCGCGGCCAGGGCGGCGATGACGTCGCCCTCCGCCACGAGTCGTGGGCTGAGCAGCACGACCACCCCGCACGATGCCCGTCGGATGCCAGCGTTGCGCGCCGCAGCCGCGCCCAGCCGGGGCGCCAGCCGGACGACCTCGACACCGCGGGGTAGCCCGGCGACGTCCGCCGCGACGGCCTCCGACGGGTCGTTGGCGACGACGATGACCTGCGTGCCGGCCGAGTGCGCGAGCAGGGCCGCGACCGAGCGCGGGAGCACACCCGCGACATCGTCGGCGACGAGGACGGCCGTCGCCCCGACTGCCGGGGCCTCGCCGAGCCGGGACGGGACGGCATCGCTGGCGCCGTAGCGGACCTCGCCGTCCACCTCGACGACTGCGGCGGGACGGCGCTCCAGCGTGTAGAGCGTGGCTGCGTCCACCACGTCCCAGCCGGCCGACGCGAGCTCGGCCTTGAGTCGGTCGGCGGTCGCCCAGTCGCGGGCTCGGCGGGCTCGGGCGCGCTCGTCGGCGAGCACGCGGATGTCGTGGGGAACGGGGTCGGGCATGCCCCGAGGATACCGCCGGGGCTGGGCAAGCCGCGGTCGAGTGCCCCGGGGGCCGAACCCGGGATCGACCGTCAGCGCTGAACCTGCGATCGTCCGTCAGCGCTGCCGCGTCCGATCGACGGTCAGCGCTGCCGCGTCAGGCGCCCGGGACGCCGGCCGCCGCCGAGGCCAGGACCAGGCAGCCCAGGATCCAGGTGTGCGCGAGCCCGCTCCACAGGACCGATCCCGTCCGCCAGTCGAGCCAGCCGTAGAGGAAGCCGCCGCCCAGGGTGGACAGCGTCTCGACCTCGGGCTTGCCCAGGTGCGCGAAGGCGAACGGCAACGCCGCCAGCACGACGGCGATCGGACCGACCATGCGCAGGAGCGCGAACAGCAGGAACCCACGGAAGAAGAACTCGGCCGGCACCACGTCGAGCGCTGTGGTCAGGAAGACCTGTGGCGCCGAGGCCGCCTGCAGCGCGTAATACGCGGCGAAGGCCGGGACGCGGGCGAAGGCGACCGCGACCGGCGTCATGACCGCGACCCCGCCGAGGACGATCGCGACCCCAGCCCGCCAGTCGCCGAGCCGGAGCCCGTAGCGGCTCGGCCGGTCGCGGAAGCCGAGCAGGACCACGAGCAGCGGGACGCCGCCGAGGAGCAGCAGCCGGCCGATGCCTTGGATGCGCTTGAAGTCGGCCTCATTCGCCGTGGACCAGCCCGTGGCCCACGCGACGAGGTCAGTCACGTGGCCGTGGTAGTCGAGCAGGAGGAGCAGCGCGACGAGGATCACGGCGGTGGTGGCGCGGGCGGGCAGCCGAAGGCCCAGGAACTCGACCGTCCGCTGATCGGCCGAGTCGGCCGTGTAGGGGGGCGCGTCCGCCGCCCAGCTGCGGAGCCGAGCAAGCGCGGATGCTCCGGCGACGGCCTCCGAACCGGCCGCGATCGCCGGCTGGGGCTCGGTCAGCTGGATGTCGGCCATCGCGTGGACTCCGGTGACCTGGGTGCGCGCCGACGCCGGCGCGTCATGAGGATCCTAGACTGGTGCGGACCCGTCTGGCTCGGCGTTTGGGGCAACATTAGCGGCGCTCGTCGCCCAAGCCGCGGCGGCGCGGAGGAGGGACGCCAGATCCCATGGCCCGGCGCGTGCTCGTCGCCTTCGCCACGAAGATGGGCTCGAACGCCCACGTCGCGGAGGCCATCGCGGCCGTCCTGCGCGAGGCCGGCCTCGAGGTCATCGTCCGGCCGGCCCGACAGGCGCGCGACCTCGCCCCGTACGACGCGGTGGTCCTCGGCAGCGCGCTCTACGCCGCCCACTGGCAGCGCGACGCGAACCGGTTCGTGGTGCGCGGGCGCGAGGCCCTGCGCAATAAGCCGCTGTGGCTCTGGAGCAGCGGCCCGCTCGACCGCCAGCTCGCCGCGAGGGACCTGCCGCCCGCCGACAACGTCGTCGCGATCATGGGCGACGTGCCGTTCCGCGCCCACCGCACGTTCGGGGGCCTGCTCGACCCCGGCGCCCCGGGCGTAGACGCGCAGATCCTGCACACCCACCAGGTGGGCGACTTCCGCGACTGGGAGCGGATCCGTGCGTACGCCCGGGAGATTGCGAGCGCGCTGACAGCCGACGGCTCAGGCGGCGAGGCGCTTGTACCTGATCCGGTGCGGCTGGTCCGCCGCGGCGCCCAGTTCCTTGTGCCGGAACGCCTCGTAGTCGCTGACGTTCCCCTCGAAGAACCTGACCTGGCTGTCGCCCTCGAAGGCGAGGATGTGGGTCGCGATCCGGTCCAGGAACCAGCGGTCGTGGCTGATGACCACGGCGCAGCCCGGGAATGACTCGAGACCCGCCTCGAGCGCGCGCAGCGTGTCCACGTCGAGGTCGTTGGTGGGCTCGTCGAGGAGCAGCACGTTGCCGTTGGTCTGGAGCAGCTTCGCGAGGTGGACGCGGTTGCGCTCCCCGCCCGACAGCGTGCCCACGAGCTTCTGCTGGTCCGTGCCGCGGAAGTTGAACGACGACACATACGCGCGCGCCGGCACCTCGCGCGCGCCGGCGCGGACCACCTCGACCCCGTGCGTGATTTCCTCGAAGACCGTCTTGTCGGGGTCGAGGTGGTCGCGGCCCTGGTCCACGTAGGACAGCTTGACCGTCTCGCCGATCGTGATCGACCCGGCGTCGGGCGGCTCCTGGCCCATGAGCATCCGGAACAGCGTCGTCTTGCCGGCGCCGTTGGGACCGATGATCCCGACGATGCCCGAGCGCGGCAGGCTGAACGTGAGGTCCTCGATGAGGAGCCGCTCGCCGAACCCCTTGCGCAGGCCCGTGACCTCGATGACCTGATCGCCCAGGCGCGGGCCGGGCGGGATAGCGATCTCGAGCTCGCGGGCGACCGTCTTCTCGTCGCTGGCCTCGGCAAGCAGCTGCTCATAGGACGAGAGGCGGGCCTTGCCCTTCGACTGGCGCGCGCGGGGGGACATGCGCACCCACTCGAGCTCCCGCGCCAGCGTCCGCTGCTTCGCGTCGGCCTGCTTCTGCTCGGTCGCCATGCGCGCGAGCTTCTGCTCCAGCCAGCCCGAGTAGTTGCCGCTGAACGGGATCCCGCGACCCCGGTCGAGCTCGAGGATCCACTGGGCGACGTTGTCGAGGAAGTAGCGGTCGTGGGTGATCGCCACCACCGTGCCGCTGTACTCCTGGAGATACCGCTCGAGCCACTCGACCGATTCCGCGTCGAGGTGGTTGGTGGGCTCGTCGAGGAGCAGCAGGTCCGGGTGGCGCATGAGCAGCCGAGCCAGCGCGACGCGGCGCTTCTCGCCGCCGGAGAGCGTCGTCACGTCAGCGTCGTCGGGCGGGCAGCGCAGCGCGTCCATGGCGATGTCCACGTTGCGCTCGAGGTTCCAGGCGTCGGCCGCGGCGATCTTGTCCTCCAGCGCCGCCTGCTCCACGCCGATCGCCTCGTAGTCGGCGTCGGGCTCCGACCACTTGGCCATCACGGCGTTGTACTGCTCGATGAGCGCCTGGACCTCGCGCACGCCGTCGAGCACGTTGCCCTTGACGTCCTTGGCCGGGTCGAGCTGGGGCTCCTGGCTGAGGTAGCCCACGGTGAACCCGGGCGTCAGGCGCGCCTCGCCCACGAAGCCGTCGTCCAGCCCGGCCATGATCCGCAGGAGGCTCGACTTGCCCGCGCCGTTGGGGCCGATGACGCCGATCTTGGCACCCGGGTAGAAGGAGATCGAGATGTCCTCGAGCACCGTCTTGTCCGGCGGGTAGTGGCGGCCGAGGCGATAGGTCGTGTAGATGAACTCAGCGGGCATGCCGGCAAGGGTACCGCGGCCACCCGGCCGCGCTTCGTCCTGGTCTCGGGCGCCCCATCGGCCCGGCGACGATCCGATCCCCGCAGGGCGACCCTGTACAGCGGCGACCTGCCCCACGCCGTCGCCGGAGCCGAGGCGAGGTCTGTCAGGGTTGGAGCAGCGAGAGCAGCTCCTCGAGACGCCTGATCTCGTAGGTCGGCGCGGGAGCGTCGCCGCGAGGCTTCGCTCGCGGGTTGAACCAGCACGTGTCCAGCCCGGCCGCGACGCCGCCGGCGATGTCTGAGCTCAGGCTGTCGCCGATGACGAGGACGTCCCGAGGGTTGGGCGAGCCCATGCGCGCGAGGGCGACCTCGAAGATGGCGGGGTCGGGCTTGGCGGCGCCCACCTCCTCCGAGATGACCAGCTGCTCGACCACGCCCGCCAGCGTCGAGCTCGCGATGCGGGGCCGCTGCACGTCAGACAGCCCGTTGGTGATGATCGCAAGGCGGTGGCTCGGGCGCAGCGCCTCCACCACCTCGAGCGCGCCGTCCATGAGGTGCGCCTGCATGGCCAGCTGCGCGAGGTAGACCGCGCTGAACGCGACCGGGTCGAGCGCAAGGCCGAGTTCGGCGAACAGCTCCTCGAACCGCCCCACGCGCAGCCGCGCGGGCGTGACCCTCCCCTCCTCCAGCGCCCGCCATGCCCGCGCGTTCACCACCTGGTACGAGGCGAGCCAGGCGTCCTCGAAGGCCGCACCGTGGGCGGCGAACGCGCCGCGGACCGCCTCCGCCTCGGCTCGGGCGTAGTCGAACAGAGTGTCGTCAGCGTCGAACAGGAGCCACGGGTAGCGGGACGTCATGGGGCGCTCACTCGCCCGAGCTGCCCGGTGTCTTCGTCAGCCCGTCGATGAGCTGCTGCTTCTCGGCATCGCTCAGGCGTGCGTCCGCGTGCAGCACCAGGTTGTCTCGGGGTGGCATCTCACCGCTGGAGACCTGCCCGGCAGGGTGCTCGACCTCCTGCCGGCTGGTCCCCCAGGCGGAGAAGTCGAGCTTCTGCCGCCCCTCGCCCACGTGGCGCTGCTGGAGCCACGACATCGGGGCAATGTTGGAGTACCAGGGCCACGCGGTTTTGTGGCTGTGGCAGTCGAGGCACGGGCGCACGGTCAGCGCCCAGGTGGTGGGCGAGTCCCATGCCGGCTCACCGGTTACCGGCGGGTTCGTGTGCGCCCGGCCGCAGGGCGACCCCGCAACCAGGATCTTCAACCCACGGAGCGGCCAGCGTCGCATCGTTTCCCCTTGACGTGGCATCCGGGCGGAGACGCCTATCGGAGATCATCGGTCTTGGCGCCAACGCCCCGCAAGGCCCCTGCGCCCGCCCGGGTGGACGATCCCGCGCGCCGACCCGGCCCATTGGAGGTGCGGAGACCGTTTGAGGCCCGGCGGGAGCATCCGTGTTACGGTTGGCGGACCGCCGCTGCTTGCGACGATCTCCGCGTGGTCGCCCTTTTCGAACAGACCGTGCGCGCTGCCACCTCCTTGTTCGGGAAGTGTTGGAGGCCCACGTGACCACCGGGATCATCAACAAGGTCGTTGCCGAGCGCGGGTTCGGCTTCATCACCGCGGACGATGAGAAGGAGTACTTCTTCCATCGTGGCGCCCTCGACGGCTCGCTCGAGTTCGAGCGCCTTGTCGGCGGGGAGCGGGTCGAGTTCGTGATCGAGCAGAACCCCAAGGGCCCGCGCGCGAGCCGCGTGCACGCGGCTTAGCCAGCTCCCGGCGCGCCACCTGCGCGCCCGTCAGCCTGCTGCCCCGCTCGGGATTCGGTCGTTCGACCGACGTCCCGCAAGGGCTCCGGCCTCCCTCGGGATCGAATCGGAGAACGCCATCGTTCGGACGGCCCTCGTCGCCACCTACCCGCCTCGCCGCTGCGGCATCGCGGCTTTCACAACGGACCTTGCTGCCGCCACTGGGGCCCGCACGATCGTTGCCCTCCACCCCGGCGTCGACACGCTGGCCTACCCGCCCGAGGTCCGGCACGTGATCCGCAAGGGCGAGCGCGCGGACTACACGAGGACCGCCCGAGCCCTCAACGCGTCGGTTGACGTGGTCTCTGTGCAGCACGAGTACGGGATCTGGGGCGGTCCGGATGGCGAGTACGTGCTTGACTTCGTCGAGGCGCTCCGGGTCCCGGCGATCGTCACCATGCACACGGTGCTGCGCGCGCCCACGGCGCACCAGCGCTCGGTCCTGACCCGGCTGGCGGCGCTGGCGCAGGCGTCGGTCGTGATGTCGCGCTCGGCGGCCAACCTGCTGCTCCGCGATTACGGTGTCGACTCCAGGCGCGTCCACGTGATCCCCCACGGCGTGCCCTCCGTCCCGCTCGTCAACGCCGATGAAGTCAAGCCGGCGCTCGGCCTCGGCGGCCGGGATGTGATCCTGAGCTTCGGCCTGCTCGGGCCGGGCAAGGGATACGAGCTGGCGATCGACGCCCTGCCGGCCGTGGTAGCGGCCCACCCGGCGGTCCTCTACGTGATCCTCGGGGCGACGCACCCTGATCTGATCGAGCGAGAGGGTGAGGCTTACCGGCACTCGCTGACCGCCCAGGTCCGGAGGCTCGGGCTGGAGGACCACGTAAGGTTCGTGGACAAGTTCGCGGACATGGCGGAGCTCACGCGCTGGCTCGAGGCGGCGGACGTCTTCGTGACGCCGTACCCCAATCTCGCCCAGATCGCCTCCGGCACGCTGTCCTACGCGATGGGCGCGGGGCGCGCCATCGTCTCAACCCCTTACGTCTACGCCGCGGAACTCCTCGCCGACGGGCGTGGCGTCCTGGTGCCAGCATCGCCGGCCGCACTCGGCGACGCGCTCGCCGGGCTGCTCGCCGACCCGGCGCTGCGTGCTCGGATCGGCGCCCGGGCGTTCGCCTACAGCCGCCGCATGGTGTGGCCGGAGGTTGGCGCCCAGTACCGGAACCTGTTCGCTCGCGTCCATCCCGACCGCTCGCGGTCAGTGGCCGCACTCGAGGTCCCCGCTGGTGCGTGACGCACGACAGCCCGAGGCGGACACCGGCACACCGCCTCGGCGTGCCCCCCTCCACCCGATCAGCCGCCGCCACCTCGCTGCGCTGACGGGCGAGTACGGCATCCTCCAGCACGCGAGCGGGTCACAGGCCGACCCGGCCCACGGCTACTGCGTGGACGATGTGGCGCGGGCGCTCGAGGTTGACCTCCTTCACGCGCGCGTCCTGCGCTGGGCGGCCGTGTCCGACAGCGCCTGGCGGAGCCTGCGCTACCTCGAGGACGCCTTCGACCCGGCCATCGGCCGCTTCCGCAACTTCCGCGCCATCGACGGCGCGTGGATCGGCGGACCCGGCTCCGATGATTCGTTCGGCCGCGCGATGCTCGCGCTCGCCTCCGCGATCGGGGCCGCGCCGGATCCCGAGATGGCGGCGCGGGCGGACGCCCTGTTCGACCTGGCGCTCCCCAAGGCGGCGCGAATCAGTTCCCCGCGCGCACGGGCGGCGGTCGTCCTCGCCTGTCACGAGGCGCCCAACGCGGCGCGGAAGATTCTCATGCGCACGCTCGCGACGGACCTCCATGTCCTGTTCCGGAGCTATGCGCGCCCGGGCTGGCCCTGGCCCGAGCAGGAGCTGACGTACGAGAACGGCCTGCTGCCGCGGGCGATGATCGTTGCCGGGAACGCACTGGGCGCCACCACGATGCTGCGCATCGGGCTCCAGGTCCTCGACTGGCTCATCGACGTCCAGACGTCCGAGGACGGGCACTTCTCGCCGGTCGGCAATGGCTGGTGGGCGCACGGCGGAATCAAGTCGAACTTCGATCAGCAGCCGATCGAGGCGACCTCCCTGCTGCTTGCCTGCGAGGCGGCCCTCGCGGCCACCGGGAAGGTCCGATACCGCGAGGCCATGGAGCGGTCGTACGCCTGGTTTCTCGGAGAGAACGACCTCCGGGTCCGGATCGCAAGCCCTGTCCGCGGTGCGAGCGGGGATGGCCTCACGCCCCGTGGCAGGAACACCAACGAGGGCGCCGAGTCCACGCTGATGTGGCTCATGGCGGCGGAACACATCAGGGCGAGCCGGTCGCTCGAAGCCCTGACCACGTCGCCTGCCATCGCGCTGGAATCCGGTGGCCCCTCGACCGGCGCGAGTCACCCGGGTGCGGGTGCTTCGTCGCGCGGGGGTGCGGTCCGGGCGATGCGGGATACGGCTGCACGAACAACCTCCGGCAGGCTCAAGGGCTCGATCCAGCCGTCCATCCAGCCTTCGGACGCCCACCGTTGACCATTCCGCAGCCGCTCTTCGTCCGATCGCCCGCGAACCCCATCCTGACCGCGGCCGACCTCCCCTACCCCGCCAACACGGTGTTCAACCCCGGGGCGACCCGGGTCGGTGACGAGACGGTGCTCCTGGTTCGCGTCGAGGACCTGCGGGGGATCTCGCAGCTCCACGTGGCGCGCAGCGCCGATGGCGAGCACGACTGGCGGTTCGACCCCGAGCCCTTGCTCCGGGCGGCCGTGGACCTGGACCCCGAGGAGACCTGGGGCTGTGAGGACCCGCGCCTGACTCGGCTCCCGGAGCGCGAGGAGTGGGCGATCGCCTACACGGCCTACAGCCGCCGCGGGCCGCTGGTGTCGCTCGCCACGACGCACGACTTCCGGACCGCCAAGCGGCTGGGCCCCGTGATGCCACCCGAGGACAAGGATGCGTCGCTGTTCCCGGTGCGGTTCGGCGGGCGCTGGGCCATGATCCACCGACCCTCGCCGCTCCGCGGCGGCGCCCACATGTGGCTCTCGTGGTCGCCCGACCTGCGCCACTGGGGCGACCACAAGCTCCTGCTGGAGGCCCACGACGGCGCCTGGTGGGACGCTGGGAAGATCGGCCTTGGGCCCCCACCGCTCGAGACGGCTCACGGCTGGCTGGTGATGTACCACGGGGTCCGGATGACGTCTGATGGGCCGATCTACCGCGCTGGCCTCGCCCTGCTCGACCGAGATGACCCCGGGACTGTCCTGTGCCGCTGCCCCGAGTGGGTCTTCGCCCCCGAGGCGCCGTACGAGATCACGGGAGACGTCGGTCGTGTCGTGTTCCCGTGCGGCTGGGTCCTCGACGAGGCGAGTGACCGGCTCTCGCTCTACTACGGGGCCGCCGACAGCGTGATCGGCCTGGCGACGGCCAGGTTCTCCGACGTGATGGCCCGTGTGCTGGCCTCGCCCGTCCCGGCCAGCTGACCGCGGGCGTTCGGGCCAGGCCACGCCGCGGGTTTTCGGCATCGAGCGGTACCAGGCGGCGCCGCACGGTCCACGTTCCGCCCGGGCCTCGACGGCCGCACGGCGGCCGCGACGAGCTCAACACTTCGGCAGTCTGGTCGGCCCTTGCCCTCGATCGCCCCGACCCGTTCCATCTCGTGGTGCTGACCCAAGGGAGCTGTCGAGTCTGGTTCGATGGCCCAGGATGGGCCATGAGGGCCACCGCGCCCGGGGAAGGATCGAATGCCGGGGAACGTGCGATGCCGATGAAGGATCCCGTGGCCGCCGACGAGACCGCGCCGTCGGGCGACACTGGTGGGCCGGCGGAGTCCCTCCCATATGGCCCGCTGATGGCGCGAATGCTGCCGACGATGCACCGGGCGTTCCTCACCCTGAACCGACGACTGGCGCTCCCGGTGCTCCACGCCGGGCTGGCGCCGTTCTGGTGCCTTCCAGTCTCTGGATACATGGCCATCCTGCGGACGCGCGGGCGGACGAGCGGCGCGGTCCGCGAGGCTCCGCTCGGGTACGTGATCTGGGAAGGCGCCGTGTACTTCTGGGCCGGGTTCGGCGCGAAGACCCGGTGGCTGCGCAATATCGAGGCTGATCCCCATGTCGAGGTGCTGCTGCCGGGACGTTCCATCTCAGGCATGGCCGAGGTCGTCACCGATCCGGGCGAGCGGCTGCAGGCTGGCAGGGCGCTGACGGCAGCGATGGGCCTGGTTGGTGCCGCGGCGCTGGGCGTGAATGCGCGCTCCGCATCAGACCAGGAGTTGAGCAGGCGTACCGAAGGCCTGCCACTGGTCCGGGTCCGACCCACCGGGATCGCCGCCGGGCCGCTCGACCCCGGCGGAAGGGCGTGGATCGCGTACCAGCTCGTTGCGCTCTGGGCGAGCTGGCGCGCATTGGCGGTGCTCATCCGCGTGGTGCGTCGGCGCCGCTGACTCTGGTCCTCGGGCAAGGCCATCGCTTCCGTCGGCGGCGAGGCGGGGCACCGCCGGTACGCGCCAGCGGCCGCGCGACGCGGCCCGCGATATCCTGTGGGATCGCTGGGCCCGGCCGCGTCCCATCGCCCTCCCACCCGCCAGCAGCGCGGACCCCCGTTCGAGGCTCCCACCCCGTTGTCGCCCCACGGCTCCAGCCCGTCCCTGCCGTCAACGCTTTCCGCGATGCTCGCCCGTTCGACCAAGGAGCATGGTGCCCGCCCATTCCTCGGGGTGCGCACGTCCACGGCTCGCGAGCAGTCGCTCACCTTTGCCGAGTTCGGCCAGTGCGTCGACAACGCCGCGGCTCGCCTCGCCGCCGCCGTCGCGCCCGGCGAGCGCGTCCTCGTCCAGGGGGCGCCCGGGCCGGGCTACGCCGCGGTCCTCTTCGCGGCGCCGCGAGCGAACGTGATCTTGGTTCCCCTCGACACCCGCATGACCCCCGACACGGTCGCGCGGATCGCGGCCCTCACCGCGCCGGCCGCGATCCTCCTGGGTGGCGGGGCGACGCTCGAGCCGCCGACGGTCCCGACCCTCGCGAGCCTCCCCGTGCTCGATCTGGACGACGTCGTGGATCCCGTGGGCGACGAGATGGTGGCCGCCCTTGCGGCCCGCGTCCCGGCCGCGCCCGACGCGCCGATGGAGATCCTCTGCACCTCGGGTTCCACCGGCACCCCGAAGGGCGTCACCGTGACGCAGGCGATGCTCCTGGCCTCGACGGAGCGCTGCCTGGCCACGATTCCCGCCCACCCGAACCGTTTCGTCTCGATCCTGCCCCTCAGCCACATCATGGAGCAGGTGGCGGGCCTCATCTACACAGCCGCCGCTGGCGCCGAGACGGAGTACATCGCCACCCTCCGCCCCGACCTCATCGCCGCGTCCATCCGCGGGCACCGCGCGACGGCGCTCGTGGTGGTCCCGCAGGTGCTCGAGCTGCTGTTCAGCGCCGTTCGCCGCGAGGCCGACCGGTCCGGCCGGGGCACGGCCTTCCGGCGGGCGCTGCGCATTGCGCCTCACCTGCCGTGGCGCCTCCGCCGCCGGCTGTTCAGGGACGTCCACGCCGCGCTGGGCGGCGAGCTGCGCATGGTGATGTGCTCCGCGGCGCACCTCGCGCCGACGCTCCAGCGCCAGTGGGAGGCGCTCGGCGTCGAGGTCGTCCAGGGCTACGGCTCCACGGAGGCCGGCCTCGTGACCACGAACTTCCGCGGGCGCACGCCACACGGGCGGATCGGCTGGGCGATGCCACCGCTCCGGGCGCGCGTAGAGGCGGATGGCGAGCTGGCGGTCTCGGGGCCGTCGGTGTTCAAGGGCTACTGGGAGGACCCGATCGCCACCGCGGCGGCGTTCACGCCCGACGGCTGGTACCGGACCGGCGACTTCGTGGAGGTCAACCCGGCGCGGTCGTTCCGCCTGATCGGCCGCACGCGTTCGCTGATCGCGCTGCCCAACGGCATGAACGTCCACCCCGAGGACGTCGAGGCGGCCCTCATGGCTGAGGGGCTCATCGAGCCAGTGGTCTACGACGCCGGCGGCGGGCGGATCGCGTTCGCCTACCGCAAGGGCGCGTCGTTCAGCGACCAGCCGGCCGACGAGGCTGCCGCGCTGACGACGGCGATGGCGGCAGCGAATCGGCGCGTGGCGCCCCACCAGCGGATCACTGGGCACGCCGCCTACCCCGAGCCGGACTTCCCGCGCACCCACACCCGCAAGGTCCAGCGGTCGGTCGTCATCGATCGGATGGCAGGCCTTGCCTTGGCACGCTGACGCGCGCAGCATGTGCAGGTAGGGTTGGGGGCGATGACTGACGATGTCGATGCTCGGCGCCGTGGGCTGCGGGTGATCGGCGGGTCCGACGCCAGGGCGACGCGCGGCACGATGTACGTCTGCACGTGGTGCGGGCTGCGGTACAAGAGCCGGGCCGAGCTCGACGCGCACCGGCTGGCGTCCGTCGAGTGCCGCGCCAACCAAAAGGTCTCGAGCCCCCTCCAGACGCGCTACGGCGATGCCGACATGGTCTGGACGCAGCCCGGCGAGGGCACGCTCCATCGGGTCCGGTCGCGGACGTGCCCGCACACCCACCCGCGGGCCCGGCTGGTCGACTCGGCCGGTGCCACGATCGGCTTCCAGTGCGGCTGGTGCTACAGCCTGTTGCCGGATGATCTGCCCGGCGACTGACGGGGCGCTGTTACCGTGACGCGATGCAAGCTGCCGACCGCCACGACCTGATCCGGGTGCACGGCGCCCGCGAGAACAACCTCAGGGACATCAGTGTCGAGATCCCCAAGCGGCGCCTGACGGTGTTTACCGGCGTCTCGGGATCGGGCAAGAGCTCGCTCGTGTTCGCCACGATCGCGGCGGAGTCGCAGCGGCTGATCAACGAGACCTACAGCGCGTTCGTCCAGGGCTTCATGCCGACCCTCGCCCGCCCGGACGTGGACGTCCTCGAGGGCCTGACCACCGCGATCATCGTCGACCAGGAGCGGATGGGCGGCAACCCGCGCTCCACCGTGGGCACCGCCACCGACGCCAACGCGCTCCTGCGCATCCTGTTCAGCCGGCTCGGGCAGCCCCACATCGGCTCGCCCCAGGCGTTCTCGTTCAACGTCCCGTCGGTCCGGGGGGCTGGCTCGTTCACCGTGGTCAAGCCGGGCGCGAAGGCCGAGAAGCGCAGCTTCACCATCACGGGCGGCATGTGCCCGCGCTGCGAGGGCCGGGGCACAGTCTCGGACATCGACCTTACCCAGCTCTTCGACGACACCAAGTCGCTCAACGAGGGCGCGCTCACGATCCCGGGCTACACCCCCGGCGGCTGGAACTACCGCCTGTACGCGTCCTCGGGCTTCGTCGACCCCGACAAGCCGATCCGCGACTACACCCCCAAGGAGCGCCACGACTTCCTGTACCACGAGCCCATCCGAATGAAGGTCGAGGGCATCAACATGACCTACGAGGGGCTGATGCTGCGGATCCAGGGGTCGTACCTGTCGAAGGACCAGGACTCGCTGCAGCCCCACATCCGCGCCTTCGTCGACCGCGCGGTGACCTTCACGGCCTGCCCCGAATGCGGCGGCACCCGCCTGGCCGAGGCGGCGCGCTCCTCGAGGATCAACGGCGCCAACATCGCGGACCTATGCGCGATGCAGGTCAGCGACCTCGCCGGCTGGGTCCATGAGCTCGACGAGCCCTCCGTTGCCCCGCTGCTCGGCGCGCTGCGGCACACGCTCGACTCCTTCGTCGAGATCGGCCTCGGCTACCTCTCCCTCGACCGGGCATCGGGCACGCTCTCGGGGGGCGAGGCGCAGCGGGTCAAGATGATCCGTCACATCGGCTCTGCGCTCACCGACGTCACCTACGTCTTCGACGAGCCCACCACCGGCCTCCACCCGCACGACGTCCAGCGCATGAACGCGCTGCTCGGGGCGCTGCGCGACAAGGGCAACACCGTCCTGGTGGTGGAGCACGAGCCCGAGGTGATCGAGATCGCCGACCACGTGATCGACCTCGGTCCGGGCGCCGGCTCCAGCGGCGGCACCGTCTGCTTCGAGGGCTCGGTCGAGGGACTGCGCGCCAGCGACACCATCACCGGACGCCACCTGGGCTACCGCGCCGGGCTCAAGCTGACGACCCGAACGCCCACCGGCAGTCTCGAGATCCGCCACGCGATCCAGCACAACCTGCGCGACGTGAGCGTGGACGTCCCGCTCGGCGTGCTGTGCGTGGTCACCGGGGTCGCCGGGTCCGGCAAGAGCTCGCTCATCCACGGGTCGATGCCCAAGGGGGCGGGCGTCGTCGCGATCGACCAGACGCCGATCAAGGGCTCCCGGCGCAGCAACCCGGCGACCTACACCGGCCTGCTGGACCCGATCCGGAACGCGTTCGCGAAGGCGAACGGGGTCAAGCCCGCGCTGTTCAGCGCCAACTCGGAGGGCGCCTGCCCGGTCTGCAACGGCAACGGCGTCATCTACACCGAGCTCGGGTTCATGGACACCGTGGAGACGGTGTGCGAGGTGTGCGGGGGCAAGCGGTTCGAGGCCAGCGTGCTCGAGTACAAGCTCGAGGGGCGCGACATCAGCGAGGTGCTCGCGATGTCCGTCGACAAGGCGCTGCCGTTCTTCAGCACCGGCGCCGCGAAGACGCCGCCCGCGACGGCGATCCTCGTGCGCCTGGTGGACGTCGGGCTCGGCTACCTGCGCCTCGGCCAGCCGCTAACCTCGCTCTCGGGCGGAGAGCGGCAGCGACTCAAGCTCGCGATCCAGATGGGCACGGAGGGAGGCGTCTACGTCCTCGACGAGCCGACGAGCGGATTGCACCTCGCCGACGTCGACCACCTGCTGGGCCTGCTCGACCGCCTGGTGGACTCGGGCAAGTCGGTGATCGTGATCGAGCACAACCTGGCGGTGATGGCGCACGCCGACTGGATCATCGACCTCGGGCCGGGTGCCGGGCACGACGGAGGGCAGGTGGTCTTCGCCGGACTGCCCGCGGACCTCGTCGCCGACCGAAGCACGCTGACGGGCGAGCACCTCGCGCAGTACGTGGCCTGACGCCGCGGCCGGCCCGAGTCGCCGGCGACTCCGGGGCACTCGCATCCCTGCTCCCGGACCTCGAGTCGGAGTTCGCACGCCTGCGCGACGCGATGGTCGATGCCGGCGGCGACTTCGGACCGGGGCATGGAGCAATGCCGTGAGGATCCTCATCGCCGACGACGACGTCACGTCGCGCCTCATCCTCGCGGGGGTCCTGGCGAAGCACGGCCACGAGGTGGTCGCGACAGTGGACGGCACGGAGGCCTGGGAGGCGATGCGCCGGCCGGGCGCACCCGCCCTGGCGATCCTGGACTGGATGATGCCCGGGCTCTCCGGCGTGGAGGTCTGCCGCCTCATCCGCGGCCGGCAGACGGACCAGCCGCCGTATCTCCTGCTCCTGACGTCCCGGGGCGAGAAGGCCGACGTCGTCGAGGGCCTCGAGGCCGGCGCCGACGACTACCTCGCGAAGCCGTTCGATCCGGGTGAGCTGCGCGCCCGGGTCGAGGTGGGCCGCCGGGTGATCGAGCTGCAGGGCCGCCTCCGCGAAGCCTACGAAGCTGTCGCGTACGAGGCGCAGCACGACCCGCTGACGGGCGCGCTGAACCGGCGGGCGTTCGGCGATGTCCTGACCCGCGCCGTCTCGGAGGAGCGTGAACACCACAGGGGGCTCGCTCTCGGGATCTGCGATGTCGACCAGTTCAAGAAGGTCAACGACGCGCAGGGCCACCAGGTGGGCGACGAGGTGCTGTGCTGGCTGGTCCGGATCGTGACCGGCGCGCTCCGCGCGAGCGACGTCCTGAGCCGATTCGGCGGCGACGAGTTCGTCGTGCTCGCGGAGGGACTCGATGCCGAGCACGCCGATGCGCTCTTCGAGGGAATGCGCGCGGCGGTCGCGGCCGAGTCGATCGCCACGCAGGCGGGGAACGTCCCAGTGACGATCAGCATTGGCGTCGCCTCGTGGCGGGACGACGACACCGTGCGCCAGCTGCTCGTGCGGGCTGATGCGGCCCTGTACTGGGCGAAGAGCGAGGGGCGCGATCGGGTCCGCCTCATCGGCGAGGCGGGGTTGTGACTGCCATCGTCGGAGCTGCTGAGCTCGCTCGGGACTGCAGGCCGATGGCACCGTAGACTCGACTCGTGAAGAAGATCGGGTTCCTGTCGTTCGGGCACTGGACGCCGTCACCGCACTCCCAGGTGCGCACCGCGGCGGATGCGCTCATCCAGTCCATCGAGCTCGCCGAGGCGGTCGAGGCGCTCGGAGGCGACGGCGCGTACTTCCGCGTCCACCACTTCGCCCAGCAGCTCGCCTCGCCGTTTCCGCTGCTGGCCGCGATCGGCGCCCGCACGAAGCTCATCGAGATCGGGACGGCCGTCATCGACATGCGCTACGAGAACCCCCTCTACATGGTCGAGGACGCCGGCGCCGCGGACCTCATCGCGGGCGGCCGCCTGCAGCTCGGGATCAGCCGGGGCTCGCCCGAGCAGGTCATCGACGGCTTCCGCTACTTCGGCTACGCCCCGCCCGAGGGCCAGACGGACGCCGACATGGCGCGCCAGCACACGCAGGTGCTCCTCGAGGCGTTGACCGGCTCGCGGTTCGCGCGGCCCAACCCATCGCCGATGTTCCCGAACCCGCCCGGCCTGCTGCGCCCGGAGCCGCACTCGCCCGGCCTGCGCGACCGCATCTGGTGGGGCGCGGGAACCCGCGCGACGGCCGAGTGGGCGGGCGAGCAGGGCATGAACCTCATGTCGTCAACGCTGCTCACTGAGGATGCCGGCGTGCCATTCCACGAGCTCCAGGCAGAGCAGATCCGGCGGTTCCGCGAGGCATGGGCCGCCGCTGGCCATGAGCGTGCGCCGCGGGTCTCGGTCAGCCGCAGCATCTTCGCGCTGGTGGACGACCGCGACCGGGCGCACTTCGGGCACAGCAATCAGGGGTCGGACCAGGTGGGCTACCTCGACGCGCAGACCAAGGCGATCTTCGGCCGGTCGTACGCCGCTGAGCCGGACGTCCTCGTGAAGGAGCTCGCCGGGGACACCGCGATCCAGACGGCGGACACGCTCCTGCTGACGGTCCCCAACCAGCTCGGCGTCGAGTACAACGCCCACGCGATCGAGAGCATCCTGCGGTACGTGGCGCCGGAGCTGGGCTGGCGCTAGCGGTTCGGTGTCGGTCTGCCGCCGGCTGTCGACCGGATCGTCCCGCCAGGTGGCGAGGGTCGCTGGCAGTGGGGCCAGCGACCAAACGCGGGAGTTCAATCCGCCAGGGCGCCCATCGAGAGATTGACCGCCGTCCCCGTCAAGGGCGCGGCGCGGTCGGAGGCGAGGAATGCGGCTACGTCCGCCACCTCTTCCGCCCTCAGGGCGCGTCGCGGGTGCGTGGATCCGATCAGCCGGTCTCGGAACTGCTCCCAGGACTGGCCCGTCGCGTTGGCCTTGAGCGCATGGACCTCGGCAATCGTGCCCGAGTCTGGCAGCGCGTGAGCCCGCAGCCCAACGACCCGGATCCCGTGTGGCGCGAGCTCCGCGGACAGGTCCCGAGTGAGTGCCTCCTTCGCCGCCTGTGAGGCGCCGTACCCGCCATTGAGCGGCGTCCCCTGGCGTGACGTGAGCGCCGTCACCGTCATGATCACCCCGGACCGCTGCGCCAGCATGCGGCGAGCGGCGAGGCGAGCGGTCAGGAAGTACGACGTGACATAGGCGGCGATCGGGCGTTCGAACATGGCCGGGCTCATCTCGGTCAGGGCGGAGCCCACCAACTCGACCTCCGGCAGGCCGATCGCGTTGAACGAGATGTCGATCCTGCCGGCCTCGGCCATCACCGCGTCGAGGTGCCGGTCGATGGCCGCCTCGTCGAGGGCGTCCACGTCCTCGCGGCTGGCTCCGTACACGCGGGCTCCTTCGCGAGTGAACGCCCGCGCCACGGCGCCACCGATGGCGCCGCGCGCTCCGTAGACCACGGCTACCTTGTTCTCCAGCATCATGTCGCGGTTCTCCAGCATCATCTCGGGGCTCCTTCCAGGCTGCGTGACGATGCAGACACCACCAACGAGCCAAATTGGGCGGCCATGACGATGGATCTCATTGCACGAGTGCGCGCCGGCGACGAGCAGGCGTTCCGGGAGCTGACGGAACCGCACCGGCGCGAGCTGCACGCGCACTGCTACCGGATGCTCGGGTCGCTTCAGGACGCCGAGGATGTGCTCCAGGAGTCCCTGCTGGCGGCGTGGCAGGGTATCGGCGGCTACGAGGGACGCGCCTCCATCAGGACCTGGCTGTACCGGATCGCCACGAACCGCTGCCTCAACGCCCGTCGGGCAGCGGCCCGTCGGCCCGCTCAGGAGTGGAGCACGCCCGGGATCGAGCCCCCGGAGCCATCGAGCCTCGGCGAGATTGTGTGGCTCCAGCCCTACCCGTTCGATCCGGAAGCCCGGTACGAGGCCGCCGAGACGATCTCGCTGGCGTTCGTCACGGCGCTTCAGCGGCTCCCGCCGCGCCAGGTTGCGGTGCTGCTGCTGCGGGACGTCCTCGGCTTCCGGGCAGCCGAGGTCGCGGCCATGCTCGACACCACCGTGGAGGCGGTGGCCAGTGCCCTCAAGCGCGCCCGGGCGGGCATGGGGGCCGTCCGCGCGCCGGCGTTCGACGCGCAACCGGCCCTGCTCGAGCGCTTCGTCCGCGCCTATCAGGATTCCGACGTGGACGCCCTGGTCGCGCTGCTGACGGACGATGTCTTCCTCTCGATGCCGCCGCTTGCGCTGCAGTACGAGGGACGCGACGCCGTCGCCTCCTTCTTCGCCGCGGTCCTCCAGGGCCGCCGCTTCAGCCTTGTGTCGACACGCGCGAACGGCGGCCAGCCTGCGTTCGGGATCTACCTGCGCACCGCAGACGGCACGGGCAAGTCCAACGGCATGGTCGTCCTGACCGCCCGTCCCGACGGGGTGTCAGCGCTGACGCGCTTCGACAACACGGTCCTGCCTTGGTTCGGCCTCCCGGAATCGACGCTGGTCGGTGGTCAGGCAGGCTCCACGCGCAGGCTCGAGCGCACGGCCTCTGGCGACACGACGATGCCGACGATCGACGCCCCGTAGCGGTCGTACTTCGCGTGGTACGCGATGGTGACGGCCCCCGCGCGCTCGGGGTCGGGGACGACGAAACGGACGTCTCGCCTCACGCCGCCGCCGCGGACCCGGCCGCTCCCCGACCCGAGCGCGCGCTGGAACCACGGACTAGACCGGTCGCTGGGTCCCCATCAACTCGACCCCCAAGACCCTCAACTGCTCGTAGCAGCCGGCTGCACCCCAGCGTGGCCTGTCGCGGCCGTCCTCCAGCACCTGCGCGAGGCCGGCGTCCCGGCGCTCGGGGTGAGCTTTGGCGGCAACGACGCCCGGGGCGCGACGTTCCCGCTTGACTGGGGATCGTTGGTCCCGCTGTGGTTCCTCGGCGGGCGGATGGCGCCGCCCGTCCCGGTCGTGCTCATCGCGCCCGCACGCGACCTCCCGGCCGAGGCGCACGTCACGGTCGGCGCGGCGATCACGCGGGAGTGCCTCCCTCGGCCGCCGCGCGGCGTTCGTCGCCAGCGCGGACCAGGCGCATGCCCACGCCGCCGACGGCCCGTACGGCTACGATCCGGCCGCGCGCGTCCACGACGAGCGGATCGTCGGGCTGCTGCGCGAGGGTCGGCTGGCGGCGGCGTGCGACCTCGACCCCTCGCTCATCGCCACGGCCCTGCCCGACAGCTGGTGGCAGCACCTCCTGCTCCAGGGGGCCATCGGCGGAGGGTGGCGGCCCAGCGTCCGCGCGTACGAGGCGCCGACGTACTACGGGATGCTCGTCGCCGCCTTCGAGCCGCCCGCGTCCTGACGGCGGTGGCGTGAAGGCGTGCGTCGCGCGGTCCCAGGCGTCGCGAGGTAGCCGTCAGGCTCCAGGCTTCACGGTGACGGTGTGATGGCGGCGACGAAGACCTCCTCCCGGAGCCCGACGTCGATGACGGCAGCCCGGCGGTCGGTCCACACCGGGCGGACCGTGCCGCCCGCCGCCGCCAGGCCCTCGTAGTCCCCGTACTGGTTGCCCAGGTTGACGCTGGGCGCGCAACAGGTCTCGTCAGTGGGCGCGGTCGCAACCGGGATCGCGGCCCAGGTGCCGCCCCCGTCCGTCGAGCGGGCGAGCGTGTAGGTCGCGGCGGCGGAACCATGGGTGCCGGTGTCGTAGTAGGCGACGTTGACCGATCCGTCCGAGGCGTCGACCGCGAGCCACTGGTTGAACTGGTCGCCGCCGCTCGGCATCGCGGTGGACGTCCAGGAGATGCCGCCGTCGGTGGATTTCGCCACGAACACGTTCGTCGCTGCGGCGCTGCCGTCCATGTACGAGCAGTAGAGGGTCGTCCCGGAGGCGCCGCAGGCCGGGTAGACGAGGGCGCCACGGCTGTTCTGGGCGGCGATGTCAAACGCGAACCCGGCGACATGGGCGATCAGCCGGGGCGACGCGAAGCTTCGGCCACCATCGGTCGAGGCGGCGTCGAGGATGGCCCCGTGCGCGTAGTCCTGCCAGGCGACATGGAGCGTGCCGTCGCCGGCGACATACGGGTCAGCGCCGATGCCGCCGGTCCTGCCCGTGAACGGACCGCTCACCGAGACCGGCGCCGAGAAAGTGGCGCCGCCGTCGTCGGAGGTCGCCAGGAGGACGTTGTTGCCGTTCTTCGTCGACGAGGAGTTGCCGGTGGCGTGGTCCCAGGTGACGTAGATGCGGTTGGTGTGGTGACCGGCGCCGACGCCGGTGTCGACCGTGATCATCGGCTTGTCGTTGAACTGCGCCGTGCCCGTCTGGAGCGCGAAATACGTCGCCGCCCAGGTCGCGCCGTGATCGCTCGACCGGGCGACCGCCATCTCGGTGCCGTTGATCCCGCCGCCGGCCCCGAAGAAGACCACGATGTACGAGTAGTAGGCGACGCCGTTCGAATCGAAGGCGAGGCCCGGATCGGAGCCGAAGTCGAAGCCGCGGCTCGTCCTCGGTGGCGGGAGCGGAAGGTCGACGCCCGTGAATGCCGCGCCGCCGTCAGCGGAGACCATCGCCCGCATCGGCAGGCGCTGGATCTCGTTCGAGCCCGCGATCACGACGTTGGGATTGGCGGGATCGATCGCGATGGAGGTCTCGCTCTGCGAGCCGCATTCGTGGCTCGCGTCCACGTTGGCCCCGAACGGCGGCTGCGGCATCGATCCGGAGTTGCCGCTGCACAGCGAGGCCGTGCCACTTGAGACGATGAGGTACTTGTTGTACCAGGACGCCTGGGCATAGGGGCTGGAGTTCGGGCTCGCTGCAAAGGTTGGCGCCGGCGATGCGGCGAGGACGACTGCCGCTGTTGCGGCCGCGAGCAACCCACTCGAGACAGCCGTGAGGGCCCCGATGAGTGGGGCGACGATCAGCGCGGATGGGCGCGTTGAAAGCAACGGGGACACCGCCAACACCTCCACCGGCTCGACCGCGATGCGCCGCTGGAACCCAAGGCTGGGATCGCGGGCTCGAGCTGATGCCCGGGATTGTCCCCCCGTCGTCAATGTCGCCGCCAGCGGGCCGCGCCAACCGCTCGATCAGGGGCTTGCAACTCGAGCTCGGTGCTGACGATCAGGATCGCCGCCCCGGCGGGCCGCGCCAACCGCTCGATCAGGGGCTTGCAACCCACGTCCGGCGACCTCCCCACCCGCGAGACTGGCCAGTACGGCAGCACACGAATGCTTGGGCGAGGCGTCGGGCCCTCCTCGGTGGCGGTAGGCGCCCGGGACCGGGGCGCCTACCGAGACTTGCCGGCTATCCCCTAGCGATGACGATCCCATCATGAACGCCGCGGACGGCATCGATGCTGCGGCTCGCGCGAGCTCTGGCGCCGGCTTGACTTCGGCTCGTTGTTGGTTATCCTTGCTTATAGCCAACAAGGAGTCTCCAGTGGACCAGTTCGAGCACAAGGCCTTCTACACGCCGGCTGAGGTCGCGTCGATCTTGAACGTGAGTCATTCGTATGTCACGGAGTCGATTCGCGTCGGTCGCATTGCTGCCATTCGTGTCTCGCCGCGTGTGACCAGGGTCCCGTACGCCACTCTGATGGCGGTGTTGGAGAGCCCGCTCCCCGTTCGACGCTTCCGCCTGAGCCCGGCGGAGATCGAGGCGACCAGCGAGTCGCTGCACGAGGAAGACGCTCCCGCTCCCAGGCTCCGATATATGACCCGCTGAGTCGGCGTGGCAATCTCGACCGCCGACCTCCAGGCGCGCCACGAAGCGCTGGTCCAGGCGCTGTCGCTCGACGGCGAAGCCACGGCCAACATCCTGGACGCGTCGGCGTCACCGGCCGCTGTCGACATTCGCATCAGGGCGCCAGGCGGGCGGGCTGGGCATGCCGCCTCATTCCGCTACTTCGAGAAGTACGCGCGGAGCGGCGCCGGGTGGATGCTCGTCGAATACGTGTACCTCATCAGTTGGCAGAACGGACTCGGGCAACTCGAGTACCACTGGCATCCGCTCCCATGGAGCGCCGAGGAGCCCATCTTCCACATCCACTGCCAGCCACCTGGCGGTGCGCGCGGGTATTTCCGAAGTCACGCGCTCCTGCTGGAGGAAGCACGGACGGACCTTCTGCGCAGGTACGGAGCCTGGATGGCGGTCGATTGCAGCGGCCTGTATCCGCTCGACGCAACCTAGGACGTCGAGTCCGCTGGTGCCGACTTCTCGATGGCCTCCAGCTCGGCGGGCACCTCAAAGAGGTTCCGAAGGATTGCCGGGCAAAGCGAAACGCCCGCTGCGCCTCCTCCTCTGTGACGCTCTCGTCGCTGGCGTGAGCCACTACGTTGTCGACCTTGCGAACGTGATTGAGGACCCGCCCGAACTCCCTGGTCACGTCGCCGTTCTCGATTGTTGGCAGCATGACTGTATGGAGATGAACCGGCTCGCGTCCTGCGACTCGCCGGGCCTTGACGGAGAGTCCGGGCGCGTTTTCTGCTGGGCGGGTCGCTCGGGGACCTGTACGGCTGGGGCGACCTGTCCGAGGCCGACTACCGCCGGCGGGCATTGGGGTTGTCAGTGGGCTGGCTGACGGGCCTGCTGTCGCAGTACGGGCACTCCAACACACTGTTCGCGCGCGGGCTCATTGCCGTCGCGGCGCTCTGGACGGTTGTCACCATCGTCCGATGGCGACGCGACGGCATCCGCGCGGCGCTCGCGCGCTCGATGCCGGAGGCCCTCGCCGGCGTCAGCCTTGTCGGGATCTGGGCCTTCACGGTCGCGCCACTGGCGCGCTACTTACCCGGAGACATTCCGCAGCACATGCCGATCAACCTCGTCCCGGTGCTGCCGCTCTTGGCTGGGTTCGGGTCAGCCGAGGGATGGCGTGAAAACCTTCCCAACCTCATCGGCAATCTAGCGCCTTACGCCCCGCTTGGATTCGGCCTCGTCTGGCGGTTCGGCCTGCGCGTGTGGCAGGTAGCGGTTGTCGCAGCGTCCGTGAGTGTCGCCGTTGAGGTGTCGCAGGCGCTGTCCGACCAGATGCGCAGCGCGGATGTCAACGACGTCATCCTGAACGCGGCGGGGGCGGTGCTCGGGGCCTGCGCCTTCCAGGTTGCTCGAGCAACCTGGAGCGCCAGCGCCAGCGGCTCGAAGTGGTCCTCCTGCGGCTCGTCCACCGGCTCGACTGGGAAGAGATGGCCGGGCGAAGCGCCCCCGGACGGACTCGAACCGCCGACGCGCACCTTAGGACGGTGCCGCTCTATCCACTGAGCTACGGGGGCGTGCGCGAGGATCGTACCTGACGCCGGCCATGGCGCGGCGCCACAGGGCCGGCCCGCCCCCCTACTCGCCCGCCGCAGGCTCCTCGAGGTTGCGCATCGCGTCGGCCGCCAGGGTCATGTACCGGTGCAGCTCCTCGCGCTCGGCCAGGCCGGCATCGGACGCGTCGATGGCCTCGCGCATGTGGAGCAGCCAGCGGTCGCGCGCCACGCTGTCGATGGCGAACGGGAAGTGGCGCGCCCGGAGCCGCGGGTGGCCGCGCTCGGCGAGGTAGGTCGTCGGGCCGCCCCAGTACTGGACCAGGAACAGGGTCAATCGGCGGCGTGGGCCGTCGAGCTCGGGGTCGGCCGGGTCGTGCACGTACATCGGGCCGATCAGCTCGTCGTCCCGGACCGCCGCGTAGAACCGGTCCACGAGCATCTCGAAGAACGGCATCCCGCCGACGCGGTCGTACAGAGCCGGGGACTCGGGCATGGCCGGATTCTATGCACCCGCCACGCTCCGCGGGCCCTCCCGGCGCACGCCGCTACAATGGCCGCGTGACTGTCCCGACCGAGATCGTCCTGTACAGCCGCCCCGGCTGCCACCTCTGCGACGAGACCCACGCGTACCTCGACGAGCTGCTCGCCAAGCGAGCCGCACAGGGCCTGCCGGCGCCCAACCTCGTGGAACGGAGTATCGGGGACGACGAGGACTGGCACCGCCGCTACGCCCTGGTGATCCCAGTGGTGGCCATCGGCGACCGGGAACTGGAGCTCGCGACCAGCCCGACGAAGTTGGGCCGATTCCTCGCCGAGTGGCTCGACCTGGCTCCCCCGGGCGCGAGGCGCTGATGACCGCCGACTACTCCATCCTCGCGGCCCTCGCCGCGGGCCTGATCTCGTTCCTCTCGCCCTGCGTTCTGCCCCTGGTGCCGGCGTACCTCGGCCAGCTGACCTCGGTCGCCGTCGCCTCGCAGGCCGAGATCGGGCGGTCTTCGCGCTGGAATGCCGTCCGCCATGCCCTGCTCTACGTCGCCGGGTTCGGCCTGGTGTTCATGCTGCTCGGCGTCACCGCGACGTTCGCGGGCGGTGCGCTCGCCCCGTACATGCGCCAGGTCCGGATCGTGGGCGGCGCCGTCCTCGTCCTGCTCGGCCTGAGCCTGGCGGGGATCCTGCGGATCGGCTTCCTCGAGCGCACCTGGCGGCCCCTGGACACGGGCGCGTCAACCGCGCTCATGACGACAACCGGCGGCATGGCCCTCGGAGCGGCCGACGCGGGCATGGGAGGCGCGGGCGTCGGCTGGCGCCTCGGCAGCCGGGTCGTGAGCGGGCGGCCCGGGTACGGCACCTCGTTCGCGCTCGGGACGATCTTCGCGCTCGGCTGGACGCCGTGCATCGGCGCGTTCCTGGGGTCGGTCATGATGATGGCCGCGGGCTCCGCGGACAAGGTAAGCGGGGCGATCCTGCTGCTCGCCTACACCGCCGGCCTCGGCATCCCGTTCATCGCCGTCGCCGCGTTCTACGACCGGGCCCGGGGCCCGATGCGCTTCCTCGTCCGACACGGGCGTGCCGTGTCGCTGGCCGGCGGGCTGTTGATCGCGACATTCGGCGTGGCGATGATGTTTGACATGCTGACGTTCTTCTCCCGCTACGCCTCGTTCGTGTGACCGCCGAGCCCCCCCTCAGCGAGTCCCCGTCCGACCGCGGGCCTCGCGTCACCGGCCCGTTCAGCCTGCGCCAGCTGGGCGTCGTCGCCGGCGTTGTCGCGATCGCGGCGCTCGCGCTGTTCGTGGCGACGCGGCCCATCGGGTCAGGCGCGGTATCCGGAGGCACGACGCCCCTTGCCGCGGCCACCCCGTTCCTCGTGGGGAGCCCCACCGTGGGCCTCTCCCCGGGCGACATCGCTCCGGAGCTGGCGGTGAAGGGCCCTGACGGCTCCCCGGCCCCGCTGCTCGACCTGACCGGCAAGCCCGTCCGGCTCGCGGACCTGCGCGGGCGACTGGTGCTGCTCAACTTCTGGGCGACCTGGTGCCCGCCCTGCCAGGCCGAGACGCCGATCCTGCGCGACCTCGACGCCCAGTACCGCTCGCGAGGCCTCTCGATCGTGGGCATCGCGGTGCAGGAGACGACGCCGGCCGACGTGGCGGCGTACGCGGCGAAGTACGGCATCGGCTACACGATCGGGTTCGACGCCAGTGCGGACGTCTTCCGCACCTACCAGGTGTTCGCGCTGCCCACACAGGTGCTCATCGGGCCCGATGGCCGGGTACGGAAGGTCATCAACGGCCCGCTGACGCAGGCCGACGGCAAGACCCTCCTCGAGCCGCTGCTGCCGCTGGTGTCGGGCGCCCCTGCCGCATCCGCGGCTGTCGGCTCCTCCGTCCCCGCTCCGAGCGCCACGGCTGCGCCCTGAGGCCGCCGCACGCCACGCCCGCCCGCTGCGGCGAACCCATCAGGCCCTACAGCGCGTCGAACCGGAAGCGGTCGCGATCGGGCGTCAGCTTGCCGACCGGCGCCCGCAACTCGTGCGAGAGGACCACGATCCAGTCGTCCTCGACGGCCCGCCGGAACAGCTCGCCCTTCACCGCGACCGAGTCCAGCGGGAAGTCGTCGAACGAGGTCACCCAGCGCGGGTTCGCCGACCACGGGCGCATCGCGAGATCCCCGAAGAACGCGACCGTCTTCGCGCCCGCTCCAGACCCTCGGACCACCACCGCCTGGTGCCCGGCCGAGTGCCCGCCGGTGCGCACCACCGACACGCCCGGCAGCAGCTCGCGGTCGCCCGCGGCCCAGCCCTCCGCGCCCCAGTCCGCGACGAGCCGCAGCTCGGGCTGGTCGTACGAGGCGAGCACACGCGAGTTCCCCGAGAGGGCCATCTCCCACTCCGCGCGCTGCGCGACGATCCTCGCCCGCGGGAACGCCTTCGTGCCGTCGGCGAGGAGCAGCCCGCCCGCATGGTCGTAGTGGAGGTGGCTCATCGCCACGAGGTCCACGGACCCGGGATCGAATCCCGCCTCGCGCAGCCTCGGCACGACGGGCCTGCCCTCGTAGCCGCGCATCGCGCGGTTCTTGGCGTCCAGGCGCTCGCCGATGCCGGTCTCGACCAGCACCCGTCCGGCCGGCGTCTCGACCAGCAGGCAATTGAGCGCCTGCGTCAGCCGCCGGTGCTCGTCGAGCTCGGCCTCGGCCCAGGGGCGCCACAGCACCCACGGCACGGGCCCGAGCAGGGTGCCCGCGTCGGAGCGGAACGTGCCCGCCTGGATGAGGGCAACCGTCGTCCCGCCGCCCAGGTCGGCCCGCCAGTGGACCGCGTCGTTGATCGCCATCGCGTCAGCCCTCGGCCGGCTTCGCGGCAGGACCGCCCCGCGCTCCCGGGTCGGCGTCGCGCAGCCGGTCGGTGTGGATCGCGGACGCGGTGGGCTGGCGCTGGCCCTGGTACTTCGAGCCCAGCGACTTCGACCCGTACGGGCGCTCTACGGGCGAGCTCATCCGCATGAAGCTGATCTGACCGATCCGCATCCCGGCGTAGAGCGCGATCGGCAAGGTGGCCACGTTCGAGAGCTCGAGGGTGACCGTGCCCCTGAAGCCCGGGTCCACGTACCCGGCCGTGGAGTGTATGACCAGGCCCAACCGACCGAGCGAGCTGCGCCCCTCGAGCCGGGCGACGATGTCGTCCGGCAGCTCCACCCACTCCCTCGTCTGGCCCAGCACGAACTCGCCCGGGTGCAGAATGAACGGCTCGTCGCCGCTGATCGAGAGCAGTTCGGTCAGGTCGGGCTGTGGCGTACGCGGGTCGATGTAGGCGTAGCGGTTGTTGCGGAACACGCGGAACGAGGCGTCGAGGTGCAGGTCCACGGAGCTCGGCTGGAGGTCCACCGGGTCGTACGGGTCGATGCGGATGTGACCGGCCTCGAGCTCGGCGCGGATGTCGCGGTCCGCGAGCACGCTCATCGGTTGGGCTTCCCCTTCTTCACGATGGGTCCCTCCGCGAACAGGTTGTCCACCTCGCGCTTGAGGTCCTCAAGGTCCTGGAAGCTCTGGTAGACCGAGGCGAACCGGATGTAGGCGATGTGGTCGAGCGACCGGAGGCGGTCCATGGCGAGCGCCCCCACCCGCGAGCTCGGCACCTCCGACTGGCCGGCCGACCGCAGCTCGGCCTCGATGCCGTCCGCGGCGCGCTCGGCGGCGTCGTCCGGCACGGGGCGGCGGGTCAGCGCCTTGCGAAGCCCCAAGGCCAGCTTGTCGCGGTCGAACTCCTGACGAGTGCCGTCGCGCTTGACCACGACCAGCCGGGCCGCCTCGACGCGCTCGTAGGTCGTGAAGCGGGCCATGCAGGACGGGCACTCGCGGCGACGGCGGATGGTCGTGGACTCGTCGAGATCGCGTGAGTCAACGACCCGGGTGTCATGGTTCCCGCACTGCGGGCAGCGCATCGTTCCTCCTGCTGCACCACTACTGCTTGTGGTGCGACGGCAGCATACCACTACATACTGGGTGGATCAGGCTGGCGGAGTCTCCTCCGCGGCCGTCAGCAGCTCCTCGTCGAGGTCCGGCGTCGGGATCCCCCCGGGCCACTCGCCGGCCGACGCCGGCATCGCCCGCACGTCCGCCGGGCTGAGGCCCGCGACACCCGCCACGACTCGGCGCACGGCGTCGCGCGCGTGGCGGAGGCCTAGGGTGCCGCGCTTGAGCGCAACGTGCGCCTCCGTTCCGGCCGAGCGGTTCCGGCTGGCCGCCAGCGACTCGACCCCGTGGCCGGCCATGTCGGCGGCGCGCACGGCGCGGTCCAGCTCCCACAGCAGCTGCGCCACGCGGCCCGACAGGGCGGCCGGGGGCTTGATCGTCCGCGCCTCCCTGGCCAGCGCCCGCAGGGCGGTTCGGGCGGCGTCGAGCTCCGAGGCGAGCTCGGCCGGGTCGCGCGCCGCTCGGCGCACGTCATCGAGGCGCCCGACCAGGGGGTCCACGACCGTGGCCAGCCGCCGCTCGATGCCTGCGAAGTCGGCCTGGAGGCGCAGCAGCTCGCGCGTGCTCCCGGCGAGCGACCAGATGCGCCGCACGACGATCGCGGCGACCACCGACAGTGCGGCGAGGGCGACCAGCCACAGGAGCGTGCCCGCCATCTCGTCTCCCCGCTGCCCGCTCAGGCGCCGCGACGGGTGCGGATCTCGGCGGCCAGCGCCGGTCCCACCTCGAACAGGTCGCCGATGACGAACAGGTCCGCGATCTCGCCCACCGGCGCGTCCGGGTCGCGGTTGATCGCTATGACCGTCTGGGAGCCCTGCATCCCGGCCCGGTGCTGCATCGCGCCCGACACCCCGAGGCTCAGGTACAGCGCGGGGCGGACCACCTTGCCCGTCTGGCCGATCTGCCGGGCGTACGGGATCCAGCCCGCGTCCACCGCCGCACGGGACGCGCCCGTGACCCCGCCAAGGAGCGACGCCAGCTCGTCCACGAGCGCGAAGCCCTCGGGCCCGCCGACGCCGCGGCCGCCCACCACGACGATCTTCGCCTCCTCGAGCGACGCCTCGGCGCCCGCCTCGGCGACACGGTCCAGCACGCGCGGGGCCGGGACCAGCGGGGCGCCCAGCGGCTCGCGGACCTCGACCGCGCCGGGCGTGCCGCGCTCGGCGGCGTCCATGGCCCCAGAGCGCACGGTGACGATGGCGGCCGGGCCGTCCACCGTGCTGCGGGTGATCGCCTTGCCGGCGAGGACCATCGCCTCGACGACCAGCTGGCCGTCCGCCCAGGCGGCGCCGGACGCATTGGCGAGGACGCCCCAGCCCAGCGCGCCGCACAGCAGGCCGGCCACGTCGCGGCCGTCATTGGTGACCCCCGCCAGCACGTGGGTCACACCCTCGTCAGCCAGTCGGCGAGCCTCGGCGGCGGCGTGCGGGGCCCAGGCCTCGTCAGCGGCAGCGGCGCTCGACACGCTGACGACCCGAGGGAGGTAGGCGGCGAGCTCGGCGGCGGCCGTGTCCGGGGCGCCGTCCACGACCAGCCCCAGCGCCGAGCCCCCGCTGCTGGCGGCCAGACCCGCGGCCAGCGTGGCGATCTCCGCGGAGAGCTTCGTGAGCTGGCCGTCGGCGACCTCGGCCACGACGAGCAGCATCGGTGCCATCAGATCAGCCTCCGGTCGGCGAGGAAGTCGGCGATCTCGCGGGCGGCGTCGGCGGCCGCGCCCGTGATCGTGCGCCCGGCGGCGCGCCCGGGCGGCGGCTGGACCTCGAGCACGCGGCTTGGCCACTGGCCGTCAGGCGGGAGCAGCTCCTCGCCGAGATCCGCGAGGGAGAGCGTCGTGATCTGGCGGCTGCGCGCGGACATGATCCCCTTGAGGGTCGGGTAGCGCGGGGTGCCGAGCGCCTGCGTGCACGAGATGACGGCCGGCATCGGCGCCTCGAGCACGTCGTAGCCCTTGGCGGACAGCCGCCGGACGCGGACGGCCCGGCTGGCCTCGTCGGGCTCGATCAGGGCGGCAGCCGACACCAGCGGCAGACCCAGGCGCGCCGCGACGCCGGCGGTCACCGCGCCGCCCGCGCCGTCGGAGGTGTCCAGGCCGCCCAGCAGCAGGTCGAACTCCTGCGTCGCGGCGGCCGACGCGAGCACGCGGATGGTCGTGGGGATGTCGGCCCCGGGCAGCGCGGCGTCAGCGACCAGCACGCCCCGCGTCGCGCCCATCGCGAGCGCCTTGCGCATCGTCTCGATGCCCGTGGTCGGCGCCATGGTCAGGATCGCCACCTCGCCGCCCAGCCTCTCCACGAGCTGGAGCGCCGCCTCGAGACCGTACTCGTCGTTGCCGTTGACGACGGTGGGCGAGGCCGCACGGTCGAGGCGGAGGTTGGGGCCCAGCCGCTCGGCGTTCGCCGCCGGGTCCGGCACGGGCTTGGTCATGACGAGGATTCGCACGCGTTCGCGCTCCTGGGCTGTGGAAACCCGACGTCAGCTCCGCGAGAGGAGCGACCGGGCGACGATGAGGCGCTGGATCTGCTGGGTGCCCTCGTAGAGCTGGGTGATCTTCGCGTCGCGCATCATCCGCTCGACGGGGTACTCGTCGATGTAGCCGTACCCGCCGAAGACCTGGACCGCATCGGTGGTCACGCGCATCGCGGTGTCCCCGGCCACGAGCTTGGCGATGGCCGCCCAGCGCGCGGCGTCGGCGGTCCCGGCCTCGATCTCCTCGCACGCGGTGTAGAGCAGGTGACGGGCCGCCTCGGTCGAGGCGTCCATGTCGGCGAGGAGTGCCTGGATCATCTGGAGCTCGCCGATGGGCCGGCCGAACTGCTTGCGCTGGTTGGCGTAGGCCGCCGCGGCCTCGACCGCCCCCTGGGCGATGCCCACCGCCTGGGCAGCGATGCCGGGCCGCGAGCGCTCGAACGTCTGCATCGCGATGGCGAAGCCCTGCCCCTCCTCGCCCAGGCGGTTTGCCACCGGGACGCGCAGGCGGTCGAACGCGAGCTCCGCGGTGGGCGAGCCGCGCACACCCATCTTGTGCTCGGTCCGCGCCACCTTGAAGCCGGGCCGGTCGGTCTCGACAAGGATGGCGGACAGCCGACGGCTGGGCTTGGGAGCCTCGGGGTTGGTCACCGCGAACACGACGACGTAGTCCGCGATGCTCGCGTGGCTGATGAACCGCTTGCCGCCGTCGATCACGTAGTCGTCGCCGTCGCGGACGGCGCGGGTCCGGATCCCCGACGGGTCCGACCCGGCGTCGGGCTCGGTCAGGGCGAAGGCGATCAGCTTCTCGCCCGACGCGAGGCCCGGCAGCCAGCGGTCCTGCTGCTCCTCGGTGCCGGCGATCTGGATCGGGATAGCCCCCAGCGACTGGACCGCCAGGATCAGCCCCGTCGTCGCACATGCGCGGCTGAGCTGCTCGATGGCGAGGATGAGCGTGAGGAGGTCCGCGCCCAGGCCGCCGTGCCGCTCGGCGAACGGGATGGCGAAGACGTCATGCTCGGCGAGGAGCTGGCGGATGTCCTCCGGGAAGGTCCCCTCGCGGTCGATGGCGGCCGCCCGCGGCGCCACGCGCTCGTCGGCAAGGACGCGCACGGCCTCGCGCAGGAGGAGCTGCTCCTCCGTGAGCCGCGTCGAGCCGAGGACCGGACCATTGTGGGTCACGGCCGCATCCTACCAGCGTCGGGGCGCCCTCAAGCGGTCATGGGCCATCCGGGGTTTGCGGCCATAGGCACATCGGCCATCGTGACACCAGCCCGCGAGACGCCTAGGCTGAGCGCTCCGACAGGCGTCCCCGCCGCGGGGGTCCGGTTGGCGCCGTCGGACGGAGGGCGCCACCATGGACTCGCTGCTGCTCCTCGGCCTCGCCATCGGCCTCCTGGTCATCGTCGTCTGGGCCCTCTCCATCGCTGGGCGGCCTCGGGATGACGCCGACACCGGCCTTGCCACGTCCACGGAGGGCATGACGATCTGCCCGCGCTGTGGGATGGGCAACCTGTGGACGTCGCGCCTGTGCTCGGCGTGCGGGAACGCCCTCAAGGGCTGACTCCGGCTCGACCGAGGACCACGGAACCATTGCCTACTGGAACCGCGTCGCGTCGGTGTCGGTGATCCGGGGCACCAGCGGCAGCGCGGCCGCCACCACGCCCACCGCACCCGCGCTCGCCGCCATCAGCAGGGCCACCAGGCCGAGGTCCGGACCGGCCCGTCAGGCGCAGCAGCGCGAATGGTGTGCGCCTCTCGAGCAGGCCCCGAGCGTCGAGGGGGCTTCGAAGCACGCGCGCGGGCGCCCTTCGCCAGGCGAGTGAACGGACGCGCGCCAGTGTGCCCCCGCTCGATTCGCGAGGCACCCGACACTCAGGGCGCATGTACGGTTCGGCAGGCGGTTGGGCGCACCCGTCGGTGCGTCAGGCCACTCGCGGGGCGAGCGGGCTGCGATCGGCCGCGGGGCGGCGTGTCCGACCACTCGCAGGGCGAGCAGAGAGCGAGCGGGCAGCGAGCCGGCAGCGATCCGCCCCACTCCGCGTGACGACGAGCCCCGCTAGACGACCGTCAGCCGCCGGCCCTCCGGCACGTCGCGGTCCGGGATCGGCGCGAGCGACGCCGCGAGGAGCTCGCTGATGTCGGCCGAGGAGACCGCATCGGCGGTGTCAGCGCCGCGCCCCGCCTCGGCGATCCCGTCGCGGAGCATGACCATGCAGAACGGGCAGGCCGTGGCCACCGTGCCCGCCCCCGTGGCGAGCGCCTGCTCTGTGCGCGCGGCGTTGATGCGGGTGCCCCGGTTTTCCTCCATCCACATCCGCCCGCCACCGGCGCCGCAGCACATCGTCTGGCGTCCGTGGTCGGCCATCTCGACCATCGTCACGCCCGGGATCGCGCCGATCACGTCGCGCGGCGCCGACATCACGCCGTTGTACCGGGCGAGGTAGCAGGAGTCGTGGTACGTGATCGTCCGCTGGGGCAGACCGTCGGTGCCGATCCGCAGGCGCCCGCTCCGGACGAGGTCCGCGAGGTACTCGCTGTGGTGGCGGATCTTGAACGTACCGCCCAGCTGGCCGTACTCGTTGCCGATGGTGTTGAAGCAGTGTGGGCAGGCGGTCACGATCGTGCGCTCGCCCATGCCGTACTTGTTGAGCGTCTCGATGTTCTGCGAGGCGAGCATCTGGAACACGTACTCGTTGCCCATCCGCCGGGCCGGGTCGCCGGTGCACGCCTCCTCTTGCCCGAGCACCGCGAAGCTGACTCCCGCGGCGTCGAGGCAGGTGGCCACGGCGCGCGCGACCCGCCGGTTGCGGTCGTCAAAGGCGGCCGCGCAGCCCACCCAGTAGAGGACCTCGAGCTCGCCGAGCCTGCCCGCGCGCTTGACGTCCTCGGCCGTCCGGACGTCGAACGCCAGGCCCTTCGCCCAGTCCAGGCGGGCGCTCGGCGGCTGGCCCCACGGGTTGGCGACGCTCTCCATGCCCCGGAACGCGGGCGTCAGCTCGGGCGGGAACTTGGAGTCCTCCAGGACGAGGTTGCGGCGGAGGCCGACGATCTTGTCCACGTGCTCGATGGTCACCGGGCAGGCCTCGACGCAGGCGCCGCAGGTCACACAGTCCCACACCGCGTCATAGCTGATCGCGTTGCCGACGACCGGCGCGCGCAGGAGCTCCTCCTTCGGCTTCGCGCCCGGGAGGCCGTAGGTCGAGGTGACGCTCGGACTGTTGGGGATCAGGTCGATGCCCGCCTCGGCCGTCTCGGACATGCGCCGGATGCCCATGATCAGGGCCCGCGGGTCGAGCGGCTTGCCGGTCCGGTTGGCCGGGCAGGCGGCGGTGCAGCGGCCGCATTCGGTGCAGGTGAAGCCGTCGAACACGTCCTTCCAGCTGAGGTCAGCCAGCGTCCGGACCCCGAACGTGGCGTCCTCGCGCTCGAGGTCCATCATCGGCAGCTGGCCGCGAGGCTCGAGCTTGCGCAGCCAGGTGTTCACGAAGCTCGTGTAGACGTGGAAGTGCTTGTTCGTGGGGATGAACACCAGGAACGCCGCGAGGACGAACACGTGCGCCCACCAGAGCACGATGAAGACGGCGTTGGTGACGTCGTGGCCGAGGCCCGCCAGCGCCCCGCCGATGGCGTTCGAGATGAAGGCGCCGGGGATTGAGCCGAACGCCGCGGCCTCGCACCACTGGGCCACGAACTCGGTGCTGACCACCGCGGTGATGAACGCGAGCACCTGGAAGTGCACGCGGGTGTCGATGGTGGTGAGCCGCTTGGGCCTCACGACCAGCCGGCGGTAGAGCGCGTAGGCGACGCCGGCCAGTGCCGCCGCCGCCATCAGGTTCTGGAGCCCGAGCAGGAACGCCCAGATCGCGCCCCCGAACGGGTAGCCGAGGATCGCCTCGGGGATGCCACCGGTGACGAAGTTGATGTTGCCGATCAACAGGATCGTCGACCCCAGAAACAGGCCGAAGTGCATGATCGCGACGTCCGGCTCGGTGAACATGCGGGTCTGGAGGATTGAGTACCGGACGACGCCCCACGCCCGCCGCGGCACGTTGCGCAGCGCCCGGGGCTCGACCGCCTGCACCGCCATCCACACCCGGGCATGGCGCATGACGATCAGCAGGAAGACCGCGAACGCGCCCCAGAAGATCGGGAAGACCAGCGGGTAGGCCGGCACGTGGGCGAACGACTCGAACACGGGTCTGGTCTCCTCCTCAGGCACCCGGCGGCAGGTCGCGCCGCCCCGCGGCGCGTTCGATGTCGTGGTCGAAGGGCCCCGAGAGCGTCTCGAGGGCGTGGTCGAGAATGGGCACCACCGCGTCGAGCGACTCGATGGACCCCTTGGGCGAGCCCGGCAGGTTGACGACGAGCGCCCGACCGGCGACGCCGACGAGGCCGCGCGACAGGGCGGCCATGGGCGTGGACTTACGGCCCTCCGCGCGCATCGACTCGGCGATGCCGGGCACCTCGTAGTCCAGCACGGTTGCGGTCGCCTGCGGGGTGACGTCTCGGGGGGTCAGGCCGGTGCCGCCGGTCGTCACGACCAAGGGGTGCTCGGCCGCCGCCGCCCGGATCGCCTCGGCGATGGCCGGCACGTCGTCGGGGACCACCCGCCGTTCCACCTCGAAGCCCAGCCCCGTGAGGCGCGCTGTAAGGGCCTCGCCCGACGCGTCGTCGCGCGTGCCCGCGGCGACGCGGTCGCTCACCGTCAGGACCAGCGCAGAGCGACGCGTCACCCGCCCACCGGCTTCCTCTTGCCCACCCGGCCTGCCATCCTGTCACCGGGACGCCGTCCGGGGCGGTCTCCCTTCGCACCCGACGGGCCCGCCGGGCGATGCCACTCGCCACTCCTGCCGCCGCTCTTCGAGACCAGCCGGAGCGCGCGCACCTCGACGCCGCGCTCGACGCCCTTGACCATGTCGTAGACGGTCAGCGCGGCGACCGACGCGGCGGTCAGCGCCTCCATCTCGACGCCGGTGGGGCCGGTCGTGGCGGCCTCGGCACGCACCAGCAGGACCCCGGCGGCCCGGTCGGGGGTGATGGTGACGACGAGGTCCGTGAGCGCGATCGGGTGGCACAGCGGGATCAGCTCCGACGTGCGCTTGCCGCCCATCACGCCGGCCAGCTCGGCGACGGTGAGCACGTCGCCCTTCGCCCCGCCACCGTCGATGACCAGGCTCATCGTCTCGGCCGCCACGACGACCTCGGCCTCCGCGACGGCGCGCCGCGCGGTCGCCGGCTTCGCCGAGACGTCCACCATGCGGGGGCGCCCGCGGCGGTCCACGTGCGTGAGGCGGCGCCGCTCTGTGCGCGGCGCGTCGTTGCGGTCCATGTCTCCTCCGAAGTTGCCACGATCCTACCGGGCCCGCGGACGCGCGGCTGATCGGGTGGGCCCGAGGTGGTGTGGTCGGCGTGCGTTCTCAGTCCCGGTCGAGCCAGCGCAATTCGAGCTCGGTCCCGGCTTCGGCCCGCGCCAGCGGCTCCGGCACGACGGCCAGCGCATCGGCTGCCGCGAGCGCGGAGAGGACGTGGCTCCCCTGCCCGCCCGCCAGCCGGACCCGCACGCGGCCGGACTCATCGCGGACCGGGCTGCCGTCGGGGTCCCGGAGGGCCGTCACGCGCTGCATCCCGCGCCGGCCCGCGCTCTTGGTCACCGGCTCCTCGAGCACGCATCGGTCCGCGGGCCGCTGCAGCCGTGCGTGGCCTGCGAGCCGACGGATCACCGGGCGCACAAACAGCTCGAATGTGACGAACACCGACACCGGGTTGCCGGGCAGGCCGAACAGCAGCACCGGCGCCGGGCGGCCCGGGACGTCGGCGCGTCCGAACGCGAACGGCTTGCCGGGCTGGAGCGCCACGCGCCACAGGTCCACCTGGCCGACGCTGTCGAACGCGGCGCGCACGACGTCGTAGGGGCCGACCGACACGCCGCCCGCCACGACCACGAGGTCCGCCACCGCCAGGCCGCGGCGGAGTCGAGCGAGGACCTCGTCGCGCCGGTCGTTCGCGATCCCCAGGTCGAGGACCTCGGCGCCCGCGTCGCGGACCAGCGACCGGATGCCCGGGCCGTTGGCGTCGGGGATGCCCGAGGCCCCCAGCGGCTGGCCGGCCGCACGCACCTCATCGCCCGTCGCGAGGACCGCCACGAGGGGGCGGCGGCGCACGCTGAGCGCGGCCACGCCGGCGCCCGCCGTCAGCGCGACGAGAGCTGGCGAGACCAGGTCGCCGGCGCGCGCGATCACGTCCCCCTGGCGCACGTCGGAGCCGGCCGGGCGCACCGCCCCGCCGGCAGGCACGGCCTCGTGCACCAGGACGGCGGCGGGCAGCGGTCCCGTCGCGTCACGGCCCCGGGAGCCGGCGTTCCCGGCAGCGTCCAGTGGCGTCGTCTGCTCCACGGGAACTACCGCGTCCGCGCCCGGCGGGACGGGGGCGCCCGTCGCGATCCGCACGGCGGTCCCTGCGAGGACGGGGACATCGCCCTCGCCGCCGGCCGGCACCTCGCCCACGACCACCAGCCGCACGGGCTCGCGATCGAGGGCTGCGACGACGTCGGCGGATCGGATCGCGTAGCCGTCCATCGCGGAGTTGTCCCAGGGCGGCAGCGAGGTCGCCGCGAGGGCCGGGCTCGCGAGCACCCGGCCGAGGGCCCCTTCCGGCGCGAGCATCTCGTGCGCACCCAGGGGCTCGACACCCGCGAGCACCCTGGCCTGCGCGGCCTCGACCGGGAGCAGCGCGCTCATCGGCGCGGCCTCGGCTGCGGCAGAGGATAGATCGCGACCGCGTCGGCCCGGCCCGGCCCTGCGACGCGCGTTCCCGGGCGGCTCAGGGCGCTCACTTCCGCCGGCCCCGCCAGACCACCGTCGCCGGGATCCGTGAGCGCATCGCCTCGGCCGCGGAATCGCGCGTGACCATGCCCGCCAGCCGCCCGTCCTGGACCACCGCGAGCCCGTCCAGGCCACGTCGCTGCATCGTCTCCATCGCGCCCCAGATGGCGTCGCCCGGCCCGACCAGCGGGGCCTGGGGGGGCGTCGCCATCACCTCCCCGGCGCGGGCGGTGGCCAGGCGTCGCGGCCCCAGCCGCCGGAGCGCGCTGACGCCGATGACGCCAACGACCCGTTCGCCGTCGAGCACCGGCATGGCGATGGGCGCGCCGCCGACCCCGAGCTGGCTCGCGAAGGTATCCACGGTCAGCCCGGGCCCGACGTGGGGGACGTCGAGGACCATCGCGTCGGCCACGGTCACGCCGCGCATCGCGCGCTCCAGCTCGGCGCGCTGCGCCAGGCCCCGCGACGTGCCGCCGACGAGCCAGCCCATGGCGACGATCAGGACGCCCAGCACGCTGTCGTCCAGGAGCACCACGGCGAAGCCGATCACCATGACGGCCCAGCCGAGAAGCCGGCCGGCCCGCGTCGCCACCGCCGAGGCGCGATCCCGATCGCCGGTCCTCGACCAGGCGATCCCCCGCACCAGGCGGCCGCCGTCGAGGGGCAGCGCCGGCAGGAGGCTCGCCAGACCGAGCATCAGGTTCAGCACGCCGATGACGACCAGCGTGCTCGCGACCGCGTCGAGGGCGGAGGTTGCGAGACTCAGCCCGATGGCGGCAGGCAGCAGGATGGCCGCGACGACGAGCGAGACCGCCGGGCCCGACACGGCGATCGCGACCTCGTCCCTGGGGCGTGGCGCCTCGATGGAGAGCGGCGCGAGGCCGCCGACCAGGTTGAGCACGATGACGGACGTCGCGACGCCCCGGCCCCGGCCCACCAACGCGTGCGTCAGCTCGTGGGCGAGCACCGACAGCAGGTACAGCACCGCCACGACCGCCCCGACAAGCCACTGCGCCGGTCCCTCGAGGCCGGGCGAGAGGAGGGCGGCCTGCTCCGCGCCGAGGAGCGCGACGACGCCGACCATGACGGCCAGCGAGAGCGAGATGCGGATCTCGATCCCGAACAGCGAGGCGACCGGGATCCCGCCGTTCATGCCGCGGCCGCCAGGGCCCCGGACGGACTTGAGCGCTCGAGACTGGCGGCGCGGCGGGCGCCTAGCCAGCGAAGCCCGAGGGAGAGCGCGACCACCGTGATGCCGACGGCAACCGTCGTCTCGCTCCAGAACCGGTCGGGGAACAGCTGCACCAGGCGGTCGTTGCGGGGGTCGAACTGCCAGTTGCCGCCCGGGAAGAAGATCTCGTGGAACATCGCGAACGCCTGGTCGAAGACCAGCACTCCGATCCCGCCGCCCACGATCGTGACGACCGCGATGACGGTCCCGCTGCGTGCGAGGCGACGCCAGAGGTGGGCCCGGGCAGGGCGGCCACGGGTCAGCAGGAACGCGATGGCGAGGACCAGCGCGCCGGCGAGCGTCACGCTGTAGAACCCCGAGAACACGCCCCGCACGTCGCGCATGTGGGCGCGCTCGTTGGGCTTGAGGACAGGCGTGGTCTCGCCCGGCAGCGACGCGAGGAAGTCGGGCGGCCCGAGCACGAGGTCGTGGAGCACCGAGTCCGTGACCGCGCGCAGCTGCTCGTCGGTGAAGCCGGTCCAGGCGGCGGCCTGTGCGCGGCCCTGCTCGAAGCTCACCCACGGCGGCGCGAGGAACGGCAGGATGGCGAGGGCGACGACCACGAGCGCGGTCGAGAGGCCGATGGCGATGGAGGCGAGCGCGCCGCGGACGGTTGGCATCACGCCGATGGTACCGGGTCGACGCGGGGAGCCCGCGCAGCGCTACTCCTCCTCGAGGGTCCTCGCCTGCTCCCACCAGGTCTCGATCGTCAGGTCGCTCGGGGCGTCCGTCGCGAGCTGCGTCGCCGCGCGGGCGATCCGCACCCGGAATTCCGGGAGGTCGGCCGCGAGCACGTCGCGCAGGCCGTCGAACCCCGCCTGGACGAACAGCTCGTGCTCGGGGTGGCCGAAGCCCGCGAGGTTGAGCATCAAGGCCTCGTCGCGCCAGGCCTGCACGTCGTTGGGCGAGGCTTTGACGTGGTCCGCCAAGTACTGCCGGCGCGTCGGCGTTTCGGACACGTCGAGCAGGATCCCTGTCGTGTTGATCCCCTGCTTCTGCAGGCGGGCGAGGTGGACGGGCTCGATGCGGGTCAGCTCGGTGATGGGCGGCACGGGCGCACGGGCCTCCGGTGGTCGGACGGGATGGCAGGCGGCCATTATGCCGTTCGCGTGACGCGGGGCGGCCATTGGCCGCACAATCCGACCCATGCAGGTCTGGCTGGTCTTCAAGTTCGTCCACATCCTCGCCGTCATCTCCGCGGTCGGGGCCAACGCCACGTACCAGTTCTGGTACTCGAGGGCCGGCCGCGACCCGGCGCGGCTCGTGTGGGTCATCGAGAGCATTCGGGTCCTCGACCGGCGGATCGCCAACCCGTCGTACACCGTCGCGTTCCTCGCCGGCATCGCCACGGTGGCCACCGGCGGCTTCTCGTTCCAATCGCTGTGGATCGCCGCCTCGATCGGGCTGTACGTGCTGGTGGCGGTGATCGGCATTGCCCTGTACGCGCCGACGATGCGCCGGCAGCTGGCGCTCGCCGCGGCTGACCCGACCTCGGCCGACTATGAGGCCGTGGCCCGGCGCTCCCGGATGCTCGGCGGCCTGGCCATCGGCCTCGTGCTCGTGATCGTCGTGCTGATGGTCTTCAAGCCCACGCTGTAGCCGCCGGCGTCAATCGGGCGAATCGACAGTCGGGCGAATCGCCTGCCAGTCCACGATTACCGTCTCGATCCGCCCGAACGTCGTCTCCGGGTCGACGACTCGACCGAATCCGAGCCCCGACAAGGTTCCCTGGGTCCCATGTTCGACGGTCAGACGACGAATCGACGCGGTGCGCTCGAAATCGTCGACTGGCAGGCGACGCCCGCGCTCGTCCCCTCCCGGCGCGAATTCGACCGGCCCTGCGGCGCAGCGGCTCTTGTCAGCGCGCCGTGCCGAGCTCGAGCCGAGCGGCCCGTATCAGCGCGCCGAGCCGAGCTCGAGCCGAGCGGGTGGCGCGCCATGCGCCCCGCAGGTGCCCATCCCCTGCGGTCCGCGCCGCTTGGCGGCTGCTTGGTGCCGGCGGTGCCAGCAGCTGCTGGGCGGCTCGCCAGGGGACCGGCGATGGACCCACCGCAGGAGCATCAGGTCAGCGGCTGCTCCTCCAGCACGACGTCCCAGTGCGCCTCGAGCAGCTCGAACCGCCGGCGCTCCTCGGCCCGGAACGTCTCTTGGTCGGGGTACAGGCGCGCGGTGATGGACGGGTCGCCGTGCTCCTGGACGGCCGACCAGTCGCGGTAGGTGATCGACACCATCACGTCCCAGCCGGCGAGGCCGTCGCCGTGGAAGCGCGGAGCCGCCATGCGGACGGCGGTGTACCGCCCTTGGGCCATCTCCTCGCGGAGGATCGGCCAGTGGTTCCTGCGGAAGAGCTCGATCCACTCGTCATGGGCGCCCCAGCGCGTCCTGTAGAAGTACTGGATCTCGACGGGATCGGACATCGGGTGTCTCCTTGCGATGGGGCCGGCCCGGGCCGGGGATGAGCGGCGGGGCCCGGGCCTGAGTCGGGCGTCGTCTTGTGCCGGCAGCCTACGCAAGCTTGGCCGCCTCCGCGCGGAGCAGCTCCCAGGCGCGCGCCACGTGGTGGGGCTCCGTCCGCAGGTTCCCGATCGCCACGCGGATGGTGAACCGATCGGCGAGCCGGGTGTGCGAGAGGAACACCTCGCCCGTTCGGTTGACCGCGTCCATCAGCGCCGTGTTGAGCTGGTCCAGGCGGGCGTGGACGTCGGGCTCGTCCTCACGGCCCGCGAGTGCGGCAGGCCGGTATCGGAAGCAGACCGTGGCGAACGGCACCGGCGCCAGGCGCTCCCAGTCCGGGTCGGCGTCCACCCAGCCCGCGAACGTATCGGCCATCGCCAGGTGGTGCCGGATCCGCCGCCTTAACCCCTCGAGCCCGAACCAGCGGAGCTGCATCCACAGCTTGAGGGCGCGCATCCGCCGGCCAAGCTGCGGCTGGTACTCGTTGTAGTCGAGAACCGGGTTGGCGCGGTCGAGCGTGCGCAGGTATTCGGGCACCAGGCTGAACGCCGCCCGCAGCTGGTCCATCCGGCGCGACAGCAGCAGCGAGGCGTCGAGCGGTGTGAACAGCCACTTGTGGGGGTTGACGACGATCGAGTCGGCGCGCTCCCAGCCGGCGAACGGCGCCCGGCGGTCCGGGAGCAGGGCCGTCACGCCAGCGTAGGCCGAGTCCGCGTGCAGCCAGATCCCCTCCCGCTCCGCGATGTCGGCGATGGCGGGCACGGGGTCCACCGAGGTGGACGATGTCGTGCCGACGGTCGCGACCACGCAGATCGGCGTGCGGCCGGCAGCGCGGTCCGAGGCGATGGCGGCGGCCAGGGCATCGGCATCCATCTCGTAGCGATCGTTGACCGGCACCTTGACCAGCGCAGCTCGCCCGAGCCCGAGGGTCATGCACGCCTTCTCGATGGAACTGTGGGTCTCCGTGGAGCCGTAGACCCGGGGCTGGCCGAAGCCCTCGCGGGCCGCGAGCCCCTTGGCGGCCGCTTCGAGCCCCGCCGCCTCCCGCGACGCGGCGATCGCGATGAGCGTGGACGTGGACGCGGTGTCGGTGAGCAGCCCGTCGAACGCGTCCGGCAGCCCCAGCCCCTCGCGCAGCCAGCGGACCACGACGCCCTCGAGCTCCGTGCCGATCGGCGAGGTCCGCCACAGCATGGGGTTCTGCCCGAGCGCCGCCGTGATCATCTCGCCCAGGATGCCGGGCCCCGACGCCGACGTGGAGAAGTACGCGAAGAAGCCTGGGTGCTGCCAGTGCGTGGCGTTGGGCAGGACCAGCCGCTCGACGTCGGCCAGGATGGCGTCGACCTGCTCGGGCGCCTCCGGCGCGTGCGCGGGGAAGGCGGGGGCGATGGACCCGGGTTCGATGGACGGGAACACGGCGTACGACTCGACGCCCTCGAGGTAGTCCGCGATCAGGTCCGCCACCTCATGGGCCGCCGCCCGGAACGCGACGGGGCTCATGTCGGTCACGCCGGTGGTCTGCTGCGGGTCGAGGCGGGGGTCGTCGGGGCGCATGGCCCGAGGGTAGCGCGCTCGGGTCGCCGCCGATCAGACGGACGCGCCGATCTCGGACAGGATCCTCGAGACGTCGCCGCTGAGGAGCACGAGCACGAGGCCCAGCACCCAGAGCGCGAACAGCGCCACCACGATCACCAGGCACGTCACGGCGGGCGTCTGCGCGCTCGCCGGCTGCACGAGCGCGGTGTTCGCGATGCGGTCGTGCACGCCCTGCTTGGTGGGGCTCGACGCCGTGGTTGCGAGCAGGATCAGCTCCCACACGAATGCGCAGAGCACGCTGGGCAGCAGAAGCGGGGGCACGAGCTCGACCAGCTGGAAGATGCCGCCCAGGGCGAGCCACCTGGTCAGCCCCTGCCCGACGGTCGGGGTGGCGCCCGTCCGCGCGTCGCCGATCCGCAGCTTCATCAGCCGCATCCCCGGCGTCGCCTGCGCGCTCCCTGTCCAGAACGAGACGAAGTACAGAAGGTTGACCCCCATTCCGACGATCCCGGCCACGAGCGTGATGCCGGACTGCCGCATGCCGCCCAGGACGCCGCTGCCGAGAGCGAAGACGATGACGAACACCGGAACGCTGACGATCAAGCCGTCGAGCAGGTACGCCATGACGCGGTCGAGCGTCCGGCCGTACTGGAGCCTCTCGCCGCCTGGGGCCGCGCTGCTGTAGGCGCCCGGCGGCGGCGCCCAGGGGGTGACGGGATCGGGACCGTCGCCCGGTGGGGGCAGGCCAGGCGGGGCCGGCGGTGGCGGCGGGCCGGGCTCAGCGGGCGACTCGGGAGACGGCTCGCGTGGCGCCCCGGAGGACGCCGGTGGCGGTCCATACGGCACGGGCTCGTCGCTGCTCCTGTGCCATCTGGCCATCGCTATCCTCCCTCGCGCCAACGTGGCGCCCAGTGAAGGATACGGTCGATGCGCCCCGGCTAGCAGAGGATCCGGGCGCGCTGCGGGTCGTAGAGCGGCCGCACCGACACGCGCGCCGGGCAGCGGACGCCGGCGATGTCGAGCTCGTAGTCGTCGCCGTCAACCGCCTCGGCCGGCAGGCCCACCGGATCCTCGAGCATCGCGAGGCCGACAGCGCCGCCGAGGGTGTGCCCGTACGCGCCGACCCGGTTGTGCCCCACCAGCTGCCCGTGGCGGTACAGCGGCTCATGGCCATACAGGAGTGGCTCCGGGTCAAGGGCGAGCACCTGGACGAGGCGCCGCCTCGGCGGGCCGGACCTTCGCGCCGCCAGCAGCGCCTCGCGCCCCATGAAGCCGCCGGGCTTGTCCCACGCGACGGCGAACCCGAGCCCCACGTCGAGCGGCGTGTCGGTGTTGTCGATGTCCACGCCGTAGTCGCGGTAGCCCTTCTCCAGGCGCAGGCTGCCCATCGCGCCCAGGCCCACGTTGGCGAGGCCGAAGTCGGCGCCTGCCTCGCACAGCGCGTCGTAGACCGTGAGCGCCTGGTCGGCCGGCACGTGGAGCTCGAACCCGAGCTCGCCGACATAGGTCACGCGCATCGCCCACACCCGCGCGTAGTCGAGGTCGATCTCGCGGGCCGCGAGGTACGGAAAGGCGTGGTTCGAGAGGTCGGCGCTGGTCAGCCCCTGGAGCAGTTCACGCGAACGCGGTCCCTGCACCGACAGCAGCGTCCAGCCAGAGGTCACGTCGGTCGTCGTGAGGTGCGCGCCCTCGGGCGCGTGGCGGCGGACCCAGGACTCGAGGCGGCGGTGAATCGTGTCGGTCGCGACCACGAGGAATCGATCCTCGGCCAGGCGTGTGACCGTCAGGTCAGCCTCGATGCCGCCGGCCCCGTTGAGCCATTGCGTGTAGACGAGGCGGCCAGGCTCCACCGCCACGTCGTTCGCGCAGACCCGGTTGAGGACGGCATCCGCGTCCCGCCCCTGGACCAGCACCTTGGCCATGACGCTCATGTCCATGACGCCCACCGCCTCGCGCACGGCCCGGTGCTCGGCGGCCTGGAGCGGGAACGAGGCGTCCCTCCCCCACCCCACCTCGACCTGCGGGTGCTGGCCGTCGGGCGCGAACCACTCGGCGTACTCGAAGCCCGACGACGGGGCGAAGTGCGCCCCCGCGACCGCGAGCCGGTCATGGATGACCGAGCGCCGGACGTTGCGGGCACTCGCGGGGTGCCAGTTCGGGAACGCGGCATCGCCGAACAGGCGGCCCAGCTGCTCGACCGCCCGGTCGCGCCGGAAGCGTCGGCCCGTCTCGAACGTCTGCGTCCGGTCCACCTGCATGCCCGAGAGGTCCACGGGCACGACGCCCGTGTCGACCAGCTCCGCCAGCGTGGCGCCCACACCACCGCTCATCAGGATCCCGAGCGAGTTGAGCCCGGCCGCCACGTAGAAGCCGCGCAGCTCGGGCGCCTCGCCCAGCTGCGGCATGGTGTCGGGCGTGAACGACTCGGGGCCGCAGAACATCGTCCGGACGCCGGCGTCGCGCAGGCTCGGGAAGCGCTCCATCGCCCCGTCGAGGAAGGGCGTGATGCGCTCCCAGTCGGGATCGAGGCTCGCGAACGCGATGTCCTTCGGGACGCAGTCCAGCGACCATGCCTTTGCGACCGGCTCGAACAGGCCCACCAGGATCCCGCCGCCCTCCTCGCGGTAGTAGCCGTAGCGGTCCGGGTCCTCCACGATCGGCAGGTCCGGGAGTGCCCACGGAACGGTGTCGGTGATGAGGTAGTAGTGCTCGGCGGCCTGGAGCGGGACCGACACGCCGGCCAGCGCCCCCACCTCGCGGCCCCACAGTCCGGCCGCGTTGATCACGACGTCGGTCTTGATCGGGCCGCGGTCCGTCATGACGCCGGTCACGCGGCCCCGCTCCTGGCTGATCCCGGTGACGGTCACGCCCTCGGCGATCCGCGCGCCCCGCATCCGGGCACCCTTCGCGTAGGCCTGCGCGAGGTCCGCCGGGTTCACGCGACCCTCGTCGGCGACGTAGAAGGCGGCGAGGACGTCGTCGGTGTTGGCGGCCGGCCAGAGCCTCGCGAACTCGCTCGCCGAGAGCTCCTGGTCGTCCACGCCGAACATGCGCACAAAGGCCGCCTCGCGCCGCAGCGTCTCGAGCCGCCGCGGGGTGGTGGCGAGATGGCAGTGCCCGACCGCCCGGAACCCCGTCGCCTGCCCGGTCTCGTCCTCCAGCGAGGCGCACAGGTCCCGCGTGTAGCGCGACATCCAGAGCAGCGTCTGGTTCGCCATCCCGGCCGACGTGATGAGCCCGGCTGCGTGCCACGTCGTCCCCGCGGTGAGCTGACGGCGCTCGAGCAGGACCACATCCGACCAGCCCCGCCTGGCGAGGTGGTAGGCGATGCTGGTCCCGATCGCCCCGCCGCCGATGACGACGGCGCGCGCCTGCTCCGGGATAGAGCCCTTCGTCGCGGGCTGCGCCTCGATCACGGTGTTCCCTCGCCTCGGCGCTGGTCCGCCTCGCAGGCGGTCTGGCCGCGCCGACGGTCCGATGCTAGTCCGGCAACTTGGCGGGAGCGGCTGCGGAGTCGTGGGCCGGGATGGCTGAGGCGGGGGCGCTGAGGTACACCGCGATCGTGATCGCGTAGGTGATCCCCACCACGATGACGAGGCTCAGGACGCCCAGGGCGAGGAGCACGGGCACGCGGCGGATCTTGGTGACCCGTGCGGTCAGCGACGTCGCCACCACGACGGCGGGCCAGATGCCCAAGGGGCCGAGCCCGGCGACCGCGAACAGCACCAGCAGGACGAACAGCAGCAGGCAGGCGACCGCCAGCGCGCCCGCGAACTGCCCGGGCGTGACGCGTGGCGCCGCCTGCTCGCTGACGCGGCGCGCCCGGCTGTCCGGCTCCGCTGCTGCTGCCGGGCCGCTGGGGCCCAGCTCGTCGTCCATGTCGCCTCCCTCGCTCGCGCCGATGATAGGTCGGGCCGGGCCGCCAGACGCCCGGACCTCGGCGGCCACACGAAGGAGCCCTGACCGACGGCCAGGGCCCCTCGTGACCGATGCGCGCCTTCGCAGCGCGCCCGACCTACCTTGTGAACTCGAACGTCGCCACCTGTTGCGTGCCGTGGGCGAACGCGAGGACGAGCCGGCGGCAGGTGCCCGCCCAGGCCTTGACGGTCTTCCACCTGTAGCGGTACTGGCCCGCGAGCGCGTCATAGGCGAGGCCGGAGGCCCCGGCGGTCACCGTCGTGGTGCTCGGCCGGTCGATGGCGCCTGGGACCGTCCCTTGTCGCGGGAGGCGGCCGCGTCCCCTCGTCGCTGCAGAAGCGTGGCGTGGTGCCGCCGACCCAATCGGGCGGCCAGAGGTGCCCGATTGGCGGTCCTGCACGTCCTTGCCGTCGGGCCCCCGCTCAGGGATGGTCTCGCCGTGCTGGCACCCTTCGTCCCGTCGATGCTTGCTCAACCGCCCCGCCTGCGGCTCGCCGCAGCCTGCCTCGTCCTCACGACGGCGCTCGCTGCTTGCTCCGGCTCAGCGACCCCGGCCCCTCCCGCGTCCATCACGACCGACGCCGCAGCCGCGAGCGGGTCGCCTGCCTATCCGTTCGGCGGGGACGCGTGCAAGGCGCTGTCGGACGCCGAGATCGCCGCCGCAACCGGCCTGACGCCCTCATCCCATGACACGCAGACCGCGTCGGGGGTCACCGGCGGGCCGCACTGCTACTGGCACCTGCCTGTCGGCTCGGGTCAGGACGTCCTCGCGGTGGAGTTCGGGGACCTGCAGTACTTCAGCACCGGCACCGGGTCGAACGGCGGGCCCAGTGCGGCGCCGGTCGCGTCGCTCGGCGATCAGGCGTTCTTCGTTCCCTACGCCACGCCGGACCTGTGGTTCAGCCACGGCTCCTACATGGTGAGCGTGGTGTCGATGGGCGAGCGCCCCTTCACGCGCGACCAGGTCGAGGCGCTGGCGCGGGCAATCCTGGCGAAGCTCGGCTGAGGGCGGCTGCCGGGGCGTGACTGCGGCGCGCCCCAGATCGCTCAACACGCTCCCCAGATCCCCCAACACGCTCCCCGGGAGCGCTACGTGCGCAGCGAGTCCGGTACACGCCTGGCAGGGGTGAACAGGCATCCAACGCGCCGGGACACGCCTGTGCGGAGTGCCACGGCAGACGGCCGCACATACCACGCTCCCGCGGGGTGATCGGGAATGGCCGGCCCCTGATTGGCTGGACGCGGCGTTGCGAGGCCAGCGGAAGGCCTTCGCGTGGCTCCGAGGGCTCGTCCCGTGCGCATGGCCGCGGGTCTGGGACCGTGTCGCCCGCACCACGCTCGTGCCGGTCGAAATACCGGCGTCGCGGTGGCGTGGTGTCTCGAACCCACCGACCACGCGGCGCATCGTCGTGGCAACAGGAACGGCGTCCCCACAGATCCTGAGAGGAGAGACACGGTGCTGCACCCCACGACCGCCCAGTACCTGATCACTGCCCGCCACCGAGACCTCGAGGCCGCAGCCGCCGGAGCCAGGTTGGTCGCCGAGGCTCGCGAATCCGGAAGCCGCGGGCACGACGGCGACGGGCTCCGGCCCACGCGCTGGGGCATCCGCCTGCCGCGCCTGGCCCAGGCCTTCCGCCGCCGCGCTGCCGCCGGCGCCACGACTCCCTAGGCCGCCTGTCCTGCGGGCCGCGCCCACGCTCGTGGCGAGCCACCCTGCTGGCCGCCGATGTGCCCGGCGACCCGCGGCGTTCGAGGGGCCCGGTTCGACCGCCGGGCCCTCGCCGCGTGTCAGCGGGGCCGGGTCCCGGGGCCTCGCTCCGGCGGCAGGCGGTTGGGTCTGCGTCAAGGCCCGCGGCCGACACCCTGGAGGGAGCTGGCATGCCCCGGGCCTGCCAGCACGGCCGTCAGCTCGCCCGGCGGCGCAGCCCCTCGACGTCGCGGACGATCAGCGACCCGTGGTCGCGCAGGATCAGGTCGCGATGCTCGAGCTGCGCGAGGGCCTTGTTCACGGCCTCGCGCGACGCGCCGATCAGGCCCGCGAGCTCACGCTGGGAGAGCGGCAGGCCGATCCGCGTTCCTTTTTCGACAGGCGTCCCGTCTGTCGCAGCGAGCTCGACCAGGCGGCGCGCCACCCGGCCCGTCACGTCGAGCGCCACGAACTCCGCCCGCAGCCGGTCCGAGTTGCGCAACCGCCCGATGACCGACCGCAGGAGCGCGACCGCCAGGCCGGGCTCGCGCTCGAGCGCCGCGAGGAACGTGTTCGCGGGCAGGACGAGCGCCTCGCCCTCCTCGACCACCGTGACCGTGGCCATGTGGTCCTCCCCGTCGATCGCCGCGAGCTCGCCCAAGACGTCGCCCGCGCCGCGGAATGAGAGAACCGTCTCCTGGCCTTCCCCGGAGAACGTCGCGACCTTGACACGGCCTGAGAGCAGGAGCACGACGCGGCTCGAGGCGTCGCCCTCCGTGAACAGCATCATGCCCACGCGCAGGCGCTGTCGCCGGGCATCTCGGAAGGCGGTGGCGAGCGGTCCCGCCATCGGGTCCGGCGGATGGGGCTGGGGCTGGGGCGCTGCTCCCTCCATGGCGCGGAGCATAGACGCCAGATGGGCCGAGCGGGCGGGGGTGTGACGGAATACCGTCCCGGGCGTGGCGTGCGCCATTCCGGCTCGCCGGATCCAAGGGCGAGCATCTGCCTCATCGCCAACGGGCCAGCCGCCGGCGACTGGGAGCACAAAGGAGCACACCATGGGCCGGATGTACGTCGCCAGCGTCCTCCTCGCGATCACCGGCAAGCGCCAGCCCGCCAAGGTGGAAGATGTCGAGCTCGAGCCCATCCCCCCCGGCGCCTGGGCCGCGTGGGCCAAGGGCCCGGACGCCGCGCAGACGGTCCGGACCAGTGAGCCGACGACCGCGGCGGCGCCTGTCGACCGCGACGGCGCCGGTCGACCCCAGGCTGGCATGCTCGCCCGATAAGGCCCAGTGCTCCGGCCGCGCTGTCGGCGAGGGGCCGCAGCCGATCCCCTGGGTCGCAGGAGGGGCGACCTGCCATTCGGGCCGCGATCGCGCGGTCCGCCGAGCGACGGGGCGCTCCCCGCCCCTCGCTGGCGGTCGGCAGCTCTGTCTGGCCGCCGTGCAACTATGCTCCGTCGATGGCGAGGGAGCTGCGTTTCCGGCAGGGTGCACGTTGGCGGCGCTGACCTGTGCGTCCTGCGGGCGCGGCAGCCCGGCGGACGCGGCGTTCTGCGCGGGCTGCGGGGCGAAGCTGGGCGCGACGGCGACAGCCCGTGAGTCACGCCGAGTCGTGACCGCGCTGTTCTGTGACCTCGTGGGCTCCACCTCGCTCGGCGAGCGGCACGACCCCGAGGTGCTGCGCCCACTGCTCGACCGGTACTTCGCCGAGGCCCGGCAGGCGGTCGAGCGGCACGGGGGCCGGGTCGAGAAGTTCATCGGGGACGCGGTGTCCGCGGTGTTCGGGCTGCCCGTGGCCCACGAGGACGACGCACTGCGGGCCGTGCGCGCCGGGCTGGAGGTCCAGGAGCGGCTGGCGCGGCTCCGCGAGGGCGCACCGATCCCGCTCGATGCGCGCGTCGGGATCACGACCGGGGAGGTTCTGGTCCCGGGCGGCGGCGGTCCCCTGATCGGTGACACGATGAACACGGCGTCCCGCCTCCAGTCGGGCGCGGCGGCGGGCGAGGTGCTCGTCGGCGAGCCGACGTGGCGGCTGGTGCGCGATGCGGTCGCCGCCGAGCCGGTCTCCCCCCTCGACGCGCGGGGCAAGGCCGAACCTGTGCCCGCTTGGCGCGTCCTCGCGCTTCGCCCCGGCTCCCCGGCCCGCACTCGGCGGCTCGACGCGCCCATGGTGGGGCGCGACCGCGAGGTTGCCCAGCTCGCCAGCGCGTACCGCTGCGTCGTCGACGAGGGGGCGTGCCGCCTGTTCACGGTCCTCGGCGTCGCAGGGGCCGGGAAGAGCCGCCTGGTCGAGGAGTTCCTCGGCTCGCTGGGCGACGCGGCCGAGGTGCTCCGCGGACGGTGCCTCTCGTACGGGGAGGGCATCACGTGGCTCCCGCTCGCGGAGGCGCTCCGGCCGGCACTCGGCCTGGCGGCGTTCGCCGGGCCGGACGAGGCGTCGGCGGCAGTTGGCGGGGCGGCCGCGGGCGAGGGGCCCGACGCCGCAGCGGTCGTCGCGGGCCTTGGCGGCCTGTTCGGGCTGCCGGGCTCGGGCAGCGCGGAGCAGACCGCCTGGGCCGTGCGCCGCCTCCTGGAGGCGCGGGCCCGGGAGCGTCCAGTCGTCCTCGTCCTTGACGACGTCCACTGGGCCGAGCCTGCGTTGCTCGACCTGGTGGAGCACGTGGCCGAGCGCGCCGAAGGCCGGCTGCTGATGCTGTGCATGGCGCGCCCGGAGCTCCTCGAGGTTCGCCCGGGCTGGGGCTCGGGGGCCGGCGCGGCGGAGGCCGTCCACCTCGCGCCGCTCGCCGCCGCCGACGCCGAAGCCCTCGTGGGAGCCCTCCTCGGCGGCGCGGACCTGCCCGCCGGCGCGCGCGAGCGGGTGACCTCGGCAGCCGGCGGCAACCCGCTGTTCCTCGAGGAGGTGCTGCGGATGCTCGTCGACGAGGGCCGGCTCGTCCGAGAGGACGACGCCTGGTCCGTGGCGGGCGACCTCTCGGCCCTCCGCATCCCGCCGACCGTGTCCGCGCTGCTCTCCTCGCGGCTCGACCGCCTGCCGGAGGAGGAGCGCTCGGTCCTCGAGGCGGCATCGGTCGAGGGGCAGTCGTTCTCGGCGGGAGCGCTCGCGGCGCTGCTGCCCGAGGCCCTCCGCGACGGGCTCGCGGGTCTCCTCCGCTCGCTCGCGCGCAAGGAACTCGTCGTCCTCGAGCGCCGCCCGGGCGCCGGCCGCGACGGGTACCGCTTCCGGCACCTCCTCATCCGCGACGCTGCGTACGACGCCATGCCCAAGGCGTCACGCGCCCGGCATCACCTGGCCTTCGCCGACTGGCTCGAGGCGGAGGCGGGCGACGCTCTCGCCGAGCACCGCGAGATCCTCGGCCACCACCTCGCCCAGGCGCACCGCTACCGTGGTGAGCTCGGCCTGCCCGACGACCCCGACCTGCGCCTGCGGGCCGCCCGGGCCCTTGGCGAGGCGGGCATGCGCGCCGAGGACGAGCTGGGCGACACACGGGCGGCCACGCGTCTCCTGAGCGCGGCCGCCGACCTTGCGCCGGGCACCGAGGATGCGGCCTGGTGGATCTCGCGCCTCTGGGAGTACGGGCCCGGGCTGGGCCACGTGCCCAACCTGACCCACGCCGAGGCACTCCGCCCGGTGTACGGCGACGTGGTGGCCGACACGTCGGCCGCCCGCCTGGCGAGGATCATCCGGGACTACGCCGACCCATCGAAGATCGACCACGCCGCCAACCGTCGCGACGACCTGTGGGCGCTCGAGCTCTACCGGACGCACGGCGTGCGGTACCTCGAACCCCCCATGCTCCTGCGGCTCTCCGACGGCGACCTCCTCACCGGCGACCTGGAGGGGGCCGAGGCGTGGGCGCGCGAGGGCCTCCAGGCCGCTGAGAACCTGGGGTGGCGACCATTCCTCCAGTGGGCGGCCGCCAACGTGCTGTCCGCCCTCTTCGAGGGTCCCGCCCCGCTCAGCCGCGTCGTGACAGAGGCGACGACGCTCCTCGTCCGGTGGGCCGGCCGCCCCGCGTCGAAGTCCTTCCTGCTGAGCCGCGCATCGGCGCGGGCCAACATGGGCGACGCCGCAGGGGCGAGCGAGGACCTCGACGCGAGCATCCGCCTGCCGGCTGCCGCCGGTCTCCCGCCCGCGATGGAGGACTTCCGGCCTGAGCCGTCGATCGCGCTCGCGAGGGGAGATCTTCGAGGGGCGGCGGAGGCGTGCCGGGAGCTCCTCGCCATGCTTGGCGAGGACGACGGCTGGGGCAGGAACGACGTGCTGGGCACGTACGCGCGCGTGCTCCTCGACCTGGGCCTCGACGAGGAGGCCCAGACTGCGGTCGATCCGCTCGAGAGCAGCGCGATCGTCGAGCAGCGCGTCACGCACCGCTCGCTGCGGGCGAGGCTGCTGGCCCGGCGAGGCGACATCGACGCGGGCCTCGCCTCGGTCGACGAGGCGGCAGCGCTGGCTGCCCCGACCGGCCTTGCGATCGTCAAGGCAGACGTCCAACTTGACCGCGCGCACGTCCTCGACGCGGCCGGCCGCGTCGAGGAGGCGGTGGCGAGTGCCCAGGACGCCCTCAGCCGCTACCGGGCGAAGGAGCACGAGGTCGGCGCCCGACGCGCGGCAGCGCTGCTCGATGCGATCACGCGCCCGGAATAGCTCGGCCTGCGGCAGTCATGCCGGACACTTCAGCGCGACTTCGCAGCGCTCCCTGCGCCAGTGCTGTCTTCGGCTTGACGCCCACCTGACGCCGCCGATGCAGCCCTGCGCCGCGGAGCGGATGGACCGCACCCTCGGGGCCGTCGCTCGGTAGCCGTTGGGCACGGCCTTGGGTGCGGCGCCCAAACGAAAGCCCCTCGGAGCGATCCGAGGGGCTGTTTCGTGCGCGGGAGAGTGGTCGGGGCGGAGCGATTCGAACGCTCGACCTCCTGAACCCCATTCAGGTGCGCTACCAGGCTGCGCCACGCCCCGAGGTCGACGAGTCTACCACCCGGCCGCCGGTCATCGCCCCGCGAGTCATCGCCCCGCGAGCAGTCTCGCCCGCCCGTCGCGGACATCCGCCCAGACGAGCGATGGGCCGGGCCACTGCGTGCCGGGAGCAGTCAGCGCCGCGATGGCATCGTCGGGATGTGCTGGGTACGCCACCCGAAGCTGCCGCGCGGCGTCAGCGACGATGGCGCGAGTCCGCCGGGTGCGGCGCACGACGAGGAGCTGGCTGATGCTCGGCGGGGTGCCCAGCCGTTCCCAGCCCTCCCAGCTGGGCAGCGATGCCGCCTTCTCGGCCGACCAGCGCACCAGCTGCTCGATGCGGTGGAGCTCAGACTGGATCTCGGTGGCGACGATGACGTTCTCCGCCGGCTCGTGGAACGCCACGTCGGTCCAGCCGCGCGATGGCCGCATGACCCGCAGCTCAGTGAACGGTTGCCAGCGCGGGTGGCGCACGGCGAGGAGCCCCTCGAGGATCGCTGCCTGATGTCGATCCCGGACCAGCGGGCCGGTGTTCGGGTACAGGTGCAGCGAGAGGTCAGCACCGAGGGCCACCGCCAGCTTCGCACGCGTCTCGTCGGACGGCGCCGCCTCACCGGAGAGGATGCGATAGAGGTAGGCGCGGTCGACTCCCGCCGCCAGGGCAAGCTCCGGCACGGAGATCCCGGCGCCAAGACGGAGCCTCTCGAGGTCTTCCCGAAGGGCGTTGGCGGCACGCTCCGCCGCTCGTGCCGCGGCATGCTCCACCTGTCGGGCGTTCATGCGCACAGTGAAGCGTGGCTCGCTCACCACCGGCTTATTCGCCCGGGAGTCGCCGAGCAGTCGACGGAATCGGCACCAACCTGTCGCAAAGTCGACGCAGCTGCGACGTTGTGACCGATTCCCGGGCTTCAGGTCCGCGAAATCAGTAGCGGAGTCGACGCAGCGTCGACGATGCGACGACAAGCCACCAGAAACGTCGACGCGGAGGCGACGCGTCGGTGGACTGGTCGGCGACGCCTCAGCGCTTCGTGCGCGCTCCCCTGCCCTTCGGCGGTCGCTTCTCCCGCACCTGCTCCCGGAAGACGAGCCGGATCGGAGTGCCGTCGAAGCCGTACGCCTCGCGGAGCCGGTTCTCGAGGTATCGCC
>JAJZRG010000092.1 GCA_021802825.1 Chloroflexota bacterium
CGTCGGCCATCGTGGTGTTCTCCGTGTCGTCGGTTTCTCAGTTCCAACGACGCGAGGATGACGCGGTGGCCGTTTCCATGCCCGGCCAGGTCCGCTGTTACACCAACTCTAGGGACACGACCGGCCGAGTGAGGGCACACCGCTTCACCGGATTGCTAGAGTCCGGCGAGGGGTGGCCACGGGCGCGAACGAGTTCTTTCTCCTGACCAATGAGGCTCGTGAGCGCCTCCCAGCGCAGGCGACCGTGCGCGCGGTTCGGCGATTGAGGAATCTAGCTGGCGATCGACTGACTCTCGAGGCGCACGATGACCTAGCGGTGCTTGGCGAGCGCTCTTGGTTGGTCCTCCTCGCCGACCCTGCGCTCCTGGCCGACCCGGAGGTCGCTGCCTGGTTGGAGGCCGCGGCGGCATCCGGCGTCAAGGACCGATATCTACCAAGCCATCGGGACCACTGGTATCTGGTAGAGGACATCGAAGCCCCCGATGTGATCGTCTCGCCGATGGGGAAGGGCCGAATGAGGGCGGTCTTCAACGAGGCCAGGGCCGTACCTTCGAATGCCCTGTATGGCATCTATCTGGACGGCAAGAAGGGCCTGAGTGTGCGCCTGACGACATGGCTCAACAGCCCGGATGGCCAGACCGCGCTGCTTGAGCGAGCCCGGGCGTACGGAGCCGGTCTGTTCAAACTTGAGCCACGAGACCTGCTGGCGGTGACTATCCCGACGGAGGTGATCGACGGGGATCTCGCGGACGCGCCAACGAGTGCGCGTTCTAGTCGAGTCAGCACTTGAAGGCACGCGCGGAGTGCTGCTGACGTCCTCCCAGAGGACGATCGGCCCGACCGCGGCTCTCTCGGCCCCTCGCCGTGGCGCTCACGGACGAGGCGCACGCGATCGCGAGGCGGGCTCCTGTCGACCCGTTGGCCATCAGCCGGCTGCCCTGCGAAGGTACGCTGCGATCTGCGCGGTCGTCTTGACCTGGGGCCCGTACCGAAACGCCCGCGCCTCCCACTGTTCGGGCCAGCGTACGTCGCAGCGCGACTCCAGATCGGCGCGCATCCTCTCGATCAGGTACTCCCAGAGCCGGATGTGGCTGACATAGTCGTTGGCCGAGAGCACCTGGAACAGATGGGCGAGCACGAAGCGCTTCTGCGGCCGGCCCTCTAGGAAGGGCCAGTACTTGGCGAGATTTGTGACGCCGCCCGCGCTCTCGGCCTCGACGACAATCGTCGTCGTCGGCGTCTCGATCCGGAGATCGCCGAACTGGAATTGCTGGCTGCCCACGAGTTGCCAACCCTCGACCGGAAAGCGGTTCGCGGCCCCCATCCCGCTCGCGTAGCTCACGCCAGGCAGGTCGAGGAAGGCGTCGTGCAGCTTCGCCAGGATGAGCGCCTCGTGCGACACGCGTGTCGCCATCGCTGAGTCCTCCCGTTGCGGACTTGCCAGAGAGGAGCATCCTCACATGTCGCTCGAAGGGAAGGAGGATCGATGGCACGCGACCTTCAATACCAAGTGCTCGATGTGCTCGCAAGGGCACTCGGACGGCGGGTCTATCCCGGGCCAACGCCAGACTGGCTGATCCGGCCAGGCCGCGCCGAATGCCAAACGCGGTGGCGAACGACTCGCCTCATCTACGGGCGGCTCACCGACGGCATGGAACTGCCGGACGAGATGCCCATTCGCGAGTGGCGCGAGGTCGATGGCGTTATCGGCGGGCGCGCCACGCCGCTCCGGCTCGTCGAGGTGGACGAATCGCAGCACTTCAACGAGTACCGAGCGCTCACACTCGAGGCATACCCGAAGGAGGTCGCGCTCGGCTTTCCTAAACGCGTCTGGCTCGCCGAGAGCCGAAGGCGCCGCGCACAGGGCGGCGGCGGGTGGGCGAGGCCGAAGCCACCGCTCTTCCCGATGGATGGCGACCGGCATCGTCAGCGCGCGTTCCGCGATGCACTCGCGGACCTCGTCCCGCCCCTCCACGGTTATGCCCCGACGCTGCGGATCGCGGACTTCGAGGTCGAGCCATGGATCTGGGACCACCGAGGGGCGATCACTCGACTCCGCGGGCTCGTTGAGGAGTGGCTCGCAATGTAGAAGGTCCCGATCGTTCGTTCGCGCCCGCGTCAACTACACAACATCTTACACAACATACTGGTTGATTCTCGCATTCGTCGGTGGTATGGTCACCGGCATGGAAGAGGTCAGGAGCGCGGACCTTCGGCACCGGGTCGGCGAGTGCGTCTCCAGGGCAGCGCGGGGCGAGACGTTTGTCGTGATCCGGTACAGCGTGCCGATCGCCCTGCTCCGGCCTCGCCGCGCGGACGACGCCTACGAGTCCTTCCGCGTCACCGAGTTCTGGCGTGACTTTCCGAAGGTCCTCGCGAAGGCCCGCGAGGGCGGCGTGCTGATCACCTGGTACAGCGACGCGGTCGCCGTCCTGGCGCCCATCCCTGAAGGCTGGCGTCGAGGGGAGGCGGCATGATCGCGGGCGAACTCCGGACGATGGCGATGCACGAGCTCCGGGACAAGGCCCGCCTGGCCGTCGCCTATGCCGCGGCCGGGACGCCGGTCATGGTCTTCCAGCACGGCGACCCGTCGGCCGTCCTGATCGCGAACGAGGAGGCCGAGCGCTGGGTCGCGATCGAGCGGTCGCTCTCGGCGCTCCACGGGCTGGACGTGTACCCGGAGCTCGTCGACGACACGGCGAGCCTCGGCTCGGTCGTCGCCGGGCGCGAACGTGCCAATGCGACCGCCGTCCGGCGCCTCGCTCGCGAGCCGCGCCAGATCCTCGATATCCCGCGGACGATCGGGATCACCGAGATCCAACGGCGATTGGCCGGGATCCTCGACGAGGTCGCCGAGGGCCGCCCGGGCGCCATCTACTCGTCGGGCAAGTTTGTCGGCGTCCTCATAACGCCTGCTGAGTACTACCGCCTGCGCAAGCTGTCGCGCGTCGTCAGCTGGTTCCGGACCGCCGGGCTCGACCTCGCCACGGCCGACGAGGCCGCGATCGCCGAGTTCGTCCGTCGGTTCCGCGAGGGGCCGTCGTCTGCCTTCGAGTCCGCCGTCGGCTGAGGAGCAATCCATGCGTCCCGGCGTCCGCGCCTTCGCCGCCACTTACCTGCCACTCATCGCCGGCTTAGCTGCGACTCTCCTACTGCTCACCTGGGTCGGTCCCGTGCTGGCCGCCGAGACGGTCCCGTCAGGAGCCCAGAAGGCCCTCGCGCCCGTGACCAAGATGATCGCGACCCTCGTGGCGATCGCGATCGGCCTCGGTGTCGCCATCTGTGGCGCGGTCATCGTCTGGGGCGGCATCGAGAAGACGCTGGCCGGCGCGAACACCGACGCTGAGCACCGTGCACAGAAGCGGATCACCAACGGGATCATGGGCCTCGTCTGGATGGTCCTCGCGGGCGTCATCGTCAGCACGATCACGGCGATCGCCGTCGCCTACGGCCTCATCGAGAAGCCCTTCTAACGGTGGCGACATGGCGACCGTCTCGCGACTCCGGCCGCCCGTCCCCCTGGGACTCCTCCGACTCGCGGTATCGGCGCAGGTCGCGCCGGCCGCGCTGCTCCTCCTGGCCATGGCGTTCGGTGGCCTCGGTCTCAACGTTCTGGGCCGTTCGTCCAGCATGCCGGAGATCCCGGCGACCGTACCGGAGACCGAGGCCGCCGATCTACCTCGAGGCGACCTGCCGATCATCGGCGACCCGATCCGCGACCTCACGATCTGGTGGTCGAACCGCCTGACCGACGCGAACCGCGCGGGTCTCGACAGCCTGCGCGGGCAGACCCTCACACCGATCGACCCGATGGCCGACGACGTCGTGAAGGACCTGTACGGGAAGATCCTCCTCATCACGATCCCGCTCCTGACTCTCGGCGGGATGGTCCTCGGCTACCTGATCATGACGAGCCGGACGACCGGCGAGTCGGCCTACACCGCGCGGGCGGTGACGCCCCGCTTCGTCGTCGGCGCGACGCTGTCGGTCCTCGGCATCTTTCTCGCCTCGGTCTTCGCCCAGTTCGTGATCGCGACCGACCTCGCGATGGTCGGCGTGGCAATCCCGGGCAACGCGGTCGGCGGATCGGACGCCTGGCCCGCGTCGGGCGGCGTGTTCCAGGTCCTCCAGAACGCGAGCTTCGATCCCAGGGTCACCGAGGGGCCGAACAACTGGAACAGCGGCGCCTGGTTGTCGGCCGGGCTCGTCGCCGCGGTGCTCGTGACCTTCCTCCAGATGGTCAATGCCGCCCTCTCTGCAGTCGAGCAGCTGGTCGTTCTCGTCGGGCCGATCTGCCTCGCCGCTTACGCCCTGCCGGCTACCCAACGGATCACGAACGGCTGGCTGAAGGTCCTGCTCGCGATTCTCCTCGTGCGCTTCGCCTGGACGATCGTCTTCGTCCTGTTCAGCCTCCAGGCGCTCGGCCACATCGGTCCCGACGGCAACCCACCGACCATCGGTGACACCAACGCCCTGCTCGGGCTGGCGAGCGGCTGCGCGCTCCTGATGTTCCTGCTGCCGTTCGGGCTCATCCCTGCCGCCCTGTCGGGGCCGGGGCCGCTGCGGGCCGAGACATGAACGAGCGCGGCCTCGTCGAGGTCCCCGAGAACGCCGTCCGCGACGAGCCGATCGCATTCGGGCTGACCGGGGTCCAACTCGGCATCTGCGCCCTGGCCGTCCTCGTCGCCGCGATCATCAACCTGCTGCCGATCTGGGAGCCGGTCCGGCTCTTCCTCGCCGTCCTGGGTGCGGGGCCGGTTTTCGTCGCCGCGGCGCTGCCGATCCGGGGCGAACCGGCCTACCGCTGGCTCGTCCGGGGCGCCCGCCACCGGCGCCGACGGCGCGTCTGGCAGGCCGAGCTCGCTGGGCCAGATAAGCCGCAGCTAAGCGGGCTAGACGAGACTGGGACAATCGACGTCCCTGAACCTGCGATGTCCGAACCGCCTGTCCCTCTGGCCGCCGAGGAGCGGGAGGCGCCGCCGGCAATACCAGCCGCGTCCCCCGCCGGTCCGCGGCTGCACGTCGTGGGCTCGGAGCGGAGGCGGGAATCGGAGCCCGAACCGCCAGCCCCCGTGCCGCATCTGCTCGGCCGGCTCCACGTCGTCTGCTTCATGTCCTTCGCCGGCGGGGTGGGCAAGACGACGCTCGCCGTCGAGGCCGCGACGCTCGTCGGATCGCGCGCCCGGTACCTGACGCTCGATGGCGACGAGCGGCCGCTCCGGGTGCTCGTCCTCGATGCGGCGCGGACGAACCCGGCCGCCCACCTGCGCCTGGGGCTCGATCCCGCGACGGTCTCGAAGCAGCTCTCCCGGTACGACTGGCCGGACGCGATGACGTTCGAGCGACGGGCGGTCGAGACGCGGTTCGGGGCCACCCTTCTTTCGCTGCCCCAGCTCCCGCTGCAGGGCCTCGGTCCGGAGCTGCCATTCGATGACATCGTGGCCGCCGGGATCCTCGACGCGGCCGAGCAGGCCGGCTTCCAGCTCGTCCTCGTCGACCTCGGGACGCAGCTCGAGGACGGCCACCGCCACCTCATCGGCCAGGCCGACACCGTCCTCGGGGTCGTGACGCCGCGGGTCGAGGCGCTCCCCGACGTCCTCCGGATCACCTCCTACGTCCGTGCGCTGGGCGCCGGACGAAAGCTCGGGCTCGTCGCGAACCAGGCGTCGGACGAGGGCTCCTTGCCGGCGCTCGCCGACGGCGAACAGGTCCCGATCGTCGCGACCATCCCGCGCCTCGAGGCCTTTGATACCGCCGGCGACCGCGGCGTCCCCGCCTGGACCGACGATCCCGAGGCGGAGGAGCTGCTTCGGCCCTTGGCAACCGCGACGTGGTCACTGTTCCCAGGCGTGCCGTCCTCGAGCGACCACCGCTTCCACGGTCTCGTCTCGACCGTCCGACGGCTCCTCCGAGTTGATGGCAGCCGACCGTGAACGACCTGCCGCGCGAGTTCCGCGATCGACCACCGGTCAGCGCGAAGACGCTCGGGACGATCCGCCAGCGCCTCGTCGCCCGCCTGGCGCCCGAGATTCTCAACCCGTTCGACCGGACGCCCGAGCGTGAGGCGACGCTCCGGGCCGCGATCGGCGACATCCTCGCCGATCCTGAGCTCGACCTCGCCTCAACGCCGGCGATGGTCGCCTCGGTCGAGGCGGCGGTGTGTGGCCTCGGGCCGCTGCAGCCGCTGGTCGACGACCAGGAGGTCTCCGACATCCTCGTCAATGCACCCGACGAGATCTTCGCCGAGCGGGCCGGCCGGCTCGAGGCCACCGAGGTCGTCCTCGCCTCGGCCGACGAGCTCGTCGAGATCGCCCAGCGGATCGCCGCGCTCGCCGGACGCGAGCTGTCGGTCGCCCATCCGATCGTCGACGCCCGGATGCCCGACGGCTCGCGGGTCAACGCCGTCATCCCACCGGTCGGCGGACCGTACCTCGCGATCCGCAAGTTCAACCGTCTCCGCCTCGATCTGGTCCCCGGCGGCCGGCATGGCCGCGACTGGGTGACCGAGGGTGGCATGAACCCCGAGATGGCCGACTTCCTGGGGCGGATGGTCCGGGCCAAGGCAAACCTCCTCGTCGCGGGCGAGACCGGGGCCGGCAAGACGACCCTCCTGCGCTCGCTGACGGACATCTTTGATCCTTCCGAGCGCGTCGGCGTCGTCGAGGACACGGCCGAGCTGGCGCTCGAGAACCCGAACCGGTTCAACCTCGAGACGATCCATCCGCACGACCTCGCCGCCGGCGAGGCGGAGT
>JAJZRG010000093.1 GCA_021802825.1 Chloroflexota bacterium
TCGGCCTTGCCCCGCAGCGCGAGGTACTTGCTGATGGCGGCCGTGAGCGACGTCTTGCCGTGGTCGATGTGGCCGATCGTGCCGACGTTGACGTGCGGCTTCGTGCGCTCGAACTTCTTCTTGGCCATGTCCGCTTTGGCTCCTGCTGCTCGCTCGCGTGGTGGCGAGCCGATCCCTCTTAGACCTTCGACTTGGCAACGAGCTCGGCCGCGAGGTTCGGGGGAACCTCGGCGTAGTGGCTGAGCTCCATGGAATAGCTGGCTCGACCCTGGGTCATCGACCGCAGGTCCGTGGCGTACCCGAACATCTGGGCGAGCGGGACGGACGCGCGGACCACCTGGGTGGAACCGCGGGGGTCCATGCCCTCGATCTGCCCCCGTCGGCTGTTGAGGTCGCCGATCACGTCGCCCATGAACTCCTCGGGCATCGTGACCTCGACCTTCATCATCGGCTCGAGGATGGCCGGGCTGGCCTTGTGCACCGCGTCCTTGATCGCCATGGAACCGGCGATCTTGAACGCCATCTCCGACGAGTCCACCTCGTGGTAGGAGCCGTCGATGAGGGTCACCTTGACATCGACCATGGGGTAGCCGGCGAAGATGCCCGTGTCGAGCGTCTCGCGGATGCCCGCGTCGATGGGCTTGATGTACTCGCGGGGGATGGTGCCGCCGACGATCTTGTCGATGAATTCGTAGCCCGCGCCCTTCTCGTTGGGCTCGACCTTGATGACCGCGTGCCCGTACTGGCCCTTGCCACCGGTCTGGCGGACGAAGCGGCCGTTGCCCTCGGCGGCGCGGCGGATGGTCTCGCGGTAGGCGACCTGCGGCTTGCCCACGTTGGCCGCGACCTTGAACTCGCGGACCATGCGGTCAACGAGCACGTCGAGGTGCAGCTCGCCCATGCCGGCGATCAGCGTCTGGCCGGACTCCTCGTCGGTCTTGACCCGGAACGTCGGGTCCTCCTCGGCGAGCCGCTGGAGCGCGATGCCCAGCTTGTCCTGGTCAGCCTTGGTCTTGGGCTCGATGGCGACCTCGATGACCGGCTCCGGGAAGGTCATCGACTCGAGAATCACCGGGTGGTCGACGTCGGTGAGGGTGTCGCCGGTGAAGGTCTCCTTCAGGCCGACCGCGGCCGCGATGTCGCCCGCGTAGACCGTGTCGATCTCCTCGCGGTGGTTGGCGTGCATCTGGAGGATGCGGCCGATGCGCTCCTTCTTGCCCTTCGTGGCGTTGAGCACGTACGACCCGGACTTGAGGGTGCCGGCGTAGACGCGGAAGAAGGCGAGCTTGCCCACGAACGGGTCGGCGGCGATCTTGAAGGCCAAGGCGCTGAAGTTGGCTCTGTCGTCGGGGCTGACGAGCACCTCGACATCGGAGTTGGCGCGCACGCCGTGGATCGGCGGGACGTCCAGCGGCGACGGGAGGTAGTCCACGACGGCGTCAAGCATCGGCTGGACGCCCTTGTTCTTGAGCGCCGAGCCGGTGAGCACCGGGACCCACTTGTAGCCCAGCGTGGCCACCCGGATGCCGTGCTTGATCTCGGCCTCGCTGAGCTCCTCGCCCTCGAGGTACTTGTGGGCCAGGGTGTCGTCCACGTCAGCGCACGCCTCGAGCAGGTGCTCGCGGTGCTCCGCGGCCTGGCCGACGAGGTCCGCAGGGATGTCGGTGGTGTCGAAGGTGTTTCCCAGGTCGTCGCGCCAGACCAGCGCCTTCATGCGCACGAGGTCGATGACGCCCCGGAAGCTGTCCTCGTTGCCGATCGGGATCTGGATCGGAACGGGCTTGACGCCCAGGCGGTCCTGGATCATCTCGACGTCGCGCCAGAAGTTGGCACCGGTGCGGTCCAGCTTGTTGATGAAGCAGATGCGCGGCACGCCGTAGCGGTCGGCCTGGCGCCAGACCGTCTCCGACTGGGGCTCAACCCCGGCGACACCGTCGAAGACGACCACCGCGCCATCGAGCACCCGAAGGCTGCGCTCCACCTCGACGGTGAAGTCCACGTGCCCGGGCGTATCGATAATGTTGATGCGGTGATCATTCCACGAGCAGGTCGTCGCCGCGGCAGTGATCGTGATGCCGCGCTCCTGCTCCTGGGGCATCCAGTCCATGGTGGCCGCGCCCTCATGGACCTCGCCGATCTTGTAGATCTTCTTCGTGTAGAAGAGGATCCGCTCGGTGACGGTGGTCTTGCCCGCGTCAATATGGGCGATGATTCCGATGTTCCGCGTTCGTGCGAGCGGAACGGCGCGTGCCACGATCAGTCAGCTCCTATTGGGCTCGGACTACCACTTGAAGTGGCTGAAGGCGCGGTTCGCCTCGGCCATCTTGTGGGTGTCCTCGCGGCGCTTCACGGCCGCGCCGAGGCCGTTCATGGCATCGACGAACTCGGCAGCGAGCTTCTCAGACATGCTCTTGCCGCTGCGCTTGCGGGCCGACTGGACGAGCCAGCGGACGCCGAGCGAGAGGCGGCGGTCGCCCCGGATCTCGACCGGGACCTGGTAGGTGGCGCCGCCGACCCGCCGGGGCTTGACCTCGATGATCGGGGTGGCGTTCCGGAGCGCGGCCTCGAGGACCTCGAGACCCGGGCGCTTGGCCTGGAACTCGGCACGGGCGAGGGCCTGGCGGAGGATTCGGTCCGACAGGGTCTGCTTCCCGTCGCGCATCAGCTTGGCGCTGACGTGGTCCGTGACGCGCTTGGTGTCCGGCTGGTATTTGGCCTTGCGGGGGATCGACTGACGGCGGGGCATCCTACTTCTTCTTCCCGGGCTTCTGGCTGACCTTCGCCCCGTACTTGCTGCGACCCTGCTTGCGGTCCTTCACACCTGCGGCGTCGAGCGTGCCGCGGATGATGTGGTACTTGACCGACGGGAGGTCCTTCACCCGGCCGCCGCGCACGAGCACCACCGAGTGCTCCTGCAGGTTGTGGCCGATGCCCGGGATGTAGGCCGTGACCTCCATCTGGTTCGTGAGCCGCACGCGCGCGATCTTCCGAAGGGCCGAGTTCGGCTTCTTCGGGGTCATCGTCCTGACCTGCAGGCACACGCCCCGCTTCTGGGGGGCGCCGGGAATCGTCACCTGGCGCTGCCGCAGGCTGTTCCAGTTCTTGCGCAGGGCAGGCGCCTTGACCTTCTCGATCTTCGGCTTCCGCCCGTGGCGCACGAGCTGGCTGATGGTCGGCACGGAGACGCGGCTCCTTTCGCTGCTGTCAATGTTGGTGGTGGTCGGTCCGGCAGGTCCACCCGCGCCGGGGGTCCGGCCGGGGACCGTTGGGATCTGTCGGGGCGTATCCGGCGCACAAAACAACCGGGACCCCTCGAGGCCACGAACGCGGAGTGTAGCAAGGCGCTCGCTCGAGTGTCAACCGCCCCCGGCGGTTAGGTAAGTATCCCAACGTCTGCTTCCGGCGGTTAGGGCCAGGGGCGGTTCACGTGCGTTGCGGGTTTGCGGTGAGCTGCTAGCCCTCCTCGGACGAGTCGTCAAGGAAGGGATTGAAGTCAGCCGACTCGACCACCTCGGCCGGCTCGGCGGCGCCATCGGCGAAGGGGTTGAACTCCTTCTCCCCGGCGTCCTCGTCGTCGTCCCCTGCCCCGGCGATCGTCGCCGCCAGCGCCAGGCCGGCGGTCTCGTCGTCCGTGCCGCGGAGGCCGTCCTCGAGGAACGGGTTGAACTCCGGCTCGCCGAAGCCTGCGAGCTCCTCGCCGGCGAGCGCCTCGAGGGCGGCTCGGCGCTGGCGCTCCTTGAGCGCGGCGATGTTCTGCGGCGCGCCCGTCCCGGCCGGGATGAGCTTGCCGATGATCACGTTTTCCTTGAGGCCGATCAGGTGGTCCTTGGCGCCGTTGATGGCGGCCTCGGTGAGCACCCGGGTGGTCTCCTGGAAAGAGGCCGCAGCCAGGAAGGAGCTCGTGTTGAGCGACGCCTTGGTGACGCCCAGCAGGACGGTCTGGGCGGTGGACGGCTCGCCACCCTCGGCCAGGACCTTGTTGTTGGCCTCCTCGAAGTCGAGGCGGTCCACGAGCTCGGTCGGCAGGTGCTCGCAGTCACCCGGCTGGTCGATCCGGACCTTCTTGAGCATCTGGCGGACGATGATCTCGATGTGCTTGTCGTTGATCGTGACGCCCTGGCTGCGGTACACCCGCTGGACCTCGGCGACGAGATAGCGCTGGACGTCGTCCTTGCCGCGCGTCTCGAGGTACTCCTGCGGGTTGATCGGACCGTCGGTGATCGCGTCGCCTGAGCGCAGCAGGTCGCCGGTCTTGATCTCCTCGCCGGTCACCGGGTGCTTGGCCAGCTTGGCGCTGTGCGGGATGAGGTACTCCCGCTCCACGACGTCCTCGGCGCGGATCACGAGCCCCTCGTCGGTGCGGGCGAGGAAGCCCTTGACCGGAGAGGTGACGTCGCCGCTCGGCGCCTTGGCGAGGATCTGGTTGACCTCGACCAGATCGCCAGCGGCCGCCAGCATCTCGGCGGCGGGCGGCAGCGCGATCGGCGTGTCGAACGCCTCCCGGCTGGTCACCTTGACCTTGCGGCTGGTGTCGCTCTCGATCACGTCCACGACGCCATCGATGTGGCTGATCTCGGCCTTGCCCTTGGGGACGCGCGCCTCGAACAGCTCCTCGACGCGGGGCAGGCCCTGCGTGATGTCCTGGCCGGCGACACCGCCGGTGTGGAACGTCCGCATCGTCAGCTGCGTGCCCGGCTCGCCAATCGACTGCGCGGCGATGATGCCCACAGCTTCGCCGATGCCGATCATCCCGCCCGTGGCGAGATTGCGACCGTAGCAGTGGCGGCACACCCCATGGCGCGACTCGCAGGCCAGCGGCGAGCGCACCAGCACCTCGTCAACGCCGGCGGCGTCGATCGTGGCGGCAAGCTGCTCGTCGATCATCTGGTTGCGCGCTGCGAGCAGCGGCGCCTCCTCGCCCTTCTTGACCTTGGCGGTCGGGTCGGGCAGGTCGGCAGCCGCGAGCCGGCCAACGAGGCGCCGCTGGAAGGCGCCCACCTCGTCGGGACTCTCGGCCCGCGTGATCCAGCTGCCGCCCAGGGTGTCGCAATCCTCCTCGCGGGTGATGACATCCTGCGCCACGTCAACGAGGCGCCGGGTCAGGTACCCGGAGTCTGCGGTTCGGAGGGCGGTGTCCGCGAGGCCCTTGCGGGCGCCGTGGGTGCTGATGAAGTACTCGAGAACGGTCATGCCCTCGCGGAAGTTGCTCCGCACGGGCACGTCGATGATCCGGCCGGACGGGTCGGCCATCAGGCCGCGCATGGCACCCAGCTGGCCGATGTTGCCCTTGTTGCCACGGGCGCCCGAGTCGGTCATCATCCGGACCGGGTTGGCGTCGGTGAGCGCCTCCATCATCTGGTCCGAGACCTTCTTGGTGACGTCCTGCCAGAGGTCCACGACGCCCTGGTAGCGCTCGTCATCGGTGATCAGGCCGCGCTGGAACTGCTGGTCGATCTTGACGACCTGGCGGTCGGCCTCGGCGAGCAGTTCCTTCTTGGTCCCCGGCACCACGATGTCCCAGAGGCCGATCGTCATGCCACCGCGGGTGGCGAACTTGAACCCGATGCTCTTGACGCCGTCCACGAGGTGGGCGGTCTCGACCGGGCCGAGGTCGCGGTAGCACTTGTCCACGAGCGCCTTGAGGTCGGAGCGCTTCATGGGCTTGTTCACGAACCGCATCCGGTCGGGCAGGATCCGGTTGAACATGATCCGGCCGACGGTCGTGCGCTCGTACGAGTCGACGAGGGCGTCCGCCTCGGGGGACCACTTGCGGACCACGGCCCAGATTGGCTCGTGGAGCGTGAGGACGCCGCCCGTGCGCGTATCCTCCTCAACCACGTGCGAACGGCTCGCGGAGTTGAGGCCGCGCGCCGAGAGGTCGTAGGCCGTGACCGCGTCGTCCTCGGTGGCGAACTTCTGGAGGTGCTCCTCGTCCCAGGACCGGCCGCTGCGGTCGTCCATGGTGAGGTAGTAGTTGCCCAGCACCATGTCCTGGGTGGGCGACACCACGGGCGTCCCGTCGGCCGGCGAGAGCAGGTTGGCGGTCGAGAGCATCATCGTCCTCGCCTCCTCCTGCGCCGCGGTGGAGAGCGGGACGTGCACGGCCATCTGGTCACCGTCGAAGTCCGCATTGAACGCGGTGCAGACGAGCGGGTGGATCTGGATGGCCGAGCCCTCGACGAGCACAGGCATGAACGCCTGGATGCCGAGGCGGTGGAGCGTCGGGGCGCGGTTCAGCAGGACCGGGTGGTCCTTGATGACCTCTTCGAGGACGTCCCAGACCTCGGGCCGGACGCGCTCGACGATGCGCTTGGCGCTCTTGATGTTGTGGGCGAAGCCCTTCTCGACGAGCTGTCGCATGACGAACGGCTTGAACAGCTCGAGCGCCATCTTCTTGGGCAGGCCGCACTGGTGCAGCTTGAGGTCCGGGCCAACGACGATGACCGAGCGGCCGGAGTAGTCCACGCGCTTGCCGAGCAGGTTCTGGCGGAACCGGCCCTGCTTGCCCTTGAGCATGTCGGACAGGCTCTTGAGGCGGTGGTTGCCGGTGCCCGCGATCG
>JAJZRG010000094.1 GCA_021802825.1 Chloroflexota bacterium
CGGGGCGCCGACGAAGCGACCGCAGCAGACCGCCGAAGGGCGCCGAACCGGTCGGATCGTCGACTCCCAGTCGACCTGTCGACCGACCACAGCCGTCCGAGTCGACTGGTAGTCGACTGCCAGGGGATGCCGCGGCTCATGGCCACGCCCGGTCAGTGCACTTGGTGCGCGATGCGGCGCAGCGCCCAGAACGTGTAGAACACGCGACGCGGCGTGTGGAGTGATCCGGGGATGAAGCACACGGACCGGAGCCTGCGCCTTGAGGGGCGTGCGCGGCAGCTGCTCCAGCACTGCCATGGCGCGGCGATGGTGCTGGCCTGCCAGCGGGGTGCCCAGCTAGTGCCGCCCGTCACAACGCAGGCGAGAGCCGGCAGCAATCCTCAGCTGATGTCGACGAAGACGTTCTTGAGCTCGGTGTAGAGCTCAAGCGCCTCCATCCCGAGCTCCCGGCCGATGCCCGACTGCTTGTAGCCGCCGAACGGCGCCTCGATGTGGACGCTGTTGTTGCAGTTGACCGAGATTACCCCGGAGCGCAGCGCCTTGGCCGAGCGCAGCGCCTTCGCCATGTCGCGGCTCCAAATGGAGCCCGACAGCCCGTACGGCGACGCGTTCGCGAGCCGCAGCGCCTCCTCCTCGGTGTCGAACGGGATCACGCCCACGACCGGCCCGAAGATCTCCTCGCGCGAGATGCGCATGTCGGGGGTCATGTGGTCGAACACGGCGGGCATGAGGTACGCGCCGTCGGCCAGCGTCGGGTCGCTGGGCCGGACGCCGCCGGTCACGAGCTGCGCCCCCTCGTCGCGGCCGGACGCCACGTACTCCTCGATCTTCGCCCGCTGCCGGAACGAGACGAGCGGGCCCACCTCGGTGGCCGGATCGGACGGGTCGCCGACCTTGACGGCCTGGGTCGCCTTCGCGAACAGCTCCACCACCTGCTCGTGCACCGAGCGCTCCACGAGGATCCGGCTCCGCGCGCAGCAGTCCTGGCCGCAGTTGTCGAACACGGCGTACGGCGAGGTCGAGGCGAACTTCTCCAGGTCCGCGTCCGCGAACACGATGTTGGGGCTCTTGCCGCCGAGCTCGAGGCTGACCTTCTTGATCGTCCCGGCGGCGGTCCGCATGATCTCCTGGCCGGTGGCGGTCTCGCCCGTGAAGGCGATCTTGCCGATGCCCCCGTGCGCCGCCAGGCCGGCGCCCACGACCGGTCCCGGCCCCGTGATCACGTTGAGCACACCCGCTGGCAGCCCGGCCTCGAGCGCCAGCTCGCCCAGTCGGAGCGCCGTCAGCGGCGAGTACGAGGCCGGCTTGAGGATCGCGGTGTTGCCGGCGGCGAGCGCCGGCCCGACCTTCCAGGCGGCCATCATGATCGGGAAGTTCCAGGGCACGATCAGCCCCACCACGCCGATCGGCTCGCGGAGCGTGAAGTCGAGGCCAGGGCGGCTGACCGGGATGGTCGAGCCGTGGAGCTTGGTCGTGGCGCCCGCGTAGAACTCGAGCACCTTGGCGACCTGGGCCACCTCCCAGCGGGCGCCGCTGATGGGCTTGCCAATCTGCCTCGACTCCAGCTGCGAGAGCTCCTCCTCGTGGTCGCGGACCACCTGCGCGAAGCGCAGCATCAGCCGGCCGCGGTCGGACGCCGCCATGCCCGTCCACTCGCCGTCGAACGCGTCCTGCGCCGCGGACACCGCCCGGTCCACGTCCCGGGCGGTGCCCGACGGGACTACCCCGACCACCGTCCCGCGGTGCGGCTCGACCACCTCGAAGGTCTGGCCGTCTGCCGCGGCGACGAGCTCGCCGCCGATCACCATCTGGTACTCGGTCATGGGTTCGTGGTCTCCTGGGGTGCTCGGTGCGCCGCCGGTCGCCGAGCTGGTTGGGGTGCGGGTTGGGTAGGGCCGGGATTCTATGCCGCGCGCCGCGCGCGCAGCGGTCGGTCCTGACCCCCGCATCGGGCCGCCTGCCATCCGGCCCATCGCAGGCCAGCGGCACAGGGCTAGCATCGACACCATGGCGATCAGGGTGCAGCCGATCAGGAGGCTGGAGCGCGGCCTGCGCGTCGTATCGGAGGCCGTCCGCGGCAGGCACGTGTACGTGTGGCTCGGCGTTGTGGCGGCCGTGACGGCGGTTGGGACGCTCGGCTACGTGGCCTTCTTCGGCTGGCCGGTCACCGACAGCCTGTTCATGGTCGTCATCACGCTCACGACTGTGGGCTATCGCGAGGTCCATGACCTGACCACGTTCCCCGAACAGCTGTGGACCATGCTCCTGGCGGTGGCTGGCGTGGGGATCATCTTCGGCACGATCGGGATCGTGGCCGAGACCATCATCAGCGAGGCCGCGAGCGGCCGTCGGGAGGTGAGGCGGATGCGTGAGGCGGTGGCCGGGCTGCGAGGGCACTTCATCGTCTGCGGCTACGGCCGCGTGGGGTCAACGGTGGCCCGCGAGTTCGAGCACACGGGTGTGCGGCTCGTGGTGATCGACGTGATGAGCGAGTCTGTCGAGCGCGCCCAGAAGGCGGGCAACCTCGTGGTCGAGGGCGATGCCACCGACGACGCGACCCTGCGCGCGGCCGGCGTGGAGCGGGCACGCGGCCTGGTCACGTGCATCGACTCCGACGCGCACAACGTGTACGTCACGCTCTCCGCACGCTCGATCAACCCCAAGCTGTTCATCGTGGCGCGGGCGAACACGCTGGGCGCCGAGGCCAAGCTCCTCCAGGCGGGGGCGAACCGCGTGGTGTCGCCCTACACCAACGCCGGGCGCCGGATCGCGGAGCTTGCGGTGCGCCCCCACGTCGCCGACTACATCGACGCGGCGCTCTCGCACGGTAACGTCACGTTCTCGCTCGAGGACATCGAGGTGGACGCCGACAGTCCGCTCATCGGCGTGACGGTCGCCTCGCTCCGCGAGCGGGGTGTCGTGGTGCTGGCGATCCTGCGCGGCGACGGGGCCTTCGAGGCGAACCCGCCCGAGTCGCGCGCCCTGCGGGACGGCGAGCGGGTCATCGCGTCGGGCTCGAGCGAGGCGCTGGCCCTGATCGAGGCGCGGGCGTAGCGGCCTCTCGTCCAGGGGGGCGCCACGGCAGGGCGATCGAGGGAGAGCGACCGCCCGGCAGAGTGGGCCGGCGCTCGGCGCCCGCCAGAGGGGCCGCGCCCGCCTTCGGCCGGCCCTATTCGGCCATGTGCTCCCGCTCGTCGGCGGCCATGGCGGCGCCCACGATCCCGGCGTCGTTGAGGAGCTTGGCCGGGATCACCTCGGCCCGGACGGTGAGGCGCGGGATGAAGCGCTCCGACCGCTTCGAGACGCCGCCGCCGATGATGAACAGCTGCGGCCAGAACAGCTTCTCGATGGCAAGCAGGTGCTCGTCGAGGTCTGACGCCCACGCCTTCCACGAGATCCCGCGCCGGATCCGGGCGGCGGCTGCAGACCGTCGCTCGGCGTCGCGGCCGCGGATCTCCATGTGGCCCAGCTCCAGGTTCGGTACCAGCATTCCGTTGTAGAACAGCGCCGACCCGGTGCCCGTCCCGAGCGTGATGAGGAACACGGTGCCGCGCCGGCCCACGCCCGCGCCGAACCGCATCTCGGCCACGCCCGCGGCGTCGGCGTCGTTGATCAGGTGGACCGGGCGGTGGAGGACGCGCTCCATCGCGGCGTCGGCGTCGAAGTCGAGCCACCCCGGGTCGACGTTCGCCGCCGTCCGCGTCACGCCGCTGGTGATGACGCCCGGGAAGCCGACCCCGACCGCGGTGTCGGGCGCGAGCTCGACCTCCTTGCCGATCCGCTTGACCAGGCGGGCGACCGAGGCGATGACCGCTGCCGGCGCAGATGGATGCGGGGTGGGGACGCGGTGGCGCTGGGAGAGCATCGCGCCCGTGTCGAGGTCCACGGCCGCGGCCTTGATGCCGCTGCCGCCGATGTCCACGCCGATGGCCACCCGTCGGCCGGTGATCGACATCGCCGGCCCCTGGTGCGCGGGCGCCTTGTCATCGGCCAGGTTGTCCGATGCGTCAGATCGGTCCGGCTCGGCCTCCAGCAGCTCCTCGGCCTCCTTCGCGGCCTCGACCGCCTGGGACTCGTCGGGCTTGAAGGGCACGGCCGGCTTGTCGACCGCCGCGGCCCAATCTGACGCCGAACCCCCGTCCCCCTTCGCCCCTGCTGCGTCCGACGGGTCCACCTTCTCGTTCTCGGCGTCCATCTCGCTCCCTAGCCTGCCCCGTGCGCCAGCGACTCGCGCGAGCTCGCCCAAGACGCCGCGCGTCGCGGCATCCGGGGGTGGCGATGATCGCGGGCGCGGGCGCCAGTGTAGAACGCAGCGATCGTCCGCGTCCCGAACCCCGTCGCGACGGGCATGTCAGGCCCTGCCGTCGGCACGCCGGGGTCGTGTCACTGGCGCTCCCGCGCCCTAGTCAGAAGTAGTTGACCGTGATGCCGCCGTCGATGACGAAGTTCGCACCGTTGGTCCAGCGCGACTCGTCGGAGGCGAGGTAGACGCCCACGCTGACGATCTCCTCGGGCTTGCCGAAGCGACCGCTGGGGTTGCGGTTGAGACGCAGGGCCTTGGCCGCCTCGTCCTTGAGCAGCCAGTCCATGAGCAGCGGCGTCTCGATGGGGCCGGGGCTGATGGCGTTGGTGCGGACGCCGCGGCCGGCGAACTGGACGGCGAGTGACCGGGTGAGCGCGAGCACCGCGCCCTTCGAGGCGGTGTAGGCGTCCTGGGGCACGGAGCAGCCGAGGATCGCGACGAACGACGCGATGTTGATGATCGACCCGCTGCCCTGCTCGAGCATCTGTGGGATGGCGTACTTACAGCCCAGGAACACGCCGCGCACGTTGACCGCCATGACCTTGTCCCAGGTGTCCACGTCGGTGTCGATCACCGAGTGGTCCGCCTCGGGCATGATCCCGGCGTTGTTGTAGAGCGCGTCCACGCGGCCAAAGGTCGCGATCGCGTGCTGCACCATCCCGCGCGCGTCGTCCTCCTTGGACACGTCGGCGCGGATGAACGTCGCCTGGCCGCCGGCGGCCTTGACCGAAGCGACGACGGACTCGCCCGCGGCCTCGGAGACGTCCGAGACGACGACCCGCGCGCCCTCCCGGGCGAACAGCTCGGCGGCTGTCTTGCCCATGCCGCTGCCGCCGCCGGTGATGATCGTGACCTTGTCGTCGAGTCGCATGGTGGCTCCGCTCTCGGTGCTCGGGGTTGAGTCAGCACAGACTAGCCAAACGGATCGCCATGCGGGGCGGTCGGTCGGCGGCGCGGACCGCCGAGCGGACACCTGGGTGTGGCGCTCAGCACGCGCCGTTGTCGCGGTCAGCCGCGCTCGAGGTACCGCTCGCGGTCCCAGTTGTGGACGATCGAGTCATACGTCATCTGCTCGAAGCGGACGGCGTTGAGGTAGTGGTCCACGACCTCGTCGCCGAAGATCTCGCGCGCGGCCTCAGACCGCTCCAGCTCGCCGATCGCCTCCCACAGCGCCCGCGGCATCCGCGGGTGCCCTTGGGCGACGTAGCCGTTGCCCTTGAACTCGGGCTCCAGCTCCAGGCCGTGCTCGATGCCGTACAACCCGGCGCCGATCATCGCGGCGTACGTGAGGTAGGCGTTCATGTCGCCGCCCGGGAAGCGGTTCTCGACGTGGAGGCCGCCGCCGTGGCCCACCAGCCGGAAGCCGGTGGTCCGGTTGTCGCGGCCCCAGACGACGTTCACCGGCGCCCATGACAGCGCCGCGTAGCGCTTGTACGAGTTCACGAACGGGGCGATGAACGGCGCGAGCTCGCGCGACAGCCTCATCATGCCGGCCATGAACTGCGAGCCGAGGGTCGAGATGCCGTACGGCCCCGCGGCCTCGCCGGGCCCCGCGCTGAACAGCGGCCGGTCGTCGTCGACGCCCCAGATGCTCATGTGCAGGTGGCCCGAGCTGCCGGTCCAGCGGTGGTCGGGCTTGGCCATGAACGTGATGCCCCAGCCGTTGAGGTAGGCGATCTCCTTCGCGCCGTGCTTGAAGATCACCGTGCGGTCGGCCGACTCGAGCACGTGGTCGTAGCGGATGTTGACCTCGTGCTGGCCGTTGGCGGCCTCGCCCTTGCTGAACTCGATCGGGATGCGCGCCTCGGTCATCTGGTTGCGCAGCCGCCGGTGGAGGGGCTCCGCCTTAGTGGCCTGGAGCAGCTGGTAGTCCTCGTTGTAGTAGCCGAAGGGCTTGGGCAGCGGCCAGCCGCGCTCGGCGAGGCTCTCCCAGCTGTCCTTGAGGACGTAGTACTCGAGCTCCGACCCCGCCTTGATGGCGAGGCCCATCGCCGTGGCCTTCTCGACCTGGCGCTTGAGGATGGTTCGCGGGCTGATGGGGATCTCGCCCGTCTCCTCGTCGAAGGCGTCCGCGAGGACCAGCGCCGTCTTGTCCAACCAGGGCAGCACGCGCAGGGTGTCCCAGACAGGGTCTGCGATCCAGTCGCCGTAGCCCGTGTCCCAGTTCATCAGGGCGAAGCCGTCGGGCGTGTTCATCT
>JAJZRG010000095.1 GCA_021802825.1 Chloroflexota bacterium
CGGTCCGTGATGTAGCGGATCGACAGGTCCGCGGCGGCCTGCACGGCGCCGTCGGTGATGGTGACCTTGTGGTGCTGCTCGTAGCGCTCGCGGATGCCCTTGAGGATCTCGATGGTCTGCTCGAGCGTGGGCTCCTCCACCATGACCGGCTGGAAGCGCCGCTCGAGCGCCGCGTCCTTCTCGATGTACTTGCGGTACTCGTCGAGCGTGGTGGCGCCGATGCACTGGAGCTCGCCGCGCGACAGGGGCGGCTTGAGAATGTTCGCAGCGTCGATCGCGCCCTCGGCCGCGCCGGCCCCGACAAGCGTGTGCAGCTCGTCGATGAACAGGATCGCGTCGTTGGTGTTGCGCAGCTCCTCGATGATCTTCTTGAGCCGCTCCTCGAACTCGCCGCGGTACTTGGTGCCCGCGACGAGCGAGCCGATGTCGAGCGTCAGGACGCGCTTGTTGAGCAGGATGTCCGGCACGTCGCCCGAGACGATCCGATGGGCCAGCCCCTCGGCGATAGCCGTCTTGCCGACGCCCGGCTCGCCGATCAGCGCGGGGTTGTTCTTGGTCTTGCGGCCCAGGATCTGGATGACGCGCTCGATCTCCTTCTCGCGACCGATGACTGGGTCGAGCTTGTCGGCGCGCGCGGCCTCGGTGAGGTTGATCCCTAGCGCGTCCACCGTTGGCGTCTTGCTGGCGCGCTTGGTCTCCTGGGTGGGCCCGGTGGACGAGCTCTGCGACAGGACCCGGATGACCTCGTGGCGCACCTTGTCAAGGTTCACGCCGAGGCTCTCGAGCACGCCCGCGGCGATGCCCTCGCCCTCGCGCACGAGCCCGAGCAGGAGGTGCTCCGTGCCGATGTAGTTGTGCCCCAAGCGGCGCGCCTCGTCGATGGCCAGCTCGATCACGCGCTTGGCGCGCGGCGTCAGCCCCACCTCGCCGACCACCGGCCGATCGCCGCGCCCGATGATGAACTCGACCGCGGTCCGGACCTTCGGGAGCTCGACGTTCATGTTCTCGAGCACGCGGGCTGCCACGCCCTCGCCCTCCCGGACGAGGCCGAGCAGCAGGTGCTCGGTGCCGATGTAGTTGTGGTTGAACCGCTGCGCCTCATCCTGAGCCAGCGTCAGGACCTTGCGCGCGCGATCTGTGAACTTGTCGAAGCGGTCCATGCGCGGTGCCTTGCTCTAGCGTCGGTCGCGTGGGACGCCGACCTGAGGGCCATGCTAGCACCCTCGTCCCGGCCCGGCGCTGGCCGCATTTGGCGGGTGACGAGCGGGTGACGAGATTGATGCGCGGTGGAGGCGGGAGGGTTCGCGGCCGATGCATTGGCCCCGGTCGGGCCCCGTCATGATCCCTGGGCGACCCCTTGTCCTGTCCCCGGCCCGACGCCGCAGGACCACGTTGGTCCCGGACCGGTGGCGAGACCGGGCGACAGCCACGAGCACCCCCGGCGAGCTCTGGCCGATGTCCACGTCGGTGCCCATCGGCCCACAGCACGACACTTGCGTAGGGGATCGGGAATCGAAAGACCCGCCGGGGACCGGCGGGTCTTGGGTGGTCTCGGTGCTCGGCGCGGGTCCGCGCCCTCAGGCCTCCGTTGACTCCTTGGCAGGACCCTCGGCCGCGGCGGGCTCGGACGCCTCCTGGGCTTCGGCCTGCGCGGGCTCGGGCTCCTCGGGCTGTGCCGTCGCCGCCTCAGGCGACGGCGCCGCCTCGGGCTCAGCTGCGAGCTCCGGCTGGGCCTCGGCCTGCGCTTCGACTGCGGGCTCCGGCTGGGCCTCGGCCTGCGCTTCGACTGCGGGCTCCGGCTGGGCCTCCGCTGCGAGCTCCGGCTGGGCCTCCGCTGCGAGCTCCGGCTGGGCCTCGGCCTGCGCTTCGGCTGCGGGCTCCGGCTCCGCCTCAGCTGCGGGCTCCGCCGTTGCCGTCGGCTCCTCTGGCTGGGTTGCCGTTGCCGCCTGCGGAGCGGCCTGGGGCGCCGTCTTGGCGGCCTCGGCAGCAGCGAGCTGGGCCCGGACCTGGGCGAACGCCCCGGCCAGGGTGGTGTCGATCCCGCCCTCGGGCTCCGACAGGGCGTCCGACGGCGAGTAGCCGCGCTCCGGGCGCTCCCGGCGCTCGCGGCGCTCGCGGCGCTCGCCCGTGGGGGCGACCGAGGGCGAGGGCGTGACGCCGGGCTCCGGGGCCGGGCGAACCGGCGGCTCCTCGGCCTGCTTGAGGCTGAGGCCCAGGCGGTGGCGCTCGGAGTCGAGGCTGATGATCTTGAGCTTGAGCACCTGGCCCTCGTGGACCACGTCACCGGGGTGCGCGACGCGCTGGTGGCTCAGCTCGCTGATGTGGATCAGGCCTTCGAGGCCCTCGCGGACCCGCACGAAGGCGCCGAAGTTGACGAGCTTCGTGACCGTGCCGTCGATGACGTCGCCGACCTTGAAGTCAGCGACCGTGGACTCCCAGGGGTCGGGCTGGAGGCGGCGGATCGAGAGGCTGATGCGGCCGCGCTCGTGGTTGATGTCGATGACCTCGGCCTCGACCTCGTCACCGACCTTGTAGCCCGCCTCGGGGTTGTTGACCTTGTTCCACGAGAGCTCACTCTTGTGGACGAGCCCGTCGATGCCGCCCAGGTCGATGAAGATGCCGAACGGGGCGATCGAGCGGACGTTGCCGGTGACCTTCTGGCCGACCTGCAGGCTGCTGAACAGCTCGTCCCGCTTCTCGCGGCGCTCCTCGTAGAGGGCGACCTTCTCGGACAGGATGAGCCGGTTGGCCTTGCGGTTGACCTCGAGGATCTTGAGCCGGAGCTTGCGCCCGATGTAGGGCTGGAGCTTCTCGGCGATCTCCTGCGCGGCATCGCGCGGCTGCTCGTTCTGCGGCCGACGCGGGAAGTCCACGATCTGGCTGATCGGCACGAAGCCGCGGATGCCGCAGTCGACGATGAGGCCGCCCTTGTTGTGGTCGATGACGGGGGCGTCGATGATGACCCCCGCCTCGAACTGCTCCTGCATCGCGCGCCACTTGCGCTCGAGCCCGGCGCGGCGCAGCGAGAGGACCACATGGCCCTCGGGCGACTCCGGCTGGAGCACGTATACGAGGACGACGTCGCCGATGGCGAGCTGTGGCGCGCTCTCGGCGTGGCGCCCGAAGAGCTCGCGGTTACTGACCACGCCCTCGGACTTGGCGCCGATGTCGACCAGGATCTCGTCCTTGTCGATCCGGACAACCGTGCCCTCAACGACATCGCCGTGCTTGAAGCTCTTGATGTCGGCGTTCTGCTCCGCGAGCAGCTCCTCCATCGTGGTCGGCTCGGGGCCGGCCACGCGAGCGGGCATGACGACGGGCGCCTCGTCCTCCTCCTCGGCGGCGGGCGGCGCGTCGGCGGCCTCGTCGTCCGTTGGGGCCGTCGGCTCGGCGGTGGTCTCGGTCATGGCGGGCTCGTCAGCGACCGCGGTCGCGACGGTCTCTTCGGGCGCCGGGGACTCGACGGAGGCGACCGCCTCCGGCTCCGGCGCGGTCCCGCCCTGCTGCTCTTCGGTCAAGGTGATCCAGTCTCCTTGGTTGCATTAGCCCTAGGGAATCACGAACGGCCGCCGAGCCGCGCCCGGGGCCGTCTTGCTGCAGGAGATGGATCGTGGATCGGTTTGGCCGGCGGTCCGCTCCTCCGTAGGACGACTGGGGGCGATGCTCTTCAACTGTGCGTGCCGATGGGCTCGCCGAGTCTAGCACCCCAGTTCCACCGGTACAATCGGCGCCCGTGCCCGAACTGCCCGACCTCGACGTCGTCGCCGATGCGCTCCACACGTCCCTCGCCGGGCGACCGGTGCTCGACGTCCGTGCGCCGATGCCCCTGTCGGTGCGAGGGACGCCTGAGGAGCTCGCGTCGCTCGTCGGGCAGAGCCTCGTGCGCGTCGCGCGCGCGGGCAAGTTCCTCGACCTCGAGCTCACCGCCGACCGGGTGGTCGTCAACCCGATGCTGACCGGGCGTTTCCAGCTCGCCGGGCGGGGCGAGAAGGCGCCGTCCGGCGTGGCCGTGGAGCTCCGGATGGGATCGCGTGAGGGCGGACCGCCAGCTGACGCCGCGCCATGGACCGCCGGCGCTGCCTGGCTCCCTGCCGACGACGCGGAGGCGTTCCTCCGCTATCGCGACCCGACCCAGATGGGCAAGGTGTACCTGCTGCCGGCGAATGTGGAGCGTGTCGTCCCGGGTCGCGCCACGGGCGAGCAGGGTCCCGACGCGCTCGATCCCAACCTGACGCTGCCCGTCTGGCGCGAGCGGATCCGCAGGCACCCGGGTGAGCTCAAGAGCCTGCTCCGCAACCAGGCGTTCGTGGCCGGGATCGGCAACGCCTACTCGGACGAGATCCTGTTCGCCGCACGCCTGGCGCCGTTCCGGAAGCGCTCGACGCTGGCGCCCGACGAGGTTGACGCGCTCTACGTCGCGATGCGGGACACCTTGGCCAGGTCGATCGGCCTGCTGCGGCAGCGCGTGCCCCCAACCTTCGAGAAGCAGGTCCGCGACCACCTCGCGGTGCACGGCAAGGGCGACGGGCCGTGCCCGAGGTGTGGCGGGAAGCTGACTCAGGTGTCCGCGGGCGGCTTCCCCACCGGCTACTGCCGGACCTGCCAGCGCTGATCGGCGGGCGTGCGCCGTGAGCCCGCGATGCGGGCTGCGACGGGGCCTACGGAATGATCAGCACCTGCCCGGGGTGGATCGTTCGGGCATCGATGATGCTGTTCGCTGCGGCGATCGCCTTGACGGTGGAGCGGAACTTGCCGGCGATCATCGCGAGGGTGTCGCCCGCGCGGACACGGTAGGTGCGGGGCGACGCAACCGGCGACGGCGTGGGACTGGCAGCCGAGGGGGCAGACGGGCTCGGGACCGGCGTCGCCGGGGCGGGCGAGGACGATACCTGGGCGGGCGTGGCGGAGACGGCCGCCAGGGCAGATGCCGCGGGCGACGGCGTAGGTGCGAGGCTCAGCCCGGCCCTGTCCGCGGTCAGTGGGACCGTCTTGGCGATCGCCAGAACCACGAACGCCACCAGCATCAGCGCGACGAGCAGGGCCTGCCCGCCCGCACGTGGCGAGCTCACGGTGACCCCCGCGCGGCCGCGCGGGGCCTCGAGGGCGACGGGGACGGGGCTGCCGGCGGGCCACAGCAGCGTCCCAGCCGCGTCATCAGGCGGGACTGCCGGATCCGCGGCGGACGCCGCGCTATACGTCGCGCAGTCGAGATGCGCCGAGGACGCACAGAGCTGGCGCTGCTTCGCCAGTGTTGGCTGCGCCGCCGGTTGGACCGCCCAGCAGCGGAGGTCGCGCGAGGCGTGGACGCTCGACCACGAGCCATCGCGCGAACGCAGGAGCGGGCAGATGTCGCGGCTCCGCTCGAGCGCGCCCGTCTGCCGGACACTCCCTGACGGTCGCGTGGGGTGCGGCTCGGTGGCACGTGCGGCGAGAGCGCTCATGTGTGACGTGAGGATACCCCCGTCGGCCGACCGGGATCGTCGCCCCTCGTCCAACTGAACTGGGACTCGCGTTAAAGCAAAATCCCGGCGACGACCTATTTTCCCGAAAGGCTGCCCTCTCAGTATCTTCGGCGCTGGAGAGCTTAACTACCGTGTTCGGGATGGGAACGGGTGTGGCCTCTCCGCTAGAGTCACCGGGATTCATGCATCTGGTAAATGACGGCAGCTGCCGGCGTCGTGCCCGACGCGGGCGCCATCGAAACGATCAGTTTCGCGTGATGGAGACCCTGATCTCCCATGCACGCTGACCCCTGGTCAGGTGCTGAGGATAGAGGTCAAGCCCTCGACCATTAGTACGGCTCAGCTTCACCCCTCACGGGGCTTCCACATGCCGCCTATCGAGCAGATGGTCTCTCTGCGGTCTTACCCGGTTAACCCGGTGGGGAACCTTATCTTGAGGCGAGCTTCGCACTTAGATGCTTTCAGCGCTTATCCCAACCGAACATAGCTACCCAGCGATGCCCCTGGCGGGACAACTGGCACACCAGCGGTTCGTCCACTCCGGTCCTCTCGTACTAGGAGCAGCTCCTCTCAAGTTCCCTGCGCCCACGCTGGATAGAGACCGAACTGTCTCACGACGTTCTGAACCCAGCTCGCGTGCGGCTTTAATCGGCGAACAGCCGAACCCTTGGGACGTACTTCCGCCCCAGGATGCCACGAGCCGACATCGAGGTGCCAAACGGTGCCGTCGATGTGAACTCTTGGGCACCATCAGCCTGTTATCCCCGGGGTAGCTTTTATCCGTTGAGTGATACCCCTTCCACTCGGAGGTACCAGATCACT
>JAJZRG010000042.1 GCA_021802825.1 Chloroflexota bacterium
GTTCGAGTATCTCGAGATGGGCGACACGCTCGACGAGTTCCTGCGGCAGTTTCCGACGGTGACTCGCGATCAGGCGATTGCGGTGCTGGAGATGTCGCGTCGCGCGGCTCGGTCGGAATCGCTGCCGTCGGCATGAGAGTCGCCGTCACCGGGGCCGGCGGCCGGCTGGGCAGCGCGCTCGTCGGGGCCCTCACCCGGCAGAAGCCGCTGAGCCGGGCCGTGTCGGTCGAGGCGTGGTCGCGCCCGGCGCTCGACCTGGACCGCCCCGAGACGCTCGCGCGGCTTGTCGAGGCTCGACGGCCCGACCTCGTGCTGCACACGGCGGCCTGGACCGACGTCGACGGCTGCGCGCGAGACCCGGAGGCCGCCCTGCGCCGGAACGGCGAGGCGACACGCGTGCTGGCGCGAGCGTGCCGCGAGGCGGGCGCCGACCTGCTGTACGTGTCGACCAACGAGGTCTTCGACGGCCGGCGCACCGACCGCCGGCCCTATGCCGAGGACGACCCGACGAGCCCCGCGAACCCGTACGGGGAGAGCAAGCTGGCGGGCGAGGAGGCCGTGCTCGGGACGTTCGCGCGGGAGGCCGGCGCGCAGCTCTCGGCTCGCGCGCCGCTCTCGGCCGATGCGCGGGAGGCCGACGAACCCGGCGTCGGGGCCGCGAGCGTGCCGCAGGGCTGGGTCGTGCGGACGGCGTGGCTGTACGGGCCGCCGGGCGACGACTTTCCGGCGAAGATCCTGCGGGCGGCGGTTCGCGCGGACGCGGCGGCTCGCGAGGGCACGAACGCGGCCGCGAGCGCAGACGCGGCCACGAAGGCCGGCACGGCGGCGGTGCGTGCGAAGACCGGCGGTTCGCGCCTGCGTCTCGTCGCCGACGAGGTCGGGTCGCCCACGCGGGCGGCGGACCTGGCGGTCGGGATCGTCGACCTCGTCCGCGCCCGGCCCCAGACCGGCATCTTCCACCTCGTGAACGCCGGACGGGCCTCTCGCGCGGAATGGGCCGAGGAGGTGCTCCGCGGGGTGGGCCTGCGCGTCCCGACCGAGCGCGTGCCCGCGTCGACCTGGGAGCGCGCCTCGACCCCGCCGCGCTGGGGCGTGCTCGCCACGGGCCGCGCGGCGCAGCTCGGGATCATGCTGCGGGACTGGCGGTCGGCGCTGTTCGACGAGCTGCCGCGCTATCGGGACATGGCGGGCGCGCTGGAATCGGCCGCGGCCGGTGCGGCGGACGACGTCACAGACCGCAGCCCCGCGGCCCGCTCCACGCGGCCCGCTCCACACCACGATCGAGGCGGCCGATGACCGACTGGCCCGGCGGCGAACGCGGGCGGCTGGACGGCGTGTGGTGGGGCCGGCTGGCCTCGCACACCGACGAGCGCGGCGCGTTCCGGGAGATCTGGCGCGCGAGCTGGAGCGAGTCGGGCGGCGATGCACCGAACCGCCAGCGAGGCCGGGGGGCGCCAACAACCCCCACCCGCCCCGACGACCGCTTCGTCCAGGCGAACCTGTCGAGCAGCCGCGCCCGCGTCCTGCGCGGGCTGCATTACCACCGCCGCCAGCTCGATCGGTGGACGATCGCCAACGGGAAGGCGTTCGTCGCGCTGGTCGACGTCCGGCCGGTCCTGGCCGCGGCCGCGTCGCACGATGCCGCCGGCGCGGCGAGTGGCGGCGTGCGCGGCCGGCCGCTCGCGCAAGGCCGGCCGCCCGAGCCCGGCCCATCGACCCTCGTCGAGGCGCGCGTGCTCGGCCCCGATGAGTGGGTCGTGATCCCGTCGGGCGTCGCGCACGGCTTCTACGCGATCGAGCCGACCGACCTGCTGTACTTCGTCACGAACGAGTACGACGGCACCGACGAGCTCGGCTTCGCGTGGGACGACCCCGAGGTCGGCGTCCCCTGGCCCGACCGGGACCCGATCCTGTCGCTCCGCGACCGCTCGAACCCCTCACTGCGGGAGCTGGTCCGCTCGCTCCGATAGCAGCCGTGGGCTCGAGTCCATCGTCGGCGGACTCGCCGATTCGTCGATGTCGCGTCGAACGAGGGTCAGGATCTGGTAGGTTCCCGGACGTGGCGCGGAGCGATCGTGATCGCGCGTGTCGGGCCGCGAGAGTGGTCCGACAGCAAACGGCGCTGGGGGCATGCAGGAGGGTGATCTGATGCGGCGCGTCCCAGCCCTGATCGGCGCGATCGTCCTTGTCGCGGCCAGCGTGACCACGACCGTCGCGGCCCCGCCCACATCATCGCCGGCCCCATCGACCGGCAACTCGACGAGCGCAGCCGTCCACGGCCCGGACCGCGGCGCCGCGCCGAACGTCAAGCCCGGCGGCAAGCCCGGGCCGAGACCGTCGCCCACGCCCACGCCGACCTCGGGGCCCGGGACCTCCGTGCAGCTGCAGCCCTGGTGGTCGTCCAACCATCCCGTCTGGGAGCCGCAGGGCAGCGGCACCGACGACACGGGAGCTTCGTACAAAGACAGCAACTACTGGAACTTCTGTGGTCCCGGAGCCACGACCGTGACCCTCGGGTTCTGGCCGAACGGCAACACGTTCGTGACCGGCATCGCCAGGCAGCCGTACACCGAGCCCAACCCGAGCCTGTCGATCCACGCGACCACGACGTGGGGGGCCGTGGACACCGTGAGCAGCGGGCGGGGCGCGATCATGTACCTCGCCGAGAACATCCTCCCGACGCCCGATGTCGGCGCGTGGACGTGGCCCGGCGTCATCGACTGGAGCCAGGCGTATCCCTACGACGGCACGCCGGTCAACCGCATCCGCGACGCGCTGAACTGGGTGATCAGCGGCCAGACGAGCGTGTCCGCCCCCTACATCTGGACGCAATACGCGCAGGCCGGGACGGCATCCATGATCGTGTCCGGCATCGAGACCGACCTCAACGGCGCCAACACGGCTGCCTCAGGCCAGCCCATGCCGGTCGTGGCCAACGTCCGCACCGCGAGCGGCCGCTACCACCTCCCCAACTGGTCGAACAAGCTGGGCGTCAACCACAGCATCACGATCATCGGCTACGACAACGGGCAGGGCACCTTCACGTACGCCGACACCTGCGGGCCGGGCTGCAACAACACCGGCGCCGCGGCCGGCGTGTACACGGTCTCGCAGTCGACGATGGTCGCGCTGCTCGCCGCGGAGACCGACGGAGACGGCCTGATCTGGTAGGTCGTGCTCGGGGAATCCTGCACTCCTGCCTATCCCCTATTCGCAGCAGACCAGAGGCGCCGGAGCCAAGTCCCGTCCCGAAGGAACAGCGATGGCGAGGACCACGTAGGTGATCACGATCGAAGCGGACTTCAACCACCTCGACGGGCAAGGCCGGCTGATCCTGTCCGATCTGGTGATCCACCAGCACACACCGTTCGAGCTGATCGCGGCGTCCGGCAAGCGGATTCTGTTCGTTCAAGGCGAAGACATCGTGTTTGGGCGCGTCGTGAACGATCCCGACCGCGGCTGGATTGGCGAGATTGACTGGAACACGCAGGATGTCCTCGAGGAGTATCCCGAGCACATCCTGAGCCGCGCCGTGTAGTCCTGCCATCGACGCGGAGTGGGGACTGCCGCTACGCCCTGAGATCGGCCAACGCCTCTTCGAGGGCGGATGCGAACCGAAGAAGCGCGATGAAACCTCGGCGCGCCGGCCGGCGCTCAAGAGTTCGGACTATAAACGTTTATAGTATAAACGTTGACAGAGGCGCCTCCGCCGCCTATCGTTGCCTCATGCCCTTCGTCAACCGCTTCGCCGAACGTCACCGCATGGATCTTCTCGCGGCCGACGTGCAGCGAGAGCTGACCGAGCGACACCTCGCGCTCGTGGGCCCTCGTCGGATCGGGAAGAGCCGCCTCCTCACCGACTTCCGCGATCGGGCCGCGGTAGCAGGCGCCGTGGCGACCGTCGAGATCGCCGTGGATTCCGCGGCGTCCACGCTGCAGACGTTCCTGTTCGAGATGGTGCGCGGGGTCACGGCCGGGTTCCTGCGGCACGCCGGCCACCGGCCGCTGCCGGAGGCTCCGACGGAAGCCCAGATGGCTGCTGCCGCCGCCACCGTTGCCCCTGGACTCGGCGAACTCGTCGTAGACGCGCTGCGGTTGCGAAACACGGCACGGCCCGACGGGCACCAAGTGTTCACGACCGCGATCCGGCTCCCGGAGGCGGCCGCGCATGTGACAGGGGTCCCCGTGGTCGTGCTCGCCGACGAGTTCCAGCACATCGTCGACCTCGCGACATACCCGCCGTTCCGCGCGGGGCGTGGGCCGATCGGCAAGAGCGACCGGGGACGCATCCTTGCGGCGCTCAGGCCTGCGATCGAACGACGCGAGCATGTCGGGTGGATCGTCACCGGCTCCAGCATCCGGCTCATGATGGAGGTGCTCGGGTCGGGTCCGCTGATGGGGCGCTTCGACCTGATCGAGGTCACGACATTCGACAGCGCTGACGCACGACGTCTTGCTCGGGCCGTCTGGGAGGATCTGGGTGTCGACTATGCCGACGAGTCCACCGACCGCATCGATGTCCTCGCGTCCGGCCACCCCTTCTACGTGGATGTCGTGTGCCGTGCGGCCGCCGGAATGGCGGCTCGACTCGACAGCGCAGTCACGGTCGACCTGATCGACCGGGCATTGCTGGAGTCGGTCGTCACCGCGACCGGCAGCATCTCGATTGCCTGCCAAGAGACATGGGACTCCATCGTGGCACGCATCCCGGCGCTCCGTGGGCTCGTCCTCGAGCTCGCTCAGCACCGAGACGCATCGGTCCTCGACCTGGCCCGTGAGATCGGTCTGCCGCACGAATCGAACACGTGGGGCTACATCCGCGAACTGGAGCGCATCGGGGTCGTGCAGCGAGCGGGCACCAGGGTCTCGCTGACAGACCCCGTCTTCGGCTTCTGGCTGGTCCGGTCGCAGGATCCCGAGGCACCCGCTGATCTCGTCAACGAGGCGCGCGCGTCGCGGGCGATCAAGCGGTTCGAGGAACGGTGGCTTGCCGATCGTGCGGACCGTGGCTTGGTTGTCGAAGGCTACGTTCGTGACCTGATCCGCAACTTCCGTGGTCAGGTCGTTGACGGCAAGCGGCTCGGCGTCAGCGGAAGCATCGCCCTCCCCGACGGGTCGAACGTCCGCCGGATCATGGCCGATGACCCCAACGGCGAGGTTTTCGGCTACCCGTCTGCGGTTGAGCTCGACGCCTGCTTCGGGACGGATGAGGTCTGGCTCTGCGAAGTCAAGGACCGGTCCAGGAAGAGCGATACGGCCGACATCGATCGCCTTGTGCGGAAGGATGCGTTCCTGCGGAGGACTCTCGGGCTGCCGGGCGGGCGATCATGGTTTGTCTCCTTCGGCGGGTTCAGCAAGGCCGCGCAGGAGCGGGCGGCTGCGAACGGCGTCCTGCTCTCCCGGAGAGAAGACCTCGACTCGATCGCCTCCGTCGTCGCAACCCGCCGGGCATAGGAGCCGGGGCCCGCGTCTCGAAAGCACGTCGACACTCGACGCTCGTCCGCACCAGCGCCCGTTCAGCGCCGCACTCCGGGGGCGCGTTCGAGGAGGGCTCCGAGCTCGGCCGAGGTGAACGCCCGTCGCGCCGGGCCGGTTGGGAGCAAAGCGGCCGGCGATTTCGGCGATGGGCGCCTGGCCTCTTGATGGAATCTTGATCGAATGCCGCCAGACTCGATGGCATCAGTCCATTGCAGCTGGAGAACAACCTGATGCCGAGACGGCTCCATATGTTCGTCGCCACGCTCGGCGGCACCTTCCTTGTCACGGGCACGCTCCTGGGCGGCGCGGTGGCGCCCGTGGCCGCCGCGGGTGGCACGACCAGCGGCACCGCCACCGCCACCACCACCACCACCACCACCGCTCCGACGGGGCCCTGTGCCACCGAATGGGCCGCGTACAAGGCCTCGGAGTCGGTCGCCAACGGCATTGCCCTCGGTGACTGCATGATCGGTCAGCGCCTGACCTTCCTCTCGAAGGCCAGCACCCGGGTGCAGGACAGCAAGGTCCTCACGTCCGGCGACCGGGCGGCACTCGTCACCATCCTGTCGAACGACACCAGCGGGCTCACCAGCCTCAAGGCGACGCTCGACGCGGCAAGCACGCTCCCGGCCGTGCAGGCCGACCTCCACGCGATCGTCAGTCAGTACCGGGTCTTCCACCTCGCCGCTCGCCAGGTGGCGCTCGTGTCGGGGGCCGACGCGGTGAGCACCGCCGTGACACACGACGCCGCGGTGAAGACGCGACTCGAGGCTCGCATCTCGGCCGCCGCGGCGAAGGGCCGCAAGACGAGTGCCGCGTCCGCCGAGCTGGCGGCCATGGATCGCGCCGTCGGGCGGGCGGCGAGCGACGTGTCCGGCCTCTCCGCCCGGGTGCTGGCACTCACCCCCGCCGAGTACGACGCGGGCTCCGCGGGCCGGGTCCTGACCCACGCAGCAACCGACGTCCTGCAGGCCCGCGCGCAGCTGCTCGACGCACGCGCGGATGCGCTCCGGGTGCTGATCCGGCTGCGGTAGCACCAGGGGAACGCCTCACCACCGACCGGCGGTCCCCACTCGGGGCCGCCGGTTCGGATTCACGCGCCGAGCAACTGACGGGTCTCACCGCTGACGGCGCTCACTGCACGCAGAACTCGTTGCCCTCCGGGTCGTTCATGCGCACCCAGTACTCGCCGTTCTTCTCCATGGCGCCCCGAGCGTCGGTCGCGCCGAGGGACTTGAGCCGCTCGACCTCGGCATCGACCCGGCGCTTCCGCTCGGTCAGCTCGACACCGTGGTCGCCCGACACGTTCAGGTCCATGTGCATCCGGTTCTTCGCGGTCTTCCCCTCGGGCACCTTCTGGAAGAACACGCGCGGCCCGCGGTCATCCGGATCGACGATCGCCGACGCGTCGTTCCGGTTCTCCGCCGGGACTCCCTGGGCCTCGAGGAAGGCGTCCCACGTCTCGAAGCCGGCGGGGGGCGGCTGGAGGACGTAGCCGAGCGCCGCCGACCAGAATCGAGCTTCGCGATCCGGATCGGCCGTGTCGAAGACCAGCTGGATCGAAGTCACCATCGCACTCCCCCTCGTCGGCTCGAGGACGCCTGGTCCGCGACGCCTGGTCCGCGACGCCTGGTCCGCCCGGCTCCCACATGTGCACGGTGCCGCGCGCACGGCCGGCCGCCCGAGCCCGGCCGATCGGCCCTCGTCGAGGCGCGCGTGCTCGGCCCCGACGAGTGGGTCGTGATCCCGTCGGGCGTCGCGCACGGCTTCCACGCGATCGAGCCGACCGACCTTCTCTGCTTCGTCACGAGTATGACGGCACCGACGAGCTCGGCTTCGCGTGAGACGACCCCGAGGTCGGCGTCCCCTGGCCGGACCGGGACTCGATCCTCTCGCTCCGCGCCGTGTCCGACGTAGATCTGGCCCGGGCGGCCTCCCTCGGGGATTCTGGGCAAGATCCGCACAGAACCCTCCCTGGGTAGCTCGCCCTCCGCAAAGGCATCGCGCACGTGCCGCCCGATGACCGACCTGTCGCGGTCAAACATGAAGAACCTCACGACCGCAACGAAGATGCGCCCGAGCACGGCCCTGATCGTGAGGTTCGTTGGCGGGCGTCATGATGGGCAGATCGTGGAGATCGTGGTTGATCTGACGGACGGGTCCGTCGTAAGCGCGTGGATCACGCGGGTGGGCCGATGAAGGTCGAGTATGACCGGGAGCATGACGCCGCCTACTTCGAGTTCAGTTCGGGTGAGTCGGCGCGTCAGCTCAAGCTCGACAACGCCAGGATCGTGGACTACGGAGCGGACGGCACCGTCATCGGTGTCGAGTTCATCTCGCCATCTCGGGGCATGAATCTCGAAGGGGTCCCACGGGCCGCCGAGATCGAGCGCGAGGCGCGGAGGATCGGGTTGCCCATCCGCATTCCACGTCCTGTCGAACGCGCTGGATAGTGCCGGGCGCCTGACATCTGAACCGGCCGCCCACGGCCAGCACCGCGGCGACCATGCGTGTGGGCGCTCGCTCAGGGGATTGCGGACCTTCTCCGCGGCGGACGACGCGCCAGCCGCTTGAGCTGCGGCGCGCCGGCGATCGGCAGGATCGCGACGACCGTCTGGCGATGTCGACCGCGACACCCGGACTGCTACGGCCCCAGCGCGCCGATCGGGATCACGAACACGCCGTCCGGCCGCCGATACCCGTAGCCCCAGCCTGTGACCACCGCCAGGAACGCGGGCTCGCCGTGTCGTTCGGGATCGACCTTCGCGGCAACCCTCAGCAGCGATCGCGCGGCGTCGTCGATCGCCGCGGACCCGAGCTTCACCTCGAACCCGGCCCAGCGTCCGTCGCGCCGTTCCAGCACGGCATCCGCCTCGAGCCCCGTGTTGTCGCGGAAGTGGAACACCGAGGCGTCCATCACTTGCCCGTAGATGCGCAGATCCCTCACCACGAGCGACTCGAACAGGAGGCCCAGCGTCGCGACGTCCCGCAGCAGCCGGTCCGGACCGGTGTCCAGTGCCGCAACTGCGAGCGACGGGTCGACGAAGTGCCGAGTGGGTGCCTCCCGCAGGATGCTCCGCGACCGGATCGCCGGCGACCATGCGGGCAGATCCTCGGTCACGAACACTCGGGCGAGCGACGTGAGGTAGGCCCGCACCGTGTGTGGGTCCATCGAACCCTCGGATCCGCCGACGTCCGCCGCGATGGCTCGCGCCGAGACCTGTGTCGCGGTATGGCGCGCGAGTGACCGAATGACGCGCCGCAGGTTCTCGGGATCGCGCCGGACGCCGTCCAGGCGGACCAGGTCGAGCTCGGCCGTGTCCGCGAGGTACCCGCGCAGGACGACCTGCGCGGAGGCGACCGATCGCTGGAGGCCCGGCCAGCCCCCGACGCAGATCCGTTCGGCGAGATCCGCGATGGCCAACGGAGGCTCCGGGGCTCGCGGCTCGGCGCCGTCGAAGAGGCTCGACAGCGAGATGAGGCCCGTGGAGTACCCGGCCTCGAGCAGCGACATGGGACGCATTCGGAGGCGCGTGAAGCGGCCGGCGCCGCTGTGACGGACCGGATCGTCGGGCGGGACGGCAGATCCCGTCAGGATGAACTGGCCGGGCGCACCGCGCGCGGCATCGACCTCGCGTCGAACGTGGTTCCAGACGGCGGGCACGAGTTGCCACTCGTCGATCAGCCGGGGGCGTTCGCCGTCGAGCAGCAGCTCCGGGGCGACCAGGGCGGCGGTACGAGCGTCGTCTTCGACATCGAGCCGGACCGCGCTCCGCGCTGCCCTCAGGGCCGTTTGTGTCTTGCCCGACGCGCGCGCACCCTCGATCACCACCGCGCCCGAGGCCGCGATCAACCGCTCGAGTTCGCCATCCGCCAGCCGCGGGCGGTACTCAAGCTCCTGGGGCCGCGCGAGTCCACTCATTTGTCATGATCTTAGGCACCCATATGTAAGGCGTCAAGGCACCCAAACGAAACGGCCGCCGGCAAGCTGACACAAGCCGCGGTCGGGGGCCCGGACGCCCTGGCACCGCCCGGCTCGGTGAGCGCGGCGCTGGGCGGCCTGACGGGCAAGCCGCATGGGTAGGCCTCGAATGCGCGGCGTTTCGTATGGATTGACAACGGGTTGATGTCCTAACATTCACATGCTACAAACGGGTCGAGGGGGCAGGGGCGGCGGCACGGTTGTGCTGCGAGGGAGAGGGCGCGTGGATCTCGAGAGAGCGCGGTCCGGACTGTCCCGGGGGGCCGTTGCAGCGCGCTCGGCCCCTGCACGCGCCCCCGGAACAACGGCGTCATGATCCGCCGCCACGGCGCCGAGCTCCGCGCGCTCTTCCTCGTCTCCGACATCCTCGTCGCCGGGTCGCTCTTCGCCATCGTCTCGCGCCTGCGGTTCGGGGAGGGCTGGGCGACCTACTGGCAATCCACCGTCCGGATTCCCATCCTCCTGTTCGCCCTCTACGCCGCGGTCTGGGTGGGCATCATGGCGCTCAACGGCCTCTACCGGCCCCGCTACCGCTGGACCGTCTGGAGCGAGGCGGCCGACATCGTGCGGGCGACGGCCTGGATGACGCTGGGGACCCTGGCGTTCCTCTTCGCGGCGAAGCTGCCCGACGTCAGCCGCCTGTTCCTGCTCGTGGTCTTCCCGACCCAGGCGCTGGTCACCGTGGCGGACCGGGCCGTGCTCCGTCTGCTGGTGCGTCGGTTCCGGGTCGGTGGCCGGAACACCCGCTACGTAGTCATCGTGGGCGCCCGGCAGCGGGGGCAGGAGTTCGCCGACCGACTCGAGGCCAACCCCTGGCTCGGGCTGCAGGTGGCGGGCTTCCTCGACGACGACGCTGACGCGGCTGCCGCCCTGCCGCCGACCCGGCGGTGGCTCGGGCCGCTGGACCGCTTCGCGGCGCTCCTCCACGGCTCTGTGATCGACGAGGTGGCCATCTGCATCCCGGCCGGCACCTGGAACGAGCGTGTCGTGGAGCTGATGCGCCTGGCCGAGGACGAGGGCAAGATCGTCCGGATCCCGATGGGCCTGGCCGACCGGACCTTCACGCGCGGCCTGCTGGAGGATCTCGACGGGATCCCCGTCTACTCGATCGTGGCGGGCCCCGACCGCCTGGTGGAGCTGGGGGTCAAGCGCGGGCTCGACATCGTCGGCGCCCTGGTCGGGCTCGTGCTGTTGAGCCCGGTCATGGCCGCCGTGACCCTCGCCATCCTCGTGCGAGACGGCCGCCCGGTCCTGTTCACGCAGCAACGGGTCGGGCTGCACGGTCGACCGTTCCGGCTCCTGAAGTTCCGAAGCATGGCGTGGAACGCGGAGGCGCGGCTACCCGAGCTGCTGCAACACAATGAGCGCAACGGGCACGCCTTCAAGATGGCCGACGACCCGCGGGTTACACCGCTGGGTCGTGCCCTTCGCCGGACAAGCCTGGATGAACTGCCGCAGCTCTGGAACGTGCTGCGCGGTGAGATGAGCCTGGTGGGGCCGCGGCCGCCACTGCCGCGCGAGGTGGCCGAGTACGACGGCTGGCATCGCCGACGCCTGTCGATGAAGCCCGGCATGACGGGCCTGTGGCAGATCGAGGCCCGGCACGATCCCGACTTCGACGCCTGGGTCGAGCGCGACCTCGCCTACATCGACAGCTGGTCGCTGCTCCTTGATCTGCGGATCCTGGCGCGGACCGTGCCGGCGGTCCTGGCAGGGACAGGGCGCTAGGACATGAATCGGGATCTCGATTGAAGGCGATGCTCCTTGCGGCTGGGTTGGGCACTCGGCTCCGTCCATGGACCGACGACAGGCCCAAGTGCATGGTGGAGGTGGTTGGACGTCCTCTGATCGACTGGACGATCGATTGGCTCCGGGCCGGAGGCGTCACCGAACTCGTCGTCAACCTCCACCATCAGCGGGGCGCCGTCACAGCTCATCTGGGCGATGGCCGGGCCCATGGCGTGCGCGTCGCTTACTCCATCGAGGAGTCCCTGTTGGGAACTGCCGGGGCTGTCAGGGCCGCGCGCGATCAGCTCGGTCGCGGTCGCTTCCTCGTCGTTTACGCTGACAACGTGATTCGCTGCGACCTTCGGACGCTGGTGGCCCACCATGACGCGACCGGGGCGACGATGACGATTGCTCTTCACTGGCGAGCAGACGTGTCAGCCAGCGGCGTCGCAGAGCTTGAACCGGATGACCGCATCCGCCAGTTCGTTGAGAAGCCGCGGCCGGGCGTCACAAGCAGCCACTGGGTGAGTGCCGGCCTGCTCGTGTGCGAGGAAGCAGTGCACGGCTACATCCCTTCGCGAGGCGCGAGCGACTTCGGTCGGGACGTCATCCCGACCATGATCGCCGGTGGAGAGCACGTCCACGGCTATCGGATGGAGCCCCCCGATCGACTCCTGTGGATCGATACTCCGGCTGACCTTGAGCGGACCGAGGGTGCACTGGCCGCGGAGAAGACGCGGTGATCCTGGCACGGGCACCGATGCGCATCTCCCTGGGCGGTGGCGGAACGGACCTGCCCTCCTACTACGAGTCCTTTGGCGGCTTCATCCTGAGCGCGGCGATCGACAAGTACCTGTACATCTACGCAAACAGGCCGGCCGCTGACGACCTCATTCGGGTGAAGTACTCCCGCTACGAGGAGGTTGCTCGCCCATCCGAGATCGAGCATGACCTCGTCAGGCCAGCCCTGGAGCTCCTGGGTATCCACTCCAACGTCGAGATCGCATCCATGGCGGACGTTCCGGGCGGGACCGGACTCGGCTCGTCTGGGACCTACCTGGTGGCCCTGCTGACGGCCCTGTACGGGCTGAAGCGCGAACACGTACCGACCCACGCGCTTGCGGAGTTCGCCTGCCACGTCGAGATGGACCTCGCCGGACACGCGGTCGGGAAGCATGATCATTACCTGGCCGCCTTCGGCGGAATCACATGCCTGGATATCGAGCCGAGTGGGCAGGTCCATGTAAGTCCCCTGGACATCTCGATCACCACCGCGGAGGAGCTGAGATCGCGGACCCTCCTGTTCTTCACCGGCATCACCCGCAGCGCGAATGCGATCCTTGAGACGCAACGCGCGGATACGACGTCCGGCAAGAGCGCCGTCGTGGACAGTCTCCACGACACGAAGGCGATCGGGCTGCGCGTGAAGGACGCGCTGGAGCGCGGCGACCTCGACACGTTCGGGTCACTCCTCCATGAGCACTGGGAGGTCAAGAAACGGCGATCGGGGCTGATCAGCGACCCGCGGATCGACGGCTGGTACGAGCACGCCCGGAGGGCTGGAGCCCTCGGCGGCAAGCTTGTTGGAGCCGGCGGAGGTGGCTTCCTGATGGTTCACACGCCCACCGAGAAGAAGGCGGCGGTCCGCAAGACCCTGGCCGAAGATGGGCTTCGAGAGATGTCCTACCAGTTTGACTTCGAGGGCGCGAAGGTCATGGTGAACCTGTGACAGGCTCCGGGACGTCGCCAGAGGCTGTCCCGTACGCTCGGTCGTTCCTCGATGAGGTCGCCGAGATCGCGCGGCAGATCGATGTGACCGAGGTAGAGCGGGTGGCGTCCGCCATCGCTGACCTGCGGACGCGGGGGGGTCGTCTCTTCTTCGTGGGGTCCGGCGGCGGCGCCGGGCACGCGTCCCACGCCGTCAACGACTTCCGCAAGATCGCCGGCATCGAGGCATACACACCCACGGACAACGTGTCCGAGCTGACCGCGCGCATCAACGACCATGGCTGGGAGACGAGTTACGCCGAGTGGCTCAAGGTGAGCCGCATCGGCGCGGACGATATGCTCTTCGTCTTCTCCGTTGGCGGCGGCGACGAGCGCCTTGGGATTAGCGTCAACCTCGTGCGGTGCATCCAGCACGCGAAGGTCGTCGGTGCGACGGTGTGTGGCATCGTCGGCCGTGATGGCGGGTACACCGCACGGGCGGGCGACGCTGTCATCATCGTTCCGCTGCTCGATGCTGGGACGGTGACGGCGCAGACGGAGGGCTTCCAGGCTGTGCTCTGGCACCTCCTCGTGTCACACCCCGCCGTCCAGCAGGCCCCAATGAAGTGGGAATCCGTCACGTGACAGGGAGGCGGGCTGTCTTCCTCGACCGGGATGGCGTCCTCAACAAGAGCCTCAGCGGCCCTGACGGCGTCCCGCGGCCGCCGGCCAGCCTTGACGAATTCGCCCTCATCCCCGGCGCCTCTGATGCCTGTCGAGCGCTTCGCGGGCTCGGGTTTGTCCTGATCGTCGCATCCAACCAGCCTGACGTCGCCCGGGGCACACAGCGGCGCGAGGTCGTTGAGGCCATCCATCGACGGCTGCGGGAAGAGGTCGAGCTCGATGACGTCCGTGTCTGCTACCACGACGACAGCGATGGGTGCGCCTGCCGCAAGCCACAGCCGGGCCTCTTGCTCTCGGCGGCGCGCGATTGGGGGATCGACCTGGCGGCTAGCTTCGTGGTGGGGGACCGGTGGCGGGACGTCGAAGCGGGGCGTCGCGCTGGGTGCACGACGATCCTTGTCGACAACGGCGTCGAGCTCATCCCGTCGGAGCCGACCGTCAGACTGGACTCATTGCTCAGCGCCACGCGCTGGATCGGGGAACAGGTCCGTGGCGGCAACGGAGGGGGCCGATGACGAGCCTCTCCGAGCTGCGGGTGAAGCTCTTCGCCGACGGGGCGGACCTGGCGGGCATCCGAGTCTACGCGCAGGACCCGCTCATCAGCGGGTTCACGACGAACCCCACACTCATGCGCAAAGCGGGCATCGACGACTACGAGGCGTTCGCCCATGCAGTCCTCGCCGAGATCCGAGATCGACCGGTCTCGTTCGAGGTCTTCTCCGATGAGTTCGACGAGATGGCCGATCAGGCTCGCCTTCTCGCCTCGTGGGGCGCTAACGTCGTGGTGAAGATCCCGATCACCAACACGCGCCGCGAACCGTCGTATGAGCTGCTCCGGAAGCTGGCGGCCGAGGGTATTCGCCTCAATGTCACGGCGATCATGACTCTGGACCAGGTGCGGGCCGCTGCGGAGGCCGTGGCCTCGGCGCCCCTTGCCTACATCTCGGTCTTCGCGGGTCGGATCGCCGACACCGGGCGCGACCCTGTGCCGATGATGGCGGAAGCGGTCGGGATCCTGCGCTCATACGGCGATCTCCAGCTGCTCTGGGCGAGCCCCCGGGAACTGCTCAACGTTTTTCAGGCCGATACAGTGGGCTGCCATGTCATCACCGCGACCAGCGACATCCTGAAGAAGCTCTCTTCGGTGGGGAAGAACCTCGACGACTTCTCATTAGAGACCGTGCGAATGTTCTACGACGACGCCGCGCGGGCCGGATACAGTCTGCGAGCAGCGTTAACGCATCACTAACCGCTGCCATGGCTCCTGAAGTGCAGGTTCCCTATGCGCATAGCTTACGTCACAACCTACGATGCTCGGAGTCCCGTCCATTGGTCGGGGACCGGTTACTCCATGTGGAACGCCCTGAAGGGCGATGGCGTCCAAGTCGATTTGATCGGCCCGCTGGATGAGCCTCTGGCGCTTGTGTGGAAGGGCAAGACCTGGCTCTATCGCAATTTGCTGCGGTCGAACTACCAGCGCGCCAGGCAGCCGTGGCTGCAGCGACAGTTTGCCCGCCAGATCGAGACGCGACTCGCCGGCGGTCACTACGACGTCGTCGTCAGCCCGGGAACGATCCCGATCGCGTACCTGGATACGCCGATACCAGTGGTCTTCTGGACCGATGCGACTTTCGACGGGGTGGTTCCGTTCTACAAAGAGCGAGTTCGGCGGGGTCGCCGACCTGCCTTCGACAATCTATCGCCGGAGACACTTCGAGATGGCCATGCCGCTGAACAGGCGGCCTTGGACCGTTGCTCGATCGCCATCTTTTCATCAGAATGGGCCGCTGGGACGGCGCTACAGTACTACGGCGTTGATCCCTCGAAGGTCCGAGTGGTCCCGTTCGGTCCCAATCTTCAGCGCGAGATCAGTTCCGCCGAAGTGGAGTTGGCGGTCGCGGGTCGCTCGATGGACGAGTGTCGCCTCGCTTTCGTGGCCATGGAGTGGAGCAGGAAGGGCGGCGACATCGCCATCGACGTGACCAGAGAACTCATTGGCAGAGGAATCAACGCAACCCTGACGGTGGTGGGAGTCGCTCCCCCAACCGGTGCACCGCCCTTCGTACAATATGCTGGCTTCATCGACAAGCGGAAACCTCAGGAGCTCGACAGGTACGCGGCGATCCTCAAGGACTCCCATTTCCTGTTGCTCCCCAGTTGGCCGGAGTCCGCCGGCATCGTGTTTGCGGAAGCGAGCGCCTTCGGCGTGCCCTCGTGCGCGATTCGCGTATGCGGGGTTCCGACGATGGTTCGGGACGGACTGAATGGACAGCTATTCGACCGGGATAGCAGGCCGTCCGACTGGGCGGATTACATCGAGGCATTGATGATTGACCAGGACGCATACCGTTCCCTGGCCAGGAGTACGCACGCGGAATATTCCACCCGACTGAACTGGCGAGTGGCGGGCGAAACGGTGCGAGCAATGTTGTCCGGCTTGGCCTAGTGTCCGGGTCGGAAGTCACCCAGGGCTCGCGGACCGCCTTGGCGACACTCTCGCCGGCTGTCTCGGCCCACACGAACGGGCAGGGCCAGTCGTTTCAGTTCCTGGCGGACGCGTCGAGTATCGCGACGCGTGCCTCGATGCAACCTGAGCATGGCTCTGGTCCGGTGGCACCCATCGCGGACGTGACCGTTTGCTTGGCCGTGCGGGCGTGACGGACCCGGGTGTGTACCAGAGGACACACGACATGACCGACCTCGTCGTTGTGATCCCGACGCTCAATGAGGCGGTCCATCTCGCGCGGGCGGTGGAGAGTGCTCGTCGGCTCGGGCCGGTGATCGTCGTGGACTGTGGGAGCACGGACCAGACCCGAGAACTTGCCACGGAGATAGGCGCCGAGGTCGTAGACCACCCGTGGGAGGGCTACGCGGCCCAGAAGAATTGGGCCCTCTCGCAGGTCGCCGATCGGGCGGACTGGGTGCTCTTCCTGGACGCCGACGAATGGATTTCGGACGAGCTGGCGCGGGAGGTCCGCACAGCCATCGCATCACCGCTCGCCGGCTTCCACCTTCCGCGGCGAAACGTCTTCGAGGGGCGGGTATTGCGACACGCGTGGTGGTACCCGGACTACCAACTTCGCCTCTTTCGGACGAACCTCGGGCGTTTTGAGGAGCGGCTCGTTCACGAGCACGTGATCGTCGACGGCCCCACTGGGTTCCTCACCAGCCCACTCATGCACGAGAACCTCAAAGGGCTCGCTGCCTTCCTTGACCGGCACGCACGCTACGCCGACCTGGAGGCTCGGGAGATCCTCAAGGACCGGTCCGGTCAGACGCCAAGGCAGCGTCGGGGACGACTGTTCGGCACGTGGCCGGAACGTCGACGGTTCCTCAAGACGCGTGTCTGGTACCAGGTGCCTGCCAGGCCTGCGGTCAGATTCGTCTGGATGTTCTTCATCAAGCGCGGCTTCCTCGACGGCAGGCAAGGCCTTGTCTACTGCCAGCTCATCGCCGCCTATGAGGCAATGATCGATGCCAGGCTGCTGGAGCTGGAGCGCGGCAAGCATGACGCGGTGGCGAGTGCGAAACCGGGCTCAGCCGCAGTGCTCCCGCGTTTCGTGTGCCCTCATTGTCGTGAGCCTCTCTCCGGAATGCCCGACGCCTTCGCGTGCGCCGCCTGCGGACAAGTCTACCCAGTCGCCGACGGCGTACCGGTGCTTCTTCCTCGCTCCTGTGGGGCCGTGGACGACACGCGCGATCTCGCGCACGCCCGCGAACACGGAGACACGAAACCTGATCCACACAAGACGGCTCAGCAGGCGCACTTCGACCACGAGGTGGACGAGGTGTTCGAGGTCACCCGACCGCACGGGACGCCGCGGCTGTACCGTTTCTTGATTGGGGAGAAGCTGCGGCGCGCAACGCGCCCACTGACTCACGACCTCGTGGGCGCGACCGCGCTCACCGTGTGCGGCGGCTCGGGCATGGATGCGGAGTTCCTGGCGCGCGCCGGCTGCATGGTGTTATCGATCGACATCAGCCTGGAGGCCGCGCGGCGCACTCGCGCGAGGGTCGAGCGATACGGGATTCCGATCACGGCTGTCGTCGCCGATATTGAGCACCTGCCGTTCGCCGACGCCTCGATCGACCTGGTGCTTGTACACGATGGGTTGCACCACCTTGACCGCCCGGAGGTGGGCCTCGCGGAGATGGCTCGCGTTGCGAGGCGCTGGGTATCGGTGACGGAGCCGGCCGGCGCCGCCCTGACGAAAGCCGCCGTGAAAGTCGGCTTGGCAGTGGAGTGGGAGGACGCCGGGAACCGCGTTCGGCGCTTGACGAGCGCTGACGTGCAAGAGCGCCTCGCAGATGCCGGTTTCAAGACGCTCTCGGCCGAGCGCTACGCGATGTACTACCGCCATGAACCCGGCAGACTCTTCCGGATCATGAGCCGCGGCTGGATCTTTCCGCTTGTTCGGGTCGGCTGGCGGGCGGGTAACGCGCTCTTCGGTCGGTTCGGCAACAAGCTCGTCGTCGTGGCCGAGCGTGCGCAATGCGGCCAAATGGCCACGCCAGATCGGGGCTCAAAGGGTGGCCATTTGCCGTGACACGGGGTGGCCATTTCCGGCGGCACGAGGCCATTTCGTGTGAAACGAGGTGGCCATTACCCATGAAGTCCGCAGCCGAGCGCACCCACCTCGGTGACGGGCCAGCCAGCTGCGAGTGATAGTGCGTGAAACGTCAGTGCAGGGCGGAGCTGGCTGGTCCGTGTCGCCGCTCGGTGAATGTGGCACTGCCAACTGCTCAGTGACTTCGTCAGTCTCTACCGATGAGGGATAGGCAGAACATTCCGGGTTCCTACCAAGGAACGGAGCCTATCGCAGAAGGTGGCGGCGTGGGTCCAGCGCGAGTGCCATGAATGGCATGCCGGGACCAGCGGCCCGGTGTGCGGGGGATCTCGGATCTCGGATCTCATATCCGAGTTCCTCGAGAAACCCGCGCACCTCTTCCTGCCACTGACTGCACTCCACCAGGATGATCGGCATAGACGCCTGCAGAGTTCCTCTGCCGCCTCGGAGGACTCGAAGCTCAGCGCCTTCGACATCGTAACTCGCGCTCTTCGGCCCTGCCCAACGACAGCACGGTGCCGAGGTTCCTCACGAGTCGAACAGCAACATCATGGGGAACGCCATCGATGCGAGTCAGCCACGGGCGGTCGATCCGCGCGCCAACCCATCGGATTGGCGGAAATGCCCGCAGGTAGTGCAGGGGGTGGAACCGTCGGCGAACGCGCTCCAGCAGGGTCGCCGCGAAAGTCCTCACTTCACCGCCTGGTCGTCTGTCCAAGCCCTGTCCACACCGTCGCCGATCAGTTCCACGACGTAGCCCGTCGACTGGAGTTGCTCCTGCGCAAGCAGGCGACTCCCGTCGATGATCAGCGGGCGTCGCATTGTTCCGTGCATCGCGGCCCAGTCCAGGTCCCGGTAGCTCGGCCACCCGGTGGCGATCACGGCCGCGTCCGCGCGCCTCTGGATCACGCAGGCAGCACCTGCCGCGATAGGCGGGAACGCTCGATCGAGGTCCCGCACGGCGTGCGACACGTCCCCGTAGCCCCTGTCGCCTTGCCTCGCGACTGCTAGAACCGCAGAACTCCTCAGTGAGACGTTTGATCTCATGGGTTTCGGCGCTCGCGCGGGCCAGCTCGCCTGGTAGCGATGACCGCTTCATACATGGCTTCAAACTCGCCGGCAACGCTTGGCCACGCGAATCTCGCATCGACGACTCGCCTGCCAGCTTCCGCCATCGCGAGAGCAGCCGCAGGATCCGCCAGAATCGCATGGACTGCGCGAGCGATATCGGTGGCGTTTCGCTGAGCGACAAGACCTGCCCCCGATTCCCGGACTACGTCCTCGATGGCGACCTGTGGACTCACCACGACTGGGCAACCGACGGCCATCGCTTCGGCGACTGCAGACCCAAAACTCTCGTCCGCGGACGGAAGCACGAAGACATCGGACCGCTGTAGGAGCGCACGCTTCTCGGGTCCGGCGACGAGTCCAATGAAGGAAACGCGATCGGCCAGGCCCGCTTTGGCGATCAGTGGCGTGAGGCTCTGACCGATGCCTTCGTCGTCAGGTCCCGCGATGACGAGGTGCGCATCCGGGAACGCCGCGGCCGTGTAGACGAACGACTCGACGAGCAGAGGGACGCCCTTCTTCGCCGATATCCGGCCCAGAAATGTCACGACGCGGCCGTCGGATTGGAGTCGGGTGTGCTCGAGGAGGTTGGCCTCGGCAGGCTCCCGGAGGGCGTCGGCGTCGATTGCACCGGGGATAACCCACGTCGGGGCACGATACCCGAGATCTCGGATCGACCGTTCTTCGCGTGCCGACGTGCACACGATCGCGGACGCGCCGCGCATGATTGGATCCTCGACTAGCAGGTGATATATGTCCTTCGCGTGCCGCTTATGGCCGCGGTGCCATGGATCGAGAGATCCGTGAGGCTGGACGACATAGGGAACGTGCCAGCGACGAGCGACGGCTGCGGCCGCGATGCTCTGGAACCGGTACAGGCCATGGATGTGGACGACGTCGACCGCCGGGATGCGGCCCCGCAGGTGGGCAAGCATCGACCACGATGTCACGTACCGCCTGGGAGCCGAGAGCGGATGGAAGGTTGTGGAGGCGCCGGCCCAGTCAACGGCGCGTCCCACCGGCACATCGAGCACGCCCGCGACGTCGGCATTCGTGGTGACGATCTCGACCTCATGACCGCGCTTCGCCACCTGTACGGCGAGCTGGGGAACCCAGCCCGCCGGGCCACCGTACCGTGGCGCGAGCGAACTTATGACGTGGAGGATCCTCACGCAGCAGCGCCGGGCGCCTGCGGATGGGACCCTGCCACAGGACCGCGGGGAGGTGAGCGGCGCAACATTCTCGATGATCCCTGGACTGCGGGTTCATGAGGCAGGAGCCGAAGCGGCCGGGGCAAGATCCTCACCTGTCGCCGATGAGCACGATGCGCTTGTTATCGTCTTCCGTAAGCCTGATGCTCGGACGGCCCGAGACAGCAGCTCGGAACCTCCGCAGCGTCGATCCTGGGGATATCAACCACTTCTCGACACGCACTATCGACGAGACCAAGTGGTCGCTGCCTCTCCATTCGCGGCGACGCACCCGTCGGAAGAGCCGTCTGCGGTCCATAACGCGCTGCTCCCGGAGACGCCGAGAGCCTGTGATCGTGTCCGGGTAGATGGCGAACGCACCCCACATCTTCTGCAGATGCCTGAGCGTTCCCCCCGCCATCGCAATATCCACCAGCAGCTCCCCGTCCCAGCACGTTCGATTGGCCTGGTTGAAACCGCCGACGCGTTGAAAGGCTCGCCTTCGAACAAACGTGGCCTGTTGCAGAACCGTGACCCCACCGAAGACGAAGCGACGGATATTGAACGGGGACGACTCAATTGGCCGGATTACACGACCGTCCGCATCGATGAGGTACCCGTCGCCGTACACAACGTCCACGTCAGAATGCGTCGTCAGATAGCCAACTGCTTCTCCGACAGCCCCTGGCAACAGAGCGTCATCGGCGTTGATGTAAGCGAAGACGTCGCCAGTGGCAAGTTTGAAACCATTGTTCAAACCCTCGGCGGGGCCTCCATCCGGCTCAAGAACCACTTGGGCAAGTCGCTGCGCGGAGGCTGCGATGATCTCCCGGCTCCCGTCGGTCGAGCCGGGGTCGACCACGATGTACTCGATGTCCGGGTAGTCTTGCGACAGGACGGACGTCATTGCCCGCGAGAGGTAGCGAGCCTGATTGAATGAGATCGTGACGACAGTGACTCTCACGGTCTGCCTCGCCCGCGAAAGCGCATCGGACTTGGGCCGGCATCCAGGGACCGAATCAACTTGAGCCCGAGAAGACACAGCGCGATCCCATACGTCGCCAGGAGCCGGGAGCTGCTGCCATATGGCGAGAATACGACGTTCCAGAGGAGCAGCGCCGTGGAGAAGACGATGAGCGGGGCAAGGTCCAGTCGGACCGCATAGAGGTTCAACAATAGCCAGCCAGCAAGCAGAAGAATGGCGATCCAGAACACGCCGCCGAGGAACCCGGCCCACACCCAAGAACCCAGCAAGTAGGAGTGCGTCGGGATCAGGCTCACGTCGCTAGGACCGGCGCCGACGTCGTAACCTAAAAAGTCGAGGCGCGTCGTGAGGAGGTCTGCGTACTTGGAGTCCTTCGCCCACGATCCGTGGCCGAGGAACGGCGAGTCGATGATCGCCTGCGTGGACACGAGAATCTCCGGCCGGCCTCCTACCAAGACGCCGAGAGATCCGGACTGTTCGGAGTACTTCGCCTGAGCTGTGGCCCCCAATAGACCCTGCGACGCGGCAAAGTCGTAGCCTTGCAGGATGCCGAGGGCCGCGATGACGCAGAACAGCCCGCCGACGGTGGCCCGCGCAAGCGAGGGGTGCTCCACTGACTGTCGGCTGCCGATCAGGGTGTTGAGCAGGAGATATGCCGATGTGAGCACCGATACGCCGCCGAGGTTCCGGAATCCGAGCAGCAGGTTCAATGCACCGAACGCCGCGAAGGCACCGATCGGCAAGAGGGGCGCTCGCGCGCTCCGGCGTCCGGACAATGCAGCCGCCAGAGTGAATCCCACGGGCCCAGCAAACGCCCACTTCCATGGATCGGACGCGGCATAGATGTTGGGAGCGATGAAGAACCCCAGGATCCCGCTCGCGGCCAGCCCGAGGGCAAACAGGCGGGCACGTCGTGGCGTCGCAGCGAGGACGAGGATCGCGGCGAAGTCGGTCAGCGTGAACAGGATGGCCGCCCATCCCCGAGCGTAGTCGGCGAAGGCGCTGCGCATCACGAGGTCGGTGACGATCTGGGATACGAGCCAACCGCCCCACAGCCACACGAACCATCTTGGCAGCTTGAGGCGGTCCCTGGCTCCCCATAACCAGGGGAGCATCACGGCCGCGAGGACCTCGCTGATGATCAGCTGCCCGACCACGGTGACCTGGACAAAGGAGATGGCCGGCACCAGGAACGCCCACGCGTCCAGGGCCGTGGCGCCCACGTGCCTCGCCTGGGTTGCAGGCCAGGATGTGGAGGTCCTCAGGCGGCCGCCGTTCCAAGTACCTGCCGCGGTTCGGTTCAACGAGTCGCCCCATCCATGAGGGCTCGCGTGATTGCGGGGACCCGCCGGCGCAGGATGTTGAGTGGGTAGTCGGGTTCAAAGCGCGGAAACCCCGGAAGAAGACCCCGAACCTTGGCTATCGAGAACTCTTGGCGATCCCCGCCTTCGACCGACACGACCGATGGAGACGTGCCGAGGATCTCCGCGATCACTTCGACCAATCGAGGAACGGGGGTCGAAACCCCCGAAGCGACGTTCACGACGGTGTCGTAGGCCCCACCGCGAAGGAGGGCTGCGACGATGATCGCGAGATCGTCCACGTCGAGCAGGTCGCGAGTGGCGGCGGTCATGGTTACGATCGACCCGCCGAGAGCCTGGGCAACCAACGATGGAATGAGTTGATGTGGGTTGCCGCCCGGCCCCACAACGTTCGGAAGGCGGAGCACAAGGTGCCGGGCCCCGCTATCCACGACCATGTTCTCGCACTCCAACTTGTGGCGGCCGTACGGCGTTTGCGGGGTCGCGTCTTGGCTTTCGACGCGAAGACCGCCCACCCGCCCATAGACGGGCGCCCCTGAGAAGTACACGAGGACTGCGTCCCGCTCGCGAGCACGTCCCGTGAGGTCGCGCAGAAGCGCGCGTTCACGCCGGAAGGCGGACTCATCTTGGCATGTCGAGTCCGACACGCCCGCTGCGCAGATGATGCCATCGGGGACCTTGTCCGCGGCGGAGGCGATTGCCCGGGCGAGCAGGCCGCTTCCAATGACCTCGAGCGCCACCTCTCAACCCCTCAACGGCCAGGGTTCACCGGTCAGACCGAGAACCTCGTTGTAGAACGAGATGACGCGGTCGACGTAGTGCTCGACCAGGTACTCGCGGCGGATCAGGTCGGCATTGGCGCGCCCGATAGGTAGCAGCGGCCCGCGCCGGTCGGCGATCTCCATCAGCGTCGCTGCCAGGGCGTGGTGGTCACCCGGAGGCACCAGCCGTCCATGGATGCCCTCCTGCACGACCGATCCGCTGTTGGGCGTCGTCACCACGTAGCACCCCGCTGCCATCGCCATGGCGACCACGCGCGCTGACCCCTCCGCCAGGGACGGGAACACAAACACCTCAGCCCGGCTCATCAAGGCCGCGAGCTCTCGGATCCGCACCGCGCCGTGCCGTACCACGCGGGGATCCCTCAGGAACTTCGACCAGCCAGCGGCAATGGCCGGCGTGATCGTCCCGATGAGATCCAGCTTCCAGTCGACGCCCTTCAGCGTCGACAGCGCGCGGAAGAGAACGTCCGCTCCTTTCCGTTGGCCGATCTCACCAGCAAACAGCAAGCGCAGAGGTCCCTTGTCCGTCTCGGGGTCCCGCTCCGGGATCGAATCCACGAACTCAGCTTCGACTCCCGCGTAGACGACCCTTACTCGGGACGTGTCGAAGCCGGCCCACTCGAAAGTTTCGCGCACGAAGTCGGAGTTGACCACGACCCAGTCCGCCCTCTCGATGTCGTGCAGCACCAGGCGCCAGACTCCGCGTGGCCTTGAGGGGACCCAGCCGACCGGGAGCCGCCCTCCGTTCTGCGTGAGCGGTTCCAGCGTTGCCGGATGCACGATGGAGTGGTCGCAGATCGCGGGAATTCCGCGACGGCGGGCCGCTTCCAGAGACTGGATACCAAAGCCAGATCTGAAGTGGTAGACAGCAAGCGGGCGCGCTCTCCGGACCGTGCGCGCGGCCCGCAGGCCTGCGAGACCAAACCCCACCACCTCGAGTGCCGCCCCCAGTCGCACTGCCCCTTTCGACCTCAGGACCTGGCCTGTCCTCTGGACGAGCTCCGAGGCGAAGTCGGCGTGGACCCTGTCCGGCTCGATTCCAACTCGCCGGTCTTCGAGGCGGCCCAGCCGATACGACCGTCGGAGTGGCAGGCTCCGCAGGATGGTGGCTGTAGTGCCAAGGGGATAGGCTCCCGTGACGAGCTCGACGTCCCATTCGCGCTGTCGGAGGCCGGCAGCGAGGTTCGCCAAGAAGAAGCGATTGAAGCCGTTGGAGATGAGGATCCGCGGGCGGTCCACCGCTCCAGCTGGTCGCCGCTGAACTCCGCCGCCATCAGGTGACAGAATCACAGGAACCATGCCCTGCTGTGGCCAAGCACGCGGGACATTCGTGGAATTGTCCGGCGCGGGGACCCGTTCACGGCAACGAGACGCTGTGGTTGTCGCCCACCGAATGCCACCGCCCCAACAGTGCGAGATCCAAGGGTCGGCGCCAATGTGGGACATTCGGGACGGCCACGATCAGGGCGCGGCAGGGTCGCGGCACGCGTGCCAACTCAGTCAAAGCCTCCAGCCCCAAGAACAGGCGGCTTGCCAAGAGAGGGGTGCCGCCACGATCTATACTGCAGCATAGAGCGTCCGGCCTCGTGGTACCAATCTCAACGCCGGTCCGAGGCTTGAGCAGGAATCGATTGCCCATGGCTCCTTGGCGCACGGCCACATCATGTCGAACTCGCCACCATCGCCCGGGTCGCTTGGTCATGAGCGAGCCGAGTCTCCACAGCGCCTGCGGTGACGTGCCGCCGACCGAGTTCGAGACGCCGTAGCATTAGCCGCACCGTCCGAGCCTCCGTGTGCCGTTGACGTTGCGAAGGGGGAGGGCGTTTCCGGCGCTGCCACGCGTCGCCGAGCAGGACCGGCGCCATCGCGGCCCTGAACTGCCGTTGCCACCCCGTCTGACGAGCAAGCCGTCTGCCTGTCGGGAAACAGGTCCGGAGTTACCTTCGTGAGAGTGCGCTTCGACGATCAGGTCTTCATCATGCAAGGGCGAGGAGGTATCGCCCGGTACTTCGTGGAGCTGATCCGGGGGTTCACGGGCAGTCCGGAGTTGGGCGTGCAGCCACAACTCGGGTGGCGCTGGATACGCAACGGCCATGCGCTGGAGGCCGGACTTGGAAGAGAGCTGCGGGTCCCGGGTGGCGTCAGGGCCCGTCACGTCCTCCGTTTGGCCAACAGAACGGCCGACGTCCGGCGGCCTGTTTCCGATCTCATGCATCCCACGTTCTACGATGCGAGCTACCTGTCCCGAAGATCGACGCCGCCGATTGTCGTAACGATCTACGACATGATTCCCGAGCTCTTCCCAGATCTTCTCTCGAAGGGCAGGCCTTGGCGCAGGCCTCGCATGTGCAAGCGGGAGTATGTGCGACGCGCGACCTTGGTGCTGTGCATTTCCGAGAGCACCCGGCGCGATCTCTTGCGCATATACGGCTCCATCGACGCGCCAACGATCGTGACTCACCTTGGTGTCAGCCATCGATTCGCGCCGGGAGCGCTCCGCCCCTCATGGTGCCCCGGCAGGTACGTCTTGTTCCTTGGGAATCGAGGCGGCTACAAGGACTTCCGCGTAGCGATTGAATCATTTGCTGAGCTGGCTCCAGGGCAGCGTGGCACTGCTCTAGTTGCGGTTGGTGGCGGCACGTTCACAGCAGATGAGGAAGTGCTGATCTCGCGATGGGGTCTGCGCGACCAGGTGTTCCAGCGAGACGCCTCCGACGAGGAGCTGCCTGGGGTGTTTGGAGGGGCAGCCGCATTCGTGTTCCCTTCGAGATACGAGGGATTCGGTCTGCCGACGCTCGAGGCGATGGCCTGCGGCACGCCGACCGTGCTTGCCGATTCGTCGTCTCATCCGGAGGTGGGAGGGGATGCGGCTCTCTATTTTCCCCCGGGGGACAGCAGCACGTTGGCCGCGCAGCTGAGACGCCTTCTCTCCGATGACGCGCTTCGGCGTGACCTATCGGAGAAGGGTCTCGCGCAGGCAGGGCGGTTCACCTGGCAACGCACCGCGGTGGCAACCGCCGACGCTTACCGGATTGCGGTGGCCCGGCACTGACTCACTGGCATTCGGAGCCGTCATTTCAGCATCTCGCGCAGAAACGGATCCAGGCCCGTCCTCGGCTTCCACCCCAGCTCGGTTCTTGCCCGTGACGAATCCGCCGTGATGGCGGGAGGGTCCACGGGCCGGGTGAATGTCGGGTCAACGACCACGGCGAGGTGGGATGTTCCGCGGAATCGCGCAGACCACCCCGAGGGATCACCGGCCAGGTCCCACTCGAGCGGCAGACCGGCCAGCTGGAAGGCTCGGTCAACGAGCTCCCAGACCGCGTGGAGCTCGCCCGTTCCGAGCACGTAGTCCCGGTAATTGGAGCCGCGGTCCTCACCCGGCGGCCCGCCGAGCAGTCGGGCACGAACGTCGATCTGGCCCATGATGCGCCGGATGCCGTCGACGTAGTCGGGGGCAAAACCCCAGTCGCGCCTAGCGGCCAAGTTACCCATCGCGAGCGGAGGCGTCTTGCGAAGGACGGCTTGGGATGCGCCTCTCAGCGCCCGCACATGGTCCGCGACCTTGCGCGTCAAGAACGTTGCCGGCCGTCGGCTGGACTCGTGATTAAAGAGAATCCCACAGGCGATTCGCATGTCGTAGGCGCGCCGATAGGCGGCGCACAGGAAATGCGCTGCCGCCTTGGCGGCCGCGTACGGACTCTGCGGGCGGAGCGGTGACTCTTCGTCATGAATCGATTCCTGGCCGGGGGCGGAGCCGAACATCTCGCTGGACGAGGACTGATAGAAGCGGGTGGCCGGGCTATCTTTGCGCACGGCCTCGAGCATGGTTTCGACCGCATCGGCATTCGTGCGCCACGCTGCTGCGGGATCGACGAACGAAGTCGCGACGCTGCTCATGCCCGCCAGGTTGTAGAACTCGTCGGGCTGCAGGGCCGCTATCAGCTGGGCATAGCCAGCCGGCTCCTCAAGGTCCAGCTCATGGATGACGACCGCCTGATCCCACGTCGAGTGCTCCGACGCGAACGCCGCATGGTTCCGGCGAACCGTCCCGTGGACGGCGAACCCATCCTGCACGAGCCGCTTGATGAGGAAGAACCCATCTTGCCCGGCAGCGCCCGTGACGATGGCAACCGGTCGCGTACCCTCGGACTCGCGCATCTTACTCATTCGGATGCATCCAATTCAGGCCGCACCTGGGACGCCCAACGGAACGCTATCTCTGTGCGCACGGCGTGCACCGCCCCGCTCCTCGCCCACGAGCCTGGTGTCGCGATTCGTCGATTGCCGGACCTTTGACACAAGGGTCGGTAATCCAGCGATCAGCGGCAACGGTCGACGGGTCGGGACACTGGCTGGCGATCCGACATGCATGCAGGCTAGAACGCCTGCTTCGAGCAGAGAAACGAGTACATCCTTCCCGGCCGCGGGCGCCGAATACGCCACCAGCCAAGCGTGGACACTCCTGGCAGACGCGATACACCTCTCCCGAAGGAGCCGAAACGCTCCTCCAGTCGTCGCGCCGGGTAACGGTTGAGTTCATCAACCGAGCGGACCGCCGGAAACGCGTTGATGACGCTGTCCCACGGCCCCAGGATTGCTCTCAGCACCAGACCACTGGCAGCGATCGCAGCCAAGTACTGCGGAAGGGAAAAGGCATTCTCTCCTCCCGCCAGCCGGTGTACGGGATGCGAGTCTAGGAACGCCTTCTTCTGGGCATCGTTGTCCACGACATGCTCGCGGCATGCCAGGAGGACTCCACCCGGGCGCAGGACACGTTTGGCTTCGGATATGAAGCGCTCCAAGTCGGCCGCATGATGCAACACCTGACGCGAATAGACTACGTCAATCGAATTGTCTGGCAGTGGCAACTCTTCGCCCCAACCATCTACGATCTCGATCGGCGTTGAGGTATCCTCGCGCAGTCTCTTGATCGCGCCGCGGCCCACCTCATCGCTCGCATCGGGCTCCACCGCGAAGACTGTCGAGGCTCCCGACATGCGCAGGGCGTACGACGCGATCCCTGTGCCGGCACCGACGTCGGCGACAACTGCGTGATCGAGGATTGGACCGAGGAGTCGCCTGACCTCGCTGAACTCAGCAGAGCGCAGAAACCGGCTCGCGCTCTCGGCCACATCTCGCCCCAGGTAGGCGTCTGCCACGAGGCTTGCCATCGACGGGTCTGCCCTCAGCCACAGGATCGCTTCGTCAATGGTCATGGCTCTCGTCCGGGGGTCGCCACCGGATCGTCGATCCAGCCCGTCCTCAGCCATGTCCTTCCACCGCTCTCCGCGTGTCACGGGAATTGGGACAGATGGTTTGGGGCAAAGCCGTCAGCCTCACGCCTGCGCCGGGCCGCTCTCAAGACGAGCAAACAGTCGCGGTAGGTAGACCGCCACCGGGACGAGTTCGAGTGCCGAGTACGCGATGATGCTCCCCCAGACGACCCCGGCGACACCGATCCGGGACACTAGCGCGACGCTGAGCAGGATGTTCGTCGTCGCCATCAGGACGGCAATGACCACTTGGAACCTCATGACCTGAGCTCCGTTGAGAAGCATGGCCACAGCGTCTCCCACCGCGCTGAGGACGGTCCATACGCCGATCGCGAGGACGAGTCCGAACGACGGCTGGACTGACGATGCCCCGACCCAGACCGCGATGAGGGGGAGACCGATCACCACGAGCGTCGCCGAAACGAGCCCTGCAACCGAGAGCGACAGTCGGATCGATCGACGGAAGGTTCTGCGAACCCACTGGACATCACCCCGGCTGAGCGCCTCACGGTATGCGGGCCAGAGCGGACCGAGCGCGAAACCGACCAGGAGCGTGGGGATCATGAATAGCTTGGAAACCACAGCGTACTCCGCGACCGCCGAGGGCCCGATCATGGCTGCGATGATGATGCTGTTCGACGTGAATGCGACGGCGACCGCCAATTGCAGCATCAGGAAGAGGAGGCCAACTCGCAACAGGGAGCGGGCAACGGCGAAGTTCACGTCGTGACGTGTCGGCCTGAGCCACGGCGATCGAGCCACGAGGGCAAACCCGTTTACGAGCGTGGCAAGGAGCGGCGCCCCGGCCATCGCGAGCACCAGCCACGGGAGACCGAGTCGCATCTGGATGGCAACCACGACAAGCGCCAGACCCATGATGTTGCCGCCGCCGACAAACATCGAGTTCACGTATCCTTGCTGGAGGCCGAGACGGACCTGCTGGAAGGCCCCCGCAGGCATTGCGACCAGGAAACACGCGACAAGGACCGCCGCGGCAGGGCCGGCCTCGTCGAGCGCGGCCGCCGAGCGGACATTGAATACGCGGGCCCACGGGACGAGCCAATACGTGGCAGCAAAGACAAGCCCGAACGCGGCGGCAATCACGAGCAGCATGACGATCCCGCTCGACAGGTAGGCGCGGACTTGTGACCGGTCGTCACGTCCGGCAGCGTGGGCGACGCCGTTGAGCAGGCTGTTGCCGATCCCGAGGTCGGTGAAACCGAGAAGGGCGATGAGCGCGCTCAACGTCATCCACACGCCGAACCGGTCGCTGCCAAGGTAGCCGAGCGTCAGAGGTACGGACACCGCAGTCGTAACGAGCGCGATCCCCTTCGCCGCCAAGGATGTCGCCGCGCTCAGACTCGCTCGGCGGAATCGCTCGTTGGACCTGCCCTCAGCCGTGGCCGTGTCGAAGGGAGTCAGCCGCAGGAGATGCGCGCGTCGCCGCAGCTGGACGAGGCTAGCGTGGAGCGGCGCGGGCACGCTCGAGAGCGTCATTCGGGCCTTCGTGTGGCCTCGTACCACTCGATCGTCCTCCGCAGGCCATCTTCGAAGGAGGTGCGAGCGGCAAAGTCGAAGCGCTCGCGCGCCCGGCGCGTATCGAGGGCCCGACGCGGCTGGCCGTCCGGCCTGGACGGATCCCAGCGCAGCTCGCCCTCGAAGCGGGTGAGCCGAGCGACGAGGGTCACGAGCTCGCGGATCGTGATCTCCCGTCCTACGCCCAGGTTGACCGGTTCGGCGCCGTCGTAGCGTTCGGCGGCGAGGACGATGCCCTCCGCGGCATCGTTCACGTAGAGGAACTCCCGTGACGCGGAGCCCGTGCCCCACACGTCGATGTGATCCGCCCCGGTGTCGCGCGCTTCGATGCACTTCCTGATCAGCGCCGGGATGACGTGGGAGGTGGCGGGGTCGAAGTTGTCGCCGGGGCCGTAGAGGTTGACCGGGATCAGATAGATCGCGTTGAAGCCGTACTGCGCGCGATAGGCCTGCGACTGCACCAGCAGCATCTTCTTGGCCAGCCCGTACGGCGCGTTCGTCTCTTCCGGGTAGCCGTTCCACAGGTCCTCCTCGCGGAACGGCACGGGCGTGAACTTGGGGTACGAGCACACGGTTCCGACCGTGACGAACTTGGAGACGCCGGCGAGCCGAGCCTGCTCGATCAGCTGGATGCCCATGATGGCGTTGTCGTAGAAGAAGCGCCCCGGGTTCTCCCGGTTGGCGCCTATCCCACCGACGACCGCGGCCAGATGGATCACCACGTCCGGGCGGCCATCCGCGAGTGCACGCCGCACGCCGTCTTCGGTCCGCAGGTCGTACTCGGCGCTCCGCGGGACGAAGATGTCCTTCGCGCCAGCTTCCTCCAGGCGTGCCACCACCCGACGCCCGAGGAACCCGGCGCCGCCGGTCACCATCACCCGCCGGCCGTCCCAGAAGTCGCTCATCGTGGTGCCGCCACGGCCGCGCCCGGATCGGGCGGCACGGCGTCCCCATCCATGTACCGCTCGGGGTCCAGTCCAGCCTCACGCAGGTCGTGAGAGAGCATGATCCGGATCAGCTCGCGGAAGCGCACCTCGGGGCGCCAGCCCAGGCGCTCTGCTGCCTTGGAGGCATCCCCGCAGAGTTCGTCCACCTCCGTCGGGCGGTAGTACCGGGGGTCGACCCCGACGCGGGGTTGCCAGTCGAGACCCACCAACCGGAAAGCCGTCTCGACCAGCTCGCGCACGGTGTGCATCTCGCCTGTGGCGATCACGTAGTCGTCCGGCGCGTCCTGCTGCAGCATCCGCCACATCGCCTCGACGAACTCGGGCGCGTAGCCCCAGTCGCGCTTCGCGTCCAGGTTGCCGAGATAGACCTTGTCCTGTGTTCCGGCCAGGATAGCGGCGACCGCCCGCGTCACCTTGCGCGTGACGAAGGTGCCGCCCCGCCGCGGCGACTCGTGGTTGAAGAGGATCCCGTTGCAGGCGAAGAGCCCGTGTGCCTCGCGGTACTGGACGGTCATCCAGTGGGCGAAGACCTTGCTCACGCCATAGGGGCTGCGCGGATAGAAGGGCGTTGACTCCCGCTGAGGGGTCTCCCGCGCCTTTCCGAACATCTCGCTCGAGCCCGCCTGGTAGAAGCGCACGGGCCAGTCCGCGTGCCGGATCGCTTCGAGTAGCCGGAGGGTGCCCATCCCGGCCGTGTCGGCCGTGAACTCCGGCATCTCGAAGCTGACCGCGACGTGGCTCTGCGCGCCCAGGTTGTAGACCTCGTCGGGCCGGATGCGGTTGAGCGAGGTGACCAACGATGAGGAATCGGTAAGGTCCGAATAATGGAGAAATAAGCGGACGCCTTCCTCATGGGGATCGCGGTACAGGTGCTCGATGCGACCGGTGCTGAACGAACTCGAGCGGCGGATGAGGCCGTGGACCTCGTAGCCCTTGGATAGCAGGAGCTCGGCCAGGTACGAGCCATCCTGGCCGGTGATCCCGGTGATCAGGGCGGTCTTGCCGGTTCCTTCGCCTGCCCTCATGCGACCCCCCTCGAGAGGGTCGGCTCACGCAGCGGCGTCGGACGCGTGATGAGCGCCACGAACGCGTCGAGGCGTGGGGTTGCCTGCTCCCGATCCGAACGCGCGGCGGCGTAGTCCCGCGCCGCTCCGATCAGGCGCGCGGCGAGATCGGGCTGGGCGGCAAGCCGTTCGATCGCGTCGAGCAGCGCCGCGGGGTCGCCGGCCGCGACGACGAGCCCGATCCCCGAGCCCTCCACCTCCTTCGCCGTGGTACCGCCCGGTGCCACGGCGGCGACGATGGGCCGACCGGCCGCCACGTAGCTCGTGAGCTTGCTCGGGAGGGACATGTCGCGCACCGAGCGCCGCTGCGACAGCAGCAGCACGTCGGCGGCGGCGAGGACGTCGGGGAACCGCTCGTCGGGAACGGGGTCCATGAAGGTCAGGGTGGGGAGACCGGCCGCCCGCCGCTCCAGGTCGGCGCGCTGGCTGCCGTCGCCGAGGAGCACGAAGCGGATGGGGCTGGAGCTCGCAGCGGCACGGCGGGCCGCCTCGACGACCTGACCGAGGTCCTGCTTGAGCCCCATGTTGCCGGCGTGCAGCACCGCGATGCGACCGTCATCCCAGCCGAGCTCGTGACGCGTGGCCTCCCGGTCGGCCGCCGGTGACGCGATGTGCGTCCAGTTGGGGACGTGCGCCAGGCGGTCGCGCGACACGCCCAGGCCCTCGAGGTAGGGGAAGAAGGCCTCGGTCACGGCGGCCACGGCGCGGGCCCGTGCCAGCGCCCACCGCTCGGCTCGTCGCGTCGCGCGCGCCACCGCGCCACCGCCCGCGATGCCGCTCTGGGCAGCCGCGGGCCCCATCAGGTCCTGGAACAGCAGGCCGTACGGTGCGTGGAAGCGGGCCGCGAACAGGCGGGCGAGGATGCCGCCGCTCAGGCTCGGAACGATCCCCACGATCGCGTCGGGGCGGTCGACCCTCGTGACGGGGAGAGCCGAGGCCAGGAAGCTCGCCTCGTACAGCGCGCGCCGGGCTGCGGACTGCTTCGGGGGCACGTACAGGGCGCGACGTCGGATCGTGACTCCGTTCCGGCGCTCCGTGGCCGTCAGGCGGCCCCGGTACGCAAAGTCGAGGCGCCAGGCGGGATAGTGCGGCATCCCGGTCAGGACGGTCACGTCCCACCCGGCGGCGGCGAAGTGCTCGGCGAGGCCGGTGGTGTAGGGGCCGTTCCCGGAGTGTTCGGGCGCGTAGTTGACGCCCACGATCAGGAGACGACGCGATGCCATCGGCGCTCTACTCCCGGCCCGTCGCCTGCGAGGCAGCCGCTTCCGGGGTCTGCCTCGTGGCACCCGCGACGGCTGCATCGTCGTGACCGTAGTACCCCCCGTAATAGCGGTAGTAGTAGTACTCGGACTGGAGCCGTTCCGAGAGCCGATTGAGGACGGCGCCGAGCACGTGCGCGTCGACGCGGGCGAGCGCCTCACGACCCTGCTGCACCGCGCCGCGCCGGGACCGGCCCGCGTCGATCACGAGCAGCGTGCCGTCGGTGAGCGACGAGAGGATCGCGGCGTCCGTGACCGCCTGGAGCGGCGGCGAGTCGACCACGACGAGGTCGAACTCGGACGCGA
>JAJZRG010000043.1:0-11461 GCA_021802825.1 Chloroflexota bacterium
CAGGAGCACGGGAGCGTTCCGGATCTTGGTGACGCGGGCAGTCAGCGAGGTCGCGACCACGAGGGCCGGCCAGATGCCCAGCGGGCCGAGACCAGCCACCGCGAACACGGCCAGCAGGAGGAACAGCAGCAGGCAGGCAACCGCGAGCGCGCCGACGAACTGCCCGGGCGTGACCCGGGGCGGTGGCTGGGAACCCGCCCGGCGCCCCGGGCCATCGACCCCCTCTGCTGTCGCCGGGTCGCTGGGCCTGGGCTCGTCGTCCATGTCGCCTCCCTCGCTTCGGCCGATGATAGGTCGGGGCTGCGGCGCGACACCGCGCCTTTCGAGTCGAACCTGACGGGCGCTCCTGCTCGGGTAGCGCGCCATGGACCCTTCCGTCCAGCGCGCGGCGATCGATCGGGCGCTCCGGGGGCAGCGGGCGCCACACCGTTGCCGTCCAAGACGAAAGGCCCTCCGGCGGACCGGAGGGCCTTCTTCGTGCGCGAGAGAGTGGTCGGGGCGGAGCGATTCGAACGCTCGACCTCCTGAACCCCATTCAGGTGCGCTACCAGGCTGCGCCACGCCCCGAGGGCGACGAGTCTAGCACCCCGGACGCCGGTCATCGCTCCCCGGTCATCGACGCGGGGGCATCGCCCCGGTCATGGAGGCGGGGTCATCGCCCCGGTCATCGCCGCGGGGTCATCGCCCCGGGAGCAGGCGCGCTCGACCGTCACGCACGTCGGCCCACACCAGGGCGGGGCCCGGCCAAGGGATGCCGGCCGTAGTCAGTGCGGCGATGGTGTCGTCCGGGTGCGCGGGGTACGCCGCGCGGAGCTGCTGCGCGAAGTCGGCGACGACGGCGCGGTTCGCCCGCGTGCGGCGGACGACGAGGAGTTGGCTGATGGTCGGTCGTCCGAGCCGGTCCCAGCCCTCCCAACTCGGCAGCGACGCCGCCTTCTCACCCGACCAGCGCACCAGCTGCTCGATGCGGTGGAGCTCGGACTCGATCTCCGTGGCCACGATGAGGCCCTGGCCGGGCTCGTGGAAGGCGACGTCGATCCAGCCGCGCGAGGGACGCAGCACCCGGAGCTCGGTGAAGGGATGCCAGCGCGGGTGGTGCGAGGCGAGGAGCGCCTCGAGGATGGGGCCCTGGTGCCGATCCCTCACCAGCGGGCCGGTGTTCGGGTACAGGCGCACCGCGAGGTCCGCACCGAGTGCGACGGCCAGCCGCGCCCGCGTCTCGTCAGACGGCTCCGCAGTGCCCGCGAGGATCCGGTAGAGGTAAGCACGGTCCACCCCAGCCGCCGTGGCGAGCTCCGGCACCGAGATCCCGGCGTCGAGGCGCAGCCGATCGACGTCCTCACGGAAGGCTCGGGCGGCGCGCGCAGCTGCCCGAGCCGCGGCACGGTCCACCTGTCTCGCGTTCATGCCGACAGTGAAGCGCAGCCCGCTCATCCCGGGCTTATCAGCGCGGGAGTCGCCTAGCAGTCGACGGAATCGACCCAGCCACGGCGCAACGTCGACGCGGCGGCGACTTCGCGACCGATTACCGGGGCTACGACCATCGAAGTCGGTCGTAGAGTCGACGCTGCGGCGACGAATCGACCGGAAGGGACCAGAAACGTCGACTGGGAGGCGACGCGCGTGGCTGGCGAACGGGCGCGGTTACGGGCGAACGACGCGCGTGGCGGGCGCGAACGGGCGCGGTTACGGGCGAACGACGCGCGTGGCGGGCGCGATGACGAACGGGCGACCGGCCCCTAGCGCCGGGCGCGCGCTCCCCTGCCCTTCGGCGGTCGCTTCTCCCGCACCTGCTCCCGGAAGACGAGCCGGATCGGAGTGCCGTCGAAGCCGTACGCCTCGCGGAGCCGGTTCTCGAGGTATCGCCGGTACGAGAAGTGCAGCGACGCGGGCTCCGTGGCGAAGAACACGAATGTCGGCGGCGCGACGCCTACCTGGGTCGCGTAGCGCACCTTGGTGCGCTTGCCGTGGACGATCGCGGGCGGGTTGCGCTCCACCGCCTCGCGCACGAGCCGGTTAAGCTCACCGGTCCCGATCCGACGGCGGCGCTCGCCCCACACGTCCACCGCCAGCTCGAGCACGCGGGTCACCCGCTGCCCGGTCTTGGCAGAGACCGAGATCACCGGCGCGTAGTCCACGAACGGCAGGTCGCGCCGCAGGGTCGTCACGAATTCGTCGAACGACTTGTGGGTCTTGCCTTCGACGATGTCCCACTTGTTGACCGCGATGACGAGGCCGCGGCCCTCTTCGATCACGTAGCCCGCGACGTGCGCGTCCTGCGCCGTCAGCCCGTCGTTCGCATCGAGCACCAGCACCGCCACGTCGGCACGGGAGATGGCCTTGAGCGCGCGCAGGGTCGAGTAGCGCTCGGCAGCGGGCCCGTTCGCCACCTTGCCCCGGCGCTTGATGCCCGCCGTGTCGATCAGGACGACCTCGCTGCGTCCCCACGGGATGGTCGTGTCGATCGCGTCGCGAGTCGTCCCGGGCACGCTGGACACGATCGTCCGCTCCTCGCCCAGCAGCGCGTTGAGCAGGCTCGACTTGCCGACGTTCGGGCGCCCCACGAAGGCGATTGCCGGCGGCTCCGAGCTCTCGGCCGCCATCATGGCGTCCCAGCGCGCTGACTCGGCCTCGTCAGACGCCGCTTCGTCCGCCTCCTCCGCCTCCTCGTCCCCCACGACGAACGGCTCTAGGTCGCCGGCGGCCATGTCCTTCGCCCAGGCCTCGGCCTCGGCTTCGCGCTCCTTGCGGGCAATCTCGGCCTGGCTCTCGGGCGGGAGCGCCCAGACGATCGCGTCGAGCAGGTCCGCCACGCCGCGACCGTGGTTGGCCGAGATGGCGTACTGCTCCTCCCAGCCGAGCGCGAAGAACTCGGCAGCGTCCTGCTCGCGACGCTGGTTGTCGGCCTTGTTGGCGGCCACCAAGACGGGTTTCGTCGTCCGCCGGAGCAGCTCGGCGGCGTCCTGGTCGGCGGGCGTGAAACCGGTCTCCGCGTCCACGAGGAACACGATCACGTCGGCCTCGCCGATGGCGAGCCTCGCCTGGAGCTGGACCTGCTCCTCGATGGCGTCCCCCGGCGCCGCCTCGAGCCCGCCCGTGTCCACGACCACGAACCGACGACCGTTCCACTCGGCGTCGCCATAGAGGCGGTCGCGCGTGGTCCGCGCGCGGTCCTCCACGATCGCGGCGCGAGCATCGCCCACGACCCGGTTGAAGAGCGTGCTCTTGCCCACGTTCGGCCGTCCGACGAGCGCGACGACCGGCAACCCGGCGGAGCGGCCGGACATGGCGTCAGGCGACGCTGGCCGGCGTCGCGCGCGGCAGCGAGGTGGTGCGGCCGGCGGGCGTGGCCACGGCGTCGAGGGCCGCGGAGGCAAGCTCGGTCGCGCGCTTCGCGATCTCCGGCGTGCCCCCGGTCCTGAGGATGTGCTCCGCGACCTCGCGCAGGTCCTCGAGCGGCGTCGACGTCCCGCCCGTCACGCCCACGACCCGTGCACGGGCGAACGCCGCGGCGTCGGTCAGGTCGAGCGCGTTCTCGATCTGGATCGCCGGCGTGCCCACGATGGAGCACAGCCGGGTCAGCTCCTTGGTGTTCGCGGAGTGGCGCCCCCCGACGACGACCATCAGGTCCACGGCGCGGGCCGTCTCGAGCGTGTCCTCCTGCCGGCGGATCGTGACCGGGCAGACGGTGTTGACGATCTTGAGCTCGTGGGCCTTGGAGACCATGTACGCCGCGAGCTTCTCGAACTTCCACGGCGGCTGCGTGGACTGCGTGATCAGCGCCATGCGCTTGCGGCTCGGGATTCGGACCCAGTCCTCCTCCTCGTCCACGACGATCGCGTCAGGGGCGAAGCCGAGCAGCCCCACGACCTCGGGGTGCTTGGGCGTGCCCAGAAGGACGATGGTGTAGCCGCCGTCGACGAGCTCCTGGAGTTGGCGCTGCTCCTGGATCACCCATGTGCAGGTGCCGTCGATCACCTCGAGGCCCCGCGCCTCCGCCCGCTCGAACACCTCGGGCTTGACGCCGTGGGCACGAATGACGACCGCCGCGCCGCCATTGACGTCGTCGAGCGTGTCAACCGAGCGGACGCCCGCAACCTGGAGCTGGCGGATGACGCCCTCGTTGTGGACGACCTGCCCGAGGGTGCTCGTCTGCTTGCCGGCCGACGCCGACACCTTCGCCTTGTCGATCGCCTCGCGGACGCCGTAGCAGAACCCGGTGCGGCGCGCGATTCGAACTTCCTGGACCATTCCCATACCGCGCTGATGGTCGCACAGGTGGGGTGATCGCGCCGGGACGGCGCCGGAGCCGTGGCTCGGTCAGACGACGGCCGAGGTCGCCTCGTCAGGCTCCGGAACGCGCACGGCCGAGGCGTACACGCCGCGCTGGCGCGGCTCCAGGAGCTCGGCGATCCGGCCCATGATGGCGGTCGTGGCCACGGCCTTGGCGGCGCGCCGGTCTGTGGACGGCGGCACGACGTCGCTGACGAGGAAGGGCTCGCCGATGCGCACGACGATGCGGCGACGCGGAAACGGCCGCGGCAGCTTGCGGCCCTTCGGCCAGACGAGGTCGCTGCCGTTGATGCCGATGGGAAGGACCTGGGCGCCGGTGCGCAGCGCGAGCTGAGCCAAGCCGTCCTTGGCCTCTTGGAGCGCGCCCGTGGGACTGCGCGTGCCCTCGGGGAAGACCAGCAGCACGTAGCCACGCTCGAGGATCTTGGTGGCGAGGCGGTAGGCCTCCACGTCCGCGGTGGACCGGTCCACGGGGTGGACGCCGCCGTGGGCACAGATCCAGCCGAAGATGGGCCAGGCGAACAGCTCTCGCTTGCCGAGCCAGTGGATCCGCCGTGTCCGGAGGGCGTCGCTGACCCACGCACCACCCACGATGGCGTCGAGGTTGGACGCGTGGTTCAGGGCGAGAATGACGGCCCCCGTGCGCGGGACGCGCTCGAGCCCCTCGATCTGGACGGTCGCCAGCGCGCGGGCTGCCCACTGCGAGAGCCGCGCGACCATCCGGACGAGCATGGTCTGGCCGTTGTCGAGACGCATGGCAACGTCGAGGATGTGGCTGCGCTTCTCGCGCTTGGCAGGAGCGGCGGCGACCGGCCTCGAGTTCGAGCGTGAGGTTCCCTGCGCCCGAGCGGCAGCCCCGGCGACCGGCGCCGCCTGGGCAGCCTCGTCCTCGCCCGGCCTCGGCTCCGCAGCGTTCATCCCGGTGGCTTCGGCCTTCGGCTTCGCCGCCTCGGCAGCCACGACGAGGCTCGAGATCAGCGTCACCACCTGGTCGAAGTCCATGCCGTCAGTCGACACGACCATCGCGTCCTCCGCCGCCCGCAGCGGCGCCACCGTCCGGCCGCGGTCCACCGCGTCACGGGCGCGCAGCTGCTCGCGGACAGCCTCGGCCTCCTCGCCCGAGGGGTCCAGCCCGCGCTCGCGGATCCGGCGCATCGCGCGCTCCTCGACCGACGCGTCGAGGTACACCTTGAGGTCGGCATGGGGCAGAACCACCGTCCCGATGTCGCGGCCCGCCATGAGCATCGCGCCGGACTCGGCCAGCCGGCGCTGGTAGTCGAGCAAGGCCGCTCGGACGTCGGGCTGGCGGGCCACGGCCGACACGTTCGCGTCCACCTCGTGGGTTCGGACCTCGTGCGTCGCGTCCGTCCCGTCGAGGACCACACGCGTCAGCCGGCCGGCACCATCCTCACGGAGCTCGAAGCGCGGGATCAGGGCGATCAGGCCGGGCTGGTCGTCGCTGGCGATGCCCGCCTTGAGGGCCAGCGCGGTCAGCGAGCGGTAGATGAGCCCCGTATCGAGGAACCGCAGGCCCAGGCGCTCTGCCACGGCCGCTCCGACGGAGCTCTTCCCGCTCGAGGCGGGCCCGTCGAGGGCCACGACGGTCCGAGGCCTGGAACCGGTGGGCGAGGTCATCCTCCCGAGGATACCCGCCGTCCGCCCCTCCGGGCGCCGCGGCGCCTGGGTGCCGATCGGCCGACGACGACCGGTCAAGATGTGTCGACCATCAGCCTCGCCTTGCCGCCAGCCGCCGCACCTCCGCTGGCGTGAGCGCCCGGACGTCGCCCGTGGCCAGCGGGTCCAGCCGCAGCGTGCCGATCCGAACGCGCACCAGGCGTCGGACCGGCTCCCCCACCTGGCCGAACATGCGCCGCAGCTGGCGCCTCCAGCCCTGATGGATCGTGACGCGGACCCAGACCAGCTCGGGCGAGGGCGTCGAGATCAGCTCGGCCAGCCGCCGGTCCTCGGTCCTGGTCTGGCCACGGAGCCCCGCGACCGTGGCAATCCCCTCCTCGAGTGCGATCCCCTCCTCGAGTGCCTCCGCCTGCTCGCGGGTGAGCATCCGCGAGAGGCCGACCGCGTACTCGCGCTCGACGCCGTAGCGGGGGTGGAGCACGTGCTCGGCCCAGTCGCCGTCGTTGGTCAGCAGGATGAGGCCCTCGCTGTCCTGGTCGAGGCGGCCCACGGGGTAGAGGCGGGCGTTGAGGGCGAGGTCGCGCGGGAGGAGGTCGATGACGGTGTGCGCCGCATGGCGGTCGCGGACGGTGGACGTCACGCCGGCGGGCTTGTGGAGGGCGAGGTACACCGGCTGCCGCTCCGGGACGCCCACCGGCCGGCCGTCCACGGCGAGCCGCTGGAGCGCGGGGTCGACCCGCTCGCCCAGCACGGCGGGTCGGCCGTCCACGGTGACTCGGCCCGCGGCGATCAGCTCGTCCGCGGCGCGTCGCGAGGCCACGCCAGCCGTGGCCAGGACCTTGGAGACGCGCTCGGCCGGCACGGCGTCAGGCCTCGGGGTCTGGGGCCGCGCCGACGTCCCCGGCCGGGTCTCGCCCGACGGAGGGCCCGGCCGGGTCGCCGTCCACGAGCCGCGCGGCGACCTCGAGGTCCAGCGGCGGCAGGTCCTCGAGCGAGGTCAGGCCGAACCGCTCGAGGAACTCGAAGCCGGTGCCGTACAGGATGGGCCGACCGGGGGCCTCCGAGCGGCCCTGCTCCACGATGAGCCGCCGGTGCAGGAGCGCGCGGACCGAGTAGTCGGAGTCCACCCCGCGGACCCGCTCGATGGCCGCCCGGGTGACCGGCTGTCGATAGGCGACGATCGCGAGCGTCTCCAGCGCCGCCGGGGAGAGCCGCACGGCGTCCGCACCGACGTAGCGCGCGACGAGGGCTCCGGCCTCGGGGGCGGTGGCAAGCTCGACGCGATCGCCGACGACGAGCAGGCGGATCCCGCGCCGCGCCAGCGAGACCTCGAGGTCACCCAGCCGCTCGTCCACCATGGCCCGGTCCACCCCGGCGAGGATCGCGATCTCGCGGCGCGCCAGCGGCTTCTCGGCGACAAACAGCAGCGCCTCGAGCTGCGCCTCGGTGAGCTCGCCGGCAGGCGTGGTCTCGCCGGGGAGGGCCTCCGGTGACTCGTCGGCGGCCTCATCGTCCTCGCCCGCCAGGTCGTCGGCCTCCGCTTCTGCCACTGCGGCCTCGACGGGCCCTGACTCCTGCTCCGTCACGCGAAGTCCTCCAGTGTCTCGTCGAGCGGCGCGTCCTCCGCCACCGCTGAGAGCCCGGCGGCCGCCCGCTCCTCGGCCGTGGTGCGACGTGCCAGGATCGGGCCGAAAGGCTCCTGCTGCTCCACCACGATCTCGCGACGCTTCATCAGCTCCAGCATCGCGAGGAACGTGACCGCCACGACCACCCGGTCGCGCACCCCGCGCAGGAGTTCTTGGAGCACCACGACGTCGGCCTTGGCGAGCGCGCGGCGGATGATCTGCGCGCGGGCGGTCAGCGTGACGATGCGACGGATCGTCTCGGCGGGCGGAGGCAGCGGAGGAACCACGGTCACCAGGTCGGCCAACGCGTCCGTGAGCCGCGACACCGGCATCGGCTTGGTCGCGGCCGGGCGCGCACCCGCCAGGCCGGCAGCACGGGACACGACGGGCTCACGGTGGAACAGCCCAACGGTGGCCTGGGCATCATCGAGCAGCCGGCGGCCAGCGTCGCGGAACGCCCGGTACAGGATCAGCCGGGCGCGCAGCTCAGCCTCCAAATCGAGCCCCTCGTCGGGGAGCGGCACGGCGCCCTCCACGACGCGCCTCGGCAGCAGCGCCCTCGACTTGATCAGGATCAGCTGGCTCGCGATGGCGATGAACGAGGAGACGTTGCCCATGCGGTCCGCGTCGAGCGAGGCCAGCGCGTCGAGGTACGCCTCGGCGAGGGCGCCCAAGGGCACCGTAAGCACGTCGAGCTGGCGCGCCTCGATGAGCGCGAGCAGGAGCGCCAGCGGCCCGTCGAACGCCGCCATCGAGACGTGTGTTGATGATTCCGCGCGGCGGCCCTCCCCGAACGCCACGGTCGGCGGCATCGCCAGCGTCATCAGCAGGCCTCGTCCGCGGCGTGGAACACGCGCCCAAACTGGGGATCCGACGGCGCGTCCTGCTCCCGGACCAGCGCGACGGCCCGGGGCGAGAGGCCGGCCGCCTCGACCGCGTCCGCCGACAGCTCGGCATGGTTCTCCAGTCGCCTCATCGCGTCCGACCAGCCGGGCACGCGCCGCGCGGCGCGCCAGACCCACGGTCCGAGCGCCTCCCCCAGCGACCACGCCACGCGCGGCGGCCAGCCCGCGTCGCCCTTGCCGCAGTCGTGGAGCAGGCCGGCCGCCAGGACGTCGCGGTCGGTCACGCCGGCCCGACGCAGGTAGGCGACGACGTCGAGCCCGTGGCGGCGGTCGGCGACGTGCATGGCATCGAACAGCGCGAGCTCCGCGGGGCGGGCCCAGGCCACCAGGACTTGCCGCTCATCGGGCGCGACGCGGGCGACAAGATGAGCACGGAACTGGCGGGCCTTACCAGCCCAGTAGCGCGATCGTCGCACTGCCGATGAACCGGCCGAGCAGCGGCCCGGCCACGATCAGCACGGCCAGCAGGATGAAGATGCCGTACTGCGAGAGCAGCGGCCGGATCTCCCAGACCCGGCGCGGCGACAGGAACCGGAACAGCAGCGCCGAGCCGTCGAGCGGCGGCACGGGCAGCAGGTTGAAGATCCCCAGGACCACGTTGAACAGCACGAAGTAGAACGCGACGAGGCTCGCGAAGCCGCCGTCCAGCGTCAGCCCGGTCACCCGGACGATGAGGGAGGCCGCGATCGCCATCAGCCAGTTCGAGAGCGGCCCAGCGAGCGCCACCATGACCTCGCCATTGCGCCGATCCCGGAGGTTCGCGGTGTTCACCGGCGTCGGTTTCGCCCAGCCGATGACCAGCCCCGACCCCAGCCCCACCGAGATGAGCAGCATCAGGGCGCCCAACGGGTCGAAGTGGACGATCGGGTTGAGCGAGACGCGGCCGAACAGCTTGGCCGTCGCGTCGCCGAGGCGATACGCGGTCCAGGCGTGGGCCGCCTCGTGGATCGGGAAGGCGACGAGCAGCAGGATGGCGACGACGAGCAGCTTGGGAAGCAGGTCTTGGATGAACACGCGGACCTCACGGGCGGTCGAGGAGTCGCGTGTATCCTACCGGGCCTGCTCCCCCATGCCGCGCGGGTGGCGGATAGACGCGGTCTCCGCGGCTTGCGAGACACGGGCGACGTGGTCGCGGCAGGTGCGGGCATGGGCCCGATCTCGACCGATCCGCACCATCTACTCCTTCGCCCAACCGTTGCCACAGAGGTCTGTCCTGACCCAATGGTCCCATGCCGGGCCGGCTCGGCATGGCCCCATGGAGCGGTAGCGACTGGGCGGTGCGCGTTGTCACACTCCGGGAACTATGAGATCCCTGACCGCGCGCCTCATGCGGCGTCTGTCCCGACCGCCGCGCACCCTGTCCCTGCTGGTGGCCCTCGCGCTGCTCGCTGCGGCCATCCTTGTCCCCGCATCGCCTTCGGCTGCCGCAACGTCCACGGCCATGACCCCCGCCTGCTCGGGCGCGAGCCTCCGGGCAGCCCCGCGGATCACGGGGACGCTCAAGGCCTCGCTGCCGCTGGGCGCCGCGGTGACCGTGTCGGGCACCGTGTCGGGCGGCGCCTGGTCCGCCTACTGCCCCACCGCCAAGTCGGGCTCCGCCTGGTACCGCGTCATCGCCGTCAACGGCCGATCCGTGTCGGCCGCCTACGGCGTCAGCGCCCTGTACGCGGCGACGGGCGTGCTCAAGGCGGCTGCCGTCCGGGCGGCCACGCCCTCGGCCACGCCCTTGCCCACGGCCTTGCCCCCGGCCACGCCGACCCCCACGCCGACGGCCGCGACGGCCGCGATGACCCCGGCCTGCTCGGGCACGAACCTGCGCGCGTCGCCGGCGGTGTCGGGGACGCTGCGCGCCTCGCTGCCGCTGGGCGCCGCGGTGACCGTGTCGGGCACCGTGTCGGGCGGCGCCTGGTCCGCCTACTGCCCCACCGCCAAGTCGGGCTCCGCCTGGTACCGCGTCATCGCCGTCAACGGCCGATCCGTGTCGGCCGCCTACGGCGTCAGCGCCCTGTACGCGGCGACGGGCGTGCTGACGGCTGTGCCGAGCTCGGCCGTGAACCCGGCGGATCCGCTCGGCACCGAGCTGGTCCGCCTCGTCAACCTCGACCGCCAGGCGCTCGGGATGTCGCCGTACATGGTGGATTCGCAGCTGGCCAGCATCGCTCGCGACGCGGCCTTCACGTGCCCCACCAACGCCTCGCTGCAGCTCCATGGCCGCGCGCAGGACATGGCCAGCCGCAACTACTTCTCGCACACGGTGCCAGACTGCTATCTGGCCGGCACGACGACGCCCTACTCGTCGATCACCATCGTCCGCTCGGTGTTCGGCTATGGCCTCGCGCGCAGCGAGATCATCCATTGGAACTCCTACGGCTTTGCGCCCGCCAGCTACAGCATCGGCTGCGACATCAACGGCGCCAACTGCCGCGGCGGGACGACGCCCACGATGACGGCCGTGGCCATCGCCCAGCGCAACTTCATGAGCTCGTCCATCCACCGCGCCGAGGAGCTCGCGGGCTACCAGCGGTTCGGCTGCGGTGCCGCCACCGTCCCGGGCACGACCAAGACCTATTTCGCCTGTCTGTTCGCCGACGGAGGCTCGACACTCCCCTCGGCCTCGCCGACACCCAGCCCGACCGCGGTGCCCTCCGCCTCGCCGACCCCGACGCCCCCGCCGACCGCGACGCCCCCGCCGACCGCGACGCCGACCCCTGCGCCGCCCACGGCCACGCCGACCCCCACGCCGACGGCCGCGACGGCCGCGATGACCCCGGCCTGCTCGGGCACGAACCTGCGCGCGTCGCCGGCGGTGTCGGGGACGCTGCGCGCCTCGCTGCCGCTGGGCGCCGCGGTGACCGTGTCGGGCACCGTGTCGGGCGGCGCCTGGTCCGCCTACTGCCCCACCGCCAAGTCGGGCTCCGCCTGGTACCGCGTCATCGCCGTCAACGGCCGATCCGTGTCGGCCGCCTACGGCGTCAGCGCCCTGTACGCGGCGACGGGCGTGCT
>JAJZRG010000043.1:11471-33785 GCA_021802825.1 Chloroflexota bacterium
GCGCCTGGTCCGCCTACTGCCCCACCGCCAAGTCGGGCTCCGCCTGGTACCGCGTCATCGCCGTCAACGGCCGATCCGTGTCGGCCGCCTACGGCGTCAGCGCCCTGTACGCGGCGACGGGCGTGCTCAAGCCGGCGACGCCGCCGACCGCGCTCGCGTCCACCGTGACGTTCTACGGCCGCGGCAACGGCCACGGCGTCGGGATGTCGCAGTACGGCGCGCAGGGCCGGGCACTGGCCGGGCAGTCTGCCGCCACGATCCTGGCCCACTACTTCGCCGGCACCACGATCGGCTCGCTCACGGGGAACCCGATTGTCCGCGTGCTGATCGGCGACATGGCTCCCACCGCAACATCCCCACTCATCGTCTACGGCCACGGCGCTGCGTGGTCGATCTCCGGTGTGGCGAGCTCGCTGCCCGCCGACGCCCGTGCCAGCGTCTACCCGGTGAGCACCGGCTGGCGGATCGTCGTCGACCAGGGCGGGACGCCGCTCCTGGACGCCGCAGCGCCTCTCGACATGACGCTCAACTCGGGTGCGGACACCGGCCATTTCCAGATCGCCTCGATGAGCACGGCGTACGACGACTTCCGCGGCTCGCTGCGGCTGATCTTGGGCACGACCACCGTCCGCGTCGTCAACGCCGTCCCGATGGAGTCGTATCTCCGGGGTGTGGTGCCCGCTGAGATGCCGTCCACATGGTTGGCGGCCGCGCTCCAGGCGCAGGCGATCGCCTCGCGGTCGTATGCCGCCTACCGCCTGCGGCCGACGACGAGCCAATTCGACCTGTATGCCGACACCCGCTCGCAGCTGTACCTCGGGATCGCAGCCGAGAAGGCCTCGACCGACGCCGCCATCGCGGCGACCGCAGGCCAGGTCGCCAAGATCGGGGCAGCCGTCGCCAACACGCTGTACCACTCCAGCGACGGCGGAGCGACCGAGAACAACGAGCTCGTGTTCGTCTCGGGGACGGGCCAGATCACGGCCGGCCCCCTGAGCTACCTGCGCGGGTCGTCGGACCGAAACGCCGCCGGCGTTCCGTTCGACGCCGCATCGCCGCGCGCCACGTGGCACACGTCCGCCTACTCGATCGCGAGCCTGTCCGCCGTGTTCGCCGCTGACAGCCGGACGGCGGTCGGGACGCTGTGGGCGCTCGGCCTCGACGACCGCGGGCCGTCCGGCCGACTGATCAGCGTGACGCTGTACGGATCGTCAGGCATGAAGGCCGTCTCGGGCTCGCTGTTCACGGCGGTGTTCAACGCGCACCGCGCCGCCGGGGACCCCGGGATGACGAGCACCCTGGTCGGGCTCAACCCCATCCCCTAGAGGCGCGCCAGCAGCTCCTGCTTCTTGGCCTCGAACTCGGCCGGCGTGATCAGCCCCTTGTCGCGCAGCTCGCCGAGCCGGGCCACCGCATCGGTCACCTCGCGAGACGTGTCGATGTGCGCCGTGTCGGCCCCGGGTGCGGGCGCCGGCTGGACCGGAGGCAGAGCCGTTGGCGTGTCGGCGCGCATCGGCGGCATCGTGGGGCGCACGAGGTCGACCTCGAGCTCATGCTTGGCGTCGAGCATAGCCTTCTTGAACTCGCGCGCGTCGGCCAGCATCCGAAGCCGCTCGATGCCGCTCTCGGACGCGGTGAGCACCTCCAGGTCGCCGAAGCCGAAGATGCGCCCGAAAACTGACTCGGTCAGGACCGCGTCGTTGATCTTCTCGAGCGACGAGTCAGAGGCCTTCTTGTTGACCAGGCCCTGGGTCTGGATGATCCGGCGGTTCGTGATCACGAACTCGCGGCTCCGGTAGACGAGCCAGGCCCAGGCCAGCCACGCGAGGCCGCCCACGAGGAGCACCAGGACGAGCCAGCCGAGGATCGACTGCATGACGCCGTCGCCGGTGACCACAAGCAGCCGCAGGATCCCGGCCACCACCGCCAGCACGATCGCCAGGACCGCTTCCTTGGCGTCCCACACCATCACGAACCAGTGCTGGCGCGCCCGACGCATCACGCGCTCGCCGTCGGCCAGCAGCCCGTCCACATAAGCCATGGCGTCAACCTCCCTCAGGCCCGCGGGTGGGCCCGCGAGTAGACCTCGCGGATGCGCTCACCGGTCACGTGCGTGTACAGCTGCGTCGTCGATATCGTCGCATGTCCGAGGAGCTCTTGGACCACCCGGAGGTCGGCCCCGCCCTCGAGCAGGTGCGTCGCGAACGAGTGCCGCAGCGTGTGCGGCGAGACGCGGTCATCGAGGCCCGCCGCGACCGCCGCGCTCTTGACGATGCTCCACGCGCGAGTGCGCGCCAACCGGCCCCCCTGCGCCGTCACGAACACCGGGGACCCGGGCCCGTCCGCCTTCCCCCCCGCCGCCAGCCAGGCGGGGCGCGGCCAGGCGAGGTACCGCGACAGCCAGGCCAGCGCCTCCTCCCCCACGGGAACGATTCGCTCCTTGTCGCCCTTGCCCACGACCCGGACGAGGCCGGCGTCGAGCTGCAGGTGCTCCACGTCGAGGCTGAGCGCCTCGGACACCCGCAGGCCCGCGGCGTAGAGCAGCTCGGTCAGCGCCCGGTCGCGAAGCCCGATGCCGTCCCGCTCGGTGGGCCGCCTCGGGTGGGCCGGGTCGCCGCCCGACGCCTCGAGCAGCCGCTCGACCTCCGCCACGGACAGCGTCTCGGGGAGGAGCCGGGGCTGGCGCGGCAGGTCCAGGTGCGCGGCCACGTCCCGCTGGATCAGCCCGTCACCGAACGCGAAGCGGTAGAAGCCCCGGATCGCCGCGGCCCGGCGGCGGAGGCTCGTGGGCGCGAGGCCGGGATCCGCCGACCGGCCCCGCCGTCCCCGCGCTGCGAGGTACCGCTGGGCGATCTCCGGGCCGTCCGCCCAGGACGCGACCGCACCCCGGCTCATCGCGAAGTCCTCGAGGTCGGAGCGGTACGCGGTCAGGCTAGCCTCGGCCAGCCCCCGCTCCACGCGCAGGTACGCGAGGTAGCCGGCGATCGCATCGTCGAGGCTCGGGCCCGGGCTCGTCACGGCCGCGTCGCCACCTCGCTCAGGCCGTCGCCACGGGCGCCCGCGCGGCGCACCACGCCTCGGCCCGGTCGAGCAGCTCGGTGGCCGAGTGCCGGGCCGCCTCGCCCCACTCGGCGCCGCCGATCATCGAAGCCAGCTCGGCGACCCGCCCGTCTCGGTCGAGGCGCGTGACCTCAGTCACCGTCCGGCCATCGCGCTCGCGCTTCGCGATCCGGTAGTGCGCGTCGGCGTACGCGGCGATCTGCGGCAAGTGCGTCACGCACAGGACCTGGTGCGCGTGCCCGAGCGTCCACAGGCTGCGCCCGACAGGGTCCGCTGAGCGCCCGCCAATCCCGGCATCGATCTCGTCGAACACGAGCGTCGGCGTGCGGTCTGCGTCGGCGAGCACCTGCTTCACGGCCAGCGCGACGCGAGAGAGTTCGCCGCCGGACGCGATCCGAGCCAGAGACCGGCCGGGCTCGCCGGCATTGGGCCGGAAGGTAAACACCACGGTGTCGATGCCCGTGCCGTCGAACGCGACCGCGTCGCCGTCCACCTCGACCGCGGGGTCGTCGCGCGCTGCCGTGCGGCGGCCTACCGCCACCGCGAAGGCCTCGGCCGGGAACCCGAGCTCGACGAGCACCGCCGAGACGGCAGCCCCGAGCGCCGCGGCGGTCCGCGAACGGCGGATCGAAAGCGTGGCCGCGGCGTCGGCGATCTGGAGCAGGAGCTGGCCATCGTCGGCCGCCCGCCGGGCGCGCTCGTCCCCGAGACCGCGGAGCCGTGCCGCCTCTCGAGCTGAGCGCTCGCCGTGCGCGATGACCGTCTCCTCGTCGTCGCCATAGCGGCGCAGCAGGCGGTGGATCTCGCCCAGGCGGTCCTCGAGGCGGGCCAGGCTCGCCGGGTCGTGGTCCACGGTCTCGGCGAGCGCGCGGACCTCGGCCGCCACGTCCTCCAGCTCGGCCTCGAGCCCGGCCAGCCGGTCTGCCAGCGGCGCCCAGCGCTCGTCCAGTCGTGCGAGCCCGCGGAGGTCGTGGCCGGCACGCGCCACGCGCTCCCTGGCGCCCCGGCCCTCGGCGAGGAGCAGCTCGCGCACGCCCGACGCCCCCGACAGGATGGTCTGGGCATGCTGCGCCGCGGCCAGCTGGCGCGTGATTGCGTCGGCCTCGCCCACACGCAGGCCGGCGGCCGCGATCTCCTCCGCCTCGTGCTCGAGAAGATCCAGGCGCCGGAGCAGCTCGCGCGGGTCCATCAGGAGCCCCTGCATCGCCGAGCGGTTCGCGCGCCAGCGCTCCACCGCGGACGCGACCGCCGCCAGCTCTGCCTCGTGGCCGCCGTACGCGTCCAGTAGGTCGCGCTGCCAGTCCTCGTCGAGCAGCCGCTGCTGGTCGTGCTGGCCGTGGATCTCGACCAGCGGCGCGACCACTCTCGAGAGCCGGCCGGCGGTCACCGACTCGTCGTCCAGGCGAGCGGTGGAGCGCCCCGTCGCGGCCACCTCGCGCACGGCGATGAGCGGCTCGGGCAGACGGTCGAACAGCGCCTCGACGTACGCGACGTCGGCCCCGTGGCGCACGAGGGTCGTGTCCGCGCGCGCGCCGAGCGCAAGGCCGAGCGCGTCGATCAGGAGGCTCTTGCCCGCGCCGGTCTCGCCGGTCAGCACGTTCAGCCCGGGCCTGAGGACCAGCCGCAGCCGGTCGATCAGGGCGAGGTCCGTGACCGCGAGTTCGAGGAGGCGGCCCGGGCGGTCGGCGTTCTGGGCGATCGACATCGTCAGTAGGGCAGCAGCGCGACCTTGGTCCGCAGCAGGTCCCAGAACGGCAGCGCGCCGGTGGGCTCCACGAACCGGATCGGTCGCTCGAGCGCACGGACCTCGACCACGTCGCCCACCTGGAGCTTGCGGTCCTCGCGCCCGTCGATGGACGCGAGCGCCTCGAAGGCGTCGACGACCCGGCACCGCACCACCTGCTTGGGTGACACGACGATCGAGCGAAGGGCGGACAGGTAGCCCGCGATCGGCGTGACGACGAGGTTGCGACTCTGGGGGTCGAGGACCGGGCCGCCCGCCGAGAAGCTGTAGCCGGTCGATCCGGTGGGACTGGCGACCACGAGCCCGTCGGACACGAACGTCGCGAGGTGTGATTCGTCGATCGCCACGTCGAGCCGCACCACGCGGGCCAACGAGCCGCGCGCCACCACGATGTCGTTGAGGGCGGTGAAGGTCTCCTCCGACGGCCGGCCGCCGCGCAGGATCGCGCCTGTGAGAGCCATCCGCTCCCCCACCGTGAAGTCACCCTCGATCAGCTGCACAAGGACGGGCTCTAACTGGTGCGCCTCGGCCTTGGACAGAAAGCCCATCTTGCCCAAGTTGATCCCCAGCAGGGGCACGTCCGCCAACGCCACGGCCTGGGCGGCGCGCAGGAATGTCCCGTCACCGCCCAGGACCACGAGCACGTCGGTCGATGGCAGCTCGCGCCCGAGGGTCTCGCCATCGCCGGCCGGCGCCGACCAGTGGTCCAGGCCGCCGGTCTGGCACCAGCTCCGGGCGCGGTCGCGCAGCTCGAGGGCCGCGTCGTTGGTGGGGTTGAACGCGAAGCCGATGCGTCGGACGCTCATCGGACTGCCTCCCAGGCGGCTGCGACCGCCTCGTCGATACGGTCGTCGATCTGTGCGCATGCCGGTCCCGCGCCGAGGTAGGCCATGAACTCCCGGTTCCCCTCGGGGCCGAGGATGGGAGACGAGATCACGCCCCGCATGCCCATGCCCAGCGCCTGGGCGCGCCCGGCCACCCCGCGCAGCACGCGGCGGTGGACCTCCGCATCGCGCACCACGCCGCCCTTGGCGTCTGCCCGCCCAGCCTCGAACTGCGGCTTCACGAGCGCAAGAATGGGCCCGCGCCCGTCGCGCAGGACCGAGCGGACCGGGCCCAACACCAGGCCCAGCGAGATGAACGACACGTCGATCACCGCGAGGTCCACGGCCTCGGGCAGCGACTGGGCGGTCAGCGTCCGGGCGTTAACGCGCTCCATGCTGACCACCCGGTCGTCCCGTCGGAGGCGCTCGGCGAGCTGGCCGTAGCCCACGTCCACGGCGTACACGCGCGCCGCGCAGCGCGTCAGCAGCACGTCGGTGAACCCGCCCGTCGAAGCGCCCACGTCCACCGCCACCAGACCGGTGGGGTCCACCCCGAACGCGTCGAGCGCTGCCAGAAGCTTGTAGGCGCCGCGGCTCACCCACGTCTGACCTCCGGCGACGCTGATGGGCACGTCTCGGTCCACGAGGTCGCCGGCCTTGAGGTCGTGGCGGGCCGCGTCGCCCTCGCCCACCCAGACCTGCCCGGCGAGCACCAGGGCCTGGGCGCGCGATCTCGTGGGCGCAAGCCCCCGCTCCAAGAGGAGCTGGTCGAGCCGGAGTCGCTTTGCGCGTGCCGTGGGCATGGCACCAATGGTGGCACACGCCACTCATCGCGGGTGTAGCCGGCCCGAACCGTCGCCTTCCAGAGGGCGCGGGCGAGCCCTTTCGGGCTGCGCTGGTGCGCGCCCTGCCTGCCGCAGGAGGGCCTAGCGCGTCTCGGCCGCCCGGGACCCCCGCCGCGCGCCGGCGGCCGAGTCGTGCCGGGGTCGCCGCGCGCAGCGGCGTGCGCGGGTCCCGGCCCGAGCCGGGGGTCCGCGGTGTGGCCCGTGCGCGCGGGGGGCGATCCCGACCCTGACGCGACTCAGCCGGCGAGGGACCGGCGGATCGGGACGCTAGCTCGCCTCGGCCGCCCTCGGCGCGACGCCCAGCAGCTCGAGCGTCTCGACGACCTGCCCAGTGATGCCGGGCACGTCGAGCCGAAGCAGGCGACGGAGGTCGCTGACGGCCCCGTGGTCCACGAACCGGTCGCCCGCAATGCCGATCAGCCGGACGTGCGTTTCGCGGTATGCAGGGTCCACCGCCCGCGCCTCCTCGAAGGCCTCCAGGACGCCGCTGCCAAAGCCGCCCCTGACCACGCTCTCCTCCAGCGTCACGACGAGGCGCTTGCCCCGCGCCTGGTCGAGGATGAGCTGGCGGTCCAGCGGCTTGGCGTACCGCGCGTTGATCACCCCGGCGGACCAGCCGAGCGGCTCGAGGGCGGCTGCGACCTCCACGGCCCGCATCGTGATCGGCCCGAACGCCACGAACAGCAGGTCACGCCCCTCGAGGAGCACCTCGCCGCGGCCCACCGGCAGCACTTCGGGCGCGTGCTCCGGCACCCCGAATCCCGCGTCGCGCGGGTAGTGCAGCGCGAACGGGTGGTCCTGCGCGAACGCGGTCCGGAGCAGCGAGCGGAGCTCCTGCTCGTCCTTCGGGCTCGCGACGACCAGGTTGGGGAGCATGAGCTGGGCCGGGAGCGTGAACATCCCCTGGTGGCTCGTGCCGTCCTCGCCCACGAGACCCGCCCGGTCCACCGCCAGGACCACCGGCGCGTCGTTCTGGCAGACGTCGTGGACCGTCTGGTCGAAGGCGCGCTGGAGGAACGTCGAGTACAGGGCGACCACCGGCCGCATCCCGCCCAAGGCCAGACCCGTCGCCAGCGTGACCGCGTGCTGCTCGGCGATGCCGACGTCGATGAAACGGTCCGGGAACCGGGCCTGGAACTTGGCGAGGCCGGTGCCCGTGGGCATGCCCGCGGTGATCCCGACGATGCGACGGTCCTCGGCGCCCAGCTCGAGGAGCTCCTTGGCGAAGAACGCGGTGTAGTTGGGGGTCTTCTTGGCCTCGGCCGCGGCCTCCGGTGCCGCGCCCCGCGAGCCGCCCTTCTCCAGCGGCGAGCCGTGCGGGTAGCCCCGGCGGTCGGCCATGACCGATGAGGACGGGGGTGCGCCGGCATCGGCATCTCGCGTGGACGCCACGGAGGCGCCGCCGGCCGCCGACGAGGCCATGGCGTCGCCGTTGTGGTGGCCCGCAGGGTTGATCCGGTCATGCGTGTCCGCCGGCAGGTCGATGGGCGGTAACGCCGCGCCGTGGAACGAGACCTGGTCCTTCTCCGCGGGCCTGTAGCCCTTGCCCTTCTGGGTCCTGACGTGCACCAGCACGGGCTCGTTGAGGGTCAGCGCGCGGCGGAAGGTCTCCTCGAGGAAGGCCCGGTCGTGGCCGGGCATCACGCCGATGTAGGTGATGCCCAGGTCCTCGAACAGCTGGCCGGCCTGCGCGAGTGAGACGACCGACTGGCGAACGCGACGCGAGAGCTCCACCGCCCGCGACCCGACCACCGGGATGCGCTCGGTGACGGTGTCATAGGCGGTGCGGCCCTGCCGCCACGCGGACGAGAGCTTGATTTCGGAGAGGTACTTGCTGATGGCGCCAACGGCGGGACTGATCGACATCTCGTTGTCGTTGAGCACGATCATCAGCTGCGTCTGGCGGTGCCCGATGTCGTTGAGCGCCTCGAGACTGAGTCCGGACATCAGCGCGGCGTCGCCCACGACGACCGCGACGCGCTCCATCGAGTGGCGGATGTCGCGGGAGGTGGCGAGGCCCTCGGCGATCGACAGGCCCGTGCCCGCGTGGCCACCGTCCATCACGTCGTGGTCGGACTCGGAGCGGCGCGGGAACCCGCCGATGCCGTCGATCTGGCGCAGGGTGTGGAACCGGTCGAGGCGGCCGGTCAGCAGCTTGTGCGCGTACGCCTGGTGCCCGGTGTCCCACACGATCTTGTCGCGCGGCGACTCCAGGAGCCGGTGGAGCGCGAGCGTGATCTCGACCACGCCCAGCGACGAGCCGAGGTGGCCCCCGGTGACCGCGACGGTGCGGATGATCGTGTCGCGCAGCTCGCCGGCGAGCTGGTCAAGCTCCTCGTCGGACAGGCCGCGCAGGTCGGCGGGACCCGTCAGGCGCTCGAGGATCGGCACGGTTGCTGGCTCCTTCTGTGGTGTGGCTCGTCACCAGGTCGCCAGTGAGCCGCCGGCGGATCGGTGGTCGGTTTATTGATATCGGATGGTAGCGCGTTGGCTCGCCGCGACGGCGCGGCGGGATGCGACTCCCGTCGCGATGCGTTGCGGATCAGCCACCCGACTCCTCGGGCGTGGCCTCCGTGACGGCGAGCGACCCGTCGGCGCGTGCCATGAGCTGCGAGACCCGCAGTTCTGCCGCCGCGAGCAGCCGCTCGCAGCGCCCCTGGAGCGCCACCGCGCGCTCGTAGGCGCCGATGGTCTCCTCGAGCGACTGGTTGCCCGTCTCGAGGGCCCCGACCACGCGCCCCAGCTCGGCAAACGCCTCGTCGAAGCTGAGCGACTCGACGTCGCCTCGTGCGGTGGCGGGCTCGGTCACGGCTGCTCCTCCTGGGACGGCGCGGGCGGGGTGGGCGCCTCGGGCGCCTCGGCTGGGTCGGCTGGTGCGGACGACGGCTCCGAGGTGCGCGACGCCATGAGCCGGTCCATTCGACCGGCGACGATGATACCCAGCGCCACCCCGACGGCGGCGATGGCCGCCACGATCGCCACGAAGATGACGAGGTCGCTCACCCGCGGCGCTCCTCGCAGTCACCCTGGCTCCCGGTCACGTGCCGTCGCTCCCCTCGCCCGCCCGCCCCTCGCTGGTCGCGCCGAGCACGCCCCCAGCGAGCGTGATGTCGAGCCGCTCGCCGGCGGGGGCGTCGGCGGGCACGCGCACGATCGCCCCGTCATCCGTGCGCCGCACGACCGCATACCCGCGCCGCAGCGTCGCGTCCGGGTCGAGCGTCGCCAGCGATGCGGCGACCGAGGCGAGCGTGGACGCCGTCGCGGCGAGCCGGCCGGCCACCGCCCGGTCGGGCCGGGCGGCGAGCACCGAGACCGCGCGGCGGTCCGCCTCCAGTCGGCGACCAACCACCCGGGTGACCCGGTCGAGGAGCAGGCCCACCCGCTCGCGCGAACTCGCGAGCTGCGCCGTCGGCTCAACCCGCGCGAGCACCCGCGCCTCGTTGTCGAGCGCGCGCCGGGCTGCCCCCGTCTGGCGCGCGACAGCGACATCCGCCCGGCGCCCCAGCGCCCGGGCGCCCAGGGCCATCTCGATCCGCTCCGGCACCACCAGCTCCGCCGCGGCAGAGGGCGTGGGCGCGCGCACGTCGGCGACGAAGTCGGCAAGGGTGACGTCGGTCTCATGGCCGATCCCGGCCACGACCGGCAGCAGGTGCGCGGCCACGGCGCGCACGACGCGCTCGTCGTTGAACGCCCAGAGATCCTCCGGCGAGCCGCCGCCGCGAGCGAGGATCGTCAGCGACGGCGCCTCGGCCTCACGGCCCGCGGCCGCCTCGTCCTGCACGTACGCCTCCAGGGCACGCAGCGCGGCCACGATGGAGCCTGGCGCGCCAGCGCCCTGGACCAGGCACGGCACGAGCAGGACGCGCGTCAGCGGCCAGCGGCGCGCGAGCACGTTGCACACGTCATGGCGGACGGCACCCGTGGGAGAGGTCACGAGCGCGATGACCCGCGGGCGGAGCGGCAGCGGCCGCTTCCGGGCGATGTCGAACAGCCCCTCGGCCGCGAGGCGTGCCTTCGTCTCCTCGAACCTGAGCGCGAGGTTGCCGAAGCCAGCCGGCTGCATCGACTCGACGTACAGCTGGACCGCGCCCTGCGCCTCGAACACGTCCATCCGACCGTGGGCGACCACCGCGAGGCCGGGCGACGGCTGGAACGGCGATCGCAGACGCTCGTCGCGGAACCAGACGCACTGGAGCTGGGCACGCGCGTCCTTGAGCGTGAAGTAGGCATGGCCCGCGGTCGACACCGTGTAGCGGCTGACCTCGCCCTCGACCCACAGGTTGCGCATCGCCTCGTCCGAGCGGACGCGATCGCGCAGGGCGCGGGCGACCTCGCTGACGGTGCGTACCTTGAAGGCGGGGGCATCGGCCGCGCCGCCCGCCTCTCGGGGGGCGAGGACGGCGCGCGGGCCCGCCGTCTCGTCGGGGACGGCGTCCCAGGGCGGTAGCAGCGCGTCCGGCGGCCCGTCGCCTGAGCGCATCGGCATCACATGCCGCCTGTCGGGGCGAGCTAGAGGCGCGTCTGGTACTCGCCGGTCCGAGTGTCGATCCGGAGGGTGTCGCCCGCGTTCACGAACAGCGGCACCGACACGACGAGGCCCGTCTCCATGGTCGCGTTCTTGCGGGCGCCCTGGGCGGTGTCCCCGGCGAAGCCGGGCTCGGTCTCGGCGACCAGCAGGTCAACGGTGACCGGGAGTTCCACGCCGAGGGTGTCGCCCTGGTAGCTCGTCCGGTCCAGTGTCATGCCCTCCTTGAGGAAGCCGACGACGTCGTCGAGCTTCTCCGCGGGCAGGCTGAACTGCTCGTAGGTCTCGGTCTCCATGAAGTGGAGGTCGTCGCCGTCGCGGTAGAGGAACTGTACGGGGCGCCGGTCGATCTGGGCGCGCGGCCAGCGGTCGCCGGCCTGGAACGACTTCTCGACCGTGCTGCCCTTCTTGACGTTGCGCAGCTTGATGCGGACCTGGGCCGAGCCGCGGCCCATTTTGATGTGGTGGTAGTCGAGGATCTGCCAGAGGTCGCCGTCAAGCTCGATGACGACGCCCTTGCGCAGCTCGCCGGTGCTGATCATGGGTTGGGTTGCTCCGGTGGCGCGTGGCGCGGTCTCGGGCGTGCCTGGCCCCCGCGCGAGGACATGGATGTGCCCCGGGATGCTACCAGACGCCCCGTTCCCAGCCGAACGGCCGCCCCGCACGCCGAGATCGCAGCGCCCCGCCCCAGCACATCGGCCGCGTCAGCGGCCCACCTCGACAACCTCGCGCGGGAACCGCGTCAGGAGCTCGCATACCCGGGCCTCGGCGTCGAGGTGGACGAGGTCCTCGATGCGGACCCCCGTCTCCCCCTCGAGGTAGATCCCCGGCTCCACGCTGAACACCGTCGGGCTGGGCAGCGGCGTGGCCGGCGCGCGGGGCGAGAGCGAGGGCGCCTCGTGGGTCGCCAGGCCGATCCCGTGGCCCAGGCCGTGGCCGTACGCCGGCCAGCGCCCGTCGCGCGTGATGACCTCGCGGGCCGCGGCCTCCACGACCCGTCCGTCGGGCATTGCCCCGCCGCTCCGGACCGCCATGGCCAGCACGCTGATCGCGGCCCGCTGGGAGTGCGCCACGAGCTCGTACACCGCCAGATCCCGCTCCGTCGGCTCGCCCACGAACAGCGTCCGCGTCATGTCGCTCTGGTAGCCGTCCACCTGGGCGCCGAAGTCGAACAGCAGCACCGCGCGGTCGAGGACCGGCTGGTCGCCAGGTGAGCCGTGGGGCAACGCGGCCTCGGGCCCGGCCAGGCACGCCACGTCGAAGGCGAGGCACTCCGCTCCGCCCGTGCGGATGAGCCATTCGAGGCGCAGCGCCAGGTCGCGCTCCGTCACGCCGCGGCGGATCTCCGGCAGCAGTGCGGCGAGCGCGCGGTCTGCGACGGCGCAGGCGGCGGCGATCCGCTCGACCTCATCGGGCGTCTTCACGGCGCGCATCTCCTCCACCCAGCCGTCCGCGGGCGCGAGCTCCACGTCGGGTGCGGCCTCGGCGAGCTCGCTCCACAGCGCGTGCGGGATCGCGCCCGCCTCCACGCCCACGCGACGCGCGCCGGCCGCGGCGACGAGCGACGCCCACGCGCCCGGCAGGTCGTAGCCGATCTCGTGGATCACGGCGTCGGGAGCCTCGCGGCGAGCCTGGATCGTGTAGCGCGAGTCCACGAGCACGGTCAGCGACTCGCTCCCCACCAGGAACTCGCCGGAGTGCCCCGCCGACGGCTTCTCGCCGGGAGCGAGCGTGAAGCCCGTCAGCCAGCGCATGTGCTCCGGCCGCACGCCGAACCAGGCGTCGACGCCCTCACGGGCCATCCGCTCGCGAAGCCGGGCGAGCCGGGACGGCCGGGCAGCGCGATCCGCCTCCCGCCACCGCGCACGGGTCGCGGCGTCCGGCGGTGCCGCGAAGTCTGCGGGGAGGGGCAGCGCCTCGATCCCCACGTCAGCGGAGGTACTTCTGGACGTTGGCCTGGTGCTGGGCCTGGGTCTTCGCGTAGACCGTCTTGCCGGCCTGGCCTGTGGCCAGGAAGTAGAGGTAGCCGGTCGAGGTGTTCGGGTTGAGCGCCGCGTCGATGGATGCGATCGCGGGAGAGCAGATCGGGCCGGGCGGCAGCCCCTTGCTGGTGTAGGTGTTGTACGGGGCGAGGTTGGGCGGAAGCGGCACCGGCAGCTGGTACCCCTGCGGCAGCGCGGCCCAGAAGGTGTACGTCTGCCACTTGGCGAACGCGAGCTTGTCGAGCTGGAGGGTGTCGTTGATGTAGAAGATGGTCGGGTCCGACTGGAGCAGGCCCAGCGGGAACAGCTTGGGGTTCAGCCGATTGGTGTACACACCGGCGATCAGCGGCCGGTCCGCGTCCAGCTGCGCCTCCTGTTCCACGATCGAGGCCAGCACCAGCACCTGCTGGAACGTGAGGCCGCGGGCCGCCGGCACGTTCATCCGGTCCGGGCCGACCTTCGCGTAGAACGCGTCGAGCATCATCCGGATCAGCCCTTCGGCATCGGTCGGGGCAATCGGGTCCGTGCGGATGGTGTAGGTGGCCGGATAGAGGAAGCCCTCGAGGCTCGCTCCCTTGGTGTGGATCTTGGGGTCCAGGAGCCACGGGTAGTCGCCGAGGAGGCTACTGGACGGGTGCTCGGCGAGGTCGTAGAACGCCTTCGGGTCGATCTTGGTGCCTGGAATCGTCTGGAGCTTCGCGGTCATCTGCTCGATGCGCAGGCCCTCCCGGAAGGTGATCGTCATCGCCTGCTCCACCACGCGGTTGCTGATCAGGCCCTGGACCACCTGCTCGGGCGTCATGTTCTTTGCGAGCTGGAAGTTGCCCGAGACGAGCTGCGGCCCGAGGTTGTCCTCGTGGGCGAGGAACAGGAACGCGGGCCGGCTCGTGATGAGCCCGGCGGCCTGGAGCTTGGGTGCCAGAGTGGCGGGCGTGTCCCCGTCGGCCACGACGAACGTGATTGTCGTGGGGTCGCTGCTCGCGGGCTGGGTGAGCGCCGGGCCAAGGTCCTCGCGGACAAGCTCGGCGATGAACCCGATCGAGAGCGCACCCGGGTTCTGTTCCGCCCAGGGTGCCACCGCCATCCGCAGGATCGGCCGCGCCACGGTCACGAGCACGAGCACCACCGCCGCGGCGAGCACGGCCAGGAACAGCAGGAACCGGACGAGGCCCACAAAGCCGCCGCGATGGTCGCCGTAGCGCTCATAGCGGCGCTGGTCGCCGGGCCCCCGCCCATAACGGCCGGAGCGGCGGTAGCCGTAGTCCGGAGCGGCCGGCTGCGGTGCCGGTTCGGCCATCGGGTCACGGGGTCCCCGCCCGCCTCGCAGCGTCATTGCTCCTCCTGGGGATCGGACTGAAGGCGGTCGGACGCGCTCGGGCGGACCGACGTGACGCCGCGACGGGCGTCGAGCTCGTCTTGCAGGATGATCGACGCCGCCTCACGGTCGATCCGCGCCCGGTAGGCGTTGCGCTGGGTGCGACTCGGGGCGCCACCGCTTCGACCCCGGGGCATCCGGCCGAGCCGGCGCTCCGCCTCGAAAGAGGAGAGCCGCTCGTCACGAAGGGCCACCGGCAGGCCCAGCCGCCCCCCCATCGCCGCCGCCCACTCGCGCGCGGACGCGGCCATCTCGCCCTCGTTGCCGCGCGCCTCGACGGGCAGCCCGACGACGAGCTCGACGACCGCCTGCTCCCCGCAGGCGCGCGAGAGCGCCGCGGCGTCCTCGTCGTGCGAGGCGCCGCGGTTCAGCGTGGCCAGCGGCCGCGCAATTCCGATCTCGACATCCGCGACCGCGAGGCCGATGCGGCGCGTGCCGAGGTCAACCCCCAGGATTCGCGCCGTCACCGGCTTCGGATGGCGCGCCGACCGGCGCGCGCGCGTCCAGCGTGCATCAGCCCGATGGTACCGGCGATCCGCTCGGGACGGCCCCCGAGGAGCCGGAGGGCGACGCGCCCGACGGGGAAGGCCTGGCCGTGGCCGCTGCTTTCGTCGGCCGTGGCGTGGGCGTGGCTGGCGGGGTTGGCGTCGGCTCGGGCGCGACCGGCGTCTGGATCGAGAGCGTCACGCGCTCGGGGCTCGTCGGCACGCCGGTGACCCAGAAGGGCCAGAGCGCGATCGAGACCCTGCCGTACGACGAGAGGGCGGCGGTCGCGTCGGCCTCGGTCTTGCCCAGGACCGACGACTTGAGCGCGCCTGCATCGAGCGGCCGGTGCTGGAGGGCGGTCGCGCTCACGGGATAGCTCACCGTGCCGTCCTCGCCCACCGTCCCCTGGCCCACGCTCACCTGGATCGAGGCCTCGACGATCTGATCGCCAGGCGTCACCGCGGCGCGGATGGCCGCCTCGCCCATGCCCCGCAGCGGCGTCTCGTCGACGGCCGTGACGGTGGCGGTTGCGTCCGCCTTGAGGCTGAACGTGGCCTGGCCCGCCTTGAGCACCTTGCCGGCGAGTCCGGCCGTGTCGGGCGTGAACGTCGGCGCGCCCATGCGAGCCGTGTCGGGGAAGAGCGTCGCGCCCTGCGGCGCGAGCGACGGGTCGGCCAGCGCGGTCGCGAGCGACCCCTCGAGGTCCTTGGCCAGCTTGGCGGTGGCCGCAGTGACATCAGCGGCCGCGATCTTGGGCAGCTCGGTCCGCGTGCCGCCGGTGGTCGGCGACCGGTTGGACACGCTGATCTGCATCGCCGCGAGCGAGCTCGGCACCTGGTCGATGGCGCCCGCAGGGACATTGCCCTTGGGGCCCGAGGACACCGCGATCACGCCCACGCTGGCGGTGCCGTGGGTGATGGTGGAACCGCCGCCGGGGACCGTCGCCCGCGGAACGGTGACCGAGTCGGTCGTTGCAAAGGTGATGCCGTCGCTGGTCGAGACGCGCGTGCCGCGAGGGATCGGCATCGCGTTGACCGTGTTGATGCTGTCGAAGGTCACCGAGCCGGTGGCCGGCGTCTGCTGGACGCTGACCCCCGTCGCCGGGAACTCGCCTTGCACGGTGAGCGGGATGTCCAGGGACGTCGCCGGGATGACGAGACCCGCGGGATCCACGGCGGTGGCGTTGGTGTCAGCGCGGACCGTGACCGACACGGGCGGGACCGCCTCAAGCACCGGCGTGATGGTGATGTCGGCCGAGGGGAGCGCGACGGCGGCCACGACACCCGCCATGGCGAGCACGAGGGCCAGCGCCAGCGCGAGGATGAGCATGCCGGTTCGCCGGCGGCGCGACGACGAGGACGTCACCGGCACGCCTCGCGGCGTCGGCGTCGCGGCGCTCGCGGTCGCGCTCCCCGCAGCCGGCGCGGCGGCCTCCGGCGCGGCCGCGGGCCTCGCGTGGGCGGGCCGCGCCTGTCGTGCGTTCCCGGGCCGATCCCGCTGGGACCCGGCCGCCATCGCCAGCGTCTCGGCTGCTGCGACCTTGCTGGGCGTCCCGGGCCCGTCTCGGTCCGCGACGGCTCGGCCTCCTGAGGAGTCGGCCGGCATCGCGGCCGGCCCTGACGCCACCTCCGCGGCGGCAGCCTCCCCCGACTCGATCGCCGCCTCGTACTCGGCGACCGACGCGAAGACCGGCAGGCCGGCGGAGGCCGCGAGCGCCCGCGCCGAGGCGTCCGGCGCCACCACGTCGAGGCGTCGGCTGGCGTCCTGCGCCTCGCGCGCCAGCAGCCGGAAGTTGATCCGGGAGGTGGCGACCCGCGACCCGAACGGGATCACCATGCCCACCCGCGGGGCGTTGGCCGCGCGGATGCGAGCTGCGGCCGTGGTGATCTCGTCCTCGACGTCGAGGTAGACGATCGTCGCCATGGCAGCCAGCCTAGACCTTCATGGCGTGCAGGACCCGGCGCAGCGTCGCGTCCAGCGGGTCCTCGGTGGTGTGGAGCTCGATGGCCTGGTACGCGAGGCCCAGCGGCGTCACGTCCTGCTGGTCCACGAGCAGCTCGGTCGCGTCCGAGATAGCGCTCACCTGATCGGGCGCCATGATCGACACATCGGGCGGCCGGGCGATGGGCAGGCGCTTCCAGAACCGCTCCGCCGCCAGCGCCTTCTGGATCTCCGGCAGCCGAGACCCGCCGCCGCACAGGTGGATCCGGCTGGGCAGCATCTCGCCCCCGGCCAGCTCCTCCATGACCAGTTCAACGCCCGCCGCCCACACGGCCACGTCGTCCCTCACGATCTCGGCGATCTCGTCGTGGCGGTCCACCGCCAGCCCGCGGGCGTAGTCCACCTTGAGCGACTCGGCGCGCGGGAACGGAAGGTCGAGCCGATCCGCGATGGACTTGGTGAAGGCGCGGCCGCCGAGCGCGAACATCCGCGTCCCCTCGATCCCGCCCTGGCGCACCAGCGCGACGTCGGTGGTGCCGCCGCCCACGTCCACGAACATGGCGCCCGCCTGCCGCACGTTCTCCGCGCCCAGCACGCGCGCGACGGCGTACGGCTCCGCGACCACCTCGAGCAGCTCGAGGTCGAGCTGGCTCGCCACTGACTGGAGGGCGCCCAGGTGGACCAGCGGCGCGAACGCGTTGAAGATGCCGATCTTGACGTGGCGTCCCTGGAAGCCGATCGGGTTCGAGAGGGAGTACCCGTCGATCGAGGCGCCAACCACCGCGCTGTGGACCAGGCGCACGTCCACGTGGGGCAGGCCGGTCTCCCAGGTGATCGCGCGCTCGGCCTCGTGGAGCGCCTCGCGCTGCACGCTGTCGATCAGCTTCATCAGCTCGGCGTCGTTGATCGGCAGGCCTGGCTTCTTGCGCTCCTGGGTGAGCGTGGTGGTGAAGCCCTTGACGAGCTCGCCGGCGATGCCGATGACGACCTGCCTGGGCCGGAACCCGGCCATCTCCTCGGCCTCCTGGAGGGCCACCGCGCAGTTGTCCACGACCGCGGCGATGTCCGCCACCGTGCCCGACTGCATGTGCGAGAGGCCCTGGCGCTTGCGGGCGACCCCGCGCACGGTCCCGTGGCCCTGGTCGTCGATCTCGAAGACGAGCGCCTTGGCGAACTCCGTGCCGATGTCGAGGGCCGTGCACGCCGCAGGCGCCGGCTCCTCATCGCGGCTCCAGATCCGCCGCAGGAAGGCCATCTAGAGGCCCGCCCCTCGCATCGCCCCCGGGCCGCTCACGACCCGCCGACCCGCTCGGCAGCCATGGCGCGGACCGCGGCGATCGCGTCGGCGAGCCCATCGCGCTTGGAGCCCTTGCCCTGGGCCATCTCCGGGCGGCCGCCGCCGCGGCCGCCGATCTTGGCGACACCAGCCTGGACGAGCGCGCCGGCAGCCAGGCCGCGCCTGACGAGGTCGTCGCTGACGGTCACGAACAGCTGGGGCTCGTCGGCCTCGAGGCCCACCGCGATCACGCCCGACGGCAGCGATCCGCGGATGTCCTTGGCCAGGCCCTTGAGCTCGTCGATGGAGGCGAGATCGCCTGTCCAGCTCGCGAACCTGACGCCCGGCGCGAGCTCCTGCGCCCCGGCCGCGATCTCGCCCGGCTTGGGCCGGCCACCCCCGGCCGCCCCGGCCCGCAGGCGGCGCTTCGTCTCGCGCAGCTCCTCCTGGAGCGCGACGATCCGCTCCTCGATGGCCTCGGGCGTCCTCGCCCCGACCGCCGACGCCGACCGCTCGAGCAGGGCGAAGCGCTCCTCCATGAGCCGGTCGGCCCCCGCGCCGGTGACGGCCTCGATGCGCCGCACGCCGGAGCCGATGCTCCGCTCCGAGGTGATCACGAAGTTGCCGACCTGTCCGGACGCCCGGCAGTGCGTGCCCCCGCACAGCTCGTGGCTGAAGCCCTCGACCCGGATCGTCCGCACGCGCTCGCCGTACTTCTCGTCGAAGAACGCGTCGGCGCCCGCGGCCTGCGCCTCGGGCATCGTCATCCACTCCACGTGGACCTGACGGTCCTCGCGGACGACCCGCCGGACCTCGCGCTCGATGGCGAGCTTCTCCTGGTCGGTCAGGGCTCGGTCGAAGGGGAAGTCGAAGCGCAGGTAGTCGGGGTGGACCAGGGAGCCCGCCTGGCGCGCCCGCTCGCCCACCACGTTGCGCAGCGCGCGGTGGAGCAGGTGCGTGCCGGTGTGGTTGCGCATGATGTGCCCGCGGCGCTCGGCGTCCACGACGGCCCGCAGCTCGTCGCCGACCCTCACCGCGCCGTGGAGCACCCCGCGGTGGACGGTCAGGCCCGCCGTCTGGGTGCCCGCGACTCGCTGGACGTCATCGACGTCCACGAGGGCTCTGCCGTCGGCCGTCTGCAGGGTGCCGATGTCGGCGACCTGGCCGCCCGACTCCGCGTAGAACGGCGTCCGGTCCAGGACCAGCTCCACGCGGGCCGCCGCCTCGACGCGGAGCTCCACCTCGGGCACGGCCTGGAGCGACTCGTACTCGACCCCGTCGCGCAGGATGGCCACGACTCGCCCCGTCGCGCTCGTCGTCTCGTAGCCGAGGAACTCCGTGGGCCCCGTCCGGCCGAGGATCTCCGCGTAGCGCGACGCGGCGAGGTTCGCCTGGGCCAGCCCGGACTTCGTGTTCGCGCGGCTCCGGTCGCGCTGCTCGGCCAGAGCGTCCTGGAACCCGGCGAGGTCCGTCCGCACGCCGTACTCGGCCGCGAGCTCGACCGTGAGGTCGATCGGGAAGCCGTAGGTGTCGTGGAGCTTGAAGGCCACGGCCCCCGGGAGGACGGGCGCGTGGTCGGGGAGCTTGTCCGCCTGCCTGCCGACGACGCGCTCCTCTGAGGTCAGCGGGATCAGCGCCTCCTCGAGCTGGCCCATGCCCGCCTCGAGCGTCCGGTTGAACTGCCGCTCCTCGCGCTCGATGATCCCGAGGATCTCGTCGCGGCGCTCGGCCAGGTGCGGGTACGCGTCCGACATCGTGTCGATGACGACCTTCGCCGTCTCGCCGAGAAAGGGCTCGTCGCGCCCCAGGAGGCGGCCGTGGCGGATGGCGCGGCGGACGATGCGGCGCATCACGTAGCCCCGGCCCTCGTTCGAGGGCTGGACGCCGTCCGCGGCGAGGAACGTGACGGCGCGCGAGTGGTCGGCGATCACCTGGTAGCTGAAGCGCTGCGCCTCGAACGCCTCGGGGTCGTGACCCACGATCTCGAGCATCTTGGCGTGGATCGGCGCGAACAGGTCCGTGTCGTAGTTGCTGGTGACGCCCTGGACCACCGAGGCGATCCGCTCGAGGCCCATCCCGGTGTCCACGCCGGGCGCGGGCAGGGGCGTGAGGCTCTTGTCGGGGTGGAGCTCGTACTCCATGAACACGAGGTTCCACACCTCGAGCCAGCGTGGGCAGTGCTCGCTGTGGTCGGGCACGCATTCGGGACCCTCAGAGAGGTGGGCGCCGCGGTCGTAGTGGAGCTCCGAGCAGGGCCCGCACGGGCCGACGTCGGCCATTCGCCACCAGTTCTTCTCGTCCCCCGCCGGGAAGTCGCCCCAGCGCACCAGCCGCTCGGGCGGCAGGCCGATCTCGTCCTTCCAGACGGCGTGCGCGAAGTCGTCGGTCGAGTACACCGTGGCTGCCAGCCGATCGGCGGGAATCCGGAGGTCGCGGGTGAGGAAGTTCCACGCCCAGTGGATCGCCTCGCGCTTGAAATAGTCGCCGAAGCTCCAGTTGCCCAGCATCTCGAACAGCGTGTGGTGGCGCGGCGTCCGCCCCACCTCCTCGAAGTCGTTGTGCTTGCCCGCCACCCGCAGAACGCGCTGGTAGTCCACGGCCCGCGTGTAGTCGCGCTTCTCCACCCCGGTCAGCGCGTCCTTGAACTGGACCATCCCGGAGTTGGTGAACAGCAGCGTCTGGTCGCCAGCGGGCACGAGGCTGGCGCTCGGCACCACCGTGTGGCCGCGCTCCGCGAAGTACTCGACGAAGCGGCGGCGGATCTCCGCGGCGGGCAGGTACGGGATCGGGGCGTCGTTCGGCATCGGCCCAATGGTACCCAACGGGCGCTGCCCACTTCGCGGCGATGGGTGAGTGGCGCGCGCAGCGGCCATCCGGCCGGCAACGCGATGCCGAGTACCGCCCTCACCCGCTGTTGACGGGAAACCGACGCCGTCGAGCGCAGCCGCGCGGGCGCTCAGCGCCTCGGCGTGCGCCTGCCGAGGCCGAGGCGGTGACCGCGGACGATCGAACCGCCCGCGAGCGCCGCACCGACGAGCGCGCCAAGCGCGAGCCCGCCGAGGAACGTTCGCGACGCCGCGCTCTCGCCCGTCAGCAGCTCGAAGACCTCGGCCAGCGGCGCCGGCAGGTCGATCTCGGCCGGCTCCCTGCGCCCCTCGCGGCTGCCGCGGCCCGTCGCGCTCAAGGGTGCTCCTGGCGGCGATCCGGCCCCAGCGTGGACACGATCGCGACGAAGCCGATCCCCAGCCAGGCCACGATCGAGGCCGGGATGAGCGGGAAGTCCCCGATCGCCAGAAACGTCATGCCGACCTGCGCGCCCACGGCCGCGCCCGCCCACGAGCCGAGAGCCGCCGCGAGGTACGTGAGCGGAAGCCGCCCGCCCGACTGGCCGCGGATGAGCACGTAGAGACCGGTGTGGACCAGGCCCAGCAGCAGCGCGAGCAGAAGCGTCGGGCCGATGTTCACGTGGCGGCCCCAGCGTGAGCCGCGATCGGCACCTCGGCGGCGGGCGCCCTGCTGGCGGCGGCCGGCTCGGCGATCCGCCCGCCGCCCAGGCAGGTGTCGCCGTCGTACAGGACGCAGGCCTGCCCGGGTGCGGCAGCCCACACCGGCGCGTCGAGCTCGGCGACCCATCGGCCGCCCCGGGCGGGTTCGTCGGGGCTGGCAGGGCGAACTGTCGCCGGCACGAGCGGGGCGCGGTGGCGGATGCGGACCTGGGCACGGAATGGGCGCCATGCGCCATGCACGCGGCCGGAGGGCGGCGCATCGGCGATGAACGAGCCGGCTTCGATCTCGACCTCGCGCGTCTCGAGGTCCCGTCGGCGCCCCAGCTGGATCGTGTTCGTCACAGCGTCCACGCGGGCCACGAACTGGGGCTCGCCGAGCGCCACGCCGAGACCCTTGCGCTGGCCCACCGTGAACCCCGCAGCCCCACCGTGCTCGCCGACGGTCCGGCCATCGGCGTCGAGGACCGGACCGGGTTCCGGCACCCAGCCGCCGCGCGACCGCAGCTCGGCCCGGTAGTCGCCGCCGGGGACGAAGCAGATCTCCTGGCTCTCGGGCTTGTCGGCCGTGACGAGGCCGAGCGATCGGGCGATCGCCCGCACCTGCGGCTTCTCGAGGTCGCCCAGCGGGAATCGGCTGAACCACAGCTGCTCCTGCCGCAGCCCGTAGAGGAAGTACGTCTGGTCCTTCGCGCTGTCGGCGGCGGTGCCGAGGCGGGCCCGCGGGCCGTCCGGTGCCTCGTCCGCCAGGCG
>JAJZRG010000044.1 GCA_021802825.1 Chloroflexota bacterium
GTGCTCAACCCAGCGCCCGCGGGCGGCCTCGACCGAAGCGTCCTGTCCCTCGCCGACGTGCTGACGCCGAACCGCGGCGAGCTGGCCCGGCTGGTGGGCGACGACGCGAAGCGGGCGGGACGAACGGCCCCCATCCCCGAGGATCCGGTCCGCGCCGGCAAGCTGCTGCTCGAGGCCATGGGAGCCGGCCCGAACGGGATCAGCGGGTTGCTGGTGACGCTCGGCTCGACGGGCGCGGTCCTCGTCCGCCGGGATGTGCCGCCGCTCGAGATCAAGTCGCCCAAGGTGAAGGCCGTGGACGCGACGGGCGCCGGCGACGCACTCAACGGCGCCCTGGCTGCGGCGCTCGCCGTGGGGCTCGACCTCGAGATGGCGTGCAAGCGGGCCGTCGTGGCCGCGTCGCTGTCTGTGACCCGCGCCGGAGCCCGCGAGGGCATGCCGGGCGGCGCCGAGCTCCAAGCCAAGCTTGTGGAGCTCGGGATCGTCGCCCCGACACTGCCCGCGGCGGAGCCCGACGAGGCGGGGGTCGTGGACAGCCTCGAGACGGACGCCGGCCCCGCCTGATCCGCCGCGGAGGCCAGGTCCTGGCGGCCCGGCCGACGCGCCCTTCGCTACCCGACCCGCTCCTCGTCCACCCACGGGCTGCGCACGCGCGCCTCAGGCGTCATGCCGAGACGCCCGCGCTCATCGACCCACCACGCGGCCAGACCCCGCCGGCGCGCCTCCTCGCCGATCGACTCCGATCCGCCAAGGAACAGCGCCTTGCTCCAGACCTCGTTCCAGGCGGCGTCCGGGCCCGCAACGGTGACGCTCACCAACCCGCTGCGGGCGGGCTCCCGGATCGTCGGGTCGATCAGGTGGTGCACGGGGCGTCCGTCGGGTCCCGTCCAGTTCCGCACCGCGACCGACGAGGTGCTCACGCCACCCGCGCGTAGGGCGCAGGCCGCGAGCGGCTCGGCGGGCTGGCCGCTCGGGACAAGCGGGTCCTCGACTCCCACGAGCCAGCCCCCGGCCGGGGGCGTCCCGGCGCACAGGACGTCGCCGCCTGCGTCGAGGAGGAGGCCCGCGCCGTGCGGGAGCGCGGCCGTCGCCGCGGCGGCCGCCCAGCGGAGCGCGAGGCCCTTCCCGATGCCCCCACTGTCGATGGGCAGGTCGGGAACGTGGACGAGTGACGCCCTGGGCGTCCCGGCCGGCACGAGGGCGATCGGCACCGACGTCCCGGGGGACGTCGGCAGGGCAGGACCGGTGCGCATCGAGGCCCCGTGCTCTCCGATGCACTCCAGCACCTCGAGGACGGTCGCGTCGAATCGGCCGTTCGTGAGCCGCCCGGCGCGGTGCGCCGTCGCGATCATCGTCCGCAGGCGCCACGACACGAGTGCAAGCCCGCCGCTGCCGGCGAGCCGATTGAGCGCCGTCAGCTCCGAGTCATCGCGGAAACGGGAGAGCGACGCATCGACGGCGCCGAACTCGGCGACGACCGCCGCCCAGGCGGCGTCCGCAGCCTCTCGGCAGCTGTCGGTCGGGTCACCCGGCGGGGGGCTGACGAAGAGCTTGAGCCGCGACCCCAGCGCTCGCCCCGCGAAGCGCAGGAGCTCAGGGCCCTCGCCTGCAGGCTCGCCCGTCGCTTCGCCCGTCGCTTCGCCCGCCACTCCGGGCAGCGGCGCAGCGGCAAGCGGCGGCTCGAGCGCGGGTAGACGTATCACGGGCGATGCCAGGGACGGTGGCCTCTCTGGCAGCGGGCCTATGGCCTGCCCGAGCCGCCGGTCGTGGTGACGACGCTCGAGCCGCGACCGCCCCCGACCGCGCCCCGGATCGTCACCGAGGGCAGCTTGAAGTTGGCGTTCATCGCCGCCGCCGAGCCCTGGATCCTCGCCACGAGCCTGCTGAGCTGCTGGAACTGCGCCTGGTACGCCTGCATGTCCGTGCTCGCGGCGTTGTAGTCGCTGCCCAGCGCCTTGAGCCGGGCACTCGCGTCCTTCAGCGCGGCCTCGATCTCGTCGTTCGCAGCCTTCGCCCTCGCGACGGCATCGAGCGCCGGCTGCGCGTTCGCGACGGCCTGTGACTGCGCGTGCGCCTCGAGTCCCGCCACCGTCGCGAGCGACAGGGCGTACCCGGCGGCCGACACGCCGATGAGCACGCAGGCCCGCGTTGTCGTGGAGAGCAGGGCCTCGCCGCGCGGCTTGGCGTGCCGGGCAGCTGCGGCGATGGCTGCCGGCCTGGCCGACTCGGTGCGTACGCGCGCCATGACGCCGCCGCCCGGCGACGCGTCCCCCAGCCCGGGGACCGGGACGATCGCGAGACGCCGGCGCTCTGCGTCGGGTCCGGGGGGCGCGGGCCGCACGGACTGCGAGCCGGCGCCGCGCCCGAAGGTGACGGGCGGAAGGACGCGCTCAGTCATCGTGCTCCCCGCCGCCGCCAGCGCCACTGGCGCCGGTCGTGGTCACGACCCTGCGCACGACCGAGCGCTTCGCCGAGGCGTTGAGGGCGGCTTGCTTGGCCGCCGCGGCATTCAGCTGGGCCAGGCGAGTCTGGGCCGCCCTCAGCTGACCCTGCATGGAGGCGAGCTTGGCCTGTGCGGCCTTGAGCTGGCCCTGGACCGTCGCAGCCGTGTCGTTCTGCTGGGCCATGGCCCCGTTGGCTGCGTCGAGCGCCGATCGGAGGTCGGCCACCTGCTGGGCGACCTGGTCGATCTCGCCCGCAAGGGCCTGTGTCCGCTGGTGCTGGGCCTGGAGCGAGTTGCCGACGCTGTTCGCCGACACGGGGTTCGCGTCGAGCGGCGCCGAGTCGGCTCGCCAGTTCGCGGCGTACTCAACGGACATCGCGCCAGCGCCGATCACGCTGGCCGTCGCGCCCACGACAAGCGCCTTGCGGGTCGCCCGTTGCAGGACGGAATTGGTGGTCTTCACGACTCCTCCGAAGCGGGCGCCGGCTCGGGCCGGCGAAGTGGGACGGCGACAGGGATGCTCGCGGCGGCTTGCCGCTGGGCGGGACCGATGGCGGACCACCACCGATGCGCGATGCCGAGCAGGACGAGGCCGCCGGTGAACAGATAGAGCGGCAGGAGGGCCACGGTGTCCGTGCCGGCGAGGACGCCGTGGACCCAGGCCATCAGGAAGACGAGGGCGCCGAGTCGGTGGATCCGGAGCCACCAGCCCGCGGGCAAGAGGCGCGTCCACTTCGCGGTCGCCGCCGTGATGATCATCGCGTAGAGCGCGACGGAGCCGATGGCGACCGGGACAGGCCGGTACTGGGAGAACCCGGGGACGAAGGCGCCGATCCAGTCAACGCCCGCGTACGGGTCGACGGCAAGCAGGACGATGTGGAGCGTGAGGAACGCGCCCGTGAACACGGTCAGGAGCTCGTGCCACGGGAAGACGACACGGCTCGTCCGCGGGTCGCCGCTGTTGCGCGGATGGCTCAGCCAGACGCCTGCGGCCACCTCGAGCGCGAGCAGGAGGTAGGCCGTGATCCCGAGGGCGCGCGCAGCCACCCACGGTCGGACCGAGAGGGTGCGCTCGTCGGTGGCCGGGATCACCTGGTCGGTCACACCGAGGGCCACGAGCGCGGCCACGGCGCCGATGATGACCAGGGTGGCGAGACTCGCGCGCATCAGCGCGACGCCGTGCTGAACGGCAGGGCGACGATGGGGCGCGCGGGACGAACAGGCATCGGTCCTCCGGAGCGTGTGGTACGGCTCAGAGGCCCCCCATCGCCCGGAGGTTTCACATCGACGCCAGCTGATAGTCCTCCCGTGAGCCGGTACCAGTCCTTGCCGATGCCGTTCTCGGACTACTTCGCCGGCGCGTACCCGGTGAGCTCGACGTACGCCTGGCCGACCGTGACCCGCCCGTGGACCCGTGCCCTCACCCGCTGGGACCCCTCCCAGTACACGACGCCCGTCGTCGCCCAGGTGTCGAGCTCCTGCTGCGCCACCGTGGGCGTGAGTTCGGCCACGATCCCGGCCGATGGGATGGCCAGCTTCCAGCCCGCGGGGTAGGTCACCGACGTCTGAGGCGACGTCCAGTGCTCGGTCACGGTCACGGTGAAGTCACCCGGGCCCAGCCGCCGGGTCGTCCCGTTCGCGCCGACCAGCGTCCCGTAGACCAGCGGGTAGGTGCCGTCGATGGAGCGGACCATCGAGAGGGTCACGTCCGTGCCGTCTCCGAGGTTGAGCGCGAACCAGTCCCAACCGCCGCCCACCGAGATGAAGTCGCCCCACTGGTGGTCGAACCAGGCGGAGCCCGTGACCCGGAACGTCCTCGTGCCCACGGTGAGAGATCCCGTCGCGGTCATCGCCGTCCGCGAGTAGTAGTAGGAGCCGCCAGCCGGGCCGAAGTTGATGAAGCCGTCCCCGTTGTGGAGGGCCGGCGGCTTGGTGGCGTGGAGGCTGAGGTCGAGGCCGAAGCCGCCCGACGGGTCGCCGAGTGCCTCGCCGGGCAGCGCGGTCGCGGTGAGGCGGTCGTCGCCGGACGCGCCGCGCATGGTCCAGGCCGGCCGCGAGAAGGTGGACGGGTTCGCCGGGTCGAGGCCGCGGATGGCGAAGTCGAAGCCGGCCGCGCCGGCCGCGCCCACGTTCACCTGCGGCCCGACCTCCGCTCGCTGCGCATAGTGGAACTGCCGCCCCTTCTCGTCGGTGAGCGCGAGGTGGGAGGCCCACGACACAGGGAAGTCGCCGCGCTCCGCGCGGAACACCACGAACTCGAAGCCCCAGTGGGCCCCGGTCTCGTCCACGAGGTGCCCAGTGTCGTACCACCACTCGGTGAGGCGATCGTGGGGTGCGTCATCGCGCGGCAGCACGACGGGCTGCGGGTCGGGCGGGCGGGGCGGGCTAGCGGGGGCAGCCGTGGACTGGGGATGGGCGACCGGCGGGTTGGCGAGGATCGGCCCGCTGCACGCGGCGGCGGCCAGGGCGATCGCCGCGAGGAGCGGCAGTGAGCGCCTCATCGCGTGGTCGCCTCGATGTCGGCCTCGGTCCGCGGCAGCACCCCGGCCAGGGCGCGCTCCAGGCGCGCCGGGACCCACCAGTTCCAGCGCCCGAGCAGCCGCATCGTCGCCGGGACCAGCAGCGCCCGGACGATCGTGGCGTCCAGCGCCACCGCGATTGCGACGCCGAGCCCGAGCGCTTTGATGAGCACGATGTCGGCGAACGCGAACGATCCCGCCACCACGACCACGATGAGCGCCGCCGAGGACACGATCCGCCCGCTCCGCTCGAGCCCGCGCGCGACCGCCTCGGTGTTGTCGGCGGTCCGGTCCCAGACCTCCTTCATCCGCGACAGCAGGAAGACCTCGTAGTCCATCGACAGCCCGAACAGCACGCAGAACAGGATCACCGGCTGCGTGGTCTCCACGAAGCCGAGCGGCTGGAACGCGAGCGGCGCCGACAGGTTGCCGTCCTGGAAGATCCACACCAGCGCGCCGAAGCTGGCCACGATCGAGAGCGTGTTCATCACCAGCGCCTTGACCGGCAGGACCACGGACCGCAGCAGGACGAACAGGACGAGGAACGTGGTCAGCACGATGAACGCCGCCGTCCGCGGGAAGTCGGCCCAGACGCGCGTGACCACGTCCTCGACATCGGCCGCCCCGCCGCCCACCAGCACATGCACCCCGGCCGGCGGCGCCAGGGGACCGGCCGGGTCGCGGAGGTCGTGGACCAGTGCCCGACCCTCGGCCGCGTTCGACCCGAACGGCGTGGTGATCGTGAAGGCGGTCAGGCTGCCCTTCGTCGTGGCAGCGAGAGCTGTCGCGACGTAACGGTCGGGCGGCCCGGCCGGTGCCGCGTACAGGAGCTGGTACTGGGCGAGCGTCAGGCGCGGGTCGACGTCCACGAGGCTGGTCACGCGCAGGATCCTGGGATCCGCGGCCAGCCGTCGGGAGTAGTCGAACAGCGCGGCGACATTGGCCGGCATCGTGGCGTCGCCCTCCGTCCGGACCGCGAGCACGAGCGGCGCGAAGTCGCCCTCGCCGAACGACTTCGCCAGCACGTCATACGCCTGCCGCGATGGCACGCCCGGCGGCAGGATGGTCGCGTCCGGGGCGTTGAACCGGACGTGGAGGAACGGGACGCCGAGCGCGATGAGGATCGCGAGGGTCGGGACGAAGACGCGGACCGGGTGGCGCATGACCCGCCGCGCGAGCCTCGCCCAGGGCCCGTCCGCGCCGGGGTCGACCTTCACGCGCCGCACGGCGAGGGCGTCGATCCGCGTGCCGATGATGGCGAGGATCGCCGGCAGCAGCGTGAGCGCCGACGCGACGGCGAGGCCCACGACGATCGCGCCCGCGATCCCCACCGAGCGCAGGATCATGAACTCGAACAGGACGAGGCCGAGCAGCCCCAGCAGCACGGTGAGCCCGCTGAAGAACACGGCGCGTCCGGCCGTGGCCACGGTGACGCGCACGGCCTCGGCCACGCGGTCGGGCTGGCCCGCCCGGTGGGCCAGCTCCTCCCGGAAGCGGCTCGTCATGAGCAGCGAGTAGTCAACGCCCAGCCCGAGTCCGAGCAGCGTGGCGAGGTTGAGCACGAAGATGCTCATGGGCGTGAGCGAGGCCACGATGAACACCCCGGCCAGGGCCACCAGCACGGCCGTCCCGCCCACGGCCAGCGGCACGGCGGCCGCAACCACGCTGCCGAAGACGAGGAGGAGCGCGAGGGCGGCCAGCGGGAGCGAGATGACCTCGCTTCGGCGCAGGTCGCTCTCGGTCACCGACTGGACGTCTCCGTAGAACGCCGGCCCGCCCCCGACCAGGACGCGCAGGCCCGGCACCTGGTGGATCGCGGCCTGCACGCCGGGGATCGCGGCGGGCGACTCGTCGGGCGGCAGGTCGAGGAACACGACGTCGTACGCCGTGTGGCCGTCGGCGGAGACCTGTCGGGGGGCGACGGTGTGCGACAGGATGCTCGTGACGTGGGGCGCCCTTGCCACGTCGCGGGTCGCGGCGGTCACGGCCGTGAGCCACGGCAGGGTCCCCGCCGTCATCGTGTCCGAGGTGTAGACGAGCACGAACGCGGACGGCTCGACGCCCAGCTCCTGCTGGAGGACCTGTTTCGCCCGGGCCGACTCGAGGTTGTCGAGGATGAAGCCGCCGGCCGACAGCGCGCCGGGCGCGCGGGGCGCAAGCGGGATCGCGAGCAGGATCAGCAGGGCCCACCCGCCGACGATCCACCACCGGCGGCGGACGGCGAACCGCCCCAGTCGCTCGAAAGTCATCGGGGCTCGGATTCGAACGTGCGCGTCACGGGTAGCAGGTTAGGCCGAAACCGCGTCGGGTGCTTCGGCCGCGCCCCACGTCCGTGCGGTCCACGCCCGTGCCGGTCACGCCGGTACGGTCCCGCGCGGCGGTCTGCTAGCATCGACCGACCGCGCGCGCCGCGGCTCATTCCGCAACGTCTTTGCCGAAGGACCACCCGCGTGACGCTCTTCACGATCTGGTTCACGAAGCTCCCGGACTTCCTCGTCATCCTGATTGCCGCGACGATCCTCGCGGGCGGCTTCGTCTACGTGTTCGCGCGCTCCGCGATGGTTGCCGAGGGCGGCCGTCACGGCTGGGCGCGCCGGATCACGCAGCCCAACGGCAAGGTCACCTTCGCGGTCCTGGCCGTCGTGTGGGCGCTCGTGTTCGGGATCGGGCTCCAGCTGGTCCCCCACGAGGGTGCCAGCTCCCCGTATGGCGGTCTGGGGCTCATCGCGCTGTTCAGCGGCTTCTTCATCATGATGGGCTTCATCTGGAGCGTCGTCGGCGAGTAGCCCGCTCACGGCGCAGGGATCTGGAGCAGCCCGAAGCCCGGCTCAGGCCGGGCTTCACGATGTGCGCGGCCAGCGGCCACGGGGGTCCGCGGGCCACACAGAACGGCCCGACCGGATTCCCGATCTGGCCGTCCCGAGCGCTGAGCCCCGTCAGGGCAGGCCGGACACCGGCATCTGGGCACCGTCGAAGCTCGACTTCTGGAGCTGCGTGGAGCCGATGGAGCTGGGCAGCATCGCCTCGAGGTCGGCGGCCTGGCTGGCCGAGAGGCTGATCTGGGGCCCACCCGAGCCGCTCGCGCCCGCCGACGGCGACTCGGACGGGGCGCGACCCTGGGGCGCGCGCCCGCAGCGTGTCAGGGCAGGGCAGCCACCAGGGTGTTGAGGTCCGCCTCCGTGGCGACGGCAATGAACACGACGTCGCCGTGCACGTACGTGATGGTGCCGAATCCGCCCCCGAGCTCGCCCTTCACGGTCTTGCCGCCCACCTGCAGGTTGCTGCCCGACGCGTAGCCGCTGTCCAGCTGGCTGACGAACTTGGAGGCGTCCAGGCCGGAGACCTGGAGGGCGTAGACCATCGTCGGCATCCCCGTGGCGCCGGCACTGGTGGAGACGCCCATCGCGAACTTGACGTCGGCCAGCGTCTTGCCGTTCTCCTTGAGGACCTTGTCGAGGTCGCCACTGCCGAACATGCTGCTGAGGCTCGACCATGGGATCGTGGAGTAGTCGAAGCTGGTCTTGGTGATGGTCGTCGTCCCGACCTTGTCGGGGATCATGGCCTCGAGGGCGGACGCGTTGCCGGGCGTCAGGCTGATCGCAGGCGCGCTCGCCTCAGTGCTCTGGGTCGCCGAGGCGTCGGTCGCCGCAGGCGTGGCGCCGCCGGGCGTCGAGGTGGCTCCGCCTGGTGCGGAGGAGGCGGCCTGGCTCGCGGCCGAGCCTCCGCAGGCTGCGAGTACGAGGGCGAGGCTGAGCGCCGCGCCGACCAATCGTCGATCGGTGGTCACTGGAATCCAGTTCCTTTCTGCGAGACGCGCCGTGGGCCCCCGGGTCGGCTGCAGTCGGCGACGCGTGGCGATTGTAGTTGCCGGCACAGTGCCCGAGACAGTCCGTTCGGTCCAAAGCCACAGGCTGCTGGGCGGCGGCGGCGCGCGACCGTGGACGCCTGTCGTCGGCCTTGTGTATGATCGGCGTTCATTCAGGCTGCATAGGATTTATGCGGTCTGGGCGTTCGGGTCAGGCTCGCGATGCAGGCGGCGGAGGTAGTGGCAGGTGGACACCAAGGTGCAGGGCGCAGATGCGCCGGGCGCGCTCGAGGCGGCTCCCTTCGTCAACCTCCGGGACCCCGCGAAGCGCCTGGGCCCCGACGGCAAGCCTGCGGTCAGCCGGCGCGCCCCGCGCTGGGAGGACGTCCCGGACGCGAAGTGGAACGACTGGCGCTGGCAGCTCTCGAACCGCGTCAACGACCTCGCCGACTTCGAGGAGATCCTCGAGCTGACCGATGACGAGCGCGAGGGCCTCTCCGCTCCCGACAAGTTCCGCGTTGACGTCACGCCCTACTTCCTGAGCCTGGTCGACCCTGCCGATCCCAACGACCCGATCCGCCGCCAGATCATCCCGCTCGGCCGCGAGCTCACGTCCTTCACCGGAATGATGGAGGACAGCCTGGCCGAGGACCGCCACTCGCCGGTGCCCGGCCTCGTCCACCGCTACCCGGACCGCGTCCTGATGCTCATCACGACGCAGTGCGCTTCGTACTGCCGGTACTGCACGCGGAGCAGGATCGTCGGGGACCCGTCGCAGAACTTCAACCGCAGGGAGCACGAGGCCCAGCTCGACTACATCCGCCGGACGCCGCAGATCCGCGACGTGCTCATCTCCGGCGGCGACGCGCTCACCCTCGCGCCCAAGCTGCTCGAGGGCGCGCTCCGGGCGCTGCGCGAGATCCCGCACGTTGAGGTCGTCCGCATCGGTTCGCGCGTGCCGGTCTTCCTGCCCCAGCGCATCGACGATGAGCTGTGCGAGATGCTCGAGAAGTACCACCCGCTGTGGGTGAACATCCACGTCAACCACCCCAATGAGATGACGCCCGAGCTGTCGCGTGCGTGCGACAAGCTGGCCAAGGCGGGGGTCCCGCTGGGCAACCAGTCCGTGCTCCTGGCGGGGATCAACGACTGCGTCCACACCCAGCGCGAGCTCGTGCATCGGCTGGTCGAGAACCGGGTTCGGCCGTACTACCTCTACCAGTGTGACCTCGTGGAGGGCGCCGGGCACTTCCGGACGCCGATCGGCAAGGGGCTCGAGATCATCGAGGGCCTGCGCGGGCACACGTCGGGCTACGCCGTGCCGCAGTACATCGTGGATGCGCCCGGCGGTGGCGGGAAGATCCCGGTGATGCCCAACTACCTCGTGTCGTACTCGGACCACAAGGTGATCCTGCGCAACTACGAGGGCTACATCACCACCTACGAGGAGCCCACGGAGTACACGCCGCACGATCCGAAGGGCTGCCAGTACTGCCAGCACCCGCGCCCCGAGCCGGGCCAGGAGGGCATCACCGGCCTCCTCGACGGGCACCAGATGTGGATCGAGCCCGCGGGCTTCGAGCAGACGCACGTGCGCGGGGCCCAGGGCGGGCACCGACTCAAGGACCCGTCGAAGTGGGTGCCGTTCGGCGTGGGGGCCATCGAGGGCAAGTCGGCCGAGTCCGAGCGCTCGCTGCCGGCGCTGGAGTCGGGGGCGCCGCAAACCCTGTAGCCAGGGGCGCCTCTGCCGCGCCATTCGTTCCGCCGCAGCGCCCGTTCCGCAGCGCCCGTTCCGCCGCGGCGCCCGTTCCGCAGCGCTGAGTCGGGTCAGGCTCAACGGCGGCCTCTCCGAGCGCGGGCCCCGGTCCGAAGCGCCTGCCCGGCCGGTCGGTCACGCTCGGCCGCCTCGATTCCGAGTCTGCCGCGACTCAGCCGACGCAGGCGCTCCGGGCGGCTCCGCCGCGCCAGTCGTACCGCGGCGCTGCGTCGGGCCCGACCCCGCGGCGCTGAGTCGGGTCAGGCTCAACGGCGGCCTCTCCGAGCGCGGGCCCCGGTCCGAAGCGCCTGCCCGGCCGGTCGGTCACGCTCGGCCGCCTCGATTCCGAGTCTGCCGCGACTCAGCCGGCGCAGGCGCTCGGGGCGGCTCAGCCGGCGCAGGCGCTCCGGGCGGCTCAGGCGGCTCAGGCGGCTCAGCCGGCGCAGGCGCTCCGGGCGGCTCAGGCGGCTCAGGCGCTCGGGCCGACTCAGCCGACTCAGCAGCTCAGGCGACTCAGCCACCGACCTTCCTCGCCTTAGTCCTCGACCCGGGTGCCCGCACGATCGCGCCGGGCAAGGGCGCGCAGGATCGCGGGCATCGCGCCCGGATCCGGGGCGGGGGCGAAGAACTCGCGATCGGCAGCCTCGACGGCGGTCAGCGCCGCGCCGAGCCGCTCGGCCCCCGTCGGCGTCAGCCGCAGCCGCCAACTGCGGGCGTCACCGGCGACCCGCTCCCGGAGCACCAGCCCCTTCGCCTCCAGCGAGCGGACGGCCTGGCTCGTCATCGCGACGTCGGCCCCGGCATGGTCGGCCACGGCCCGCTGCGTCGGCGGCCCGCCCCGGTCGGCCAGCCAGCCGATCGAGGCGAGCAGCACGAACTGGACGTGGGTGAGGTCGTGCGGGGCCAGGGCCGATCGCATCGCCTGCTGCCAGCGCAGCGTGGCGTGCCACAGGACGAAGCCTGGGCTGTCCCAGGCGCTCTCCCACTGGTCGAAGCTGTCGCTCATGGGTCCATCATGCCCGTCAGCCGATCAGCGATGGGCCGCGGCCTGCACGCCTTCCGCAAGCGCGGCCAGCGCCGCCATCGCCTCGGGTGTGTCGCCGACCACCTTCGGGCCTATCTCCTCGGCTGCCGGTCCCTCGATTTCGATCCGATGGGTGATCTGCGTGCCGCCGCCGGGGAGCGGCTCGAGCGCGTGGTGGAACCGGAGGAGGTGGCCCATGGCAGGCGTCTCGTCGGCGAACCCGCGACCGCGCTCGACCCACGTGAGGGTGAACGGGAGCGCGTCCATGCCCACGGGCGTGATCCGCCCGCCGACACCCTCGGCGAACGGGCCGTCGAGGTCCACGGCCACGAGCCCGTGGTCCCAGCGAAGCCACGCCGACACGTCGGCGTAGAGCGGCCAGACGGCATCGGTGCTGGCGGTCGTGTCGATGGTGTGCTCGAAGGTGAACATCGGGACGACTCCGATACTATTGGCGATGATAATATGTGCGCATACTAGTTACCTCGACGATCCCTGTCAAGAAGAGGCTGGGAACGCGGGCGGACCGGGGGGCCGCCGGCGTCGCGCGGAGGTTCGGGCCGGGGCGGCCCCGCCCGCGCTCCCGAGGATCCCCCGAACGAACGACCCCCATCCTCCCGGGGGATGACGCCGCGGGCCTTCTTGATCGCTACCGTAGGAGGGTGATCGTCGACTGGATCCTGGCGCGCGTCGAGCGGGTGAACCCGCGGGTCCTGGATTGGAGCATCGCCCTCGCCCTCGCGGCCTTCGGCCTGGTCAGTCTCGCCGTTGACCCCGTCGGGCAGGGCGGTCGCGAGGCGACGCCGTTGTCGGTGGCGCTCGTCCTGCTGATGAGCCTGCCGCTCGTGGCGCGGCGGCGGCACCCGGACGCGGTCCTCTCGCTGGTCGGCTGCTCGACCATCGTGTACGCCGCGACCGGCCCGTTCTCGCTGGCCGGCATCGGCGCGCTCTACGCCTTCTACTCGATGGCCGTGTACGCCGCCCCGGGCGACTCGCAGCGGGGCCTGTCTGGAGGATGCTGGGCATCACGGCGACCTCATCGCGGTCCTGTTCAACCAGCCGAACCTGACGCCCGTCTCGTGGACAAGCCAGCTGCTGACGGCGTGGCTCACGTTCGGGGTCGCGTGGCCGCAGTGTCGCCGTTGAGATACGCATCGACCACCGACCGGCAAAGACGCGTTGGCCGTTGGGGATCTTGTCTGGGCGGCCCTCCTTGCACGCGATGCAGTCCACCCCGCGTCGGCGGTCGTCCCAGTCAGCGGGCCAAGTCCTCATCGTGGCGCTCCAGTTCGTGCTGATGCCGGAACACAGTCTCCGAGCAACAAGCGAGGTGGGTACACGAGGTAGCGCCCACAGGTGGACAATCCGTCGGCGGGCGGCGTGTGCGTCGAACATCGTGCGCGAGCTCGGCCCGTCGGGCGAGGTGCTGCGGACGGATACCGAGCGCCTGACGCTGCGCTCATTGCGGAGCGAGATGCAGCTCCAATTTGCGTTGGCGGACCTTGAGGTCGTCGCCGACCGCGGCGACTTCCTTGGCGGGCCGTCCGTGTACGGGCGCGAGCAGGTGTGGGTCCTGCGGCGGTGAGCGGGTAACCGACGCCGTCCCCCTCGTACAATCGCTCGCGACGAGCGGGAAGCCCAAGCACCACAGGGCCCCCAACGAGCTGGTCACGATCGAGCTGCCGCCGACGATGGGCGAGTTGATCGACGACGAGGAGCCGAAGGGATGAGCACGACGGGTTCGCCGGCCTTCTCGCGCGCGGTGCCGCCCGGCTTCCCGCCGGAGCGCCCCGCACCGCCCGTCGTCGCCGAGCCCGACGACCCATTCACGGCCCTCCGCGTGGTGGACGCCTTCGCGCGGATGGAGCGCGGGCGACCCGTGCGCATCGACGCGCTCGTCGCGCACCTCAACGCCGCCCACCTCGACTGGCTGTTCACGCGTGACGTCGTCGTGTCGGTGCTGGTGGCGCTCCAGGCGAACTGGATGGCCGACTACCGCAACACGTCGGGGATCGTGCTCGAGGACGGGCCGGGCGGCGCGACGGTCCAGCTCGAGGACTCGTCCCGCGTGGACCCGTGGCTCGTCCGCCAGGCGCTGCGCGTGGTCGCCGACTGTCGCGAGGCCCTCGCCGAGTTCGCGCGACGCGACCGGCTGGCGACGGGAGGATAGGGATGGCTCGGCTTGGGCGACTCGGGCGGATGCTCCGCTCGCGCACGCGGCTCCTCGCGTTGGCCGGCATCGTGATGGGCACCATCGGGAGCTGCGGGATGCCGCAGATCAAGCCGCCGGGGCTGCCGTAGGGGAGCTCCCGGCTCGCGGCGCCCGCACCCGCGCCCGAGCCCGCGCCCGCGCCCGCACTACAGCAGCCTGCCGTTGAGGAGCCGGCGCTCGCGGTCCACCGTGTCGGTCGGGCCGGCGCAGCAGACGTCGCGGTCCTCGATCCGGAACCCGAGCTCGAGCAGCACGGGCAGCGCCGGGTGCGGGCCCGGGATCATCACATGGAGCGTCGTGCCGCGGGCGATGCCAGGCGCAGGTCGCAGAACGCTCTTGACCTGGATCGGATACATGCAGATAATCGGGATCAGATTAGCCACAAGTATCCGATTATCTGAGACGAACCCGGTGCGGAGCTTCATCGACCTCGACAGGACGTTCGGATCCCAGCCCGTGCGCCTCGGAGCGCGCCTCGCGCGGATCGACGTTGGCCGTGGTCGCGAGGGCCTGTACCGGGACCAACTCCCGCAACTCTTGGATGCGTTGGCCGAAGCGACCCGTGTCGAGTCCATCACCGCCTCGAGCGCGATCGAGGGCGTTGTCGTGGATGCGGGACGGATTCAGGGGCTCGTGGCAGAAGGGCAGGAACCGCGGCGCTTCCGCAACCGCAATGAGCGCGAGTTCGCAGGGTATCGGGACGCGATGGACGAGATCTCACGGGCGACCGATCTCGAGGCACTCTCCGTGCCCTACGTGTTGCACCTCCACCGCCTCCTCTTCGGCCACGTCGACGGTGGTGGCGGGAGGCTGAAGACCGATCAGAATCTCATCGTCTCGTACGCGCACGGCTATCGCGAAGTGCTCTTCACGCCGCCGTCCCCCAAGGAGACGGAGTTCCTCCTCCCGGACCTCTTCGATCGCTACCGCCAGGCGGTGGCGGAACAGGCTGCCCACCCCATCCTGCTCATCGGGGCGCTCGTCCTCGACTTCCTGGCGATCCATCCGGTCGCTGACGGGAACGGGCGCCTCGCTCGTTTGGTCACGACCCACGCGCTGCTTCAGCAGGGCTACGCAGTATCGCGCTATGTGAGCATCGAGCAGCGCATGTTCGAAACCAAGGACGCGTATTACGACGCGATCTACGCTTCTCAGAGGCGGTGGCACGACGGAGACCACGACGTCTGGCCGTGGATCGGCTATCTCGTGGGCGTTCTCGTTGCTGCATACGACGACTTTGAGGCGCGCGTCGTCGCGCGACGGAACCTCGCGTTCGGGTCGAAGCAGGATCAGGTTCGCCGCTACATCCTCGACCACGCTCCGGCTGTGTTCCGCTTTCGTGACGTCCGATCGGCGCTCCCGGACATCAGCGATCCGACGATCAAGCGGGTGCTGGCCGACCTGCGACGAGAGGGGGCGATTGAACTGGTCGATCACACCGCCAGCGGCCGGCTATCCGCCTGGAGGCGGCTCAGCCGATCGTGAACCGCGGCGGGCCCCCCTTCGGCCCGGGCTCGCCGTCAAGGTTGGCGCGCCGCGCGAGCGTCTTGGGCCCCCGGCCATACCTCGCCATGATGTCCACCAGCCGCTCGTGGTCCAGCGCGTGCGCCGTGATCCCGTCCCGGCCCGACATCGTCTCGGCCGCCAGCAGCGCGTTCACGATGGCCGCCTCGGTCGCCTCGACGGCAGCCTGGAACAGCGGCGTGATCCCGCGATCCACGACCATCTGCGCGCTGGCCGTGAGCTGCGCGTCGCGCTCGCCGGCCGTCTGCGAGAGCCCGCGATTGCCGGTTGCGAAGGCGAGGATGAGGTCGCCGGAGCTGTGCGAGGCGATGCCGCCCATCCGTGCGATGCCGAGGCTCGCCCGCTGCGCCAGCCGCTCGCACTGGTGCGGGAGGAGCGGCGCGTCGGTTGCCAGGATCACGATGATCGAGCCGCCGCCCGGACCGCTGCGCGACGCCGATGACGGCGACGAAGCCGAGCTCGCGGCGCTGGCGGCATTCGCGACACCAGCCGCCTCGGCCGCCTCGAGCCGCTCCTCCTCGTCCCACGGGCTCGGCACCTCGGACGTCGGGATCTCCTGGCCCACCGGCACGCCGTCGATCCGCAGGAGCTCGCGTGACCCGTAGTTCGCCTGGACCAGCGCGCCCACCACCCAGCCGCCGTCGCTCGCAGCGGTCCGGCGCGAGGCGGTCCCGATGCCGCCCTTGAACTCGTGGCAGATCATCCCGGTCCCGCCGCCGACGTTGCCCTCGGCCACGGGCCCGCCGCTCGCGGACGCGATGGCCGCATCCACGTGGGCTTGTTTCACGTGAAACCCGTTGATGTCGTTGAGGGCGCCGTCGTACGTCTCGCCCACGACCGGCAGCGACCAGAAGACCGACCGCCTGCCGTGCGATCGAGCCCCTTGGGCGATCAGCGCGTCGTGGACGACGCCCACCGAGTGCGTGTTGGTGATGCCCACGACGCCGCCGAGGAACCCGGACTCGCGCACCCATTCGAGCCCGGTGAGCTCGCCGTTGCCGTTGAGCCGGTGGCAGCCCGCGAACAGCGGCTCGGTCCAGACGTCGCCGTCGTGCGGGACGACCACCGTCACGCCGGTCCGCACCGGGCCCTGACCCACGACCAGCGGCCCCTGGCCCGAGACGAGCGTCGTGTGCCCCACGCGCACGCCCGGGACGTCGGTGATGGCATCGAGCTCGCCTGGCTCGAGCAGGCCGATCCGAATGCCCAGCTCGCGTGCGCGCATCGCTCCTCCCCGTGTCCCCGGGCGCCCCGGCGGAGGGGCGGTCCTTTGCGTCCACCCTATCATCGCCGGGTGCCCTCCACGCCCGAAGCCCGTCCCGGATCGCGACCCCTCGCGGCCGGTCATGAGGCGCCCGGATCGGCCCGGTCCGTTCGCGTCCGGCGGCTCCCCGAGCTCGATGGCGTCGCGGCGATGGACGTCGCCGAGGCGTTTCGCGGCCTGCCCGGGCTCGCCCTGCTGGAGAGCGCGCGACCGGGCCGAATGGGCCGATGGAGCCTGCTGACCGCCGATCCGGTGGCGGTGCTCGAGAGGGCAGCCGACGCCGTGGACCCCTTTGCCGAGGCGCGGGTGCTGCTGGCGAGGCTGGCGCCGGGCGATCCGCAAGTCGAAGACGATGCCGAAGGCCGGGACCGGCCTCCGGAGACGCCCCCGTTCCTGGGCGGTCTCGTGGGCTACCTCGGGTACGACCTCGGGCGGCGGCTCGAGCGGCTGCCGTCGATGGCCCGCGCGGACCAGTCGCTCCCCGAGCTTCGGCTGGCGCTCCACGACTGGGCGATCGCGTGGGACAGGCGGACGGGCCGGACGTGGCTGGGCGGGCGAGCGCTCGACGGGGATGCCGCGCGGCTCGAGCGTCGTCTGGGAGAAGTGCGGGAGCGGATCGCGTCGGCTTCGGCTTCGGCTTCGTCGGCTTCGTCCTTGTCGCCCGCCGACAGCGCCCTCTCCCTCGTCTCGGGCACCACCCACGCGCAGTGGGTCGAGCGTGTCGAGGCTGTCCGCAGCGCCATCGCCGAGGGCGAGATCTACCAGGCGAACCTCACGAGACGCCTCGAGACGCCCTTCGCCAGCGACCCTTGGCCTCTCTTCCGCCGCCTCCGCACCGGCGACCCCGCGCTGTTCGCCGGCTACCTCGACCTGGGCGCCAGCCCGCAGACGAGCGCCCCGCGCGCCCTGCTCTCCGCCTCCCCTGAGCCCTTCCTCGCGGTGGACGCCCACGGCAACGTCTCCACCGATCCCATCAAGGGCACCCGGCCTCGCGGCAGGACGCGCGAGGAGGACCGCACGCTCGCGCGCGAGCTCCTCGCCAGCCGCAAGGACCAGGCCGAGAACGTGATGATCGTGGACGTGCTGCGCAATGACCTCGGGCGCGTGTGCGTGCCCGGGACCGTCCGTGTCCCGAGACTCCTCCGGCTGGAGCGAACGGCTGCCGTCCAGCACCTCGTGACCACGGTGACCGGCCGCCTGGCGACCGGCAAGGACGCCTTCGACCTCCTCGCGGCCTCGTTCCCCGGCGGCAGCATCACGGGCGCGCCCAAGATCCGGGCGATGGAAGTCATCGAGCGCCTGGAACCGGTGCGCCGCGGCCCGTACTGCGGCACGATGCTGTGGCTGGGGGCCGATGGCCGGATGGGCTCGTCCATCCTGATCCGGACGTTCGTCGCCGACGGCTCGCGGCTCACGCTCCACGTGGGCGGGGGGATCACGTGGCGGAGCGACCCGCAGGAGGAGTGGGACGAGACCGTCGTGAAGGCGCGCGGGCCGCTGGCCGCGATCGGCGCTGTGGAGGTGCTTGCGTGACGGGACCGGGACCGACGTTCGTGTGGGTGGGCGGCGAGGTGCTGCCGGCCGACGCCTGCCACCTGTCGGTGAACGACCGCGGATTCCAGCTGGGCGACGGCATCTTCGAGACCCTGCGGGCGAAGGCCGGCCGGTGCACCGAGCTCCCCGAGCACCTGGCGCGCTTGCGGCACTCGGCGGCAGGCCTGGCGATCGAGCTGCCCGACGACGTGGAGGCTCGCGTTGCCGAGGGGATCGCGCGCCTGCTGGCGGCCGAGGTGCTCGACGGGCCGGGTGGCGACGCCTCCGTGCGGATCACCGTCTCGCGCGGGGTCTGGGCCTCTCGCGGCCTGCTCCCCCCGCGCGACATGCACCTGGCCCCCACCATCGCCATCCAGGCGTGGCCGGTTGAGCCGCCGGCCGCCGGTCACCTCGAGCACGGCATCGCGATGGTGGCATCGGCCATCCGGCGCGACCCGCAGAACCCCATCGTCACGCTCAAGACCACCTCGCGCGCCGACTACGTGTTCGCCCGCCTCGAGGCCCGCCGCGCCGGCGCCGACGACGCGCTGTTCCTCACCAACACCGGCCACCTGTCCGAGGCCACGACGGCGAACGTGTTCTTGGTGCGCGAGGCCGCCGACGGTGTGCTGGAACTGGCGACCCCGGCGCTCGAGTGCGCCATCCTCCCCGGCACCACGCGCTCGTGGCTGCTGCGCTGGGCGGTGGGCGTGGGGCTCCGGCCGTTCGAGGGCTGGCTGACCCCGGACGAGCTCGCGACCGCAAGGGAGGCATTCATCTCCTCCTCGGTGGCGGGTGTCCTGCCGCTCACCCGATTCAACGGCCACCCGATCGGCAACGGGCTGCCGGGCCCCCTGACGCGCCGCGCCCGTGCCGACCGCGAGGCCGTGTTCGGCCGGGGCTGAGTCGCGAGCACCCCTGTTCGGATCGCTGCCAGCGATCACTTTCGTCGTGAAGGGCCCGCAACAGTCGCCACGAAGCGTCTTCGATCGCTCCCAGCGATTGGCAGCCCAGGACCGAGCCGTCCTGAGCCACGTGGGGCAAGAAGTGATCACTGGCAGCGATGACGAGTCCCCTCTCGACTCGCGGGGCTGCCCTCTTCGACGCTACGGCAGCGGATGCTCGTACGCGAAGAACACGTAGTCGATCGGGTAGGTCGTCACGCCCAGGTCGGTCAGCAACCGCTGCGTCTGCGCGCGATGGTCGGTCCCGTGATTGACCACGTGGAAGAGCACCTCCCAGAGGACGAGATCCTTGTCGTCGCCCTCGGCCCACGGGTGCTCGAGCAGGGCGGCGTCCGTGACCCCGGCCAGGAACTCGAGTTGGCGCCGCTCGACGTCGTCCCAGCGCTCGCGGATCTGGGCGCGCGTCCAGACGGGCTGCGGCGCGTCGGGCATCAGATAGTCGGCCCAGGGGCCGCCGCTCAGCTCAGTGAACCAGCCCTCGTCGACGGTCATCAGGTGCCAGACCTGCTGGCGCACGGACCCCTGCGAGTAGTCGCTCGGCCGGTCGAACGCTTCGTCCGACAACTCCGACACGTGGTGCCAGAGCCGGCGATTCATGGCGAAGTGGTAGCCGTAGAGGCGGCGGAAGGCATCGGCGTTCATCACCGCATTGTGGGGGCATGCCCGACAGGAGCCTGTCAGCAATAGCCCGGACCCACGGGCCTCGCCTACGGCCTCGCCGGGAACGGCAGGTGGTCCGCCAGCCGTACGACGGAGATCCGCGACGCCATGTCCGCAAGTTTCGACCGCCAGGCGAGGTCGTTCGTCACCAGATGGTGCACCTGCGATGCGATACCGGTGCCCACGACCAGGGCGTCAGGCGTGCCGAATCGCCTCGCTGCGCGGAGGTGCGCGGCCTCCTGGGCGACCTGCTCGTCGATGGGCACGAGGACGAGGTGCGGCTGGGAGCGAAGGAAACCCAGCACCGTGTGGTGCGCCTGAGGCGTGGCCCGAATCGGGCGGATCAGGATCTCCATGACGGTGACCATCGACACCATTCCTGGGTTGCGGCCGGAGCCGACAAGCTCGTCGACCACGTACCTCGCCACGGGATGCGACGTCTCTGTGCGGTCGAAGTAGGCCGCGAGGACACTCGTGTCAAGCAGGATCCGGTCGCCGTCGGCGATGGCTTGGAGCAGGGTCTCGAGCGGCACGCGACTCAGTCGCCCCAGCTGTCGTGCTCTTCCTTCAGGAAGGCGAGGACCTCCTCGGTCGTCCCCCACATCCCTGTGAGGCTGCCGGCGAAGCTGCGCGGCATGACTCGAAGATGTGCCACCCCCGGCTCGGCAGGGTCCACCTCGAAGGCCAGGACATCGTTCGGGGCAGCACCGAGCGCGCGGACGACTGCGTCCGGCACGGTGACCTGGTTCTTGGCGCGAAGCTTCGCATCCGCCTCGACCGGCCCGGTGGTCGTGATCATTGATTTCCTCATTGTGCGACGAAGGCTAGACAGTCGCATTCAAGCCGTCAAGGTGCGACTGTTGTGTCAGCCGTCGCACGTCCGCGTCATGTCTGGTCTGCATCATCGCTCGCGTGCCTTACGCGCGACTTAGTGGAGGGCGGCCCGCACGAAAGTGGCAGGGCTACAGCTTCGGGTCGGCAGCCTTCGGCTTGGGGCTGGGCTCTGAGGTGGGTCGCTTGGACGGCGAGATCTCCACGACAAAGCCGGGGCGGAGCAACTTGGCGAATCGGCCGCGCTCCACCGGCTTTGCGCCCTTCGTGGGGTCAGCCTTCTTCGTACGCACGTCGTTCCCGCGCAGACGCGCGTCGAGCGGAGATGATCCGGGCCATCGTACGGGGGAATCAAGGCGGGGCATGCCGAGATGGCAAGCCGTGCGGAGTCAGCCGCCTCGTGCCTTGCCAGTCAGCTCCGGCAGCCGATAGCCGCCCGCGCAGCCCTCGACCAGCCTCGCCAGCCTGGCCGCCCGCGTCTCGGGCCGCCTGGCCGACATCACCCAGTGCGTGACGATCCGCCGATAGCCGACCGGCTGCGCCTCGAACCACGCCCACGCGCCGGCATGCGCCCCGATCGCGGCGACGGCGTCGTCGTCGAGCTCTGTCGCGTTCTCGAACGAGTAGATCCCCGTCCGATCCTCGGGCCGCTTGGCGAACGCCGCCTCGCCCGCCGGCCGCATCCGACCCTCCGCCCGCAGCGCCTCCACCCGAGCCACGTTGCGCGCGCTCCAGACGCTCCCCGGCCGACGCGGCGTCACCCGCAGCGAGTGCGCGTCCGGCGGGATCGGCATGCGCACGCCGTCGATCCAGCCCACGGCCAGCAGCTCGTCCACGAGCTCGGGCCACCCGAACGGCGGCTTGCGCTCCTTCGTGGTCTTCGGCAGCCCAACCCAGAGCTCCTGCGCGTGCTCGCCGTTGGCCTCGAGCCAGGCGCGGAGCTCCTCGACGGACGCGAAGAAGTGGACGTCGTGCGGTTCGAGGCGAGGCATGGGCGAATCATAGGAGGCACCAACGTCCGAATGGCGGGGCCGCCGCCGACCATCCTGGCTTGATGATCGGGGACACGGACGGCGACATCCGCAGGGCGGTGTTCGACTGGCTTACGCAAAACCGCGAAGAGACCGCGCACGAGACGTTCACGCGGGACGAACTGTCGAACTTTCAGTTCCGCGGGCGACGCGTTCCGCTTGTCGGCCCGCAAGGGATCTGGAAGCCAGCGGAGTGCGAACTCCCGGCCCTGGGCGAGGCCTATGCCAGCGTGGCGTCCCCGCTGCTCGTCTCGCCCCGCGCAGGCCTTGACGGTGCGGGTGCAGGCCGGCAAGGGCGGGGGCTGGGGCGGCGATAATGCGGGGATGGAGATCGCCTTCGCCGACCGCGTACTGAGGACGGTGTGTGAGAATGGCGACGTGGCATTGCTGGGTATCGACGCGGAGGTTAGCGACGCGCTGCGGGACCGCCTCGCCGACCTGCGGGCGGCCGACTCGGTCCTTGGCATGCCCGGCATTGAGGTGATGACTGGCGAGGATCCCGAGCCCACTGCGCAGATCGCGCTCGTCGCGGGTTACAGCCTCATCGCCAAGGCGAACCACCGCCAGCCCGCCAGAGCGCAGGACGGAACGGTCGATTGGACGCGCGTGCGGAGGATCCAGATCACCCGGATCTCGAGGATGTGATGGTGGCTCCTGAGGCATTTACCCCCCGCTGGGCCTCCCCGCCGGGCAGGACCATCCGTCGTGCTCTCGACGCGCAGGGCATAACGGTGACCGATTTCGCCGAGATGGCAGGGCTCTCGCATCAGGCGGCCGAATTGCTGTTTCTGGGTGAGGCGCCGATCACGATGGGCGTGGCGCGCAAGCTGGAGCAAGCCGTCGGAGGGACTGTCGCGTTCTGGGTGCAGCGCGACGGCCAGTACCGCGACTCGTTGGCGCTGATTGACGCTGATCGGTGGGCGGCGGGCTTCCCGACCGCCGACCTTGCCCGGCTCGGCTGGATCGAGCGGCCCATGAGCTGGACTGCGCGGATCCAGACGCTGCTCGGCTTCTTCGATGTCGCCGACGCCGCTGCGTGGCAGCGCGCTTACGGCGCATTGCTCGAGGGCGCGCGCTACCGGATGGCGGCAGCTCTGCTCGAGCCGAAGGCGCTGGCGGCTTGGCTCCGTCGCGCCGAAGTGGAGGCCGCATCCATCGAAACGGCGCCTTGGAGCGCCGATGCCTTCCGGCAGGCGCTCGATGCCGCGCGTCCGCTCACCAAGTTGGGCGACCCGGCCAGGTTCGTCCCTGCCCTTACCGACATTTGCGCTTCCGCGGGTGTCGCGCTTGTCGTGGTGAGGGCGCCGACGGGGTGCGCGGCGAGCGGCGCCGCGCGCTTCGCCAACGCCGTGAGTCCGCAGATCGCCCTGAGCGCCCGCTACCTGTCGGACGACCATCTGTGGTTCACCTTCTACCACGAGGCCGCCCACCTACTGCTCGACGGCCCGGGACCGGTGGTCGTCGACGTGCTTGAAGAGACCAGCGCCCGGCAGATTGACGACCGGGAGGCCGCGGCCGATGCGATGGCGGGCGAGTTGCTGCTCCCCAGTGCGGTTAGGGACGCGCTCCCAGACCCGATCTCCCCGAGGGACGTGCTGAGGGCGGCTCGCGACGCAGGCGTGTCCCCGGGCATTGTGGTCGGCCAGCTGCAGCACGCCGGGGTGATCCGATACCGCTCGCGCTACAACGCCCTGAAGCGCCGGTACGCGTGGCGCGGAGCTACCCTCGAAACGGCGTGAATGCGGCGGGGCTCTTCTGCCAGTTGCAGACCGCGTCCTCCACGACGTCCATCGTCAGCCCGAGCTCCGCGCCAAAGGCCAACAGGCGGTCGTCCAGCGACCGGGCGGGTACGTTGAGGCCGAACAGGAGCCTCGCGCCGTCCAGCGGGCCGGTTGCGCCCACCAGGTAGGCCCGGTCCGGCTCGAGGGCGAACAGTCCGAGCCGCCCAACGGTCGTCAGGTAGTCGAACCTCGCCGTTCGGCCGAAGCCAGCCACCGGCTCCATCGAGCGGTAGGCCGTTGCGAAGGTGGTCCTCGGGTCGCCGCCGGCCGCGGCCGCAAGCGCGGCGAATCGGTCGGGGTGGGAGCCGCCTACCCAGCGAGCATAGGTCTCGACCGTCAGGCCGGTTCGCGCGAGTCTCTGGTACTTCCGGTGATTGCCAAACCCACCCGCCCCTCGATCGTGGATGCGATCTGCTTCGGCCTCGATCCACGCGCGGAATCCCGGCGGATCGCGCGTGACCGCGGCCCAGTCCCAACGGCCCGCACCGAGCCTCCCGTAGACGTCACGCGCGTAACGCCAGCCGCCGCGCGGGCTCTTCCCGAAGTGGACGGAGAGGAACGCCATCCAGAACGCCTCGTCCACAGCCCCGTCTCGTTGGAGGAAGGCCGCGGCTTTCAGCGGGTCGAACAGCAGGGCGGAGCTTGGGTCCGCCCGCCTCGGGTCGAGCTCCATGCCCGAGAGGCGCTGGACGAAGGCGCGGCGCCTCTGGCTCTCGACGAGCTGCTCGATGAAGGTGGACCTCTCGCTAGTTCCCGCGACGCCCGGCAGAGCGCCGAGCCGAGTTTCGAAGCGGTCGAGTGCCTGGCGGAGATCGGCGGCAAGCTGTGCGTCGCCAGGTCTCACGGCCTCGCCTCCGCGGCAACCCAGTCGCCAATGCTGCGCTGGACGCCCGCGGTCACGCCGTAGCTGCTCTGGAGGTTGTGGTTGTAGCCGACGACGCGCACTCGCCTGCCGAGGTCGATGTCGCCAATTCGGTGGGCGTAACCCCAGTACGCGACCCCTGGCACGTGGCGCGGGCCCGTTCGCGGCAGGGACCAATCGGGGACAACCTCCGACCTCAGGCGTGCGCCCGAGACGGTCTCGAACTCCCGGACGACCGACTGTCCGTTGAGCACGAGGATCTCGATCGCCGAGTCCCGGACGAACATCCCCGCCGCCGAGCGGCCCGCGGACAGAAGGCGGCGGCGCTGGTTCGGGCTGAGGACGCCCCACTTCTCCGCGGTCGCGTACGGCACCAGGTCGACGTGGCAGGCCGATGGTGATCCCCCGTAGTACGTCGCGCCAAGCGGGGCGAGGATCGCGTCAAGGACGCGGAACCACCGGTCGTAAGGCCGCTGGTCGAAGTAGCCGTCGCACGACGCGAGGATTGCCCGCAAGTGCCCAGAATCGGCCTCGGACCAGTCGCGCAGCCCGAGCGATCGCAGCGTCGGCAGCCGCCGCTCCGCCCCATCCAGCTCGCGGCCGTCACCGTCGACGAACTCCCGAGGGCTCGGGTTGATCCCGACGGTCGCGGCGGTGGCCCGTCCGAGACGCCCGAAGTACGGGACCGGGCAGGCCCAAGCGAGGAGGTCGGATCCGCTCATCCCGATCATGCAGTCCAGGACCGTCGCGGCGGAGGCGTACGCGATAGGGGTCATCGGTCTCTCAGCTTCTCGGCGACGTGAAGGTTGTACACAGGGCTCACGAACTGAGACTGAAGCTCTCCAGCGTCCGCATTGCGGCCGTTCTTCCAGAGCGCGAAGACGCCGAGGAGGCGCTCCAGATCGGCCCAGTAGGCGTCGGCGGTGTAGTCGGCGGCGATCGGGTCCACGCGCCCGGTCCGGAGCAGCTCCTCGACCTGAAGGAGGTGGTGGACGGCCGGCCACGGGTCGCCAGGGGGCATCGGGGGCATCGGCTGCGCCGACTGCCAACCCTCGGACAGGAACGCCTCAGCCTCGGGCCGGTCCGCCTCGTAGAGGTGGAAGCTGCCGACGAAGTGGGTGTGCGTGCCAAGCGCAACGTCCACCGACCGTGCGATCAGCTCCTGCAGCATGGTAAACGAGAAGAGGTCGTGGGGCAGGCCTCGGTGGACGTCGTTCGATCGGAGGTACGCGATCGAGTCCAGACGACCGTCGCGGACGAGGTACTGGAGGACGCAAGTGCACGGCACGTCGCCGTGAGCGGACGCCACGTCCTGGTGGTCGAAGATCTGGACGACGGCCTGACGGGAATCTGGGCTCTCGCGCAACTTGGCGATGACGTAGCCGATCTGGTCGAACCCGTCGGAGTCGAACATGCGAGCGCCGTACCCACCCCACGCTGTGGCGCGCGGGTCGAGGTCCCTGTAGTAGCTCAGGTAGTAGCTGATGAAGTCCGGGTCAGCGGCCCGGGACAGATACCAGCATGCCTCGCCCAGCGCGCTGAAGATCCTCCCGCGCGCTTCCGTCCTGCTCAGACGCGCCAGCGGATTGCGGAGGGTCAGCGCAACGGGGTGCAGCTCGCGGCAAGGGCCCTTGCTGGGTGCGATGGGCATCCCGGCGTCGAGCACGCAGCTGATCGACTCCCGCATCAGGTCGTCAACCGTGTCCTCGGCAAAGCAGTGCAACGTCCACGCCCCCGTTCATCCCGCGGCGTCGTGCCGTCGCTAGGCTAGCCCCTCGTGCTGTCCTGGTGCAGGGCGATGCCGCGATAGCACGGGTAGCCCATTCGAGCACGCGCCGGTGGTCGCGCTCAGGACGCTATCTCTTCGCCGAGTCTTGGGTGACAAGGGCGGCCCCTATTGCTCGGGCGAGGGCTTCGGCAAGGGGGGGAGGCACCGAGTCCGACACCTGACGGATCTGGTCGGTCAACGACCCGCAGAGCTCATATTCGGGAGGGAAGCCCTGGAGCAACATGGCCTCAAACATGCTCAGGCGCCTCTTGCCGCTCGGGTGTACGTGGACCTCTCGGTGCCCGTAGGCAACTGTCCAGCTCGGCTCATCCCACCTGAGGGTCCTGAATGAGCGGCCCCACATCTCGCCCGGCCTGAGGCTCCCGTCCTCGAACTTCCGAGACCGTGGGTTCATGTACCAGTGATTCGCGTGAAGCCCGTGCCGGACAGGTCGGTCGCCCCGCCTATGGGCGATCGGCTCTGCAAGCTCCGCGATGGCGTCGCGGACCGTCACGCGCGCCGCTTGACTGCCTGCCGGGGGATGGAAGCTGATACTGGACCCATAGCGCACCCCTGCGATGAACATCCGTCGGCGATGCTGAGGAACTCCGAAGTCGACCGCATCGAGGTAGAACTCCTGGACGTTCTCGAAGCCGGCCTCTGCGAACCGCTCCTTGAACTGCTCGAGGGACGCGGCATGGGGGCGGTGTCCGAGTCCGGCAACGTTCTCGAACAGGAAGAAGTCCAGCTGCCACCTCTGGTTCAGTTCCGCGAGAATCGCCGCGTACGCGAGAGGCAATCTCGCCCGTGGGTCTTCCTCGAAACGGTGGACGTTGCTGACCGAGAAAGCCTGACACGGGGGTCCGCCGATGACTCCACGCGGCCCGATCTCCGGCGACGCTTCATCCCACATTGCTGCGACCTGGGCGGGCGACGCAACCGCGAGATCCGCGACGCGGGCGGGCGAGACCCGGCCGCGGCGGTTCCAGTTGTAGGTCTCCACGGCCACCGGATCGAAGTCGAGTGCCAGGCGTGGCTCGAAGCCAGTCCTCTCAAACCCGAGGTCGAGGCCGCCAGCACCCGAGAACAGGCTGAGGACCGGAATCGCGTGCCCGGGTTCAGCAACCATCCGGGGATCCTATCGCACGGTCAGCATCGCCAGCCATCTTCCCGCCGAGTCCGCTTTCGCCCGCGGCCCTCTACTCTCGAGCGAGCTCTTCTCTTAGCTCGGCGACGATGGCGTGACGCTCAGACGTCGAGAGTTGCCGACAGGCCAGATAGGCTTTGACCGCAGGCAGCAACTCCTCGGAGCTCGCGTTGAGCCAGGCCAGCAGCAAAGCCCTGTCCTCAGGGGCAAGCTCGGAGACCGCCGCGCGCGCGTTCGAGGCGTGGAGTCGTGGGAGGCCGCCAGCCTTCGAGCACCGTCGGCACTGAGTCACCAAGTGCGAGCGCGATCCCGCGTCGGGTCCCGAGGCATCGACGGCACGCACCATAAGTTGGGCGGTCTGAGAGTTGTCGTCGGGGTATGTCTCCCCGCCGCCGACTCCGCAGCTTGCGCACCGGAAGCCGTCGCGCTCCATGACCTGGAGCCGCAGGCGGTTAGGGATCGCCGTCCGCTTCTGCTGGTACGCCGGATCCCACACATGGTCCCCTATGCGCGCCAACTTGAGCTCGTCCGCCCGAAGGCGAGGGTTCTCGCGATAGGTCTCGAGCTCCCATCCCACCGGCCTGAGATCCCGCATTCGGCGGTCGATCTGCTCGATGCCCGGCATTGCTGCACGAAGGTCTTGGATACGAAAGGTGCCGCCCTCGCCAACCTCTGTCGCGAGCCACAGCGCGACACGCACCTTGGTGCCCGCCGATATCGTTCGCCAATCGGGGAGCTGGCCGTCAGAATCGCCCACGCCCATGCGCCTCCGCACCATCGCTCGACGCGACTGGCCCGACTATGCCACGAGCCCGGAGCGACGGAGCGTCGGCAGCACGCGGGAAACAACGTAGAGTGCTGGCGCGGCATAGGCCGAGTCGGGATCCAGCATTGCGCACAATTCCAGGCGATTCCGCCCCCGGGCTCCGAGAATCGCTTCCTTGGTGTCGATCCGCCACACGCCGAGCGACCTGAGCCGGTCGAGGTGATCCGAGCCAACTTCCCGGGCGAGCTCCTCGATGTCGCAGGACTTGAACCGGGGCCACCCGCTCGCATCGGGCAGCACTAGCCGCACGGTCATGGTTCTCAATCCGCCGGGCTGAGCCTCAACGGTGGCCCGCCTTCGGCCCATCAGCTGCGCCACGGGGAGCGGAAGACGAGGCACTGGCTCGGGACGCCCCAGAACGACCTCGCGCTCAGCCGTACTCCAGACGGTCTCCCAGACCGGAAGCTCGGGTCCTGCACCGTCAAGGATCCAGGTCGTCCGGATACCCGCTGCAGACTGACTCGAAGTTGTCGTTCCGGTGATTCGATCGGTGCCGACGGAGTACAGTCGCAGCCGCTGGCACAGTTCGAATTCGGTCAACGCGATCGCTCTCTCATTGCGCTCGTGGGGCCACTGAATCATACCGCGCAGGAGGGACGCCAGACCGTGCCGCCGAAGCAGCCAACGGCCGCCGCGAGAGTCGGCCAGGTTATCGAGGAGCGTCTCGCGGCCCAGGAAGATGGCCTGAATGAAACCGTCACCGTTGAGTGGCGAGGTCTGCTCAAGACCATCCCAGTCATCACGATGCCGGTCGCGCTTCTCTCGTTCAACCCGGAAACCCACCGTATCCGCGCTCAGCGGACCTTGGACCCCACCAGGGACGCCGCGGTCCAGGCGGATCCGTTTGGTGTCGACGCTCAGGCGTATCTACGGTACCTGCTGCGGGGCGATCCAAAGGATCCGAGTCGGCCAGATCCCGAGTACGAGAACCTGCGCGACGACCTACTAGCTCACGGTCAAACCGACCCGGGCGTCATTACGCGAGCCGGCGTATTGATCAATGGCAACACCCGGTGTGCCGCGCTTCAGGAGCTCGGGAGGGAGGACATCCGAGTCGGCGTCCTCCCGCCCGACGCAAGCCATGAAGACTTCGCCCGGCTTGAACTGAGTCTCCAGCTCAGGAAGGAGTACAAGAGGCAGTACTCCTTCGTGAACTTCCTCCTAGCTGTCGACGAGCAGTTCCAGGCAGGGAAACCGCCTGCGACGATCCTCAAGGACTTCAGGATCAAGCAGCTGACATTCGACCGCTCGCGCTGGATCCTCGACTTCATCCGCGACGCGATCAGCCGCTCCGAGACCACGGCTCCGGATGGCACGAAGCGGAGCCTGCGGCTTGTCGACTTCGAGGACGACCAAGGCAAGCTCGAGGAGCTCTGGCGGACCTACGTCGGGACAAAGGCGCGCTCCAGCGATGATGCCGAGGCGCTTCGGGAATCGAGGTTGCTGGCGCTCGCGTTGGACAAGTCCAAGACTGACCTGCGCCTGATCGAGTCTGACTTTTATCCCTCCTACCTCGAGAAGCGTCTGGCCAAGGCGGGACTTGCGCCCGCCACGCCCGCCTCCGCGCCAGCGACAATCCCTGGCCTTCAGGTTACTGCTCACCAGGTCTCGCCGCACGTGGTCCAGATCCGCGCACTCGCAGACCGCGTGCTGCAGGCGAAGGCGCTCGCGATAGCAGGCGTCCCAAATGCACAATCGGAAGCGACCCTCGACGGGGTCCTTGACGCTGTCGAGTCGGCGCTTGACGCGTCAGGCAAGAACCAACGGCTCAAGAAGAAGCGCCTCGCTCCTGCCGAGAGACTCGGCGACGCCAACGACGACTTGGAACTGTGCCTGGATGCCGTCCGCGGCGCGCGCGCGACGGGCGAATTCCAGGCCGATGAGCTCGACGACCAGCTCATTGAGATGCGCCATCACCTGAGGGCACTCGCCTCACTTGTGGAGCGGGCAAATGGGGCGGGCGAAGGCGTGACCTGGCTCCGCGAGATTGCCGCGCGGTGACGCCTCCGCCGTCGCTCGAGGTTCGGTTCACGCAGGACGACGCAAGAGTGTTGTTGCGTGCGAGCTCCGGACTATCCAACGAGTTGGGGCAGCTGGCGGCTGGTTTCGCGTCGGCCGCTCGAACCGGCCTACTGACCGCCGAGGTCGAGCTCGATGACCTTCTGCTGAATCTCAATCAACTCCTTCGGTGGCCGGTGGTGCTCCAAGACAGCGTGGTCTGGCAGCCGGACCTTGCGAGGCTGGCCGAGGGCAACGCGCATGATGGGCATGCGGTCCAACAGGCACTCGCAGGGCAAGGTGCAGGTCTCGCTGATGCCGATGAGATCGCCCTCGAGGGCGAATGGCAGGCACCGCTTACGGACTTCCAGCTACGCGACCTCCGGAAACTCATGTCGCTCCGGCATTCCGCAAACTTCAGCGTTCCAGGCGCCGGCAAGACTCGAGTCGCTCTTGCACTGCTCCAGTTACTCCGGCAGTCCGGGCAGGTCCATCGCGCGCTCGTGGTCGCTCCGAAGTCCGCGTTCAGCGCCTGGCAGGATGAGAACCTGGTTGCCTACGGAGCGGCGCCGCTGCGGATGCGTGTCATGGATTCGATGAGCCCTCCAGACTGCGACGTCCTGCTCGTGAACTACGAGCGCCTCCCCGACCTCGCACCGCGGCTCGCCGCCTGGCTCAGGCGCAAGCCAGCACTCCTAGTGCTGGACGAGGCGCACCGGATGAAGCTTGGGCCGGCCGGGGCGTGGGGGAGCGCCTGCCTCGCGCTCGGACCATTCGCGGTGCGTCGCTTGGTGCTAACCGGCACTCCAGCGCCGAATGGGAGCCGAGACCTCGAGAACATCCTCGGGTTCGTCTGGCCTGGCCAAGGGCGGCAGCATGTTCGGGACGCGGTGGCATCGGGAGACCTGCGGGCTGCGAGCGCGAGGCTGCGACCCCTCTACGCACGCACCAAGAAGTCGGAGCTCGGCCTCCCTCCGGTCAATCCTGTGGTGCGAAGACTCCCGCTGCCCGGCATCCACCGCGAGATCTACCAGGCGCTTGTTGGGGAGGCATCCGCGCGGGCACGAGCACAACGTGATGACCTTGGCACGCTCGGAAGGATCGTCCTCTACCTGCTGATGGCGGCGACCTCGCCCGCCCTGTTGGCTGCCGGAGCAACTCGCTACGAGCCACTCGCGTATCGAGTCCCGCCTCTCGATGTTCCGCCCGGGTCACGGCTCGAGGAGCTCATGCGGGACCTGCCGTCCTACGAGATGTCCCCCAAATTCGCCGAAGTCGCCGCGATCGTGCACGCAAATGCTGCACGGAACCGGAAGACCCTGGTCTGGTCAACGTTCGTCCGAAACCTCACCACAATGCGAAGGCTGCTGTCGGCATACAACCCTGCCCTCGTCCACGGCGGTACCACGGATCGAGAGGACGAGATCGCCCGATTCGTTGGGGATCCCTCGTGTCGAGTCCTCTTGTCAAACCCAGCCACCCTCGGAGAGGGCATCAGCCTGCACCACGTCTGTCATGACGCTGTCTATGTTGACCGAGACTTCGCTGCGGGCCGGTTCCTCCAGAGCCTGGATCGCATCCACCGCCTCGGTCTTCCGCCGGACACGGTTACCAACATCACGATCCTCGTCAGCGACGCGACGATCGACGAGGTGGTCGAGGGTCGCCTTGCCGCGAAACTGACGTTCATGGGCTCCGTGCTTGATGACGAAGCGCTACTCGAGCTGGCTGACTTCGATGAAGAGCCCACAGAAGGTGCTGGGCTGAACCTCGACGATCGGGCTCGCCTGTTGGAGCACCTGGGTGTCGCCGCTTCCGCCTGAGCCGACGCTTCGCGCGGCGCGACGCTGGTGTGACCTGCTGAGGGTCGCGGACTTCGCGGCCGCGCGTGCGCTCATCCTCGCTGACGCCTCCTACACCGATCTAACGCTTACCCAGTACGGGCTGGGATTCGACCTTCTTGTCGCTGTCGGGTTCGTGACGAAAGATGGAGTCCTAGATCGCCGGGCCGTGAGCGTGGGGGAGCACGAGGCGGTACTCGAGCTCGCGCGAGAAGTCGTCCTCGCCGACGGGCCGGCATGGCTCGGCGCAGTCGAGGATCTCGTCGATGCAGCAGGCGATCTTCCGGCGGATGCCCTGGCGTTGGGGACGGGGTTGGGCCTCACGGATGACGAGGTATGGGCAGCTGTCCGCGCGACGTCGGCCAAGTTCGACGCTGGCAGGCGCGCACGTGTCGGGCTGGCTGGGGAGCTTGCGCTGCGCGACGTCTTGAGCGGTGTTGGGATCGCTGTGGACCACGTGTCGCTTCTGAGCGACGCTCTCGGCTACGACCTGGTAGCGAGCTGCGACGAGAGTGTCTGGCACATCGAAGTGAAGACAACCACTTCTCGGGCAGAGCTCACTCTCCATCTGAGCCGCAACGAATACGAGACCTCCATTCGTGATCCCCGCTGGGTACTTGTTGCCGTCGCCCTCGACGAGACGGACGCCTTACTCGGGGCTGGATGCGTAGACGCCTCTGTACTGCAGGAGCTTGCCCCTGCCGATCGCGCCAGCGGTGGCCGTTGGGAAAGCGCCAGGATGCGGATCCCGGGTGCTGCCATCCAAGAAGGACTCGGCTTCCTTCTTGATTGCGCGACAGCGCCGGACCTCGCGTTGCCGAGTCGCAGTCAGCCCCGCGTGTGGTGGCTCTTCAACGACTCGAATGGAGCCGAGCTGACCAGCGGAAGTTGACGGAAAGCCAGCGGCTCCAACTGCGGTCTGCTCCCTGCCGCATCGACCGATCAGGCGGCCCGCGTGCCACCGAGAAGGTGTCCTCCAGGAGCTCCGTGGTTGCCGCGGAGCTGCTCGAGGCCGGCCCCGCACGTCTCCTCGTACTGGCTCTGGGCCGGGTTACCCCGGCTTCGGCGCACGGCAATCCGGAGATGGGCCATGGCGTCCGAGCACGCCGCCTTCGACCGAATGTTCTTCGCCATCCGTCCGGACTACGTCATCGAGGCTCGACGTTCGATCCTTCTTGAACATGACGGGCCGATGCTGGTTGTTGGCTTGCAGCAGATCCACGACAAGACGATCTATCTCCCTCGACGAGTAGCCCAGCGTCCGGATCCAGATCGGCTGCAGAAGCGCTATGAGGAATTCCGGCGCGCTTCATAGCCCTCGGTACACTCGCCCCGTGACCCGAGACGAGCTCATCCTGCGCACGCGCCAGCTCATCGCCGAGGGCGAGCGCCTCGACGCCAGCCCCAGCCTCAACGCGCTCCAGACCTGGCTCCAGCTGTCGGACGACCTGCTGGCCACCGCCTGGGGGACCATGGACCGCTACCACCTCGCTTGGCTCATGGTGGGCAAGCCCAAGGGGATCGTACGCGGGCGCGAGATGACCGCCGAC
>JAJZRG010000007.1 GCA_021802825.1 Chloroflexota bacterium
GGCGACGAGAGGTGGAAGAACGAGAGCGCGTTGCTCTGGACGATCTGGCCCAGGTTGATCACGCGCCGCAGGTCCGCGCCGGTGGGCGTCGGCTCGACGGCCATGATGTCGTCGACGGCCTTGCTGCTCGCGATCAGGTGGCTGACCGGGCAGATGCCGCAGATGCGGGCCATGAGGGCGGGCATCTCGTGGACCGGGCGGCCCTGGGTGATCCGCTCGAAGCCCCGGAACTGGGTGACGTGGAAGTGCGCGTCCACGACCTCGCCGTGGTCGTCCACCTGAATGGTGATCTTGGAGTGGCCCTCGATCCGGGTGACCGGGTCGATGACGATCGTCTGGCTCATGGGTGTCGGCCTCCTCAGCGCCCGAACCGGGCGCCAGCGACCTCGGGGGTCCGGCCGGCCAGCAGGTCGTCGAGCAGGGTGTAGATCAGGTCTGCGTGCGGCGGGCAGCCCGGCAGGAACACGTCCACGTCCACGAACCGGTTGATCGGCTGCGAGGTGGGCAGGAGCCTCGGGATGATCCGGTCGGGGATGCCCTTGTTGATGTCCGCGTTCTCGATGTAGGCGCACTCGAGGAGCGGCTGCACCCCGATCGGGTTCCGCATCCCGGGCACGTTGGAGGTCACGGCGCAGTCGCCGAAGGCGACGAGCACCTTGGTCCGCTCGCGGACCTTGAAGATCCGCTCGAGGTCGTCCTCGGACGAGACGGACCCCTCGACGAGGCACACGTCCACGTCCTCGGGGAACTCCTTGACGTCCACGAGCGGCCCGTAGACGAGGTCGGCACGGCCGAAGATGTCGAGCAGCCGCTCGTCGAGGTCGACGAGGCTCATGTGGCAGCCCGAGCACCCGTCGAGCCAGACAGTGGCGACACGCGGCTTGCTCACAGCCCTCGCTCCTCCTGGTGGACCCGCAGCCAGGGAAGGAACGGGCGCTTCGTCTTGGAGCCCGACGCGACGGGCCGACCCTTCTCGAACAGGGCGCCGGTGGGGCACACCTGGACGCACTTGCCGCAGCTGGTGCACGTGGGCGACTCGCCCCACGGGATGCCCATGTCGGTCTGGACGCGGGTCTCGAGGCCGCGGTGCATCACGTCCCAGGTGTGGGCACCCTCGATCTCGTCGCAGGCGCGCACGCAGCGCAGGCACAGGATGCACCGGTTGTGGTCGATCGCGAACAGCCTGTGGCTGGCGTCGATGCCAACCGCCGGGCTGATCCGCGGCAGGTCGAAGTGGGTCACGCGAAGCTCGTCGGCGAGGTCCTGGAGCTCGCAGTGGTTGTTGGCGACGCACACCGAGCACACGTGGTTGCGCTCCAGGAAGATCATCTCAGTCGCCGCGCGCCGGTGGTCCTCGAGCTTCTCGCTGTGGGCCGTGACGTGCATGCCCTCCGCGATCTGCGTGACGCAGGCCGCGGCGAGCTTGGGCGAGCCCTCGATCTCCACGACGCACAGGCGGCAGGCGCCCCGGTCGTGGAGGCCGGGCAGGTGGCACAGGCCCGGGATGTCGATCCCGTTCTCCTCGGCCACCTCCATGATCGTCTGGCCCTCGTTGCCGGCCACGTCGCGGCCGTCGATGGTCAGCGTGTGGACCGTGCTCATGCCGGCACCTCCGCGTGCTGCGCAAGGGCCTCGATCTCGCAGACGCCGGCTGGGCACCGCCGTTCCAGGATGTGGGCCATGTACTCGTCCCGGAAGTAGCGGAGGGTTGAGAAGACCGGATTGGGGGCGCCCTGGCCGAGGCCGCACAGGCTCATCCGCTGGACGACGCCGGCGAGGCGCTCCAGCTGGGCGAGGTCGATCAGGTCCGCCTTGCCGCGCGTGATCTTGTCGAGCAGCATCCACATCTGGGTGGTGCCGACCCTGCACGGGACACACTTGCCGCACGACTCGTCGCGGCAGAAGTCCATGAAGTACTTGGCCACGTCCACCATGCACGACGTGTCGTCCATGACGATCAGGCCGCCCGAGCCCATGAACGAGCCGACCTCGATCAACGCCTCGTAGGTCATCGGCATGTCGAGGAACTGGGCCGGGATGCAGCCGCCGGACGGGCCGCCGGTCTGGACGGCCTTGAACAGGCGGCCGTCGACGATGCCGCCGCCGATGTCGTACACGATCTCACGCAGCGACATGCCCATCGGCACTTCGACGAGGCCCGTGTTCACGATGCGGCCGGCGAGCGCGAACACCTTGGTGCCCTTGCTCTTGCCCGAGCCCAGGCCCGCGTACCACTCGCTGCCGTTGCGCAGGATGGCCGGCACGTTGGCGAGGCTCTCGACGTTGTTGATCAGCGTCGGGCAGCCGTTGAGGCCCTCGACGGCCGGATACGGCGGGCGGGGACGCGGGGTGCCGCGCTTGCCCTCGACCGACGCGATGAGCGCCGTCTCCTCGCCGCACACGAAGGCGCCGGCGCCGAGGCGGATCTGGACGTCGAAGGCGAACGAGGTGTTGGCGATCCCCTGGCCCAGGAAGCCGGCCTTCTGCGCCTGCCGGATCGCCCCCCGAAGCCTCGCCACCGCGAGCGGGTACTCCGCTCGGCAGTAGATGTAGCCCTCGGTGGCGTGGACCGCGAAGGCGGCGATGGCCATCCCCTCGAGGACGCGGAACGGGTCGCTCTCGAGGACCGAGCGGTCCATGAACGCGCCCGGGTCGCCCTCGTCGGCGTTGCAGATGACGTACTTCTGGGTGCCGGCCGCCTTGGCGACCGTGGTCCACTTCAGGCCGGTCGGATAGCCGGCCCCGCCGCGGCCGCGGAGCCCGCTCCTAGTGATCTCCTCGCGCACCTGCGTCGAGGTCATCTCCGCGAGGACGCGCCCAAGGGCCTCGTAGCCACCGCGCGCGACGTAGTCGTCGAGGCTCTCGGGGTCGATCTCGCCGAAGTTCTCGGTGACGACCCGGACCTGGTGCTCGAAGAAGGGGCCCAGCGGCAGGCGGGCCGACGCATCGGTCACCTTGTCGAGCGCCTGCACGATCGGCTCGAGGTTGTCGAGCGTGACGGCGCTGAACAACTCACCAGTCTGCGGGATCTTGACCAGCGGCCCGGCGGCGCACAGGCCCATGCAGCCCACGCGCTTGACCGCGACGTCGCTCATGCCCGCGTCGGCGGTCGCCTCGGCCAGCCGGACCGTGATTTCGTGCGCCTGGAGCGACATGCAGCTGGCGGCCTCGCACACGTACGCGCTGGCGCGCACGGGGCCGTCGTGGATCTCCTGATTCGGGCGGCGGATCGGGCGCGCCGCGTTGTTGGGCTCGCTCACATCGCCTCCAGTCGGGCGATCAGCTCGCCCGCCTTGACCTTGCCGGCCACCTCACCGTCCACGATGACCGCCGGGGCGAGGCTGCACGCGCCGAGGCACCGGGCGGTCAGGACCGACACCTTGTTGTCCGGGGTGGTCTGCTTGGGCCTGACGCCCAGCTCTCGCTCCAGCCCCGCGAGGATGTCCTTGGCGCCGTTGATGTAGCAGGCGGTGCCAGTGCAGACCACGCAGGTGTGCTCGCCCTGCGGCTTGAGCGTGAAGAACGAGTAGAAGGTCGCCACGCCGTAGACGCGCGAGTGAGGCACGCCCAGCGTGTCGCCCACGAACAGGAGCGCGTTCTCGTCCAGGTAGCCGAAGGCCTCCTGAGCCGAGTGGAGGGCCTCGATCAGCGCGGCGGGTCGGTTGCCCATGCGGCGCATGCGCGTCTCGACGATCTTCCAGCGCTTGTCATCGCTCGGTGGCGACGGCTTCCTGTACAGGGCGGGCATGCGATCCCTCCATGCGGGATGCGGACTGGCGCCGGGGGCGCGGGCGCGAGAGAGCCTGGTTGCGGGACCCGACGGGCCCACTGCTCACGGTACGGGAGGAGGGCGCACGCGACGCCTGCCGCGCGACCCCATGGCACGGTTGCGGTTCCATGGGGGTCCCGGGCCGGACGGGCCCTCGCGACGGGACGATCGGACCGGGGAGGGCCGCGGCCCCCTGTGCCCGCCTCAGCGGGGCGGGCGGCGGGGCGGGTCGTTCCAGGCGGACCAGTAGTCGTCCCACGTGGGCGAGTGGTCGTAGCCCGGCTTCGCCGTCGGGCGGTGCGGGCGAGTCGGTTGTGAGGAGGCATCGCGCTCCTGGCTCGCCGCCCCCATCGTTGGCTTCACCCAAAGCAGTTGGTCGCGTGCCTCGTTGAGGGCCGCCATCTCGGCGGTCGTGTCGCTGGCGGCGACGTCGGGGTGGATCTCGAGAGCGCGGCGCCGATACGCGCGGCGGATCTCCGAGCGGGTGGCGCCCGGCTCGACGCCGAGCACGGCATGGGCGTCGGCGGGCCGACGGCTGGGTTGCATGGCGCTACGGTGCGCGCCGGACCCGGTTCGGTCAACGGCTGGCCAGTCGGTACGCTGGCGGGGAGACGCGGGGTTCGGGCGGATCGGCAGGAGGTGGCGTGCAGGGCGAGCGAGGGGCCGACGGTGGGTACGCTGGCGGGCAGCGGGATGAGCTGCCCTGGCCCGGCGACGCCCCGCTCTTCGCCTCGGGCACGGATGCGCTCGCGGCCCTCCTGCGCTGGGGCGTCGCCGAACGCGGCTGGTCGCGCGTCTGGCTGCCGAGCTACTACTGCCCCGACGTCCCCGCCGCCCTCCGCGCGTTCCCGACGGGCGTGGACGTCCTCGCCTACCCCGACAGCGACCTCGGGGCGCCGACGAAGCTCTCCGCGGTGCCGGCCGCGGCGGGCGACGTCGTCGTCGTCGCGAACCAGCTCGGCCTGCGGCGGCCACCGATGACGGGCCGCCTCGCGAGCGCCGGGGCCGTCCTCGTGGAGGACCACTCGCACGACCTCGGGTCGAGGTGGGCCTTCGGCAGCTCCGCCAACTACGCCTTCGCGTCGCTGCGCAAGACCCTCCCGATCCCCGACGGCGGCGTCGTCTGGTCACCGGGAGGGCTCGGCCTACCCCCGGGACCGACACTGGCGGGCGGCGGCCTGACAGCGGGCCCCCTGGCGAGCGCGATCGAGGGTCGGGCACGCCGCCCCGACACGGGCGCCGAGGCGGGGCTCCGTCTGCGAGCCCTCGCCCGGGCCGCGTCGGCTGCCGCCCAGGCGCCCGCTGCGTCAGGCGCTTCCGAGGGGCCGGGATCGCCGGCGCGGCGCGGCATCTCGCCCGTGTCGAGGGCGCTCGTGCCCCAGATGCCGGTCCGGGCCTGGCGCGAGCGGCGACGGAAGAACCTCGAGACGCTCGCGGCGGCCATGGGAACGCCGCGCCACGCGACGGTCCTGACGGCCCCCGAGGGCGGCGTGGCGTTCGCGCTCACGCTCGTGTTCGACACCACGCAGGCCAGGGTGAACGCCCAGCGCGCCCTCACGGCGCGCGCCGTGGTGCCGAGCATCCTGTGGCCGCTCGACCCCGCGCGCGACCAGGGCACCACCGAGGCGGATGCCGACCTCTCGAGGCGGATCGTGTCCGTCCACGGCGACCAGCGATTCACTCAGGCCGACATGCTCGTCCTCGGGGGCATCCTCCGCGAGGCGCTCCGAGGGCTTTGAGGCGCTGGCGGAAGAGGCCGGGGACGCCGGACCGCACGCAGCCCTACGCCCTGCCGTTGCCCCCGGTCGGCATCCGGCGCGCCTCGAGCCCATGCTCGGCGGTCTCGCGGACCTCGAATCGAGGCTGGTCGTAGACGGCCGGGCCCTGCCGCACCTGCCCGCTGCCGAGGTCGAACCGCGACTGGTGCCACGGGCACTCGACGCAGCCGTCCACGATCGTGCCCTTGTCGAGCGGGCCGCCCATGTGCGAGCAGAGGGCGTGGAACGCGCTGACGGGCGACCCGTCCGCCGCCCGGTACAGCACGATCGCGTCGGACCCCGCCTTCGCCCTGACGAGCGTTCCGGCCGGGACCTCCGAGACGTCGAGCGATCGCCACTTCGTGCCCCTCGCCTCGAACGCGTGGCGGTCCACCTGGCTGCCGATCCCGTACGTGAGGTCACCGCCCACGTACGCCCCGGCCGTCATCACCCCGTAGCCCGCGTAGCCGAGTAGCCGGGCGAGCGGCCGCAACACCCGCGGCCCGAGCCGCAGCAGCCCGGACAGCAGGTAGACGGTCGCGCTCGCGGACATCAGCGTTGCGTGGACCGTCGCGTGCGTCCGCACCCGACCGTACGCGTCCACCGCGTCGGACGCCCCGGTCGCCGCCGACGCCACCATGCCCGCGATCCCGACCGCCACCGCCGCATCGGCCGCCGAGTCGCGCCCGGTCAGGTCGAACAGCGCTGCCAGCGTCATCGCGCCCACCGGGACGTCGGTCACGGCGGGATGGACCGGGTGGCCCAGCCACGTGCCATTGAGGACGTCCTTGATCGGGCGGCGGCCGCCCTCGTGAAGCAGCCGCGCGAGGATCCCCTGCGCCTGTTCGCCGAGTGGGCCGGCCCATCGCTCCTGACGGTCGATCAGGGCGGCGACGTCACGATGCATGCGTTCACTCCCGAGCATCCCCCATCGTCCCGCGGACCATAGCCGCGACGGCGATACGAGGATGGAGGGTTCGCCGGGCACCTCGTGGCGGTTTCGTCGCAGGCGGCGCCTGAGGCCCTGATGCGCCGGGCGGAACCGGCTACATCGACGGGGTGAAGTCCTTGGCGAGGAACGTCTCGGGGTCGTCGCCGAACTCGAGGAAGCAGCCCTTGCCGCAGAACACGTACTGGCGGCCCTCGTAGGTGCGAACGAGGCCCTTCGCGGTGGCCTGCGCCACGTCCACGGTCATGCCGCAGACGGGATCCTCGTTCGGGGCGATGGTGCGATGCTCGGCCATCTCGTCTCCTTGCGTTGCGGTGGATGGGTCAGGACCGTCTAGGGGCGACGGCGCGGTGCCCGGCAGTCGCGGTCTTCTGCTGCCGCACACGCGGCAGCGGCGGAGGTGCAGCGCGTTCGACACGACGGCGACCTCGGTCGAGACCGTCTCCTTCTCGGTCGAGGCAGTCATGATAGGCTTGATGATACTCCTGGTGAGTATGGCTGCAGGTGTGTCCAAGGAGGGAGGTGTGTCCAAGGAGGGCCCTCGCGGTCGCCCGTCAGCCGGGGCCCCGGCGGGGTCGACGCCCAGGCTCGGCGCGACCTGCACCTGGCGGCCGGGCGGCGGCTATCCTTGGCGCATGAAGCTGACCGAGTCGATGAACGCGTCGCCCTGCGGGCCCGCGTCGCTGGTGGTGGCGGCCAGCGACGGGCATGGTTGCTGACCGGGCCGTTCTCGAGGCGGGCGATCGCCCCCTGTAGCCGCACCCGTTTCACCGGGTCGGTGGCGCGCCCATGACCATGGACGCCTGGATTGCCGCGGCGGTCTTCGTCACCGCATACGTCCTGATCGCGCTTGAGCGCTGGGACCGGACGATCGTCGCCATGATCGGCGGCCTCCTGATGGTGGTCCTCGGGATCATCGACCAGCACGAGGCCTTCGCCGCGATCGACCTCAACGTCATCTTCCTGCTGGCCGGGATGATGGTGATCGCGTCGATCCTGGCGCGGACCGGGTTCTTCGACTGGCTGGCGATTCGGTCGGTGATCCTGTCGGGGGGTCATCCGATGCGGCTCCTGCTCATCCTCGCCACGGTCACGGCGGTGCTCTCGGCGTTCCTCGACAACGTGACCACCGTCGTGCTGATGACGCCGGTCACGCTGTCGGTCGCCCGCCGCCTTGGCGTGTCGCCGGTGCCCTACCTGATCTCGTCGATCCTGGCCTCGAATATCGGGGGCACGGCGACGCTGATCGGCGACCCGCCGAACATCCTCATCGGGTCGGCTGCCGGCCTCGGCTTCGGCGAGTTCCTGGCCAACCTCGGTCCGGTAACCGTGCTGGTGTTCATCGCGTTCGTTGTCATCGTCCGCGTCGCGTTCCGCGACCTCCAGGTGCCTGACGAGCGGCGGGAGGCTGCCCTCGAGCGGGGCGAGGAGAACGCGATCAGGGACAGGCCGCTGCTGGTCAAGTCGCTCGTGGTCGCGGGTGCCACGATCTTCGGCTTCCTCATCCACTCGGCCGTGGGCGTGGAGCCCGCCACCGTCGCCCTGCTCGGCGCGATGGTGCTCATGCTCATCGCCGGTCTCGACGCGCACAAGACCTTGCGTGAGATCGAGTGGTCCACGCTGTTCTTCTTCGTGGGCCTGTTCATCCTCGTGGAGGCCATCGTACAGGTGGGCGTGGTGGGCGGCATCGCCGACGCGCTGGCGAATGCGACCCAGGGTCAGGCGGCCCTCGCCACGATCGGCATGTTGTGGTTCTCCGCCATCGCGTCCGCCATCGTCGACAACATCCCGTACACGGCGACCGCGATCCCGGTCGTCCAGCGGCTGGCCGAGACCGGCATGGCCGCCGAGCCCCTCTGGTGGGCGCTGGCGCTCGGGGCATGCCTCGGCGGGAACCTCACGATCCTCGGCGCTTCGGCCAACGTGGTGGTCTCCAACGTGGCGCTGCGCGCGGGCAACCCAATCCGGTTCGTCGAGTTCTTCCGCTACGGGGCGGTGGTGGTCCTCGCGTCGATGGTGATCTCCACCGGATACCTGTGGGTCCGCTACCTGGCCTGATCGATGAGCGCCCCGCCTTCAGCACCGAGATCGACAGGGCGAGCGTTCCGGAGGGGCGTGAGGTGGCGCCCCCGGCAGGAATCGAACCTGCGCCCAACCGCTTAGAAGGCGGCCGCTCTATCCGCTGAGCTACGGGGGCGGACCGCGCGAGTCTAGCGCGCCCGGATACCGCGGCCCGGTGCCGCGTTCCCGCGCTCGGTGTCGTGAAGGCCCGACGCCCGGGCGGCAGGCCGACGGGCGCATCGCCCGCTCTGGCCATCCGCCCGCGGCGGTGCGTGCCGACGCCTACTCTGACTCGCCGGCGCCGGCCCTCTCCCGGATCGTCTCCACGATGCCGGAATCGGCGAGGGTCGTGACGTCGCCGAGGGTTCGGTTCTCGGCGATATCGCGCAGCAGTCGGCGCATGATCTTCCCTGACCGCGTCTTCGGCAGCTCGGGGGTGAACAGCAGCTGCTTGGGCCGCGCGATGTGCCCGATCTTCGCGGCCACGTGCTCGCGCAGCTCAGTGGCGAGCGCAGGGCTGGGTTCGATGTGCGACTTGAGGATCACGAAGGCCGAGATGGCCTCGCCCGTCACCGGGTCGGAACGGCCGACGACGGCGGCCTCGGCGACCGCCTGGTGGTCAACGAGCGCGGACTCGACCTCGGTCGTGCTGATGCGGTGCCCGGACACCTTCATGACGTCGTCCACGCGACCCATGAGCCAGAAGTAGCCGTCGGCGTCCACCTTGCAGCCGTCGCCAGCGAAGTACACGCCCGGGAAGCGCCTCCAGTAGGTGCTCACGTACCGCTCGGGGTCCTTGTAGATGCCGCGCAGCATCGCCGGCCATGGCCGGGTGATGACCAGGTACCCGCCGCCCGTGCCGTTGGCCACCTCCTTGCCGTCGGCATCGACCACCTTCGCGGAGACACCAGGAAACGGGACTGTCGCGGAGCCGGGCCGAAGCGTGGTCACGCCGGGCAACGGGCTGATCAGGATCATCCCGGTCTCGGTCTGCCACCACGTGTCAACGACCGGGCACCTGCTGCCGCCGATCGTCGCGTGGTACCAGAGCCAAGCCTCGGGGTTGATCGGTTCGCCTACCGTGCCCAGGATCCGGAGGCTGGTCAGGTCGTGCTTGCCGGGCCACGCCTCGCCCTGCTTCATGAACGCCCGGATGGCGGTCGGGGCGCAGTACAGGACGTTGACCTTGTACTTCTCGATGATCGACCACCAGCGGTCGGGCTCCGGGAACATCGGGGCGCCCTCGTACATCACGCTCGTGGTCCCGTTGGCGAGGGGGCCGTACACGATGTAGGAGTGCCCCGTGACCCAGCCGATGTCGGCCGCGCACCAGTACACGTCCTCGGGCTTGATGTCGAAGATGTAGTGGTGCGTCGTGCTCACGCCGGTCAGATAGCCGCCGGTCGTGTGCATGATGCCCTTGGGCTTGGCGGTCGTGCCCGAGGTGTGGAGCAGGTACAGGAGGTGCTCCGAGTCCACCGGGACGGGGTCGAACTGGTCGGACTGCCGCTCGACGGTGTCATGCCACCAGTGGTCCCGACCTTCGGTCATGGCCACGTCGTTGCCGGTCCGCTTGACGACCAGCACGTTCTTGATCGTGGGCGCATGGTCGACGGCAACGTCGGCGGCGGACTTGAGGTCAAGGACCTTGCCGTTCCGCCAGGCGCCATCGGACGTGACCAGCGCAACCGCCTCGGAATCGATCATCCGACCCTCGAGGGCGTCGGAGCTGAACCCGCCGAACACCACCACGTGCGGCGCGCCCAGCTTGGCGCAGGCCAGCATCGCGATCGGCAGCTCGGGGATCATCGGCAGGTAGATGCCGACGCGGTCGCCGGTCTTGACGCCCAGCTCGACCAGGGCGTTGGCGCACTTGTTGACCTCGCGCTGGAGGTCGCTGTAGGTCAGCGCGCGGACGTCGCCCGGCTCCCCCTCCCAGTGGTAGGCGACCTTCGAGCCGAGCCCGTTCTCCACGTGGCGGTCCACACAGTTGTACGTGGCGTTGAGCTCGCCCCCGCTGAACCACTTGGCGTAGGGGAGCTCCCATTCGAGGACCTTGTCCCAGGGTTTCGACCAGGTGAGTCGGCTGGCGGCCTGCTTCGCCCAGAAGCCCTCGAAGTCCGCCTCGGCCTCTCGGTAGAGATCCGGGCCGGCGTTGGCGTGTGCCGCGAGCTCAGGTGGCGGCGCGAATTCCCGCCGCTCGGAGAAGAGGGCCTCGATCTCGGGCCGCGGAACGGACACGCGCCACCTCCTGCCAGTGGGATGGGACGCCGGGACGGACACTGGCGGGCCTGGGGATCCGGTCCCGGTGCTTGTTGTTGGAACCCTAGGGATCCGAGCGCGACTGTCAAGCAGCGGGTGCCGTGGCTGTCACCTCAACCACACCTTGACAGTGCGAAGCGGGGCGGAGATCCCAGCTCAGTATCCATCAATGACCTGCAGGGTGTGCTCCAGGGCTCGCGACACGGTCAGGCGGTTCTCCGCTGCGATGCGCGGCGATTCGGCCTGCGTGGAGCCCAAGGGATCCAGCATCTCGCGAGGAGGCGGGCCGGCGTGGTGGGCGGCGGCCTCCCCGGCCCAGCGCTCCTGCCACCGGCGCGGCGTGCTGCCGGGCACCTCACGGTGAGCCTGGGCAAGCCACACCAACGCCCAGGCGCGCGGGACCACGCGATAGACGTCATAGCCGCCGCCGCCGGTCGCCAGCCAGCGACCGCCGGTGTGCCGGTGCGCGAGCTCATCGAACAGGCGGGCCACGCGGGACATCGCTCGCGTCGAGATGTGCAGGTTCGCCAGCGGGTCGAGTGCATGGCTGTCACAGCCGTTCTGCGTCACCAGGAGGGTGGGCCGGAATGCCGCCGCTACGACGGGTGCGACGAGCTCGATCGCCTCTAGCCACGACCCGTCCGATGTGCCAAGCTCGAGCGGGATGTTGACCGCGCTGCCGCGAGCGTCGTGCCCGCCGCAATCCTCCACCCAGCCCGTGCCCGGGAAGAGGCTCAGCCCGCTCTCGTGGAACGACACCGTCTGCACCATGGGGTCGTTCCAGAAGATCGATTCGACGCCGTCCCCGTGATGGGCGTCCACGTCGAGGTAGAGGACACGGTGGCCTTCGTCCCGCGCCCGCCTGATCGCGATGGCGAGGTCGTTGAAGACGCAGAAGCCGGTCGCCCGGCCCGGAAACGCATGGTGCAGGCCGCCGCCCGGGTGGAACGCGTGGGTCCGCTCGCCGGCGAGGATCCGCTCCATCGCCCCGACGGTCCCGCCAACGACGCTCGCGGCCGCCTGGTCCATCCCGTAGAAGGGCGGCGTGTCGCCGTCGGTCACCGCCTCGTGGGCGGCGAGCTCGGGGTATTCGGACAGCCGGTGGATGCTCCCGAGGAACGGCGCCGTGTGGACCGTGGCGAGGACGTCGTCCGGGACCGGCTCCGGAGGCGCGAAGGCGTCGGGATTGGCGCCCAGCTCGCGCAGGAGGTCGATGCCGGGGCCGAACCGACGGGGCGTGAACGGGTGACCCAGGCCGAAGTCGTAGTCGAGGTTGGCCGGGCCGTAGACGACGAGCGGTTCGGGGTCGGGCGTCGGCATGGGGCAGGAGTGCCTCGGGAGCCCGGACCTCCCGGCGTAAGATCGTTACGGCCGCCGGGCGGGTGCGGGACGGGCGGAAGGTAGCACGACAGGACCGCGCGAGACCGCCGGGGGCGACGAGGAGGGCACGTGGATCGCTTCAGCCCCGCCGCCAGCCGGGACCGGTCGCGTGACACGATCCTCCGAGACGGGTCCTCGATCCAGATCCGGGACGCGGTCGAGGCCGATGTGCCCGCGCTTGTCGAGTTCCTCGAGGGCCTGGACCCCGAGTCGCGGCGCCTGCGCTTCGCCAGCGTCGGCGGCGACCTCGCGGAGCGGGCGCGCAAGTGGGCCACGCTCGAGGACGAGCGCGACTGCTCGCTGGTGGCCGAGACCGAGATCGCAGGCACCACGCGGATCATCGGCAACGGCAACTACCTGTGGCTCGAGCCCGGCACGGCCGAGGCCGCCTTCGTCGTGGCCGAGGAGCACCAGGGACGCGGGGTGGCCACGCTGCTGCTCGAGGAGCTGGCCAGGCGTGCGAACGAGGCCGGCATCACGACGTTCCTCGCCGAGGTGCTGATCGAGAACGCGCGCATGCTCGACGTCTTCCGCGCGAGCGGCTTCCCGCTCCGGCTCCGCGCGGAGCCCGGGTCGATCCGGGTGGAGTTCCCCACCGAGCTCAGCGGCCAGGCGCGGCAGCGCTTCGAGCGCCGCGAGCAGATCGCTGCCTCGGCAGCCGTCCGAGCCCTGCTCCACCCGACGTCCGTCGCCGTCATCGGCGCGTCGCGGCGGCGAGGCACCGTGGGCGGCGAGCTGTTCCACAACCTGCTCGTGGGCGGTTTCAACGGTCCTGTCTACCCCGTCAACCCCGCCGCCGACGTCGTCCAGTCGGTTGCCGCCTACCGCTCGGTCCTCGCGATCCCCGGTCCGGTGGATCTCGCGATCGTGGTGCTGCCGGCCGAGGCCACGCTCGAGGTCGTCGGCGAGTGCGCCGCGAAGGGCGTGAAGAGCGTCGTCGTCGTGTCGCCGGGCTTCGCCGAGACGGGCCCGGAGGGGATGGCCCGGCAGCGCGAGCTCGTCGCAGCCTGCCGAGGTGCCGGCATGCGCCTGGTGGGCCCCAACGCCATGGGCGTGATCAACCTGGAGCCGGGCGTCCGGCTCAACGCCACGTTCTCCCCTACCCTGCCGATCGACGGGCGGGTCGGGTTCCTGTCGCAGAGCGGCGCCCTCGGACTCGCGATCATCGAGCATGCCAACCGCCTGGGCCTCGGGCTGTCGAGCTTCATCTCGATCGGCAACAAGGCGGATCTGTCGGGCAACGACTTCCTCCAGTACTGGGAGGCCGACGAGGCGACCAGGGTCATCGCCCTGTACCTCGAATCGGTTGGCAACCCCCGCAAGTTCTCGCGCATCGCGCGGCGGGTGGGCCGCACGAAGCCGATCATCGCGGTCAAGAGCGGCCGTTCCGCGGCGGGCGCGCGCGCGAGCCTGTCCCACACCGGCGCCCGCGTCTCGTCCTCGGACGTCACCGTCGAGGCGCTGTTCCACCAGGCCGGCGTCGTCCGCACCGACACGCTCTCGGAGTTCTTCGACGTGGCGGCGCTGCTCGCGAACCAGCCGCTGCCGCTGGGCCGGGGTGTCGCGATCCTGACCAACGGGGGCGGGCCGGGGATCCTCGCGGCGGACGCGTGCGAGGCCGACGGCCTGGTCGTCCCGCCGATCCCCGAGGCAGCCCGCCGGGAACTGGCCGCGTGCCTGCCGCCGATGGCCACGCTCGACAACCCGGTGGACACGGGCGACGCGCCGCCCGAGGCATACGGCCGGGCGATCCGGATCCTCGCGGCCTGCGAGGAGGTCCACGCGATCATCGTCCTGTTCGTGCCGCCGATCGGGTCCAGCAGCGAGGAGGTCGCGGGCGCAGTGCGCGAGGCGGTCGCGGAGCTGGAGCGACCGATCCCGGTGCTGGCCGTGTTCCTCTCGGGCGAGGCGGGTCCGGCAGCGCTCCGCGACGGGGCGATCCGCGTGCCCGCCTTCACGTTCCCCGAGGAGGCGGTCCGGGCGCTGGCCCATGCGGCGCGCTACGCCGAGTGGCGCGCGGCGCCCGAGGGCAGCGTGCCGCCGCTGAGCGGGATCCGGTCCGACGAGGCGGCCGAGCTGCTCGCGAAGGCGCTGGCGGTCGCGGTCGCCGAGAGCGGGCAGCGCGATGCCGCCGGCCAGCCCTCGACCGGGCAGGTGGCCGTGGCGCAAGCCGTGCGCGCCGGCGTTGGCCTCGGCGCCGGACCGAGCCGCTGGCTGCGCCCTGACGAGGCGGCCGGGCTGCTCGACTGCTACGGCATCCGGGTCGCCGACTGGCGACTCGTCTCCACCCCGTCGGAGGCCGGGGCGGCAGCCGACGAGCTCCAAGGACCGGTCGCGCTCAAGGCGGTAGCGACCGGCGTCGTCCGCAAGCGCGACGCGCAGGCGGTGGAGCTGGGGCTCGAGGGCGCGGAAGAGGTCCGGCGGTGTGCCGAGGTGATGGGGCGCAGCCTCGCCGCGGCCGGGCACCAGGTCGAGCGGCTGCTGGTCCAGCGCATGGTCCCGCCGGGAATCGAGATGCTCGTCGGCGTCGTCCACGACCGGCTGTTCGGCCCCGTCATCGCGTGTGGGGCCGGCGATTCCGAGATGGAGCTGCAGAAGGATGTGGCCGTCCGGATCACGCCGCTGACGGACCGGGACGCCCACGAGATGCTCCGCTCGCTCGCGATGTACCCGCTGCTCGAGGGCTACCGCAACTCCCGCCGGGCGGACGTGGCCGCGCTCGAGCAGGTGCTCCTGCGGGTGAGCGCCATGGTCGAGGCCCACCCCGAGATCGTCGAGATGGACTGCAACCCTGTCGTCGTCCTGCCCGAGGGCGTCGTGGTCGTGGACGCGCGCGTGCGGATCGAGGCGCTCAGGCACCGCTGACGAGGATCGCCACGGCCGGTACGCTGAGGGCGATCGCTACCGCAAACGCGAGGTCGACAGCCGTGGCGCACCAGGCCAACGCGATCGCTCTGAGCATGGACGACCTTCGCGCGGTCGCCCAGTTCGCCGCCGAGTGCGCGCAGGACGCCCTGGAGATCTTCGAGCGAGTCCGGCCCACGGACGTCCGCCCTCGGGATGCTATCGAGGCTGCGTGGGCGTTCGCCCGAGGGGGCAGACGCGGCAGGACCCTGCGCGACACGGCATGGGCTGCCTTGCGGGCCGCGCGGGAGGTGGAGAAGGCCCACGCGGACGGCGCGGCAGACAGGGTCGAGTCGGATGACGCGGGCGCGGCGGCCGGCGCAGGCCAGGCGGCGCGAGCCGCCGCGTTGGCAGCATCGGCGGCGTACCTGCACCCTCTGGCCAGCGCCGACCAGGTGAAGCACATCCTGGGCGCGGCAGCTCACGCTGCGAGGGCGGCCGAGCTCGTGGCGGGCGATGACCGAGCGGTCGGCAGGGCCCGCATCGAACAGGCTCGCCAGCGCGCGACACCGGCAGTGATCGAGGTCCTGCGCCGATACCCGACGGCGGCGGCCGGCGGCGGGCGAGTCGGAGCGCTGCTGCGCGAACTGGACGGGATCCTGCGCATCACGGCCTGAGAGCTCGCCTTCGGAAGCGGCCCGCCGCGCAACTCAGCACGGGGTCGTTACGGGGTCGTTTCGGGGGGCGGTGAGCGCGCGCCGACCGCGAAACCCGCTGTTTCGGGCCGATCCACGCTCAGGCCGCCTGGATTCAACACATCTTTGGGTTGAGGGCGAGATTCGGGCCGAGGGCGAGCCTGATCCGACATTCGGCCTATTCGCCGCCCGATTCCCGCGTGCTACGCTTCGCGGCCCTGCGGGAGCCCAATCCACGCGGTCTGTCGAGCCCGGGAATGCCCGACCAGAAGCTTCGCGCCATGCCAACCGCCGCCGGCCAGCTTGCCATCGAGCTGCCGAGCGCCCTGCCGTCACTCGCGCTGGAGCCCGAGTGGAAGGCGCAGGCTCGCCTGTGGGGACATAGCCTCCACCCGATGTGCTCGTACCTCGCGAGCTTCCCGGCCGCGCTCCCCCACGCGTTCATCGCCCGCTACACCCGCCCGGGCGACGTGGTCCTCGACCCGTTCTCTGGTCGCGGCACCGCACCCCTCCAGGCCACGGCCGAGGGCCGGATCGGCGTGGGCAACGACCTCAACCCGCTCGCCCACATCCTGACTGCCGCCAAGCTCGAGCCCGCGACGCCGGCAGAGGCGAAGACCAGGCTGACGACGCTGCGCCTCGCCTGGAGCGCCGACGCCGCCTCCTGGGACGCGCTCGGCGAGCTCGTGACCGCACGGCCCGGCCACCCGTCGGCCCTCGTCCCCAGGGCGGGAAGCCGAGGCGGCGCGGACGCCCGCGACGAGCCAGTCCCGGACGAGGTGGCGCTCGCGTTCCACCCCCGAACGCTCGGCCAGCTGCTGCTTCTCCGCTCGCAGCTCCGACTCGACGACCGCACGGACCGCTTCCTCGCCGGCGCGCTGACGGGGATCCTGCACGGCAAGACGCCGTCGTACCTCTCGACGGTCATGCCCAACACGTTCAGCATGGCGCCGCGCTACGTCCGCACGTTCGTTGCCGAGCACGGCTACGTGGCCCCACGTCGGGACGCCTTCGACGCGCTGGCCGCCAAGTTCGAGCGGCTGTACCGCCAGCCGGTCCCGACGACCCCGGGGGTCGCGCTCCACGGCGACGCGCGAACCGCCGGGCGCCGCACCCGCGCCGCCCTGCGCGCCCGCGGCCTGCCCGACCGCGCCCGTCTGGTCGTGACGTCGCCGCCCTACTTGCGGGTGCTCAAGTACGGCTACTACAACTGGCTGCGGACCTGGCTGCTGGGCTTCGACGCCCGGACGATCGACGAGGAGCTCGACGACGCACACACCCGGGAGCCATACCTCGCGTTCATGCGCGACGTGCTCGCGGATCTGCGCCCGGCGCTGACCGACGACGGGATCGCGGTGCTCGTCATCGGCGACGTCGAGACCGACCGCGGCAAGCCGTCGCGCGAGGGACTGCACCTCCCCGAGCGCGTCTGGGAGGAGGCGGCGCACCCTGCCGGGTTCCGCCTCGCCGGCATCGTGCGCGACGAGGTCGCGGCCAACCGCAAGATGACGCGACTGTGGGGCGAGGAGGCCGGGCAGGCGACGAAGACCGACCGGATCCTCGTGCTTGGCGCGAGCGAGGCAGGCCGCCGCCGCGCCATCGCCGCCGCGGACCTGCCAATCGACTGGACCTGGCCGCCGCAGCGCCTTCGGTCGATCTAGGCGGCTGAGGGCGCCGGGCCGCTGTGCGGGACCCGCGCGAACGGCGCGCCAGGGCGAGCTCCAGGGCGAAAGCCAGGCCAGCCTCGCGCGGCGGCTCGTCATCCGCCTCCCCGCTTCGGCTAGCATTGCTGGGCGATGAACCAGATGTACCACCCGTCCGACCTGGCCTCGATGGACCCGCTGGTCCTGATGAAGAACCTCGACCACGTGCGGATGACCAGCCGCCGCCTGTCGTACATCCTCCAGCAGCAGGTCCACCTCTACACCCCGGAGGCGAACCAGCTTCGCGAGCAGATCGACCGCTACGTCGAGGCCGAGCGCCAGATCGAGGGCGAGATGGCGCGGCGTCGAATCCGCGCCTGACCACAAGCCCGGGCGCCGCCGATCCTGGGGAGGCCGAAACCGGCCCGCGCCCTCGCGGGCAAGTCTGGGCACAGCACCGCCGGCAGCTCCGGGCGCAGGCCGGGCGGCTCGCGCAGGAACGTCAGGCCTCGAGGACGGACGCCGCATCGCCCGCCCTTCGGGCCTCAGGCGACGGCAGCCGCCGCCGCCATGGCGGCGGCGCGGTCACGCTCCTCGGCCACGCGGAGGACATCGAGGGCCGCTGCCCGCGCGGCACGCCGGGCCGCCAGCTCCTCGCCCACGACCTGGCGCACGAGCTGCGCCATCCGAGGCGTCTCGAACAGGCTGAACCCGACGCCGACCTCAGCGAGGGCCTCGCGGCCCATCCCGCGGAACAGCCCGCGGGTGGCGACGAGGCACATCTCGTCATACAGCTCCGGCCAGCCGACGTGGCGGCGCTGGTAGCAGAACCGCACGAACGCCTCGGCCTCCGGCGCGGTGACGGGTGCAGCGGCGGAGGTTCCTGCGGGCAGCATGGAGAAGAACCCTCCCAGGATCTGGAACACGAGGACGGGCCGTGACGGGCAATATGGCTGGCCCGATACCCCGATCGGATGAGTGCTGGGCGCTGTCGCGGGCCCCTTGCCGAAGCTCCCCGGGCGGCGACTCCAACGAATCCTACGGGTCATCGGCGCGCGGCGGAAGGGCCTTCTCCACCATCTTTCCCACCGACTTGTCCACACGTCCCGGAGGGAGGTGGACAGTCTGCGACGGTCTCCCGAAGTCTGTGGATCTGCCCTCTTGACGAGCTCCTGCCGGTCCTGTGGCCGGCCTGACCGGAGCCCTTACGGGCGTGCGTCGGCCCGCAGTTCGAGGCCCAGGCCCGGCCGGTCGGACAGCCGCCAGACCTTGTCCGGTCCGATCTCGAGGCCGCTCACCGGGTCGTTGGCGAGGAGCAGGCAGCCGTCGAGGTCCACCCAGTCCGCGAGCGGCGAGACGGCTGCCGAGGCCGCGATGACCACGGACGTCTCCTCCATGCAGCCGAGGAACGTCCGGAACCCCATCTCGCGCGCCCTCGCGAGCATCCGCCGCGCCGGTCCCACGCCGCCGACCTTGGCCAGCTTCACGTTGACGCCGGCGACCACCCCCGCCAGCCCGTCCAGGTCCTCGATGGTCACGGCGCTCTCGTCCGCGACGATGGGCAGCGGCGAGCGTGCCTGGAGCTCGCGGAGCAGGTCGAGGCGACGGGCCGGGAACGGCTGCTCGATGAGCACCACACCAAGGCGCTCGAGCACGGGCAGCAGCGTCGTGGCGGCTTCGAGCGTCCAGCCCGTGTTGGCGTCCACGCGGATCGGGCCGGCGTAGACAGCGCGCACCGCCTCGAGCGTTGCGATGTCGGCCGGGCCGCCGACCTTGATCTTGAGCGCCGGGAAGTCGGCTGCGCGACGGGCCCGCTCGGCGACGGCATCAGGCGTGTCGATCCCGAGCGTGAAGTCGGTGGGCGGGCGCTCGGCGGGCATTTCGAGCAGCTCGCGGACCGAGACGCCCAGGCGCTTGCCGACAAGGTCGTGGAGGGCGATGTCGATCGCGCACTTCGCCGCCCCGTGGTGAGCGAGCTCGCGGGCCATCAGCTCGGCAGCTGTTGCCAGGGCTGCCCGCGCCTCGTCAAGCCCGCCCCGAAGCCCGTCGGCCACCGGCTCGATCGCCGCCAGCAGCGGCGGCGCCACAGCCCGCATCGTCTCGGGCGTGTCGCCGTAGAAGGCGTCAGGGTAGCCCTCGCCAAGGCCCACTGGCCCGTCCGGCGGGTCTGCGTCATCGCGCAGCTCGGCGATGACCGTCGTGATCCGACGACCCTCGCCGTGCGAGGCGCGGGCGATCACGAAGGGCTCGCGGAGCGGCAGCTCCAGGGTTCGAAACCGGATCGCGAAGGTCACGCGGCCGACACCTCGTGTCGGGCGTCGTTGGCCACCACCCAGGGCAGCGCGTCTGTCGCCGCCGCGATGCTCGCCCACAGGGCACCGCCGCCGAAGCGAACGGGGTCGTCGGTGGGCAGGCCCGTCTCCGCCGCAACAGAGGCGATGACGCGCCGGGCGGCATCCTCGTCGGTGATCCGCGACGTGTTCAAGGCCACCGCTACCACCTTCGACGGGGCGACGAGGCCGGCAACCTCCTCGTGGACGCGGATGAAGTCCGGTAGCGGCTGGAGCGGGAACCTGCGGCCCGGGACGTGGTCCCAGTCGTGCTCGTCGAGCCCGGGCATGTGCACGAGGACCATGGACTGGGGCGTGAACCCGTGGATCAGCCCGAGGGTGACTGAGCTGTAGGCCGGGTGGTCGAGCGAGCCCTGGCCCTCCACGAGCACCCAGTCGCCGCGCCGCTCCCCCTCCTCGCTCAGCCACTCGCAGGTGCCCTGGACGAAGTCCGAGACCACCCGGTCGACCGCGACCCCCCAGCCCTCGATCATCATGCCCGTCTGGCCCGTAGGCACGAACGCGGCCGAGCGGCCGCTCTCGACCGCCGCCCGGCGCAACTCGAGCGCCACGGACATCTTGCCGATCGCGCAGTCCGTGCCGACCGTGAGGATCACGCGCTTGCCGGGCTCGTGCAGCCGGCCGACGGACGTCTCCATGCGGTCCGGCGCGCGGCGGTAGTCGATGAGCCGCACGCCCGCGGAGCGGGCGGCGTCGGCGAACTCGGGATCGTCGCTGAGGAGGGTGTGCAGGCCGGAGTGGATGTCGAGGCCCGAGCGGATCGCGGCCAGGATGACCGTCCGCCACTCATCGGGCAGCTTGCCGCCGGTCGGGGCGATCCCGATGAGCAGCCCGTTCGCGCGGGGCAGGAACCCGAGCGCGTCCGACAGCGACGCGACGATCGGGATGTCGTACCGCCCCGTGTCCCCCAGCCACTCCCGGACGTTGCGCCCCGCCTGGGTCGAATCGATGACCGCGAGCACCTTGTCCTGGCCGAACCGGATCACGCCCATGGCGGTCTTGCCGTGGTGGTAGCCGAAGTTGCCCTCGGCGAGGATCACGAGGCGGCGGTCGTGGGTCACGGCAGCTCCGCAAGCGGGACAGGATGGGGAGAGTCTAGCTCCTGGGCGCGCGCGACCCATGTCGTCCCGGCCCGCCTGTCGGCTTGCGACCGGCTGGGCTGCAGTGTCATCGGACGGGCTGCGTATCGCTGCTGGGGCGGCCCAGGATGCCGACCGCTTCGGCCGGCGCTCGACCCTGCCGCAGCAGCTGCGACATGACTCGCATCGGTCGATCGATGTGACTGAACAGGGCCTTGTAACCGGCGCACAGGTAGTTCAGGCCCTCCTCTCCATCGGGCGTACGGATGAAGCGGTCCTTGGGGCAGCCCCCGTTGCATGCGAACCGCACGTCACAGCGCCGGCAGAACTCTGGCAGACGCTCCCGCTTGTCGAGGCCGAACTGGCGCTGCGACACGGACGCGACAAGCTCGATCAGGGGGGTCTGGCGGATGTTGCCCAGCAGGTAGGCGGGCTCCACGTAGTGGTCGCACGAGTACAGGTCGCCGTTGTGCTCCAAAGCCAGCGACAGACCGCATGTCTCCGAGAACACGCAGAGGCCCGGAGGCTCTCCGTGCCAGTTCGCCAGCGCCACGTCGAAGTCCTGGACGAACACCTGGCCAACATCACGATGCAGCCACTCGTCGAAGATCGCGATCAGAAATCGGCCATACTGCGCGGCCCCGACACTGCGATCGGTCACCTGCGAGCCCGCCTGGGTGTAGAGCGGCCGTTTCCGCTGGCCGCCTGAGGTGCGTTCAGGAGTAGCTGCCGGAGCGGTGGTGTCGGGAACGCGCTCTACGATCGGGATGAACTGGAGAAACTGCGCGCCCATGTCGTCGCGGAAGAACCGATAGACGCGGAGGGGGTGATCCGCGTTCGCGGCGTGTACGGTGCACACCACGTTGACATCGACCCCCCCGGCCCGCAGTGCATCCCACCCACGCATCACCCGTTCGAACGATCCGGCGCCCTTCTTGTCGACCCGGTAGGCATCATGCAGGTCGGCCGGGCCGTCGACCGACAGTCCGACCAGAACGTCGTGCTCCCTGAAGAACGATGCCCATGCGTCGTCGATGAGCGTGCCGTTGGTCTGGAGCGTATAGGCAACCCGCTGACCACGCCGCCGATGCCGCTCGACGAGTTCGACAGATCGCCTGAAGAAATCGAGCCCCAGCAATGTCGGCTCTCCGCCCTGCCAGGCCACGGTGACTTCCGGACCCCGATGCGCATCGAGCAGCTGCGCGATGTATGCCTCCAGCACCTCGTCGCTCATCCGGAAGCGGGCGCCCGGGTACAGCATCTCCTTGGACAGGAAATAGCAGTAGTCGCAGTCCAGGTTGCAGATCGCCCCGGACGGCTTCGCCAGTAGATGAAACGCTGGCGGCGCGCCAAGCATGGTCAGCATGCGACGCACGACCGGGTCATGCTCAATCGTCGAGGGGACGCGGAGGCACGGGGAACGGCGGATCCACGTGGACCACGACTCGCTCGATGTGCCCGGCGAAGGCGTACGGCGGCCGGTACCGAGTCGAGATCGGACTCAGTGGATTGGCGCCAATGTCCATGCCGCTGAGGGCGAGGAATGTCAACCAGCGCGGGAAGACCACCCAGTCCGACGACCGCCCACCGGCACGGAGCCGCCCTCTCCCGGCCCGGGTTTCCCGGTCGAGCTCAAACTCAAAGGCAACCGATACGAGATCATCATCGGGAAGTTGCAGCTCCACCGCGGTGACGGGGCCGGCGGCGTTGTACTCGTAGCGGAGCAGGCCCTGCTCGCAATACAGGACGAAGCCGGACGCCGCGTTGCCGTAGCCAACGATCACCCCTTGCTTCGGTCCGGAGATCTCGGCTTCGATCCGATGCCAGCCGGCGTGCTCGAAGGGCGGTGCGACGCTGGGTTCGATGTGCGAAACCGGCGGATAGTAGGCGAAGCGGGCGCGGAGCTTCGGCGAGCCGGGTACGGGGGGGGCGCGAAACAGCTCCACCGATCGATCGTCTAGGGGCAGCACGTCGTAGCGGCCGGCCTCGAGCCACCACAGCTCGACGAGCTCCCGGAGCTTCTCGGGATGCGTGGCTGCCAGATCGTGTGCCTCGGAGAAGTCGGAATCGAGGTGGTACAGCTCCCACTCGGCGTCGGTGTAGTCGGAGCCCTTGGAGTGGTGCGTGACGGCCTTCCACCCATCGACCCAGATGGCCCGATTGCCGAACATCTCGAAGTACTGCGGTCCGCGGCGGATGGTCCGGCCAGGATCGGTGAACGAGTAGGCCAGACTGGTCCCGTGGACCGGCATCTGCGGAATCCCTTCGAATTCCTCGGGGGGCTCGATGCCCGCGATCTCGTAGATGGTCGGCGCCAGGTCGATGATGTGATGGAACTGCTCGAGGACCGCACCCGGGTGGGCGAGCCGGCCCGGCCAGGACACGATCAACGGGTCACGCACCCCACCGCCATGGGTGTGGTACTTGTACCAGCGCAGGGGGGCGTTCGAGGCCTGTGCCCACCCCGTCGCATAGTGGCTGTCGCCGCCTGCGCGTCCTACCTCATCGAGCGAGGCCAGCGCGCGATCCGGGTCCTCATCCATGCCGTTGAAGAAGCGGATACGGCTGAACGCACCGAGACGCCCGCCCTCCATGGCCGCACCGTTGTCGGACGTCACGATGACGATCGTGTCGTCCCACCGCTCGATTCGCCTCAGGAACGCGAACAGCCGTCCGAGAGCAGTGTCCGCATGCTCGATGAAGGCGGCATACGCCTCCTGCATGCGCTCCGCGATGCGCCGCTCGTTGGCGTCCAGGGAATCCCAGGGCGGGACGTCCGGATTGGACGGCGGCAGGTCCGTATCGGGCGGAATCAGGCCCATCTCGAGCTGACGTTCGTAGCGGTCCCGTCGAACGGCATCCCATCCGGCCGCGTATCGACCGCGAACGGCATCGAGGTGACGATCAGGTGCGTGGTGCGGTGCGTGCGCCGCACCCAGGGCGAGGTAGAGGAAGAACGGATCATCCGGCCGGTGCGCGACGTGATCGGCGAGAAACCCGCTCGCCCGATCGATGAGATCGTCGGTCAGGTGATATCCCTGCTCGGGGGTCGCGGGCGGTTCGATGAAGTGGTTGTCCTGGACCAGCTCGGGAAAGAAATGATCCGTTGCCCCGTTGTGAAAGCCGTAGAACCTGTTGAAGCCTCGGCCCAGCGGCCACTCATCGAAGGGACCCGCGGCGGACGCTTCACGCATCGGCGCAACGTGCCACTTCCCGACAGCGAACGTGTCGTAACCGGCGTCACGCAGGACCTCGGACACAAGCGCAGCCTGTCGCGTGATCCGGCCGCGACCGCTCGGCCATCCCGAGTCGACGTTGGACAGCATTCGCATGCCGACCGCATGGTGGTTACGGCCGGTCAGCAGACATGCGCGCGATGGAGAGCACAGCGTCGTGGTGTGGAAGTTGTTGTATCGGTGCCCCCCGTCCGCAAGGGCATCGAGGTTCGGTGTCCGCACCTCGGAGCCGTAGCACCCGAAGTCGGCGAAACCGACGTCATCGAACAGCACGACGACGACATTCGGGCCGGTCGCCCGCCGGGGCTCCGGGAACCGAGGCTCGCTGTCCTCGTAGGTGCGGCCAATGCCCCGGCGGTGCGGCGGTTCAGGACTCCGGGACACGCTAGTAGCTCCCGAGCCCGGTCAGGTAACGCGACAGGAAGGTTCGCCCAATCAGCATCCAGATCCGGTCGCTGGCAAACCCGAGGATCCCGAAGCACAGGATTCCGACGAACATGAAGTCGGTTCGGAAGAAGGTTCGCGCATTCCAGATCAGGAATCCGATCCCCTCCTGGGCGGCGATCGCTTCAGCTGCCACGATCACCAGGAAGGCGCTTGCCAGGGCCAGGCGCATGCCGACGAAGATCGCGGGGAACGTGGCCGGCAACACCACTCGCCAGAACAGTTCCCAGCGGTTAGCGCCCAGGCTGGTGGCCCCAAGAAGCTTGTCGCGGTTGATCGAAGAAGCTCCCGATGCCGTGACCACCAGGACGACGAACGCCACCGCATAGGCCACGAGATTGACCTTCGAGCCCTCTCCGATCCCAAACCACAACATGAACAGGGACGTGAGAGCCAGCGCGGGCACGAAGCGGAAGAAGTGGATGAACGGGTCGAGGGCGGCGCGGGCCAGTGCCGATGTACCGGCCAGAAGCCCCAGCGGTATCGCGATCGCGGTGCCGAGCAGCCACCCCTTGAACACTCGCTGCAGGCTGATGAGGATCGAATCGAGGAGCCGTCCCGAAGCGGCAAGTTCCAGCGCGCCGGTCAGCACCCGGTCCGGTCCCGGAAGGAGCTGGGGATTGAAGCTGCGCGAGGCGACGCCCCACAGCCCGAGGGCAACGAGCACGGCCAGCAACGAGATGGCCAGCATTCGGTGTTTGACTAACCGGCGCGCCATGATCGGGTCACCTCCTCGATGATCTCCGTCTCGACGAGCCGCGCCACCTCTCCGAACTCGGGCGCGAAGTCATCGCGTGGATAGGGCAGGTCGACCGAGTGAATCGATCGGAAATTGGATCCCGGACCGGCTCGCATCACGCCGATCCGCTGCCCCAGCATCACCGCCTCGCGGATGTCGTGGGTCACGTAGATGAAGGTGCCTCCCTCGCTCTGCCACAGGTCAGAGACCTGCTGCAGCAGCAGTCGCCGCGTCTGGGCGTCGAGCGCCGCAAACGGCTCGTCGAGCAAGACGATGCTGGGGCTCACGGCCAGGACGCGGGCGATCTGGACGCGCTGCTTCATGCCTCCCGAGAGCTCGTGGGGCAACTTCCCCGCAGCCTGCGTGAGGCCGACGACCCCCAGCCAGTAATCGACCCGCCGCGGGTCGAAGCGTCGTCGCTCGCGTCTGGCCTGGAGGCGCAGGCCAAACGCGACATTGTCGCGAACGGTCATCCATTCGAGCAGCGGGCCATCGACGCTCTGGAACACCATCGCACGATCAGGGCCCGGACCTCGAACGGCGCTGCCTCTGACCTGGACCGAACCCTCCGTCGGTTCGAGGAACCCCGCCACCAAACGCAGCAATGTGGACTTGCCGCACCCCGACGGACCGACGATCACGAACAGCTCACCCGCCTGCACCTCGAACGACACGCCCGACAGGACCGGCGGCGCATCGCCACCGGCATACCGGAGCCCGACGTCGGAGAACTGGACCGAGTCCCCGCGTGTGGTCAGTCCCGTGTGTCCGTCCACGGGATCCGTGCCGTCCGAGGACGCCATCAGCCGCCGAGATCAGCGGTGACCGAGCCGGGCACGGCGATCTCCATCGCCTTGAAGTCGAGGAACTTCCTGATGTCGAAGTCGGCCGGGAGCTTGCCGGTGTCGATCAGAAACCGGGCGATCTTGTCGAACGAATGGAGCTGGACATCGCTGAATCCGATCCCGAACCGCTGGTTGGGAATGATCGCGGCGAACGTCGCGGCATCACCTCTGACCGCGTCCGCGATGATCTTGGCGGCAGCATCCGGTTCCGCGTTGAGCACCTTGCTGGCCCGGTCATAGGCGCGGAGGACCCGCACGATGATGTCCTGGTTGGCGGCCGCCCACTCCGCTCCCGCGACCAGGTAGATGGCGCTCGTTTCGAGAACCGCGGAGTCATCGGTCAGTAGCTTGAGGTTCGGGTCGGCCTTTGCTTCCTTGGTGCCGCTGAGCCAGACCCAGGCCGCCTGAATGTCTTTGGTCCGGAGCGCGCCGACCAACTCGAACAGTCCGGGAAGCGGGACGAGCTCAACGGAGTCCAGTTTGACGCCGTTCTGCTGGAGGTAGCGAATCGTCACATAGTGCTCCGAGGTGCCCTCGACGTACCCGATCTTCTTCCCGACCAGGTCCTGTGGACCACTGATGTCCTTCTGCACGGCAAGGCTGTGGAAGCCCGGTTTCGGTGCGGCAATGGCGCCGACGACCCGCATGTTGTTGTCGGCGGCAGCGGCGAGATTGAGCACCGCGAAGTCGAGAGCAGGACCCAGATCAGCCTGCCGGGCGATCACGGCCTGGATGGCCTCGATCCCCGTGCCGTACTGCGAGACCTTGACGTCGAGGTGCTCATCGGCAAAGAAGCCCCGATCGAGGGAGACCCAGGCCTGCGACCCCAGCAGGAAGCCGTCAGCCGCGATGCCAACCGAGCGAGACTCGACGGGCGTCGCTGTCGGTGCAACGCTCGCAGGCGCTTCCTGGGCAGACGGCACTTCCGAGCTACTCGCAGGGCTGCCACTGCAGGCCGAGACGACCATCGCCAGGACGGCCATCGCTGCCGGGATCAGGTTGCGCCGACTGGGCGAGTTCACGTTCCGTGCGCCGGTGTCCACTCGAGTGTCCTCCTTATGCGTGGCCGGGGGCGGCGAGCCACCCACCGCCTCCGCCGCCGTCGACTGCCAGGCTGAGACGAACGACGTTGGTCCGATATGTGCCCCGGGACACCAGAATGCGGCTGGAGTCTGGCCGAAAGCCGACGCCGCTGGTCTCGATGACTGGTTCCGGTCTCCCGAGTCCAAACACCGCGCGGCCCGCCGGGTCGAGCTCGCCGGCCGACAGTTCGACCTGCAACCAGCTGAACTCGATCCCGGCCTCGGCCAGCACGTCAACCACCAGCGAGTCGATCGATCGCAGCGGTTCGGGATCGACCCGGCGGCCGTCTACCTCGCGCACCAGGCGATCCCGAATGGCAATGACCGGCACGCCGTCGAGGGCGAAGACACGAAGCATCGACAGCGTCGGCGCATCGGGAAAGGCCGGAAAGAGGTTGGGGGCCGGGGGTGCCTCCTCGTACTCGAATCGAGCCACCGAGGGAGTTCCGCCCACCGTTGCCAGGACCCCCGGGATGCCCGGCTTGAGAAACAGCAGGCCGAACCCGGTCCGGGGCTTGTGAGCAACGAACGTGCCGATCCCCCACCGCTTCTCGATCGTGCCGTCGGCCGCCAACCGCGCCAGGGCATCTCGGACGGTCGCTCGGCTGACGCCCATCTGACGGACGAGCTGCTGCTCCGAGGGCAGGCGCGCACCAGGCGCCAGCTGGCCAACGATCAGCTGGCGGATGGCCTCGACGGTGGTACCGGCAACCCCGGTCACCATCTGCGATGAGGTCTGACGTCTGACATGTTGGCATTTAGCCCCGCCGCCAGCGCCGTGTCAATACCCTTCATCGCGCCGTGACTTGCCATTTCGGCGGATCAGCTAGTTGCGCAAGTACGTAAGTCTGGTCTGTCGAGCACAGGACTCGCCGACGACTGCTCCGGGTCCCTCACCAGGTGCCAGCACAGGACTGCCGCGTCGGTTGCGAAGTCCGGGTACGCCTCGAAGCCGCCGGACGCGGCCTGTGGCGTGACCCGCGCGGGCTCGGCCATGCCCAACCGATCGAAGTTGGCGATTGCATCGGCCGGAATGCCCAGCGGTTATCGCGTCGACGGTGCCGAGGTCGCCCGGCTCGGCGACGATGCGCTGGGAGGCCTCAGCCGTTAACCACCCGATTGAGCTCGATGGCTACTGGACCGCACGTGAAGGCCCGCATGAAAGCGCACAACGCGCGCCCTGCCGGTCCGCTTCGCTTCGTACATCGCCACGTCCGCTTCCTGCACCAGTTCATCGACTGTTGCGCCGGCCGCCGAACGAAACGCGACGCCTACCGAAACGGAGGCCTTGACAGGCTTGCCTGCAAGCAGGAACGGCTCGGCGAAGGCGCCGACCACCCGTTCACCAGCGGCGAGAGCCTCATCTCCGGAGGCGACGTCCTCAAGCAGCAGCGCAAACTCGTCGCCGCCGAGGCGCGCGACCGTGTCCGCGGGTCGGACGACCGCGAGCAGCCGCTCCGCCACGAGCGTCAGCAGCCGGTCACCGCGGGCATGACCGAGGCTATCGTTCACCGCCTTGAACCGGTCGAGGTCGATGAACAGGACAGCCACGACCGCTTCCCGCCGACGCCCAAGGCGGGCGAGCGCATGCTCGACCCGGTCATGGAAGAGGCTGCGATTTGCGAGGCCTGTCAGCGGGTCATGCAGCGCCCGATGGCGGAGTTCGCGGTACAGCCGCCCGTTCTCGATCGCCATGGCCGCCTCGAACGCCAGCGTCCGCGCCAGCGCGAGCCGGCGTTCGTCAACCGGGCGCTGTTCGCTGGCGGTCAGCTCGGCGACGCCAACGGGGGCACCCTGGGCAACGAGTGGAAGGAGCAGCATGACCCGACGGCCTAGAGCCTGCAGGCGTCTGCTTTCGATCGGATCAGCCTGCTCGTCATCGGCATTGACCATGATCTGCGCGCGATCGTGGATCGCGCGTCCCAGCGCCGGCCGGTCCGCGAGCGACTCCGGGTTCGTCTCGAGGGAACGTTCGACCGGGTGCGACCCGAACGGACCGAGCCGCCCGGTCTCAGTTTCGAGGGCGTAGATGATGCATTCGTCGAAGCCGGTCGCTTCCGCGAGGTGCTTGGCGACGAGCAGTCCCAGCGCGGCGGGCTCCGTCGTCTCGGCGAGGTCCACCGAAAGCTGGAAGAGTCGTTTGAACTCGCGGCCTGATGCTTTGAGGCTTTCACTGGATTCATAGAGCAGGAAGAGGACGACGCCTGCGGCGACGGTGAGTCCCACCAGGAGGACCGAGTCCGCCACGATCGGCGACAGTCGGGTGTCGGCAGGGATGAAGGTCGCCGCGGCGGTCGCGATCATGGCCGCCCAGGCAAGGGACACCAGTCGCCGGAGACCGCGCATGTCCAGGTACGGCAGGGCCGCCGCAACGGGCATGAGGAGTGCCATGGCTCCCGCGAACGCGATGTACGGCAAGAGGATGGCGACGCCGATGATGACCGCGATGAGCGCGACCGCGACACGTACCACAGTGGGCTCGAATGAGCGACGGCCCAGCGCGCGCCGAGGGGACACCTGGATCCAGATGGCGACCGCACCCACGATGGAGCCAGCCGCGATGAGACGCGGATCGCCATAGACAGCTCCAGCTGCGACGAGGACCGACCCAAATCCCACGCCCGCCACGGTCACGAGGTCGAGGAACTTGCGGAATTGGTCCCGCTGGGTCGCCTCGTCCGGGCTGAGCGGCGCCGGCCGTGCAGGTTCAGTCAATGGACGCCACCGGCCGTCCCAGGAGGTAGCCCTGCCGCCGAAACCTGGAGTTCCCGGAGCGTGGCCAGCTCGGCGTTGGCTTCGCTGCCTTCGGCGATCATGCGACTGCCCGCCGCCGCCACGAAGGTGCCCACACTGGTGATGAATTGCCGGCGCACCGGGTCGCCATCGATGCCGGCCATCATCGAGCGGTCAAGCTTCGCGAACGCCGGCTGGAGTTCGGGGATGTGGCGGAAACTGGCGAAACCCGCGCCGACGTCGTCAATCGGGAGCCGGATACCCGGCCGCCGTTCGGCCAAGGCTCGACAGGCCGGGCAGTCGACGATCGCCTCGTGCTCGGTGACCTCGCCTGCGACCGTGCCCGGATGCCGCCTCAGCAGTGAGCGCGTCGGACTCCCGGACAGGACATGGCTGGGCGAGACGCTGCCACTCAAGAACAGGTCGGGCAGAAAGGCCTTGGGCGCCAGGAGCACCGCCTTCAGGGTCGTGATCTGCAGCTCCAGCCCGAGATCCAGGTCGTTGGCACCCCCGAATCGAACGCCCGGGGCGACAACGCCATCGTCCCTGTTCGGATGGGCACCTGTCCTTCCTGTCCCGGATCGTGAATCACCAGGACGCCGGTGGATTGGGGCTCATCGAGCGATCACAACGCGTACCACAACATGTTGTGGTACGTAAGGTGGTACCGCATATCGGATTCGAACCGATGATCTCCGCCTTGAGAGGGCGGTGTCCTGGGCCTCTAGACGAATGCGGCGAGGCATGCGGCCGATTGCTCGACCGGCCGCGCAGGATAGCAGCGATCGTGGGCTGCCCGCAACCACTCTGCCCGACGCGCTTCCGCCCGGCGGGCGGACCGGATCCCCAGCCCGTCTGGGAACGCGAGGCCTCGGCACAGCGTAGGCCCCCGCCCGATCGGGTCCCGCCCGGCGGCCGGCGCGAGCGGGGCGACTACAGCCGATTCTGCTCGAGGAACGCTCGCACCGTGTCGGCCACCTGGAGGTAGCTCTGCTCGCCGAGGAGCAGGCCGAAGTGCGAGTGGGCGCCGAACGGCTCGTACGGCGCATCGAGCCACTCGGCGAGGCGCTCCACGTCGGGCTCCGGAACGAAGGTGTCAAGTCCGGCACCGATGACCATGCGCGGCACGTCGGGCAACGTGGCGCGGTCAACGGACACACCCTGCAACACCTGGCGCCGGGCGGGACCCGACTCGAACGCCTTCTGGCCGAGCAGGTGCTGGATGCGCACCACGTCGGCCACGGTGAGGTCGCGCTGCTCGCGCATCAGCTTCTCGGGCAGAGTCTCCCAACCCAGCTCCGCCCGGCCCCAGGAGTCGGGCACATCGCGCACGACGTGCGGCCGCGCGGGCTCGCGGATCTCGCGTGGCGCCTCGGGCGCGATGAGCACGTAGGCGGCAACAGGCGCGCGCTCGATCGCCTTGAGCACCAGCAGGCCGCCCAGCCCGTGCCCCACGGCGACCGTGTTCGGCCCCAGCCGCTCGAGGGCCACGATGACGTCCTCGGTGTACGACTCGACCGTCAGGCTGGCCGGGTCCGCAGTCTGGCTCCAGTAGTGGTTGCGCAGGTTGAGCGCATGGCCCTCCCACCCTCGCGCGGCGAAGTGGTGCAGGTACCGCTCCCAGACCCACGACCCGGCGAGCACCCCGTGGACGAACAGCAGCGGCTTCCGCCGCGAGCGCCGCTCGGGGAGCCAGGACTCCACGTACAGGCCGCGGTCCGGCAGCTCGAACTCGTCCTTGCGGACGGGGCGGCCGCCCGATGCGGGTCGGCCGAGCATGCGATCGTTGGGTGGGTTGAGGTCGGTCATCGGGCGGTCGTTGCTACCACTCAAGTCGCTGCTACCACTCAAGGGGATTGAGGAGCAGCCCCGTGAGGGCTTTGGGGTAGAAGTAGGTGGACTTCTGGGGCATCACGTCGCCGTCGCGGGCGACAGCGATGATGCTGGCGACCGGTGTGGGCTCGAGCAGGAACGCCGCGTCCACGCCGTCCTCGCCGGAGGCGACCGCGGCCGCGGCGTCGCTCGCCGACTTCGTGTAGGCGATGCGCTGCCCGCCGGCGACCGCCGCCGCATCGATCCCCAGCAGGGCCTCGAGCGCGCTGCCAAGCAGCGACACGTCGAGCGCCCGCACCGCTGCCCCACCTGAGGCAGGGAGCGTGGCGAAGGCCTCGCGCCGCGCGGTGAGCGCCCACGCGCCCTGCGGGGTGACGATGCCGAAGCGCCCGCCACCGCCGGGCAGGCTGCCGGCCGCGTCGAACCGCTCGACGAGCGCGCCGCGGCTTGCGGGCTCGACAGCGAACAGCCCTGGCAGGGCTTCGGCAAGCCGCGCCAGCCCCGCCTCGCCCAGACCGCGCACGAGGCGGTGGGTCGGGAGGACGGTGAGGGCATCGGCCGCGTCGAGGAAGAGCATCAGCAGGAAGTCGAACGCGGGATCGGTCTCCGACGAGTGCACTCGCCGCTCGTCGCGGTAGCGAACCGCCGTCTCGTAGCGATGGTGGCCGTCCGCGATGTAGACCGGGCCAGCGGAGGCTGCGGCGATCGGCGCGTCGGCCATGCCCCCGGGCTCGGTGGGGATCATCCACAGGCGGTGGCGGACGCCGTCGTCGTCCACGAGGTCCGCGACCGGCGTCCCGGCGGCGGCCTGGGCCAGCGCCGCGGCCGCTGCCCGCTCAGGATCCTCGAACAGGCCCACGACCGGGGACGTGTTGAGGCCCGTCGCCCGCAACAGGCGGTAACGGTCCTCCTTGGGGGCCGACAGGGTGCGCTCGTGCGGCAGCACCGACGAGCCGGGGCCGAACGGCTCGATGCGCAACCGGGCGAAGAACCCGCGCTGCGTCCGCTCAAGCGCCGTGCCCGGCACGCGATACGACTGCTCGTACACGTAGACCGCGGGCCGGGGGTCCCGACGCAGGGTGCCGTCAGAGCGCCACTCCGCCACGAGGCGCGCCACCCGACGGTAGCGGTCGTCGGGCTCCTCACCGGGCTGCGAGGTGGGGAGGTCCAGTCGGACGGCATTCCGGGGGTGCCGGGCCAGCAGCTGCTCGTGGAGCGCCGGGCCGATGACGTCGTACGGCGGGGCGACAAGCCGCGCGGGGTCCCCGACCACCTCGGGGTCATAGCGGAGCGCGCGGAACGGGCGGATGTCGGGCACGGATTCCTCTGGACGGCTTTCGGGCACGACCGATCGGCATCGGCCGGGCCGGGGGCCCGTGCATCGTACGGCAGGCCGCCCGGAACGGCCAACGGACGACAACGCGGGAGGTGGCTTGTCCTACGATAGCCGCGGGCCGGACTTCGAGTCCGCCGGGCATCGATGGAGGGGGAGCAGATGCAACATCGGACGGGGTTGGGGCGTCAAGGCCGCCACCGACCAGGGAATCGCCACCTAGGACGCCCCGTGTCCGATCGTTCGCGTCATGCCCTCGCCAGGGCGATCCACGCACTCGCCGCGCTGACCATCGCCGCCCCCCTCGCGTTCGCCGCTCTGGCCGCCCTGCCCGCCACGACTCGCGCTGACGGCCTGACCATGACCGCCCACGCGCTCCTCCACGGGCGAACCCGCGCAGGCGCCTGGTTCGGCATCGCGGTTGACATCGGGAACCCCGGCCCGGCCGTGACCGGCGAGCTGCGCGTCCAGGGCGGCACCGACGGCCGGACCCGCTTCGGCCAGCTGGCTGAGCTCGCGACGGGCTCGCGCAAGGAGTTCCTGCTCTTCGCCCAGCCACCCGCCTTCGGCGACCGCGTCACGGTTGACCTCACGTCCGGTGACAGGGTCGTCGCCTCGGTCCCCGTTGACATCACGGCCGTGGAACCGGGCGCGACCGCGGTCGGCGTCCTCGCCGACAACGCCGCCAAGCTCGTCGGGGAGATCAGCCTGCCGCCCTCCGCCTGGGGCGTGCCACCGGCGCTGGTGCCCCTGACGGTGGCCGACCTGCCGGAGCGGGTCCAGGCCTGGGCCACCCTCGACCGCCTCGTCTGGCAGGACGTCGACGCCGCCTCGCTCAGCAAGGGGCAGCTGGCGTCACTTCGCGCCTGGGTCGCGGCGGGGGGCCGCCTCGTCATCGCGGGCGGCACGCGCGGCGCGGACTCGCTGGCGGGGCTCCCGGACGACCTGCTCCCCTACCGGCCGACCGCGACGCTCGACATCGACCCGGCCGTCTTGCGCCCAGTTCTCGGGGGCACGCCAACGGGCAGCAGCATCCTCCCCGCGCTCGCCGGCACCCTCGCCCACGGGCGCTCGCTCGCCACGTCGGGCGACCGCACGGTCGCCGCCGACATGCCCTACGGGGCAGGCTGGGTGACGCTGCTCGGGTTCGACCCGACGACGCCCTGGCTGGCCAAGGGCGACACCTGGGACGCGCCGCTCTGGCGCCGGCTCCTGCCGTCCCGCTCGGGCGGCACGCCCGTGGCCATGGTCGACGACTCCAACCTGGTCAATGCCACGGCGAACCTGCCCAGCGGCACGCTCCCGTCCACGGGCGGCCTGCTGATCCTGCTGGTCGCCTACATCGTGCTCGTGGGGCCAGTGAACTACGTGGTCCTCCGGCTCCTCGACCGGCGCGAGTGGGCGTGGGCGACTGTGCCCGCGCTGATCGCGGCGTTCACGGCTGCCGCGTTCGGCTACGGCCTGATCACGCGTGGCTCGGACGTCGTCGTCCACGAGGTGGCGATCGTCCGTGGCGCGCCAGGGACGGACCAGGCGACCGCGCAGTCGTGGCTGGCGATCTTCAGTCCGTCCCGGACCTCGTTCCAGGTCAGCACCCCGGGCGAGACCCTCCTGTCCGCGCCCATGATGACCAACGACCTGTTCGGTCAGGGCCCGTCGAGCGCAATGGACGTCCTGGAGGGCGACCCCACCCGGATCCGCGATCTGGCGGTTGGGTACGGGTCGGTCCGGACCATTCGGGCAGAGGGCAGGACGGCCGGGCCCGTCGTGAACGCCGACCTGCGCCTCGAGGGCTCCACGATCCGCGGCGCCGTGACGAACAGCTCCTCGGTCACGCTCGCGTCGTCCGTCCTGGTCCTCGGCAGCTCCGTGGCGAGGCTCGGCGACATCGCGCCCGGGGCGAGCGCCCAGGTCATCCTCGACATCACGCCGCCCGACCAGAACGGCTTCATGCAGCTCTCGGACCGGCTCGTGGGGTTCATGGACTGGGGCGGTACCCGGACCGACGAGGCGCAGCGCATGTTCATCCGCCGCGCGGTCATCGACCAGCTCAGCTACGACCCCAACGGCGGCATGGCGGTCGCCCTCCCGGGCGCTTCGCTGACGCTGCTCGCCTGGGGCACCGATCCCGTGTTCCAGCTCGAGATCCAGGAGCAGGACCCGCACCGCACGACGGACGTCCTGTACGACATCCCCGTGCGTGTGGCGGTCACCGGGCCCGTGCGGTTCAGCGGCGACCTGCTGCCCGGGACGATGACATCCCAAACCTCGTTCCAGGGCGGCAAGGACCCGACCTCGCTGGTGATGGACACCGGCACCATGACGATGGCGTACCGGCCGATGCCCTTCGATGGCACGCTTGCGCCCACGTCGGTGACGTTTGCGCTAGGCAGCGGGGGCTTCGGGACGGTCATGCCGGGCGGCAGGCCCGTTGAGGCGACGATCGGCCGCTGCGATCCGTCGGCAAAGGCCTGCACGGGCGCGACGATGGGGTTTCCAGATGTGGACGTGCTGGACGTGCGCAGCGGCGAGTGGGTTGAGCTTGACCACCTGACGACCGGCGCGCCGTACTCCCTGCCCGACCCGGCGCGCTGGGTCGACCCGACGACCGGAGAGGTCCAGGTTCGCTTCGTCAACCAAGGCCAGGGCACGATCGCGTTCCAGTTCCCGATCGCCGTCGAGGGGACCGTCCGATGAGCGCCATCGTGAGGGCCAGCGGCCTCGTCAAGCGGTACGACCGGACGGTCGCCGTGGCGGGCGTCGACCTCGAGATCGGCGCGGGCGAGATCTTTGGTCTCGTCGGCCCAAACGGCGCCGGCAAGACGACGACGCTGCGGATCCTGGCCACGCTCATCCGCCCCGACGGTGGAGACGCGGAGATCGCCGGCTCCTCGCTGTCCCGAAACCCCAACGACGTCCGCCGCGTCCTCGGCTTCATGCCTGACTCGTTCGGGGTTTACGACGAGATGAAGGTTTGGGAGTACCTCGACTTCTTCGCCCGCTGCTACGGGATCCCGGCCGACAGGCGACGGCGGATGATCGGCGACCTCCTCGACCTTGTCGATCTGGGGCCCAAGCGCGACACCTACGTGCAGGGCCTCTCGCGCGGGATGCAGCAGCGCCTGTGCCTCGCGCACGCGCTCGTCCACGACCCGCAGGTCCTGCTGCTCGACGAGCCGGCGTCGGGCCTGGACCCGCGGGCCCGCGTCGAGCTCCGCGAGCTCCTGCGCGAGCTCCGGTCGCTGGGCAAGACGATCCTGGTGTCGAGCCACATCCTCCCCGAGCTCGAGGAGCTGTGCACCTCGGTCGCGATCATCGACCGCGGGCGCGTCCTCGCCCATGGCCCGGTCGCCGAGATCGAGCGCCGGCTCCGGGTCGGGGCCGTGTACCGCATCCGCGTGCTCGGCGACCCGGCCGCGGTCGAGGCCGCCCGCGCCTGGCTCGAGGCGCGCGCCAGCGTGGCGACGGCGGCGATCCTCAAGGACGGCGAGATCGAGCTCGGCTTCCAGGGCGACGACGAGGCCGCCTCCGGACTCCTCGCCGATGCCGTCATGGCGGGCATGCGCATCACGACGTTCGCCCGCGCGGCGAGCGACCTCGAGGAGCTGTTCCTCCAAGTCACCGATCCGAGCGCCGCGGGCGCCGCGGGAGCCGCAGCATGAGCCTGGTCATCCCTCGCCGGAACGCCCTCCGCCAGGTCGCGGGCGGCATCGCCGCCGTCAGCACGAAGGAGCTGCGGGGCCGGATGCGCGGTCGGCGCGCCTTCGTGCTCCTGACGGTCCACCTAGTCGCCGTGTCGGGGTTCGCGTTCTTCGTCGAGGAGATCGCGGTGCGCTCGTCAGGCAACGCCTTCGGCGGCGTGCAGAGCGCCGACATCGGCCGGGCGCTGTTCACCGCGCTGCTGTTCTTCCTCACGATCGTGGTGCTGATCCTGGGGCCGGCCTCCACGTCCGGGGCCATCAGCCTCGAGCGTGAGAAGCAGACCCTCGACATGCTCATCACGACGCCCGTCTCCTCGCTGGCGATCGTGCTGGGCAAGCTCGTCGCCGCGCTCGGCTGGATGGCCCTGCTGCTGTTGGGCTCCATCCCGGTCCTCGCCCTCGTGTTCATGTTCGGCGGGGTGGGGCCCGAGGACCTGGTGCGCGCCTACGTCGTGCTGGCGACCACCGCGCTCCTGTACGGCTCGCTGGGGCTGTTCGTCTCCGCCCTGTTCAAGCGCACCCAGGCGGCGACCGTCCTCAACCTCGTGCTTGCGCTGGTCATGACGTTGGGCACCGGCGGGCTGTTCGGCGGCCTCAGCGCGCTGGCGTTCGCGGACCTCCAGCAGCGCTCGGTGAACATGCCGGTTGACTGGACGCAGCTCAGGCTGCCGCCGCAGGCCATGCTGTGGGCCAACCCGTTCGTCGCCGACCTTGACGTCCTGTGCCACTCCGACACCAGCATGTCCGGGTCGTGCGCTGTGGTCCTGTTCGTCACGGGCCGGATCGACCTCGCGCAGGGCGGGCAGGCCATGGCCGTCCAGGCTCAGCCCCTGCCGGCTGGCGGATTCGCGGGCGATGGCCCCGGCGTGCAAGTCGCCGCACCGCAGAACCTGGGCATGCCCGAGGATAGCTACTGGCCGGTGAGCGTGGCGGCCATGCTCGTCCTGTCGATGCTCCTGATCGCCGGGACCACGCAGCTCATCTCGCCGACCCGCCGGTGGCGCCGCCCGAGGCGCGGCCACGCGGCGATCTCGGCTGGAGGGGTGCTGTTCGCGTCGGGCGCGGTCGTCAGCCCAGATGCCGACGCCGCGTTCCCGACGGCCGCGTCCGCGTCCGTGGACGCGGACGGGTTCGACAGCGACGCAGACTCGGTTGGCAGCGCGGCACCCGAGGCCGGTCCAGATGGGGCGACCGACCGCGGGGCCGGTCCCGGCGCTGGGACATGAGCCCGAGCACGGGCCGGGGCCTGCCGGGGGTGCCGCGCCTGCGCGGACGCCGTCGGGCGACGACCACCCAGCGCGCCTGGGTGCCGCCCGACCCGTGGGGCTCCAGCCGCCCCACCGACCCGACGCTGAGAGCGATCCGCGCGGGCCTCCAGGCCCATCAACGGCGGCTCTGGCTGCGGCGTGGCGTGCGGCGAGCATGGATGGCCCTTGCCCTGGTGGCGCTCGCCGAGGCCGTGATCGCGGTTGCCCAGCGCCTCTGGCCGCTCGAGGCAGCCCCGCTGGTGGTGCTGGGTGTGCCGGTCGCTGGGGTCGTGGCGCTGCTGGCGGCCCTCATCCTCGTCCGCCCGACGCTCGGGGAGACCGCGCTGGCGCTCGACGCGGAGGCTCACACCGGCGATGCGGTCGCCTCGGCGCTCGCGTTCGCGGCCCTGCCGGCCGCCGGTACCGATCGCATCGAGCCCGATCCCACGGACAGCCCTGGCGGACCGGTCGAGGTCGGCCCCTCCTTCGACCTTGCCCGCGCCGAGGCCCGCCTCATCGTTCGCCAGCGGCACGACGCGCTTGACCGGCTGGTCGCGGTGGACCCGCGGCTGTTCCGCCCGCGGTTTGACGGGCGCCGCGTGCTCGTGGCGGTGGCCGCCTTCGCGCTCGTCGCGCCGATGCTGCTGCTGCCCAACCCGCAGGACGTCGTCATCGCGCGCGACCGAGCGGTTCGGGACCAGGCCCGGGCGGAGGCGCAGCGGATCGACGAGGCGGCCAAGCAGCTCGCGGCGAAGGGCACCACCCCCACTGATCCGCGCGCCAAGGTCGCCGAGCAGCTGCGCCAGCTCGCCGAGCAGCTGCGCCAGAACCCGGGCGACCCACAGGCGAACCTCGCCAAGCTGGGCGCCGTCGAGGACGACATCCGCTCCCAGCTCGACCCATCCAGCGAGCAGCGCGCCTCGGCCCTGACGTCGGTCGCGCGGGCGCTCTCGCGCACGTCCACAGGCAACCAGCAAGCGAACCCGGAGGGAGATCCCAAGGTCACCCACCAGGACCTCAACGGCCTCGGCTCAGAGCTCGACACGATGACCGCCGAGCAGCGCTCGCAGATGGCGTCGGCCCTCGCCGCGCTGCAGGAGCAGGTCAGCCAGGCGGACTCGGGCGCGGGTCGGGCGCTGCAGGACGCCGCGTCGAGCATGGCCCAGGGCGACACGGCTGGCGCCAAGGCCGCGCTCGACAAGCTCGGCAAGGCGCTCGAGGGCGCCGGCGAGAAGGTGCAGCAGAACCGCGACCTCGCCCAGGCAGCCTCCCAGCTGCAGGATTCGCGGCGCGAGATCGCCAACGCCGGAAGCCAGCAGGCGCAGACAGCACAGGCGAAGGGCCAAGGCCAGGCGAGCGGCCACCAGGGCTCGAACCAGGGCAACGGCCAGGGGGCCCAGGGCTCGGCGGGGGCCTCGCCGGGCGCCTCCTCGGGCAGCGGCCAGGGAGGGCAGGGCACACGCGGCCCCGCGGGGTCCGGGCAGGGGCAGGGCAACGGGCCGGGCTCCCCGCGCGCCTCCTCCGGCCAGGGACAGGGGCAGGGCCAAGGGCAAGGGCAAGGCCAGGGCCAGGGCCAGGGCCAAGGGCAGGGGCAGGGCCAGGGCGGCTCGCTCAGCGCGGGCAGCGGCGGTGGCACGAACGCCAGCTACCTTGGCTCAGGCGTGCGCAGCGGCGGCTCCGCCGGCGGCCCGACCCAGCCGAACCGGCCCAGCGTCCTCGGGCCTGACCTCGCGTCGGTCTACGCGCCGTTCGAGCGCCTGGGCAAGCCGGGCGACCCCTCATACGTCGCGGGCACGGGCGGCGACGGGCAGCTCCGGCAGGGCAACCAGCAGGGCCAGGGCACCAACAACGGCTCCAGGGTGCCGTACGGCCAGGTCTACGGCGACTTCTACGGCTACGCCCTCACGACACTCGACCGCTCGTACGTGCCGTCGTCGGTCAAGGACTACGTGCGGGACTACTTCAGCTCGCTCGACCCTAGGTGAGTGACCGCGGCCCAGGCGCCGCTCCCCGGAGGACCCATGGACGCAACGACCGCCGCGGAACCCACCGACCGCCTCGCCCCGGAGGCCTTCGCCGAGCGCGCACGCGCGATCGAGGCCGAGGTCGGCAAGGTGATCGTCGGCCAGCGCGAGCTGGTCCGCCACACGCTCGTCGGGCTGCTCGCCAACAGCCACGTCCTGCTCGAGGGCGTCCCGGGCCTGGGCAAGACAATGCTCGTTCGGACCATCGCCGACGTCATCGACTGCAACTTCAACCGGATCCAGTTCACGCCCGACCTGATGCCCGCCGACATCACGGGAACCAACATCCTGGTCGAGGAGGGCGGCAGCCGCGTCTTCCGCTTCCAGCCCGGCCCGATCTTCGCCAACCTCGTGCTCGCCGACGAGATCAACCGAGCGACGCCGAAGACCCAGTCGAGCCTGCTCGAGGCGATGCAGGAGCACCAGGTGACCGTGGCCCGCGCCCGGTACCCCCTCGATCCCCCGTTCTTCGTGCTGGCGACCCAGAACCCACTCGAGATGGAGGGCACCTACCCCTTGCCCGAGGCCCAGCTCGACCGGTTCCTGCTCAAGGTCATGGTCCCCTTCCCGGCCGAGGAGGACCTGGTCGCGATCATCGACCGCACGATGGGCGCCGAGTCGCCGCAGGCGAACCAGGTGGCGACAGCGGTCGAAATCGTCGAGATGCAGCAGCTCGCGCGGGCCGTGCCGATCGCCCCGCACGTCACCGCCTACGCCGTCTCGCTCCTCTCGGCAACCCACCCCGACAACGGCCGGGCGCCGTCCATCGTCCGCGAGTACGTGCGGTATGGCGGGTCGCCGCGCGGCGCGCAGGCGCTCGTCGCCGCCGGCAAGATCCTGGCGCTGCTCGACGGGCGGTTCAGCGTCGCGATCGACGACATCCGCGCCGCGGCGCTGCCCGCGCTGCGCCATCGGGTGATCCTCAACTTCGAGGGCGAGGCGGAGGGCATCTCGAGCGAGGCGATCGTGCGCACGATCCTCGACGAGCTGGCCCCGGCGTCGGTCGAGTAGCGGCACAGACCCGCGCCGGCCGGCCACCCCAGCCCAACCGATGAGCCGACGATGAGTGCTCCGTCCACGCCCGAGCCCCTGGCGTCCGGAGAGGCTGCGGGTGCGGCTCATCCCACGGCCGCCCATGGCACCCGCCACGGCACCGGCGCGCTGCTCCCCAGCGACATGGACCCCACCGTCTTCGACGAGGGCTTCCTCCGCCAGCTCGAGCGCCTCGGCCTCCTGATGAAGCAGCCCGTCCGGGGGGGCCTCAAGGGCGGCCGGCGCTCCACGAAGCACGGGCAGTCGGTCGAGTTCTCCGACTACCGCGACTACGCCCTCGGCGACGACCTCCGACAGCTCGACTGGAACGTCTACGCGCGGCTCGAGCGCCTGTTCGTGAAGCTGTTCGTCGAGGAGGAGGACGTCACCGTCACGTTGCTCGTGGACGCCAGCCCGTCGATGGCCTTCGGGCGGCCCGAGAAGCTGCTGTTCGCCAAGCGGGCGGCGGCGGCGCTGGGCTACATCGCGCTCGCCGGCGAGGACCGGGTCGTGGTCTCCGCGCTCAGCGGGCGGACGGCCCGCCGCCAGGCCTCGCTGCGCGGCTCCGGGCGCGTCTTCCGGCTGCTGTCGCTGCTGTCCGGGATCCGCCTGGCCGACGGCCCCACGGACCTGCTCGCGGCGGCACGCCACGCGGGGACGATGCTGCCCGGCCGGGGCGTCGTCGTCCTGATCTCCGACCTGCTGGACCCCGCCGCCGACCGCGCAGTGCGAGAGCTCGCCGCGCAGGGGTCCGAGCTGGTCGTGCTCCACGTCCTCTCGCCCGACGAGCTGGACCCGCCGCTCCAGGGCGACCTGCGGCTCGTGGACAGCGAGACCGGCGAGGGCGTGGACGTCACGGTGGACCTGGCCACACTCGATGCCTACAAGGCGCGCCTCGCCGCATGGCAGGACGGGCTCGCGACTGTCGCCGCCAAGCGTCGCGCCTCCTACGCGCCCGTGCCGTCGGACCTGCCCCTGGCAGACCTCGTGTTCGCCGAGCTCCGCCGCCGGCGCGTCGTCGGGTAGGCCGACTATGCCGTTCCTGACGCCACTCGCGCTGGCCGGCCTTGCCTTCGTGCCCGTCGTGCTCGCGATGTACCTGCTCAAGCTGCGCCGCGACCGGGCGGTCGTCTCGTCAACGCTGCTCTGGCAGCGGCTGGTGACCGACGTCGAGGCCAACGCCCCCTGGCAACGGCTCCGACGGAGCCTCCTGCTGCTGCTCCAGCTGCTCCTGGTGGTCATCCTGGCGATGCTCGCCGCGCGGCCGTTCGCCGAGCGGCCGGCTGGGCTGGCGCGCGACCTGGTGGTCGTGATCGACACCTCGGCGTCGATGCGGGCCACCGACGTGGCGCCCAGCCGACTCGATTCGGCCAAGGCACAGGCGATCGACGCGCTGCGGGACCTGCCTGCGGGCGGCAGCGTGAGCGTCATCGCGGCCGGGGGCACCGCCTCGGTCGTGGTCAATGCCACGGGCGACGTTGCGCACGCGAGGGAGGCGATCCGCGGCATCCGCGCCTCGGCCAACGTGGGCGATCTCGGCGACGCGCTCCGGTTGGCGTCCGCGCTTGCCGCGCGGTCCGGCGACGCCCAGATCCTCGTCGCGACAGACGCCGCCGCGCCCACGCTGCCCGAGGGCACGCTGCGGGCGCCCGTGAAGGTGCTTCGGGTGGGCCGGGCTGCGGACAACCAGGCGATCGTGGCGCTGGCGGTCCGGACCGCCCCCAGCGGGCTGTCCCACTCGGCGTTCATCTCCGCGGCGAACCTGGGCCTGAAGATGGCCACACGCCGGGTGGAGCTGTACGCCGACGGCGCCCTGCGCGAGGTACGGACGCTGGTGCTGGACCCGCAGCGTCGCACGGACCTCTCGATCGACGACATCGACGACGTGGCGCACCCGGCGTCGGTGGTCGAGGTGCGGCTCACGTCGCCCGATCCGGCCGCGCTCGCCTCGGGCGCCCCGGCCAGCACGGACGACCTCGCGCTGGACGACACCGCATGGGCCGTGGTGCCGCCCGCCGCGCTCCACCGGATTCTGCTGGTCGGCCCGGGCGACCCGTACCTCGAGACCGCGCTTACCTACCTGCCCGAGACGGAGCTCTACGGGGTCAAGCCGGACGACTACGGGCCTGCCACGCACCCGGAGAAGTTCGACCTCGTGATCTTCGAGGGCTGGCTGCCTGACGCGCTGCCGGCGGGCCCGGTCCTCGCCATCGCGCCCCCGACGACCTCCCCGCTGGGCGTGGTCAGCGGGACGACGGAGAACCCGGCGATCGGCAGGCTCGACGCGAGCGACCCGGTGCTGCGCTACGTGGACCTGTCCACGCTCCACGTCGCGCAGGCGCAGAAGCTCGAGCTCCCCACCTGGGCGCGCGCGCTGATCCCGGGCACCGGCGCCGGTCCGCTGCTCTACAGCGGGACCCTCGGCGGGCGGCCCGCGGCGGTCCTCGCGTTCCTGCCCCGCCAGTCCGACCTCCCGCTCCAGGTGGCGTTCCCGATCCTGCTCGCGAACCTCACCGGCGAACTGCTGGGCGGCTCGCAGACCCCGGCCGATGCGGTCGCGCCCGGCGCGCCGGTGACCCTCGCGATCCCGGTCGGCGCGAGCGGTGTCCGCGTCACACGGCCCGACGGGACGACCGATGAGCTGCCGGCGCCCACGACCGGTGCCGCCAGCGTCACCTTCGCGCGCACGGACGAGCTGGGTGTGTACGTGGTCACGCCGATCGGAGGCCCCAACGCCTCGGCCACGCCCTCGGGCACCGACGGCGCCTCCGCATCCACGCCTGCGACGCCCGCGCCCGCCTCACAGGCCGCCTCGGCCTCCACGGGCGCCTCGACGGCCCCGACCTTCCGCCCCGCGGACCCGGCCGCGCCCGCCCGGTTCGCCGTGGACCTGCTCAGCGTGGACGAGTCGAGCATCGCGCCCGGCGACCCGGCGAAGATCGAGAGGCTGGGGGCGCCCGCGGCTGGAGCGTCGGGCCAGGGCGCGTCGGCGGGCCAGGGCGCGTCGGCGGGCCAGGGAGCCCCGGCCAGCCCCACGAGCAGCGGGACAGCCGCACCCGCGCAAGCCCAGTCGCGCGACGAGCTGTGGGTCCCGATCGTCGTGCTGGCGCTGGCTGTGATCCTCCTCGAGTGGCTGGTGTACGAGCGCGACACCGTGATCCGGCTGCGTCGCGCCGCCGCGGCCCGCCTGGGGCGCGCGCCGAGGCCCCAGCGCTGATGGGCATCTCGTTCGACACCCCGCTGGCGCTCCTGCTACTGGTGCCGCTCGGCCTCGCCGTCATCGGGCTCCACCGGGCGTCCCGCCGGCGCATGGGCAGGTGGCGCCGGGCCGCGACACTCGGGGCCCGCCTGCTCCTGCTGTCCCTGCTGGTGAGCGCGCTCGCCGGGCTCGCGGTCGTGGTGCCCGTGGACCGAATGGCCGTGGTGTACGTGGTTGACGTGTCTGACTCGGTCGGGACGGCGGGGCGCGAGGCTGCGCTCGCCTACATCCGAACCTCGCTCCAGACGCGTCGCGCGGGCGACCTGGCCGGGGTCGTGGCGTTCGGCGCCGACGCGCTCGTGGAGCGGCTGCCGAACGAGCTCGCGGACCTCGACCGCCTCGCCTCGACGCCCGTCCGCGACGCCACCAACATCGGTGCGGCCCTGCGCCTCGCGTCGGCGCTCTTCCCCGACGACGTCCAGAAGCGCATCGTCCTGATGTCGGACGGCAACGACACGACGGGGTCCGGCGAGACCGAGGCGTCGCTCGCGGCGGCGCGCGGTATCGAGGTCGAGACGGTCGCCATCGGGCTGGGCGGGCAGGAAGAGGCCATCGTGGAGCGGCTCACGGCGCCCTCGACGGCCCACGTCGGCGAGAAGGTCGAGCTCCGGGCCACGATCCGCTCGACGGTGGCGCAGGACGCCTCAGTCCGCCTGTTCGCGAACGGCGCGATGCTGGGGTCCAAGGCGGTGTCGCTGCCGGCGGGCGAGAGGGCCGTGACCTTCGACTTCACGGCCAAGGATGCGGGCTTCCTCCGATTCCGCGTCGTGATCGAGGTCGCTCGCGACACATTCGCCCAAAACAACCGCGCCGACGCCAGCACCATCGTCAAGGGCCCTCCCAAGGTGCTCGTCGTCGAGGGCGACCGGGACGTCGCCGCACAGCTCGTCGCGGCGCTCCGGGCCGAGCGCCAGACCGTGGACGAGGTGTTCCCCGAGGCGCTCCCGGCCGACCTTGCCGCGCTGACCGACTACGACAGCATCGTGCTGGTGAACGTGCCCAAGCTGCGCCTGCCGGACAAGGCGATGGAGGCGCTCCAGGTCTACGTCCGCGACCTCGGACGGGGCCTGGTGACGATCGGCGGCCCGGAGACCTATGGCGCCGGCGGCCTCGCCAACACCCCGCTCGAGGAGGTGCTACCCGTTGACATGGGCGTCAAGGACAAGACCAAGCAGCCCGACACCGCCCTCGTCGTCGTCATCGACAAGTCGGGCTCGATGGACGCCTGCCACTGCAACAGCTTCGACCGCGGCGTCGGCGGTGGCATCGGCACCGCGGGCGTCAAGAAGGTGGACATCGGCAAGGAGGCGATCATCCGCGCCGCCTCGGCGCTGTCCGCATCGGATCAGCTGGGCGTCGTGGCGTTCGACGACTCGGCCCACTGGGTGGTCAAGACCGAGCCGCTGGGCGGCATCACTGACTTGCAGGGCGAGATCGGCGGCATCAAGGCCGACGGCCAGACGAACATCTACGCCGGCCTCGACCAGGCGGTCCAGTCGCTCGAGAAGACGACCGCAACCCGGCGCCACATCATCCTGCTCACCGACGGCTGGAGCTCAAGCGGGCAGTACGACAAGATCCTGGCCCAGCTCAAGGCCGACGGAATCACGCTCTCCACGGTGGGCGCTGGCGGAGGGGCGAACCCGTTCCTGGCCCAGCTCGCCGCGCGGGGCGGCGGGCGCTACTACCCGGCCGCGAACCCGGCGCAGATCCCCGACATCTTCCTCAAGGAGACCCAGCAGGTCTCGGGCCAGCAGATCGTCGAGGAACCCTTCTACCCGATCCTCACCTCGTCCTCGCCCATCCTCCGGGGGCTGACGGACGGCGGCTTCCCGCAGCTGCTGGGTTACGACGGCACGACCGCCAAGGCGGCCGCCCAGACCGTGCTCGTCACCGCGCGGGACGACCCGCTCCTCGCCCAGTGGCAGTACGGCCTGGGGCGCGCCGTGGCGTGGACCTCGGACGCCAGCGGCAAATGGGCGAAGGGCTGGGTCGGCTGGAGCGGGTTCTCGCGCTTCTTCAGCCAGCTCGTGGGCTGGACGTTCCCGGGCGAGGAGTCCGGCGGGATCGAGGCGTCGTTCGAGGAGCGCGGCGGCCACGAGTACCTCCGGGTCGAGAGCACCGCCAGCGACGGCTCCCCTCGCGACTTCTACTCGACGTCCGTCGCCCTGGTCGGACCCGACCTCGCGCCCGCGATGGTGTCGCTGAGCCAGGCTGCGCCGGGCGTGTACGAGGCGCCGCTGGCGTCGCTGCCGTCGGGCGCGTACGCCCTGCGGGTGACGCAGACCAAGCCCGGGGCCCCATCGCTCGGGCGGACACTGGGCCTCGTCGCCCCGACCGCGGCGGAGTATCGCCTGCTCGGGACGAACGAGCCGCTGATGGCCGCGATCCGCGCGGCGACGGGCGGGCGCGAGCTTGCGGGGCCGGCGGACGCCTGGGCCCACGACCTTTCCCTCACGAACCGCTCGACACCGCTGTTGCCCTGGCTTCTGGCGCTGGCGCTGTTGCTGTGGCCGATTGACGTGGGCCTCCGGCGCGTCTCCGCTGGCCGGCGGGAGCTGGCTGACGCGCGCGGCTGGCTAGCCGAGCGCCTCCCGGGGCGCCGCATCGCCGCGCGATCGAAGCCGGTCGAGGCGATGCTCGCCGCGCGGGGGCGCTCCGCCGAGGCGCGGGCAGCGATCGTCCGCCAGGCGGCCGAGGGTCGCCAGCCGCCGGCCGGGCAGGACGCCGGCGAGCCCACCGCGTCGAGGCCACGACCGACGGCTGTCCCGGCGGGACCGGCTGGCCCGGCGGTCCCGGCGCGCCCGAGAGGGCCAGGCGTGGGCGGGTCGGGATCGACCCCCCGGGCACCCGACGGGCCCACGCCGCCGCCCTCGGTCGCCGAACCCCCGACGACGGACGACACCCTCGCCCGCCTGCATCAGGCCAAACGGCGGACGCGGAGCGGCTAGTCGTGCAGCGGGTAGTCACCGGGCGCCTGGACGGGGACAGGTTCGTCGTCCTCCGATAGGCGGCCATCCGAGGCGAGGCCCGGCCTAGGTGCTCGGCCCAGCCTCGCGATTCCGGCAATCCACCCTGCGTGGGTACGGTCCTGTCCCGGGTACGCGCCAGACCCCACCTGACCGCACCGGATCCACCGGTATCGCGGGTCCGGTCACAGGGTCAGGGATGACGACCGGGCGGTCGAAGCGGTGCGCGGACGCGCCGATGCTCTGGACATGGAATCGATCCGCCGCCGCCGTGCCATCTCGACCACCCTCGGCCTCCTGCTCGCCTTCGGGTCCGTGGGTGTCGCCTCGGTCGCCGCCGTCGGCAGCCTCACCGCGCAGCACCGCGCCACGCACGCGCTGCCCGCAGCCAGCCCCGCCGCGAGGGTGGCCGCGAGCGCGGCCGGGCACCGCGTTGCCAGGCTGGCGCACAGGTCTGGCCTGCGGCGTGTCGAAAGCGCTGGGCTGCCCGGCCCCGGTGTGCCGACGGCCTGCGGCGAGGCAGCCGGCGGCGTGCAGCCGGCGGCGTGCTGCCCCAGTTCCTGCTAGCCTCCTCGCCGCATGCCTGACGCCGCGTCCTCCACCGCCGAGCCCGCCCTGCGCCGGGCGATCCTGGTCCACCTGCGTCGCCACGGCGCGGGCTCGCCCGACGCGATCGCGGCCTCGCTTGGCGCCAGCCGCAGTGGCATCGCGCAGCAGCTTCGGGCGCTCGAGGCCGCCGGCCTCGTCTCGCGGGCCGCGGTTCGCCACGGTGTGGGCCGGCCGCGCCACCTCTACGACGTGACCGAGGACGCCCAGGGCCTCTTCCCGTCGAACTACGAGGGACTCGCGAGCGGACTGATCGCGGCGATCGTCCAGCTCGGCGGCGATCAGCTGCTCGACGACGTGATGGCGGCACGCAGCCGGCAGGCGGGGGCCAGACTCCGCGACGGCCTTGCGGCTGTGCTGCCCCCCGACGCCCCGCTGGCCGATCGCGTCCGCGAGCTGGCCCGCCTCCAGGACGGCCAGGGCTACCTCGCCGAGGCCGAGGTCGAGGACGGGGCGATCCGTCTCGTCCAGCACAACTGCGCGGTGCACGAGATCGCGAAGGCGAACGGGTCAGCCTGCCGGGCGGAGCTCGCGATGTTCCGCGACCTGCTGGGCCCAGGCGTCGAGCGCGAGCGCCACATCCTCGCCGGCGACCGCTGCTGCACCTACCGGGTCCCGCAGGACTGACCCGCGGGACGACCCAGCAGCCCGCCGCGGGCCCGGGCACGATGGCCCAGCTGCAGCGCTACGCCTCCTCGCGCTCGACGACCTGGCGCCGCGCCGGCTCGCGCGACGGGAGCGGCACGTCCGAGACATTGGGCACGAACGAGGCCGCGAGCGACGTCGCGGCCGACTGCAGCTGCTCCTCGAGCGATAGGATGCCCAGGCGCCCCAGCGTGGCCAGCTCGTCGCGGATGTACGTCTTGAGCATCTCGGGGCCGTCGGTGGAGATCGCGTACCGCACCCCGTTGCGCCGGAACTGGTCGAAGATCCAGCGGAACTCTTCCCAGCCCGAGACGACCGCGGTGTTGAGGTTCGAGGTGGGGCAGATCTCGAGCACGATCCCCCGCTCCCGGAGCATCGCCATCACGTGGGGGTCGTAGGCCGACTTCACGCCGTGGCCGATGCGGTCGGGCTCGAGCAGCTCGATGACGCGGGCCACCTCCTCGACCGGGCCTGACTCGCCGGTGTGGACGGTGATCCCCAGGCCGTACTGCCGCGCCCGGCGGAAGACCCGGCGGTAGTCGGCGACACGGAAGGTCGCGGACTCGGGCCCCGCGATGTCGATGCCGACCACGCCGCGGTCGCGCCATGCGATGGCCTTCTCGACGAGGATCTCGTTGAGCTCGTACGGGAAGGCGCGGTCGAGGCAGAAGATGAGCCCGGGCTTGACCGGGTACTCGAGCGTGGCGCGGTCCATGCCCCGGACCGCCGCCGCGATGATGTGGTCGAGGTCCTGCTCGCCGCCCCGGTTCCGCTTCATCGGGTTGAAGCGGAGCTCCATCGTGGTGATGTTGTTCTTGCGGTAGGCGCCGCCCACCACCTCGTAGACAGCGCGCTCGACGGCGATCGGGCTCGACTGGATGAGCTCGGTCCAGTGGAACAGCTGGAGGTAGCCGTCGAAGCTCTTGGGCCGCCGGGGGTGGACCGTGATCAGGTCGCGGAACGCCCAGTAGTCGCGCGTGGGGAGCTTGATGCCCTGGGCGTGCGCGATCGACCACATGATCGACGGGGTGACCGCGGAGCCGAGGTGGCAGTGGAGCTCGGCGAGGGGGATCTTGCGGCTGATGGTGGACGGCATGGCCGAAGGATAGCGGTTGGGGCGCCCGCCGCCGCGCCGTCTCTCCCTGCGGCGCGGGTCGGTCAGGCCGGGACGACCCTGCCCTCGGCGTCGATGACGGCCCGACGGGCCGCGGCCCGCTCCGCGGCGCCCGGGACCTGGTCTCGGGCGTGGTAGCTCGACCGGACCAGAGGGCCGCTCTCGACGTGCTTGAACCCCAGCGCGAGGCCCTCCTCGCGCATCTCGGCGAACTCGTCGGGGTGGTAGTAGCGCTCCACCGGGAGGTGCTGCGCGGTGGGCCGCAGGTACTGGCCGATGGTGAGGATGTCGCAGTCCACGGCGCGGAGGGCCTCGAACGCCTCGGTCATCTCCTCGCGGGTCTCGCCCAGGCCCACCATCAGGCTCGACTTGGTGAGCGCCTCGTGCCCGTACTCGCGGGCGTACGCCTTCGCCCGCTGGAGCACGCCCAGGGTGCGGTCCCAGCGCGCGCGCTTGCGCACGGGCTTCTGGAGCCGGCGCACGGTCTCGAGGTTGTGGTTGAGGATGTCCGGCCCGGCGAGCATGACCTCGCGGAGGGGCGCCTCGTCCCCGTTGAAGTCGGGGATCAGGACCTCGACGCCCATTCCCGGGCAGCGGGCGCGCAGCTCGCGGATTGTGGCGGCGAAGGCGCCGGCCCCGCCGTCGGGCAGGTCGTCGCGGGCGACGCTGGTGACCACCACGTGCTCGAGGCCCATGTACGCGATCGCCTCGGCCACGCGCCTGGGCTCGTCGTCGTCAAACCACGTCGGGCGGCCCGTCTTGACGTTGCAGAACCCGCAGGCGCGGGTGCACACGTCGCCCAGGATCATCACCGTGGCCGTGCGCTGGTCCCAGCACTCGCCGAGGTTGGGGCACATGGCCTCCTGGCAGACGGTGTTGAGGTTCAGGCCGGCCAGCGTGCGGCGCAGGTCCTGATAGGTCTCGCCGGCGGGCATTTTGGCCCGGATCCACTCGGGGTGGCGCCGGACGCCGACCGCCGCGGCGTTCGCGGTCGCGTCGACCCCGCCCCCCATCGCGATCGTGGGCGGGAGCGCGGCGGCGTGCGCGTGGGCCGTGGGCGAGGTGTTGAGGACGGGCAGGTCTCGGTTCATCGCTAGTAGATTGCCGTATCCGGCCCCACGCCCTCGAGCCACGCCTTGATGTCGCGCAGCATCGCCGCCCCGCTCGCGCCGTCGTTCGCCCGGTGGTCGATCCCCAGCACCATGTTCATCACCGGGCGGATCGCGATCACGTCACCGTCGGGCGTGCTCACCACGACCGGGCGCTTGGTGATCGCCTCCATCGTGACGATGCCCACCTCGGGCACGTTGATGATGGGCATCACGAGGGTCGTCCCGAGGTAACCGGTGTTGTCCACCGTGAACGTGCCGCCGCCGAAGTCGTCGAGGCGCAGCTTGTTGGCGCGCGCGCGGCTGGCGAGGTCCGTGATGGCGACGTTGAGCCCGTGGATGGAGAGCTGGTCGGCGTCGCGGACGACCGGCACGATGAGCCCCTCGTCAACCGCGACCGCCACCCCGATGTTGATCCGCCGCTTGGCGAGCAGGCCCTGGTCGGTCCAGTGCGCATTGAACGTGGGGTTGCGCTTGAGCGCCTCGGCGCTGGCCTTGACCACGAACGGGACGTACGAGAGGCCGATCCCCTCCTTCGCCTGGTAGCCACGCTTCTCGCGCTCGCGCAGGGCGACGAGCCGGGTGACGTCCACCTCCATCTGGAGGTACGCGTGGGGCGCCTGGAGGGCGCGCGTCATCTGTGCCGCGATGCCCTTGCGCATCTGGCTCATGGGGACGAGCACCTCGTCGGTGCCGGGCGGGAAGGCGATGCCGTTGGCCGGTCCGCGCTGGCCGCCGGCGACCTGAGAGTCCTGAGCCGAGGCCGTGGCCTGACTGGGGGCCGAAGCGGCTGCGGCTGCGGGGACAGAGGCCGAAGCCTGGCCGGGGGCTGCGGGGGCCGAAGCCGATCCCGACGCCGCGGCGGGGGCCGTGTGGGGCGATGCCGACACCCGGCCGTTTGACGCCGCCGGGGTCGCGGGCGCCGGCGACGCCGCACCGGTGCGCATCGCCTCGACATGCGCCAGGACATCCTCGCGCGTGATCCGCCCGCCGCCACCCGTGCCGACGAGCTGCGAGGCCTCTAGGCCATGCTCTCGGAGGAGTCGGCGCACGGCCGGTGTCATTCGCGCGTTCGGGTCGCCGGACTCCCCAGCCCCGGCGGTTGCGGCGGGCGGGGCGCCCGCGACCATCGTCCGCGGCGCGCCGGCCGGGGCGGGAGTTCCCGTCTCCTGCGCGGGGGGTGTGCTGGGCGCCGCAGCGGTCTCCTTCGCCTGGGACTCCGCGCTTGGAGCTGGCGTCTCCGCCGATGCAGCGGAGCTCGCCGCACCCGCCTCGTCGGGGGTTTCGATGATCGCGATCTCGGCGTTGTTGGCAACGACGGCACCCTCGGGCGCGAGGATCTCGCGGAGCACGCCCTCGAACGGCGAGGGCACCTCGGCGTTGACCTTGTCCGTGATCACCTCGAGCAGCGGCTCGTACTTGGCCACTGCGTCGCCGGGCTGCTTGAGCCAGCGTCCGATCGTGCCCTCAGCCACGCTCTCGCCGAGCTGGGGCATCGTCACCTTGGCCACTGGGCGGTTCCTCCGGTCCGTTCTTCGCCTGCGGGGACGCGGGCGCGCATGAGCGGGGCCTAGTGTTGCGCATCCTGCGCCGGAGTGCCGTCGCAGGTCCATCGCGGGTCCGTCCATCCCCGGTCCATCAGGACCGCCTCCGAAAGCTACCTCGTGCGATCGGGCCCGCCAGCCACGACGAGGGCCCGCGCGGCAGGCTCGATCGCCACGGTCGGCGCCGCCTACGAAGTGTGTTCGTGCAAGTCGGCCGTTCCGTGGGAAGGCCCGCCAGCCACGACGAGGGCCCGCGCGGCAGGCTCGATCGCCACGGTCGGCGCCGCCTACGAAGTGTGTTCGTGCAACTCGGCCGTTCCGTGGGAAGGCCCGCCAGCCACGATGATGGCTCGTGCAATGTGCCTGAACGGCCCCGATCCGCCCCGCCCACGAGGGACGCTCGTGTTCGGCGCCTACCGAGCCCGTGCCAGATGCCGAAGACGATGCCAGTTCGTGGATGGGGCTAGCGGGGCCGGTGCTCGTGCGTGGGGCGAAGCGCTCGCGGCGCGGCGAGGCGTTTGGGCCTGACGGGTCGACGGCCGGCACGACCCTCCTTCGTAACCGGCATGTACGCGAGCCCGGCCACCGACCCTGCAGGCGTTGTAAGCCACGCGCGCAATGCACGCCCGCGCAGCGGATACGCCGTCCGGAGCACCGCATCGTGGCGTGCCGTCTGGCGTCGGGGCGTGCTCCCGTCGGGCAGCACCAGCAGCCTCGCGACCCGGACCGGCTCCCACCCGAAACGCTCCCGAACCACCCGGGCGGCGAGCCGCACCTTGACGTCGTGCCGCCGCAGCGTCTGCTCGACGGAGACGAGCTCGGTCTTGACCTCGACGACGAGCAGCGTCCTGGATGCCGCGTGCCAGGCCACGAGGTCGATCGACCCGCGCTCCCCGAACACGGCGAACGACACCTCCGGGCGCACCTCCCAGCCGAAGGCGTCGAGCCGTCGCAGGACGCCCGCGACCAGTGCCGCGTGCCCCTCGTCGAGCATTCTGTCGAGCTCCGCGCCGTGGAACAGGAGCTCGATCCGCAGCTCGCCTCCGAGCGCACCGGCAACGCGCCGAAGCGCCCGAACCGACACGTCGGCGATCCGGCCATTCTCGACCAGTGAGACGAGGTCCTGGCTGACTGCGGCAATCTGTCCCAGATCGCGTTGCCGCCAGCCCAGCCGATGTCGGAGCGCTCGGAACCGCCGTCCCAGCGACATGTCATCCATGCGCGCAGGATGACGGCGCCGCCTTATGCCTGACTCACGGCGCGCAAGGGCGAGGACGCCACGCACGTATCCCGGACCAACGGCGTGTCGGACCAGTGCCCCGATCCGCCGGTCCCTCGCGGGTTGAGTCGCGTCAGGGTCGGGAGCGCCCCCCGCGTGCACGGGCCACAGCGCGGGCCCCCGGCTCGGGCCGGGACCCGCGCACGCCGCTGCGCGCGGCGACCCCGGCACGACTCGGCCGCTGGCGCGCGGCGGGGGTCCCGGGCGGCAACCGGCGCGCGACTTCAGGAAGCAGGGCTAGGTGCGGCGCGGCCGACCGCAGACGTCGCGGGCTCGTGCGACGCGGCAGACCGCGGACGACGCGGACCCGCGGCCCCCGCGGACGAAGCGGGCTGGCGCGGCGCGGCCGACGGAGAACGACCGCTCGACGCCCGCCCCGTTCAGCCTTCCGCCATCAGTACGCCGCCAGCTTTCGGATCGCATCGGCGATCTTGGCCGGGTTGAGCATGAACCAGTCCTCAAGGATGTGGTTGTACGGCATTGCCGGCGAGTCGGGCCCTGCGATCCGCGACACCGGCCCATCGAGATAGTCGAACGCCTCCTCGGCCACGATCGCCGCGATCTCCGCCCCGTAGCCGCCGAAGCGGTTGTCCTCGTACACCACGAGGCACTTGCCCGTCTTGCGCACGGACCCCAGCAGCGTCTCCCGGTCCAGCGGCCGCAGCGAGCGCAGGTCCACCACCTCGCAGTCGATCCCCTCGTCGGCCACCTTCTCAGCGGCCTCGAGTGCGTAGTGGACCATCAGCCCGTACGCCACCACCGTGAGCCGGCGCCCCGGCCGCCGCACCACCGCGCGCCCGATCGGCACCGTGTACTCCCCGCCCGGCACGTCGCCGCGCACCGATCGGTAGAGCTTCTTGTGCTCGAGGAACAGGACCGGGTCCTCGTCGCGGATCGCGGCCACCAGCAGGCCCTTCGCGTCGTAGGGCGTGGACGGGACGACGGTCTTGATGCCCGGGATGTGGGTGAAGAACGCCTCGACCGACTGCGAGTGGTACATCGCGCCGTGGACGCCGCCGCCGTACGGCGCCCGAACGACCATCGGGACGCAGGACGCGCCAATCGTCCGGTAGCGCATCCGCGCGGCCTCGGACACGAGCTGGTTGAACGCCGGGAAGATGAAGTCCGCGAACTGGATCTCCGCGATCGGCCGCAGCCCGTTGAGCGCGGCCCCGATCGAGGTCCCCACGATCATCGACTCGGTCAGGGGCGTGTCGATCACGCGGTCGTCGCCGAACTCCGCCCACAGGCCGTCGGTGGCGAGGAACACGCCGCCCTTCTTGCCCACGTCCTCGCCCAGAACGATGACCGACGCATCGCGGCGCATCTCCTGGGCCATGCCCTCGCGGACGGCCTCGATGAACGTCCGGACGGTCATGCGCCCAGCCCTCCCCCGGAGCCCGAGGCGCCGCCGGGCGTCGGATGCCAGGGCGGCGGCGGCTCGCCCGCCGCGGGGTCGCCGAACACGTGGTCCATCGCCCCCGCCGGCTCGGGGTCGGGAGCCGCCTCGGCGAACGAGGTGGCGCCCTCGACGCTCGCCTTCACGTCGGTGGCGATCGCCGCCTCCGCAGCCTCGTCCAGGACGCCCGCCTCGCGAAGCTGCGCCCGGAAGATCGGCAACGGATCGTGGGTCAGCCCCTCGGCCAGCTCCGACTCCGAGCGGTACTTGCTCTGCTGGTCGTCCGACGAGTGGCCGGTCAGCCGCGTCACCTTGGCCTCAATCAGCGTGGGCCCCTCGCCACGCCGCGCCCGGTCCACCGCCTCGCGAGACGCCGTATAGCAGGCCAGCACGTCCGTCCCGTCAACGACGACGCCCGGGATGCCGTAGCCCGACGCGCGGTCCGCGACATCCCTGACCGAGAGTTCCCTCGCGGCCGGGACGCTGATCGCGTAGCCGTTGTTCTCGATGACCAGGACCATCGGCAACCGGTGGATCGCCGCGAAGTTGAGCCCCTCGTGGACGTCGCCCTGGTTGCTGCTCCCCTCCCCCATGATCGCCATCGCGACCTGGTCGAGCCCGCGGATTCGCGACGCCAGCGCGATCCCCACCGCGTGGAGGATCTGCGTGGCGACCGGCGACGACACGGAGACCACGTGGTGGCCCGGGTGGCCGTAGTGGCCCGGCATCTGGCGCCCGCCGGAGCTCGGGTCCGAGGCGCGCGCGAACTGGGCCAGCATGACGTCGCGCGGGGTCATCCCCACCACCAGGCAGGTTGCGATCGAGCGGTAGAACGGCGCCACCCAGTCGTGGTCCCGGCGCAGCGGCCAGGCGATGCCCACCTGGGCGCCCTCGTGGCCCTGCCCGCTGATCACGAACGGCGCCCGGCCCGAGCGGTTGAGCAGCCACATCCGCTCGTCGAGCGCGCGCGCGAGCGCCATCGTCCGGTACATGGCCAGCAGGTCCGCGTCCGCGAGCCCGTACTCGGCGGCCAGCGTCCCGGCCTTCCGGTCGCCTTCCTGCCCGGTGATCGTCATCGCACCTCCTCCGGCGCGCGGCCGCAGCGGTGAATGGCCGTCATGGTTGCCCGCAGACGTCGTGGTTGCCCGCAGACTATGCCCTAGAAGTTGATCGACCTCCCGTCGAGGGCCATCGCCGTCTCACCAAGGATCTCTGACAACGTGGGGTGGGCGTGGGTCGCGGCGCCGATCTCCCAGGGCGTCGCCTCGAGGAACAGGGCGACCGACGCCTCGGCGATGAGGTCGGTGGCATGTGGGCCGATGAGGTGGACGCCCAGCGTCTCGTCGGTCTCGGCGTGGCCGATGATCTTGGCGAACCCCTCGTACTCGCCCCCGATGATCGCCTTGCCCACGGCCTGGAACGGGACCTTGCCCACCTTGACCGGGATGCCCTGCGCCTCGCACTGCTGCTCGGTGAGGCCGACCGACGCGATCTCGGGGCGGCAGTAGGTGGCGCGCGGCTGGCGGACGTAGTCCATCGGGTGCACATCGCTCTCGCCCGCGATCACGCTGGCGGCGATGATCCCCTCGTGGGCGGCCGTGTGGGCGAGCTGGAGGCCGCCGACGATGTCGCCGATGGCGTAGAGGTGGGCCTCCCGCGTGCGCATCCGGCCGTCCACCGTGACGATGCCCCGGTCGACCTCGGCCGACGTGGTCTCGAGCCCGACGTCCTCGACGTTCGTGGCCCGGCCGGCGGCCACCAGCAGTATCTCCGCACGGATCTCCTCGGCCTTGCCCCCCTCCGGCCCGACCGTGATCCGCACGCCGTCGTCGCCCGCCACGACCGAATCGGCGTCGAAGCGGGCGCTGGTCATCACCTTGATCCCGCGCCGCGTGAAGGTGCGCTCCAGCTCCTTGGACACGTCGCGGTCCTCAAGCGGGACGATCGCGGGCAGGTACTCGAGCAGCGTGACCGTCGAACCGAGGTCGTGGTACAGCGAGGCGAACTCGACGCCGACGGCGCCCGCCCCGATCACGATGATGCTCGCGGGCAGCATGTCCATCCTGAGCGCGTCGTCACTGGTGACGATGCGCTTGCCGTCGAGGGTGATGCCGGGCAGCGACTTCACGCGCGAGCCGGTGGCCAGGATGACGTCGGTCGCCTCGAGCACGACCTCGTTCCCGTCCTCGCCCCTCACCCGGACCTTGTGCGCGCCGTCGAGCCGGCCGCGGCCCTGGACCCACGTCACGTTGTACTTCTTGACCAGGCTGCCGAGGCCCTTCCACATCCGGTTGACCACCTGGTCGCGCCGCTGGGCGACCTTGGCGTAGTCGATGACGGCCTCGCCCGGGATGTTGACGCCGAAGTCGCCAGCGTGGCGCACCCTCTGCGCGACGGCGGCCGATTCGAGGAGCGTCTTGGTAGGGATGCAGCCGCGGTGGAGGCACGTCCCGCCGATCTTGCCCTCGTCCACCAGCGCCACCCGCAGGCCAAGCTGCGAGGCGCGGAACGCCGCCGCATAGCCGCCGGTGCCGGCGCCGAGGACCACGAGATCGAACGAGTTGGACGAGCCGACGGCCATGACGTGGGGGTGTTCTCCCGGACTGTGGGACGGGCGCGCTGGCGCCGATGCAGGACGACCAGCGCGATCCTACACCGCGGTGTCGCGGAACCCGGGGGAGCGCCGTCGGGCCCGCGTCGCGCAGGCACTGGCCGATCACGCCCTCGCGAACGACGAAACCCTCATCAACGACGAAACCGGGCCGCTTGCGCGGCCCGGTCGATCAGGAGGCGCTCAGCCGCCGCGCTGCGAGCGGAAGCAGTCCGAGCAGTACACCGGCTTGCCGTTGGTGGGGCGGAACGGGACGCGAGCCTCGCGACCGCAGGAGCTGCACGTCGCTGTGAACATCTCGCGCGGACCGCTGCTGCGGTTGCCGAAGCCCCCGCCGCCGTAGCCGCCGGCGGAATAGCCACCGCCAGCGCCGTACCCGGAGTCGTAGCCGCCGGCGCCCGCGTACGAGCCGCCACCGAAGCTGCTGTCGCCGCCCGAGCGGGCGGCCTTGCGGCTGGCGCGGCAGGACGGGCAGCGACGGGGCTCCGAGAATCCCTTCTCGGCGTAGAAGGCCTGCTCTCGCTCCGTGAACGCGAACTCCATTCCGCAGTCGGAACAGGTCAGGGTCTTGTCGGCCACGTGCCGATCTCCTCCAGATGTCGCCGCTTCTAGACCAGGCCCTCGAGCAAATCCGGAGGAGACCAAGTTGTCGTGCGTGCGAACGGGTGTGAGCCATACGCGCCGGTGCGCGCAGCCGCACTCTACCGTCAATCCGCGAGCGTGGCGATACCTATTTTCCTTCGCCTCTTGCACCCCCTGTCGCGCCCGTCGGCGGGCATTCCATGGGCGCCCCGGGCGGCTGCTACGCGGGCACGTCGAACTCGCGGTGGGCGCCCTCGAGGTAGCCCGCGACCTCGGCAGCCTGGCGTCCCGGCGTCCAGCCCAGGACCCGGCCCACGATCTCGGCGACCCGGGGCGCGACGCACGCCCCGCGATCTGGCAAGGCCATCGACAGCCGCATCCGCCGCGTCAGGACATCGTCGAGCGCCATCGCCAGCTCGCGCTCCGCGGCCCACACCACCTCGGCCTCGAGGAACGGGTGCCCGGCGACGAGCGGCCGGACGAGGTCGCGCTCGCGGCCCATCGCCAGCACTTCGACGGCCTCGATGCCGTGGCGGTCCACGAGCGCCTGCGCCGCGTCCGCGTCCATCCCGGGCTCGCGGGCCAGGCGCGCGGCGAGCGCGTCCAGCTCGGCCCGCGGCGCCGCACCCACGATCGGCAGCTCCGCGGTTGCGCTCGGGCGGTCCTTCGCGTCGTCGCCCAGCACCGCGTCGATCGCGTCACGGGCCATCAGGCGGTACGTCGTGTACTTGCCGCCGCTGATCCGCACGAGCCCGCGGTCCTCGACCGCCACCTTGTGCTCGCGCGACACCTTGACGGTCGAGCTGGCGCCCGACGGGGCGATCAGCGGGCGGAGGCCCGCGAACGTGCCCACGATGTCGGCCCGGGTGACGTTGGCGTCGAACGCGCCATTGACCGCGGCGAGGATCCTGTCCACCTCTGCGGCGCTGGCGGACGGCCGGTCAACCGGCCCCTTGAACGGCTCGTCGGTGGTGCCGATGACCCAGTGGCGCGGCCACGGGACCATGAACGCCACCTTGCCCGGCACGCGGATCGTGACGCCCGTCATGACGGGGATCCGCTCTCTCGGGACGAGGATGTGGGTGCCGCGCGACGGCAGGACGTTGAACGTGGCCTTCTCGCTGTCGAACGGGCGGTCGGGCTTGGAGCCCCAGACGCCGGTCGCGTCGAGCACAGTCCTCGCGCGGACGTCGAACTCGGCACCGCTGACCTGGTCGCGGACCGTGGCGCCGGCCACTCGCTCGCCCTCGCGCAGCGCGCGCACGGCCCGCACGCGCGTCACGGCCAGCCCGCCCTCGCGGCGCGCAGTCCGGAGCACCGCGAGCGTGTAGCGCGCGTCGTCCTCCATGCCGTCGCTGTAGAGCATCGCGCCCTGGAGGCCGTGGCGGTGGAGGGTGGGCGCGATCTCGAGCGCCTCGCCCACCGAGAGGTGGCGGTGGCGGCCGCCCGACTTCGCCGAGCCCAGCAGGTCGTACAGGGTGAGTCCTGCCTGGAAGAACGACCGCGTGACGACCGGGCGCCCGTAGAGCGGGAACAGGAACCGCTCGAGGCGAACGAGGTGCGGGGCGAGCTCCAGGAGCCGGGCGCGCTCGTGGAGCGCCTCGCGGACCAGGCCGACGTGGAACTGCTCGAGGTAGCGCAGCCCGCCGTGGATCAGCCGCGACGAGCGCGACGAGGTCCCGACCGCGACATCGTCCTGCTCGACGAGGGCGGCCCGCAGCCCGCGGCTGGCGGCGTCGAGGAGCGCCCCGCAGCCGACGATGCCGCCGCCCACGATCAGCACGTCCCAGGTCTCGCGGCCCAGCTGCTCGAGGTCAGCGCCGCGGGCGGCGAGGGGCGGGCGGGATGCGGCGGTGGCGGGGGTTGACGGCGGTTCGGTCATGGCGGGGGCCTCAGGGCTTGGGCGCACGCAGGATGCGCCACAGGACGAACGCGGTGCCGAGGACGAGCACCGTGATCGCGAGGGGGGTGTGGACGATGACGTTCCGGATATCGGTCGGCAGCACGCCGGTCAGCGCATCGGCGGCGAGCACGACCAGGACCACGAGGCCCGCGACGAGCAGCACCTCGCGGAGGCCGGGCTGGCGGGATGAGGCGCGGGGTCCCTCGGGCATGGACAGCACTCAGCCCCGGTCCGCTTCGACGGGGATGCCGATGGGCGCAACGAGGACGCGCCCGGCCAGCGCCCGGCCGAGCTTCGTCTGGAGCCCGAGCTTCGGCCGGTGGAAGGTGACGGTCAGGTCGGCCCGGACCACGGGGTCGGACGGCTCGCCCGACGTCAGGTCGAGGGCGGTCGGCGTGTCCACAGCCAGCACGGGAGTACCGCCGTCGCGCGCGTGCTGGATAACCTCGACCGCGGCCCGGACGGGCTCGCGAAGGCGCCCGCGGACGCCCGTGCCCAGCAGCGCGTCGACGATGATCCCGGCCTTGTCGATCCCCTGGCCCAAGATCGCCACGTCGCGGGCGACCGGCACGTGGATCAGGGTGACCCCGTCGAGCCCGTCGAGGCGCTTCCAGTTGCGCGCGGCGTCCGGAGTGCCCGGCCGCTCGACGCCCGAGACCAGGACGGCGATCACCGGCACGCCCCAGGCGGCCAGCCGCCGTGCGGCCACGAAGCCGTCTCCGCCGTTGTTGCCCGGGCCACCAAAGACGAGCACCGGCCGGCCCTCGCGACTGTTGTGGACGAGCAGGGCGCGGGCCGCGGCGGCGACGGCCGTCCCCGCATGCTCCATCAGGGTCTCGCCCGCGACGCCGAGTGCCTGGGCCTTGCGGTCGGCGCCCGTCATTGACTCGGCGGAGATCGCCCCGCGCGCGGCGCAAGCGGCCCAGCGCAGCTCCAGCTCGTCGAGCGAAAGCGTGGCGAGGCCGGGATCGTCGCCGGGGAGGGGCGTGTTCCGGGAAGGCACGCGTGAAGGGTACCGTGCCTTGGGGGCACCCACGGCTGTCGAGGGCCACGGTGAGGTGTCCCCCTGGATGGGCGCCGGCGGGACACCGGTCGAACCCGGACCCTGCCGAAGTGGCCTCGGGCGCCCGACGCGACGCGCGACCGCGTGACGCGACGCCGCGACCGCCCGACCCGACAACGCTCAGCCGGGCAGCCTCGCCTCCAGGCCATCGGGCGTCTCGCGGGCTTCGAGCAGCCCCTCCCGCGCGAGGGCGAGAACGGCCTCCCGGACGGCCGCAGGCTCGTGGGAGCCGATCGCGTCTGGGTATGCGCACCAGCTGGCGTCCTGGGCGGAGCGGGCGCGGTCGAGGACCCGGCCGCGGAGCCAGCGTCTGGTCGAGGGGAACGGCGCTGAGCGAGGGCGCTGCTTGGGGAGGACCGACGGCTCCCCGCGCTCCCCCGCCGCGAAGCGGCACCACAGGACCGCCGGGCAGTCGCCGCACCGAGGGCTGCGCGGCGTGCAGATGGTCGCGCCCACGTCCATGAGCGCGTGGGTCCATGTCGCTGCCGCATCCTCGGGCACCACGGCGTCCGCCAGCGACTGCATGCTCCCCAACGCGAACCCTGACATGATGCCGACACCGCCCGCGCCCGCGATCCGCCCGAGCACGCGTCGCACGTTCGTGTCCACCGCCCCGACCGGCCGCCCGAACGCGATCGCGGCCACGGCACGGGCTGTGTACGGGCCCACGCCTGGCAGCCGCTCGAGGGCCGGGATATCGCCGGGCACCTGACCGCCATGCTGGCTGACGATCGCCTGGGCGGCGCGGTGAAGCGCCAGCGCGCGCCGGTTGTAGCCCAGGCCCGCCCATGCCCGGAGCACGTCGCTCACGGGCGCCGCGGCCAGGTCGCCGACGGTCGGCCAGCGGGCGATCCAGGCGACCCACGCCTCGGCCGCGCGCTCTGCCTGCGTCTGTTGCGCCATCAGCTCGGACACCAGCACCGCATACGGATCGTCCGTGGCGCGGAAGGCAAGCGGCCGCCCGTGGGCAGCGAACCAGGCGAGGATCGCCTCGCGGAGGGCAGGCGGGACGAGAGCGTCGGGGTGCACGGGCACGGACACACGCGTAGGGTACGGCGGAGCAGGGAGAGAGCCGGGAGACCGAAGTTGCGCGATGAGGTAGGCTTATCGCCTTCGTGCTCGATGGGCGCCCCGGTCTGCGTCCACGGTTTCCCGCCGTCCGACCCCGATTCACTTGTCGCCCTGACCGGGCCCCGCACCTTGCGGGAGGGCCCCAGGAGCGCAACACCTCATGACGTTCGACAGCCTCGGGCTGGCCCCTGAATACCTGCGCGCCGTCGCCGACGAGGGCTACACAGAGCCCACGCCCGTGCAGCGGCAGGCCATCCCCCTCGTCCTCGCCGGCCGCGACCTGCTTGCCGGAGCCCAGACCGGCACCGGCAAGACCGCGGCCTTCGTGCTGCCGCTACTCCAGCGGCTCCACGCCAGCGACGCCCAAGCGGGCTTCGCCCCCTCGGCCCACGCCAAGCCCGTGCGCCCCCACGTCCGGGCCCTGGTCCTCGCCCCCACCCGCGAGCTCGCGCTCCAGGTCGAGGAGAGCTTCCGCACCTACGGCCGACACCGGCCCATGCGCTCGGTAGCGATCTACGGCGGCGTCGGCTTCGAGCCGCAGGCCCGCGCCCTGCGCGCCGGCACGCCGATCGTGGTGGCGACACCGGGCCGCCTGCTCGACCACGTCATGCAGCGGACGATCGACCTCTCGCGGGTCGAGGTGCTCGTGCTCGACGAGGCCGACCGGATGCTGGACATGGGCTTCATCCGCGACATCCGCCGGGTCCTGGCCCTGCTCCCCGCCAAGCGCCAGAGCCTGCTCTTCTCGGCGACCTTCTCGGACGAGATCCGCGGGCTGGCCGAGGGCTTGCTGCTCAACCCCGCCACCGTGGACGTGGCCCCACGCAACACGGCCGCCGAGCTCGTGGAGCAGGTGGTCATCCCGGTGGACCGCGAGCGCAAGCGCGAGCTGCTCGCCCACCTTGTGACGTCGGGACGCATCTCGCAGGCCCTGGTGTTCACCCGTACCAAGCACGGCGCGAACCGCCTGGCTGAGCAGCTGGGGCGCGACGGGATCCCCGCCGCCGCCATCCACGGCAACAAGAGCCAGGGCCAGCGCATCCGGGCCCTCGACGACTTCAAGTCGGGGCGGGTGGGCATCCTGGTCGCGACCGACATCGCCGCCCGGGGCATCGACATCGAGGCACTGGAGCACGTCGTCAACTTCGAGCTGCCGATGGTCGCCTCGGACTACGTGCACCGGATCGGGCGCACCGGCCGCGCCGGCGTCGGCGGGCAGGCCGTCTCGCTCGTGTGCATCGACGAGAACCAGCTGCTCCGCGACATCCAGCGCCTGCTGGGCCGGCCGCTCCCGTCCCAGCTCGTCGCCGGGTACGAGCCGGACCGCTCGGTCCGCGCGGAGCCCCTCCGCGTCAGGTCGGGCGACCCCGGGCACCGCTCCGGCGATGGCCGGCACCGCTCCGTGTCCCGCCAGGGGCCGCGTCCAGCGCCCGTCGCGCACGGCAAGCCCCAAGGCGAGCGCGCGCCGCGGCCGATGGCCGGCCCGTCACGACCCGCCGCGGGGGCCTCGATCGGCCGCGGCGATGCCCGGTCCGGCGCCAGCCCGCGGAACCGCCCCGCTGGGCACTCCGGATCCCACCGCGCCGGGGCCTCGGCCCACGCCGACCGCCGCGGGCCGTCCATTGGCCAGCGCCCGGTCGTGCTCCCTGGCGAGCGGCTGCGCCGCGCGGCCGAACCAACTCATACTGGCAACCACCACACAGGCGCAGGCCCTGCCGCGGAGAGGAATCGATGACCAAGCATTCGCCCTACGAGCGCGCTCGCCGCGCTGCCGAAACCGAGCGCACCAAGCAGATCGAGGCCGCGTGGTACGCGAGCATCCCGGCCGAGACCCTGAGCGCCTTCACGCGCGAAGTGGCCGCAGCGCGTGCCCGTGGCCCCCTGGCGCCCCCGCCGAACCAGGCGCCCGGCACCCTGCCGAACCCGCCCCGCCCGGGCCACGAGCCCAAGGCGCCCAAGGTTGACCGGAACGCCACTCGCGGGCGGCGCTCATGACGCGCAAGCGCCGCGTCACCTACCCGCCCCCCCGCAGCTCCAAGGGCCCCGCTCCGGCCTACGTGCCCCAGGTGACCCCGCCCACGGTGGCGGTCATCAACCGGCAGGCGAGCCAGGGCAAGGCGGGCATCGAGGTCGGCATGCGCGTGACCATCCTGGGCACGGGCCTGTTCGCGGGCGAGACCGCGACGGTCGAGTCGATCGTGGGCGGGGTCATCCCCGCGGCGGCAGTTCGGACCGAGGCCGGGCGGACGCGGCGGGTGCGCACGATCGACCTGGCGCCGGTGGCGCGACGCGCGCCGCAGCGCCCCGAGGGTGAGCCCGTCGGCGAGTAGCCCGGGTTCGCCCCGGCAGGCGCCTGGCCAGGCTGCCCGGCCGTCAGCGGCTGGGCCGCCTGGCCAGGAGCACGGCGTCGGTGGACACGCGCCCGTCGCCGAGGTCGTGGTCAACCTGCCTCGCCTCGTTCACGACGAGCGCTGCGAGGTCCGCGACCACCTCGTCCGTGGCGTAGAGCAGCGCAGGGTCTTCGGGTCCCGGCACGCCGCGGCCGAGGTTCGATCGGTCGTGCCCAACGATGAGCAGCCGCCCGCCCGGCGCCACGGCGTCGGCCGCGGCCGCGAGCACGACCCGCCGCTCCTCCGGGGGCAGGTGGAGGAACATCAGCACGACGAGGTCGGCTGAGCGGGGCTCGGCCCGCCACTCGAGCAGGTCCGCCTGGACCCACTCGACGCTGACGCCCGCCCGATCCGCAGCGGCCCTCGCCCGCTCGAGCGCGACGCCGGAGAAGTCCACCGCCGTGACGCGCCACCCGCGCGAGGCCAGCCAGATGGCGTTGCGGCCGTCGCCCGCGGCCAGGTCCAGCGCTCGGCCCGGGGCGAGCGGCGTCGCGAGGGCCACCAGGGTCGGATCCGCCTCCCTGGACTCGATGGTCTCGTGTGCCGCGTGGCGCTCGTCCCAGAGCTCGCGGCGCGACTTGGGCTCCTCGTCGGTCATGCCCATACGCTACGCCTGTCGACGTCGCGTGGCACCGTCGTGTTGAGTCGCTGTGTTGAGTCGCCACCGGCTCAAATCCGTCATCGGCGAGCGTGATCGCCGGCGCAGCCCGCTAGCCAGTGCCTCGAGCCGCGCTCAGGGCACCTCGATGCGAGTCTGAGCTGACTCAGGGCCCAGGCCCCGTGGCGGGGCCACTGGGCAGACGTGACAGACGCCAAGGTCAGGCGAGGACCTCGACAGCGCCGGCCGCGTCCACCCGGCGCCCCGTGTGGAACGGCGTCTCCTCGCGGACATGGCGGCGGGCCTGGGTTGCCCGTAGGCCGCGCATCAGGTCCACGAGCTCGAGCAGGTCGTCCGACTCCAGCGCCAGGATCCACTCCCAATCGTTGAGCGCGAACGCGGCGACCGTGTTCGGCTGGACGCCACGGAACTCCCTGCCAGCCATGCCGTGCTCGCGGAGCATCTCGCGGCGGTCGTCCTCGGGCAGCAGGTACCACTCGTGAGAGCGCACGAACGGATAGACACACAGCCACGCCTTGGGCTGCGTGTCGCGCATGAACGAGGGGATGTGGTCCGGTGTGAACTCGGCGGCCCGATGGGTGCCCATGGCGGACCAGGCGAGGCGGGTCGAGGCGCCGGCCGCGGTGCGGCGGAAGGCGCGGAGCGCTGCCTGCAGCGACTCCGCAGACGGGCCGTGGATCCACAGCATCAGGTCGGCGTCGGGGCGCATGCCGGACACGTCGTACCAGCCCCGGAGCACCACGTCGACTGCGGCGAGCGATGCGGCCCACGCGTCGAGCCCGGTGACGGCGTCCCCGCCCGGCTCGTCGCCGGTTCTCGCGAAGACGGCCCACAGCGTGTAGCGGGTGGGAGCGCTTGGATCGGTGGGCTGCGAGGCGGTCACGGGGTTCCTCCGGGGATGGACGGGACGCGAGGTCCGGAGCGGTCCGCCCAACATAGCCCGAGTGCGCGAACGGTGCCGAACAGCGGGATCCGCCGCCCGGATCGCCGCGGTCGTGAAGCCCGACGCCTGGCCCCGTCAGGGGTGCGACGGCGTCGGCACGCTCGGCGTCGGGGCCGGAGACCGGGAATGGGACGGCGAAGGCGGGCTGGTTGGCTTGGCGCTCGGCAGCGCCACCGGAGCCGTGGGTCGCGGGGTCGCGGTCGGCGCCGGCGGCGGGCTTGGCGAGGCGGCAGGCGGGAGGGACGGCGTGGGCTGCGACGAGGCGCCCACCGTTGCGGTCGGCCTCGGCCCGCCCGAGCTGCCGGGACCCCCGGTTCCTCCCACACCCGGCGAGCCGGCGGATGAGGCGACGGGAGAGGGCGCCGCCGACACGGACGGTGCGGCCGATGGGCCACCTGAGGGCCGAGCCGACGGCACCACGCTTGGTGGGGGCGTAGCCGAGGGCGGCGCGAGGGTCGGCAGCGGGTGCGCCACCGGTCCCACCGCCACGGCCGAGAACGGCAGTTCCGCGACGGGCAGCCGCGACGACTCGAGGGCCACGCCGACGGCCACCGCGGCGAACAGCGCGGCGCTCAGCATCGCGGCCCGCGCAGGTCGCGAGCGCGCAACCCGGACGACGCGCGGCGCGAGCTCGAGGCGGGCCTTCTCAGCCAGCCCCCTCCCGACCGGGGCGCGTTCCGGATCGGCCAGGGCAAACGACACTGCCGATCCGTAGATCACCGCCGACCAGCCCAGCAGGCAGGCGAGGACGACGCCAGAGAGGGAGAACGCCGAGGTCAGCAGCACGAGCACGGCCAGCAGTACCGCAACCCCGCCCAGGACAGCCTCGACCCAGACCAGCCGCACCTCGCGGATCCGTGCGGCGCCGCGGAACTTGGGGGTCCGCAAGAACGCGGCCCTCTCCTGGACGAGCGCTTTCGCGCAGGCGAGCGCGATGACCCACGAGAGCGACATGTTGACCCGGAGCGCGGCGAGGGCGAGCGGAGGTGCCGCCCGCATCGTCGTGCCCAGGCCCCATAGGTAGCGCGTCAGGTTGAGCCCGATGAACGCCAGCGGGAGCACGATGCCCGTCGAGGTGAGCCGCTGCACGACGAATGGGCGCCCGGCGATCTCGCCCAGTGCAGCGGCCGCCACGAACAGCCCGAACCCGAAGGTCAGTGCGTCGTTGAACCACCACAGGCCGCCGAGGATGTGGTCGTACCGCTGGCCGAGGCTGAGGTGGGATCGCGGCGAGAGCAGCGTCCTGGCGTGCCGCCGCAGGATTTGGATGCCGCCGAACGCCCAGCGGTAGCGCTGCTTGCGCAGGCCCTCGTAGGTGAGCGGCATGATCCCGCGCCCGTATGCGGTAGGCAGGTACACCGGCCGGTAGCCCCGCTCGAGGATTCGGATGCTGATCTCGGCGTCCTCGGTGATGATGGTCTCGTCCCAGCCCCCCACCTCCTCGAGCGCTGAGCGGCGGATGAGACCCATCGTGCCGGCGAAGATGATCGCGTCGCGACGGGCGCGGCTGACCATCCCCACCTTGAAGAAGTAGCCGAAGCCGACGTAGCAGGCGCGGTAGAACGCGGAGGCCTCCCAGGCGCGGTAGTCCTGCGGCGTCTGGACGAAGGCCACTTCCGGATCCGCGAAGTGGGGCACCGCGTCGCGTAGCCAAGCCGGCTCGACCACGTAGTCGGCATCGACCACGCCCACGATCTCGACCCCGTCGGGCAGGTGGCCGAGCCCCCAGTTGAGTGCCCCCCCTTTGTAGCCGGGCCACTCCGGGAGGTGGACGAACTCGACCTGATGGCCCAGTCCTCGGAGGCGGGCGCACTCGGCCTCGACTGGCTGCCAGAGAGCGGGGTCCGTGGTGTTGTTGTCGATGACCTGGACGCACAGCGCCGGGTAGTCGATCGCGACGAGCGAGGCGAGCGTCTCGAGCACGAGGTCGGGCGGCTCATTGTAGGTGGGCACCTGGAGGCAGACGAGCGGCGGCGGCGCGGGCATGGCCGGGGCCAAGGGGTCGACCGGCGGTGCACAGAGCGCGTCCACCATCTCGAAGGCGCTTGCCAGCAGCAGGGCCATTGCGCCCGCCTGGAGCAGCAGCAGTGCGGCGCCCAGCAGGAGCGCCAGCGTATCGCCGCCCAGGAGGACGGTCGCGCGGACCAGATAGGCGGCGTAGAGCGCGAAGCACACCACGATCGCGGAGAGGAGCCACGCTCCCGGCACATACCAGCGACGAGGCATCAGCAGCGCGACGCCTGCCGTGGCGACGAGGACCAGGAGCGACGGCGCAGGCAGGAGTGGCGCGAGGAGCACGACCGCGAACCCGGCGAGGCGCGCGCCATAGCGGGTCGGTCGGCGACCGGCCAGGATGACGGCGGCAGTCAGGAGGACGGTCGCGGCGAGCGAGGTGAGCAGGGCGTCGGTCAGCACGTCTCCCCAGACTCGTCCGATCGGCTGTCCCCGGCAACGAGAACTCTACCAAGTCACCGGCCGAAGGCGGCCGACTTGTGATGGTCTCCACCCCAGCCGTGCTGGCCGGATCCATCCCCCCGCGCCTACGGCGCCTGGCCGCCGGGAAGGGCGATCATCCATGCCACGAACGCGATCTGCGCCAACGCGAAGCAGCCGGCGATAGCCCAGGTGCCACGTCTGCCGAAAAGGAGCGCCAGGCCTGCGAAGGCAGGGAAGGCGGCGAGCGCATAGCGGGGCATCGAGGGCACCAGCCCGCCGGGCAGGAATGCGAGTGCGATCGCAGCGATGGAGAAGACAGCCAGCTCCCTGTCGACCCGCAGCAGCGCCAACGCCCCGAGCCCCACGATCACGAAGAAGGCAATCCACCCGACTCGCTGGATCGTCGGACGGCGGACCGCCTCGACCAACCGCTCGAGCCCGGTGCCGCCGTGCACCCAAGCGGGCGAACCGCTCAGGAAGCCGGTGAACCTGTGGGTCAGGTACGCGATGAACATCCACCAGATGCCGAAGACCAGGCTGGTGGCGAGCATGACCAGGAACGCGGTCCGACGCCCCGGCCTCGGGCCGAACACGAACTGGACTAGCGCGGACGCTGCAACGGCGGCACCAGCGATCCGGGTCAGCATCGCGAGGCCGGCGAACAGCCCCCGCCGGGCGGAGGTGTTCGAGGCGAGGAAGTACGCTGCGGTCGCGAGCAGGAACAGCGGCTCCGAGTAGGCCATCGAGAACACATACGCCGATGGTGCGAACGACAGCAGCAGCAGGCCGCCCGTTGCGACGGTCCCGCCCAGCCGGAGGTCTAGCACGCGCCACGTCAGGATCGCCGCCGCGACGAAGAGCAGGTTCGCAAGGACGGTTCCCACGAGTGCTGGATGCAACCCGGTCAGCGACCCGAGCTTGATGAGGGCGGGCCACGCCGGGAAGAACGCGAAGTCGTGGGCCCCCCGGACGGCGTGTCCGTGGTAGCCGTTCTTGACCACGCCGAAGTACCAGATCGCGTCCCAGATCGCGAACGGGAGGCCGCGCGCTGTGTGGACCGCCGGGATCAGGGCCATCATCCAGAAGGCCGACCACACCCGGGACGCGACCGCGATGACCGCCGGCGTGCCGACCCAGGCGAGGGCCCGGAGCCGCTCGAGAACGCCCGCGGCCGCCCTGCCCTGTAGTTCGACCGGTCGGTAGATGTACGGTGGCGCGCCAGCCTGCGCTGCCTGCGGGTCGAGTCGATCGAGGACGGTCCGGAGCGGCGTTCGACCGGGCCGACGGGTGGCATCTGACATGCGCGAAGGTCCCTTCCTTGGGCACACAGGGTTGTATCGCCCAGCGTGCTGCATCCGCGTCGCCCGGAACCGCGGCAAGGACGCAGGCGCATTGCGCCCCCGCCCAGCCTCCGGTGCGGCCGCCGCGCCGTTGCCGCTGCCGAGCCGCCCCTGCGGCCGCCGGGGCGCAGTCGCGCCGCCGCCCCGAAGCTGCCCCCGGCGCCCGACCTCCACGTAGCGCTGCCGCCGGACCACGGCCCGCTCGCCTGCCGAGCGATCCGACGCACGGCGGGTTCGTGCGACTCGCTGGGCGAGTGGCCCGGCACGCGGTGCGTCTGGCTGGCGCGCCCACCGGGTGGCGCGGCGCGCGAACGCGTGCAGTCACTCGGCCGCCGAGCGGCATTCCGAAGCCGAGCCGCCGCAAGTCGCCGCCGCCTGCCCGACCCCACGCCGCCACGGAGGGCCACAGGACGCGCCCTCAGGAACGGTGTGGAGCGCAAGCGGGGTGGCCAGTACGATCTGGGACTAGGAGGTGATCGGCCATGCGGTTCGGGGCGGCGTTCTGGGTCCAGCGCACGGGGTGGCCCGAGCTGCGCGAGGCGGTCGCGGCGGCGGAGTCGGCGGGCTTCGACGACCTGTGGATCGACGACCACCTGCTCTCCGACGAGGCCAACTGGCCGGACCCCAAGCTCGAGGGCTGGACGACCCTGGCAGCAGTCGCCGCCGTCACGACGCGGCCGCGGCTGGGGCTCATGGTCGGCGCGAACACGCTGCGCAATCCCGGGCTCGTGGCGAAGATGGCGACGACGGTCGACCACATCTCCGGCGGCCGCGCCATCCTCGGGCTCGGCGCGGGCTGGTTCGAGCGCGAGCACGAGGCATTCGGGTTCGACTTCGGCTCAGGGTTCGGCGAGCGCCTCGACCGGCTGATCGAGGCCGTGCCGCTCGTCCGCCGGCTCCTCGACGGAGAGGAGGTCACCCACGAGGGGCGCTTCTACCGGTTCGATCGGGCGGTGTGCGCGCCGCAACCGGTCCAGCCGAGCCTGCCGATCCTGATCGGCGGCGCGGGGCCGCGCAAGACCATCCCGCTGATTGCGCGCTCAGCGGACATGTGGAACGCCTACGGCACTCCCGACGAGCTGGCGGCCGCGGACGGGCTCCTGCGTGCGGCGTGCGAGACGGCGGGCCGCGACGAGCGAGAGATCGAGCGGACGACCAACGTCAACGTGGTGATCCGCGAGGACCGCGCGGCGGCCGTTTCGGCCTGGGACGCCTGGCACCGGGTGCACCTGCCGCACGGAGGCGAGGGTCAGCTCTCGGCCGGTGGCTCGGTCGCGGAGGTCGCCGCCGCCCTCCGCACCTATCGAGATGTCGGCTTCGGCCATGTCGTACTCATCTTCCGGACCCCGTGGGACCTCGCGACCATCGAGCGCCTGCCGGAGCTGCGAGCCGCACTCGCCGACGATCGTGCCAGGCTTGGCTGACCAGCCTCGCCGGGCTCCTGGCCCGTCCCCGGCGCGCGCCGCTGCCGGATCGGGCCTTGTCGAGCGGGAGCCGCGCGGCAAACCCCGGCGCCGTGGCCGGACGACGCACGCGGTGGAGCGACTGGCACCCACCTGTGCCACGACCCGCGGGGCCAGGGAAGGCCGTGGCTGACCAGCCCGATCCGTGCTTCGTCGCCGTCGCCGAGGTGCGCGCGAACGGCGGCGAGATCGTCTATCGAGGGCCGTTGCGCGCGGATGACGCCCACTGGGCAAGCGAGGCCGCGCGGCTCCACCGCGGCCTGCGGATCCGCGACGCGGCGGACCCCGACCCGAGGTCTTGGGTCGCGCTGGTGTTCCCCGACGGCAGCGTTCGGCTCAGCCCGCCGGTCGCCCGCTCCCGCTGGTGGCGGCAGGACCGCGGTGCCTAGCGCAGCCCGGTGCCGGGGGTGACTACTCCCAGCGGAACGTCCGAGCGGCGATCCCCAGGCACACCACCAGCCAGCCGGCGAGGATCGCGATGTCCACGCCCAGCGGCGCGACCTGCGTCCCGTTCACCATCACCTGGCGCATCGCGTCGCCGAGGTACGTGAGCGGCAGGAATCGCGCGATGGTCTGGAGGAACCCGGGCAGGAAGTCGAACGGGAAGAAGATCCCCGACAGGAACATCATCGGCATCTGGACGATCTGGACGACGCCGGTGGCCTGCTCCTCGGTCTTGAGGAGCGAGGCGAGCGCGAAGCCGATCGCGAGGAACGACCCCGCGCCGAGCAGGACCACGCCGACCACCGCGAGCAGGTTGCCGATGATCCGGACGTCGAAGAACACGTAGCCGATGCCCAGGATCAGCACGGCGTCCACGAGCGCGACCATCAGCCGCAGGAGCACGTTGCTGCCCACCAGCTTCCAGCGCGCCAGCGGGGTGGCGCCCAAGCGCTTGAGGATCCCCTTCTCGCGCTGCTGGACGAGCGGGATCGCCGCGAACACGCCCAGCTGCATCAGGGCCATGGCCAGGATGCTCGGGACCAGGTAGGCGACCTGGCTGATCGTGGCGGACTGGAGGGACAGCCGGCTGACCGTGACGACGGGCGAGCCGCCGACCGCCTGGAGGTTGACGCCGTTGGCCACCTGCGACACGACGCCCTCGACCACCTGCGTGGTCTGGCTGCGCGACGGATCGCCGTAAACCTGGATCGCGACGGACGCCCTGCCGCCCGAACGCGCCTGCGCCAGCGCCTCGCCGAGGCCCTTGGGGATGACGATGACGGCCGACACCTCGCCGCGCTGCATCGCCGCCTTCTCATCGTCCGCGGAGCCGTCACGCAGGCTCAGCAGTTGGACGCTGCCGAAGGCCTGGCGGAGGCCCGCCGACGCGGCCGAGCCGTCCTGATCCGCGTAGCCGACGGGGATCTTGGTGTCGGCACCGCCGCCGCCGAAGATCCAGCCGAACAGGAACACGAACATGATCGGGAAGAAGATCGTCCAGAACAGGGCCGCGCGATCGCGCACCAGGCTCCTGATGTTGGCGACGGTGAGGCCGATCAGGCTTCGCATCGTCGGTCTCCTAGTCGCGCAGCGCTCGACCGGTGAGGTCGAGGAAGACGTCTTCGAGGGTCGCCTGGCGGATCCCCAGGTTGTGGGGCTCGAGGCTGAGGCCGTCGGCCGTCGCCAGCAGCGCGCCGATCGTGGCGGCCACGTCCGTCGAGTACAGCACGGTCTGGCCGTCTTCCTGGGCCGTGCGGGTGACGCCGCCCAGGTGCGCCAGGTCCGCCACGGGGAGCCGCGGGTTGCTGTCGAAGAACACGGCCCGCTCCCTGAACCGGCGGCCGATCAGCTCCTTCACTGGACCCATCTCGAGGATGTGGCCGTGGTCCATGATCGCCACCCGGTCGCACAGCTCGGTGGCCTCCTCCATGTAGTGCGTCGTGAGCATCACCGTCTTGCACTGAGCCTGGAGGCCCTTGATCAGCTCCCACAGCGACCGACGTGCCTGCGGATCGAGGCCGGTCGTGGGCTCATCGAGGAACACCAACTCTGGATCGTTGACCAGGGCGAGGGCGATCGACAGGCGCTGCTGCTGCCCTCCGGACAGGTTCATCGACCAGGCCTTGGCGCGCTCGCCGAGGTCGACAGCGTCGATGAGCTGCGTGGTCGGCATACTGCGGCTGAAGAACGTGCCGAACAGGTCGATGAGCTCGGTCACGGTGAGCCGCGGGTACAGCGACACGCTCTGCAGCTGGACCCCGATCCGCTCCTTGATCGCCGTCTGGTGGCGGCTCACGTCCAGGCCGAACACCTCCACGGTGCCGGAGTCCGGTGTCCGGATGCCCTCGAGGACCTCGATCGTGGTGGTCTTGCCCGCCCCGTTAGGCCCGAGCATCCCGAAGACCTCGCCCCGCGCGACCTCGAACGAGACGCCGTCAACCGCCTTCACGTCGCCGTAGTGGCGACGCAGGCCAGCAACTCGAATGACCGGCTCCCCACCTTGCGCCATCTCTCTCCTTGCCCACGAGCGATCTGCCGGATCCGCGTCGCCGCGGCTCGCCGAGGTCCCGGCCGCGCCTGGCGGGCACTTGCGGCGGACGAGCTCGGAGGCAGCGTGCACGAGCACGGGCCGCGGCCAGACTGACAGGGCTGTCCGGACGGTGTTCGCTGACGAGGGCGAGGGCCGTCCACGCCTGCCGATACTACGCCAAGCCGAGCGCTGGGCGCCCGCCTTGTCGCCCCCTTGGACGGTGTCGCCGTTACCCCGGCGCGACCGTCCTCGCGGTCGACGCCTCGCCCAGACCCCGCGCTCCCAGCCGCTCGGCCACGCGCCCAGCGGCCGCCTGGCCCTGCGCAATGCAGTCGGGCAGACCCACACCGCGGTACGAGGCGCCGGCCAGGGTCACCGCGGGCCACGCCCCCATCGCGGCCTCCACCGCGGCCACGCGGTCGAGGTGCCCAACCGTATAGCGCGGCATCGCGCGCTCGTAGCGGTCGGTGCGGACCAGCACGGGGTCTCCCGCGATCAACAGTGTCCGCTCCGCGTCGGCGCGCGCGGCGCTGACCAGGGCCGCCTCGGGGAGGGTCGTGGAGGGCCCCTCGTCGCGGACGAACATGCGGAGCAGCACGGTGTCGGCGGGCGCGCGGTCGGCCCACTTCTCCGAGGACCACGTGCAGGCGGCGATCGGCCCGCCCTCGGACCGCGGCACGAGGTAGCCGTGGCCTCGCAGCTCGTGTCCCACGCGCTCGCGAGGGTACGAGAGGGTCACCAGGACCGAGGTGCCGTGGGGGATGGCCTCGAGGTGGCGCGCCACCATCGGCAGCGGCTCGGCGAGCAGCGCGGCCGCGGCATTGGCCGGCGTGGCGATCACCACCGCGTCGAACCGGGCGGACGACCCGTCGGCGAACGCTGCACTCACACCGGCGCCCGAACGGGTCAGCCACCGCACCCCGAAATCGGTTCGCAGGTCCGCCCCCAGCTCGCTGGCAGACGCGGCGACCGCTCGGGTGAGCCCATCCAGACCGCCGCGGAGCGAAACGAACGCCCCCAGGGGCTTCGCGCCGGGGCTCGCAGCCGCGCGCTTCGCCGCCGCCGCGCGCATCTTGCGCCCGTCCGCGAGCCCTGCGAGCAGCAGCGATCGGTGCTCGCGCTCGGCCGTGCGCAGCGTCGGCACCACCGCATCGAGCGAGAGCTCGTCGATCGGCGTCCCGTACACGCCGCCCACCAGCGGCCCCGCGAGCCGCTCCACGAGGGGGTTGCCCAGCCGCCCGCGCAGGTACACGCCGACGGCGATGTCATCGGCCGGCATCGAGCGCGGCGCCACAAGGTCCTTGGCCATGCGCAGCTTCTCGGGCCATGAGAACAGGCGTGTCCGGGCGAACGGCAGGAAGCGCGTCGGGAGCACAAGGCCGAGCCCCTCGGGCATTGGCACCAGGCGCCCCCGGTGGCGGATGTAGACCGCCCTGGTCCCCGCCGTCCCGACCAGCTCCCCGCCCAGCCCGAGCTCGCGAGCGAGGGCAGTCCCCGTCGGGCGCGTGGCCAGGAACGAGTCCGGCCCGTGCTCCACCGTGAATCCGCCGGCGTGCTCGGTGAAGACCTTGCCGCCCAGTCTCGGGCCGGCCTCCGCGAGCAGGACGGGCACGCCGTCGAGGGCCAGCGACCGGGCTGCGACCAGCCCGGTGATGCCACCCCCGACGACGAGCACCCGCATCGGGGCGCCCTCAGGCTAGGCCGTACGCCGGCGCGTTCCCGGTGGGGACGTACGGGCAGAGCGGGTCGGCCTCTAGCGGGTCGCCGGTCCGTGCATAGGCGCGGGCGCGGGAGCCGCCGCACACGCGGCCGTACTCGCACATCCCGCAGCGGCCCTTGAAGCCCTCGGGGTTGCGCAGCGCGAGCATGACCTCGTGGTCGCGGTACAGCTCCACGATCGAAGACGTCCGGACATTGCCCAGCGGGATCGGCAGGAAGCCCGACGGGTTGACCGTGCCGTCGTGGTTGATGAACACGATGCCGTTGCCGTCGCGAATGCCGAAGCCGCGTCCCACCGAGGTCCGCAGGATCTCGTCCGCGGACATCCCGGCCGCCTGCATGGTCTTGATCGCCAGCCGGCGATAGTGGGTGGCCTCGGTGGTCTTGATCTGGAACGGCGAGCGCTTCACGAGCGAGAAGGCCCAGGCGTTGAGGCGCTCGGAGTCGGCCGGGCTGACCTCGTGGAGCGAGCTGCCGCGCCCCGTCGTGATCAGCATGAACAGGCTCCAGCGCATGATGTCCATCGTGAGCATCAGCTCGTAGATCGCGGGCAGGTCTGCCAGCGTCTCGTCGGTGACGAGCGTGTTGACCTGGATGGGCAGGCCCACCTCGCGCGCCCACTTCGCCGCCTGGAGCGTCTTCTCGAACGTCCCGGGGACCATCCGGAAGCCGTCGTGGCGCGCGGCGTCGGAGCCGTCGATGGACAGCGAGATGTTCTGGACGCCCGCCTCGTGGAGGCTGGCCATGACCTCGCGGGTGAGCAGGTCCGTGGCCGCCGGCGCGAGCGACGCGCCGATCCCCCGCTCCGTCGCGGCGCAGACGAGGTCGTGGAGGTCCGGCCGGTTGAGCGGGTCGCCGCCGGTGAGCACGAGGTGCGGGTAGGGGCGACCGAACTTGGTGATCTCGTCGAGGAGGCGGTAGCCCTCCTCGGTGGTGAGCTCGAGCGGGTTGCGCTCCGGCTGGGCCGTGGCGCGGCAGTGGCGGCAGGCGAGTCCGCAGGCGAGGGTCGTCTCCCAGTAGACGAGCATCGGCGCGCGGTCGTAGACAAAGCCCTCGGCGCGGACCGCGCCGACGCCGGTGATGCCGGGATGACCGGGATGGCCGCCGCCCGGGTGCGCTCCCGGGTGCCCGCCACCGGGATGGCCGGCCGGCTGTCCGCCCGGCGTGTTGTCGATCGTGGCGGTCACGGAACGCTCCTCCTAGGCGGTCGCCGCGCTGCCCAGCGCCGCGAGCGCGACGTCGGCGAGACCGGCGATGAAGACGGGGTCGGTGTTCATGGATCGGGCGCGCTCGAGGTGGATCCCCACCTCCCGGGCGACGGCCTGCGCCTCGATGTCGATGTCGTAGAGGACCTCGAGGTGGTCTGCGACGAAGCCGACGGGGCGGACGACCATCTCGGTCACGCCGTCCGCCGCGAGACGCCGGATCTCGTCGAGGATGTCCGGGCCGAGCCAGGGCTCGCCCGTCCGCCCGGCCGACTGGAAGCTGAACGTGTAGTCGTCGAGGCCCAGCTTCAGGGCCACCAGCGTGGCCGTCGCGAGCAGCTCGTCGGGGTACGGGTCGCCCTCGGCCACGACGCGCGCCGGCAGGCTGTGGGCGCTGAACATGACGGTGACGCGCGACGGGTCGGCGAAGCGGTCGAGCGCCTCGCGGGTCGTGGTCGCCAGCGCCTCGATGAACCGCGGCGTGTCGTGCCAGCTCTCGACGAAGACGACCTCGGGGGCGTTCGCGAGTCCCGCCAGTCCCGCGTCCACGGCGCGCCGGTAGCCTGCGGCATTGGACGACTTCTGGGGGGCGAGCGGGATCGCCACGATCCGCTCCACCCCGTCGGCTGCCATCGTCTTGACGACGTCGCCGATCCAGGGCGCGATGTGCCGCATCGCCGCGTACACGCGCATCGGGGTGCCTCGGGCGATGAGCTCGGCCTCGAGGGCCGCCCGCTGCCCCTCGACGATCCGGCTCAGGGGCGACCCGCCGCCGATCGCGCGGTAGCGGTCCTTGAGCTCCTCGAGCAGGTGCGGCGGCGGTGGCGAGCCGCGTCGGATGTCGGTGTAGTAGGCCTCGACCTGGTCGAGACTGTCAGGGCTGCCGTAGGCCATCAGCAGGACGGCTTGGTGAGTCACAGGGACGCTCCGTGGTCGTGGACGAGGTCAACGAGTCGGCGCAGCTGGTCGGGGTCCGTCCCGGGCAGCACGCCATGGCCGAGGTTGAACACGTGGCCCGCTCGTCGGGCGTTCTGCTCGAGGACCCAGCGCGCCTGCTCCTCGACGCCCTCCCAGGGCCCCAGCAGCAGCGTCGGGTCGAGGTTCCCCTGGACAGCCCGCCCGCCCACGATGCGCCGGCCCTCGGACAGCGCGACCCGCCAGTCGAGGCCGATCACGTCGCCGCCCGCGGACGCCTGGAGGGCGAGGATCCCCGCCGTCCCCACGCCGAAGTGGATCGACGGCACGCCGAGGCCCGCGATGCCCTCGAACAGGCGGCGCATGTGGGGCCACAGCCGGCGCTCATAGTCGAGCGGGGAGAGCCCGCCGACCCAGCTGTCGAACACCTGGACGGTCTCGACCCCAGCCGCCACCTGCGCCCGAAGGTACGCGATCGTGGCGGTGACGAGGCGGTCCAGGAGCCGCGCCCAGGTCTCGGGCTCCGCGTGCATGAGCGCCTTGGTCTTCCCGAAGTCGCGCGACGGCCCGCCCTCGACGAGGTAGCACGCGAGCGTGAACGGCGCCCCGGCGAAGCCGATGAGCGGCACCGGCGACTCGCGCCGGATGAGCGAGATCGCCTCCAGTAGGGGCGCCACGGCGGCCTCGGGCTCGAAGGCGCGCAGTGCCGCCACGTCTGCATCCGTGCGCACCGGGTGCTCGATCACCGGTCCCCGACCCTCGACGATGTCGAACGCCACGCCCATCCCCGCGAGCGGCGTGGTGATGTCGGCGAACAGGATCGCCGCGTCCACGCCCAGCCGGCGCACGGGCTGGAGCGTGACCTCGGTGCACAGGGCGGCGTCACGGGTGATCTCGAGCAGCGTCGCCCGCTCTCGGATGGCGCGGTACTCGGGCAGGGCGCGGCCCGCCTGGCGCATGAACCAGACGGGCGTGGCGTCAACGGATTGACCGCGGACGGCGCGCAGGAACCTGGCGTCGGGACGGGCCGCGGGGCCGGCGGGCGGAGCAGTGGGCTGGGACGCGGGGGCGGTCATGCCCGGAAGGCCCTCCGGGCGGCGGCGACCGTCGCGTCGAGGTCCGAATCCGAGTGGGCGGCGCCTAGGAACCACGCCTCGAACTGGGACGGCGGCAGCAGGACACCCTCGTCGAGCATGGCCCGGAAGAAGCGCCCGTACGCGTCGCGGTCCGACGCGAGCGCCTCCGCGCCGTTCGTGGGCGCGCCAGACCGGAAGAACACCGTGAGCAGCGAGCCGACGCGGGTGATCGCCACCTCCCGCCCAGCCTCGGCGGCCGCCTCGCGCAGCCCGGCCTCGAGCCGCGCGCCGGCGCGCTCCAGCCCCTCGTACACGTCCGGGGTGAGCAGGTCGAGCGTCGCGATGCCCGCGGCCATCGCCAGCGGGTGCCCCGACAGCGTGCCGGCCTGGTACACCGGGCCCTCGGGCGCGATGAGCGCCATCAGCTCGCGGCTCGCGCCGTACGCCCCCACGGGCATCCCGCCGCCGATGATCTTGCCCAGCGTCGTGATATCGGGCGCGATGGCGTAGCGCTCCTGCGCGCCGCCGCGCGCCACGCGGAAGCCCGAGATGACCTCGTCGAGGATCAGCAGGGTCCCGCTCGAGGCGGTGAACGCCCGGAGCCACTCGAGGTACTCGGGGTCCGGCGGGACGACGCCCACGTTGGCCACCACGCCCTCGGCGATGACGCACGCGATCCGCCCCGGGTACGTCTCGAAGGCCGCGGTGATGGCAGCCCGGTCGTTGTAGGGCACCACGATCGTATCGTGCGCCGCGCCCCTGGTGACGCCCGCCGAGCCCGGCATGCCCAGCGTGGCGAGCCCGGAGCCCGCGTCCACGAGCAGGCTGTCGCCGTGGCCGTGGTACCCGCCCGCGAACTTGACGACGATCTCGCGGCCGGTCCCGCCACGCGCCAGCCGGATCGCGCTCATCACCGCCTCGGTGCCCGAGGACACGAACCGCATCCGTTGCATGGACGGCACCGCGGCTCGGATCCGCTGGGCGAGCTCGATCTCGAGCGGCGAGGTGGCGCCGAGCGCGAAGCCGTTGAGAGCGGCCCCGCGTACGGCGTCGACGACCTCCTGCCGACCGTGGCCCAGGATCGCCGGCCCCCACGAGCCGATGTAGTCGAGGTACACGTTGCCGTCGGCGTCCTGGACCCGGCAGCCCGAGCCGCCCGTCAGGATAAGCGGCGGCCGGCCGACCGAGCGGAACGCGCGCACCGGGCTGTTGACGCCGCCCGGGAACAGGCCCTCGGCGTCCTGGCGGAGCAGCGCCTGGCGGCCGGTCGCGGCGCCGGGCGCGCCGAGCGGGGTGTGGACGGACATCACCAGGCCTCCCGAGCCCACGCCGCGAGGTCCGCGGCGGCGTACGTGATCACGAAGCCCGCGCCGGCGCGCAGGATCGAGGTGGTCGATTCGGTAAGCGCCCGGCGCCGGTCCAGCCAGCCGTTGCGGGCGGCGGCCTCGATCGCGGCGTACTCGCCGCTGACCTGGTACGCGCCGATGGGGACGTCGAAGCTGGCGCGCGCCGCGGCGAGGATGTCGAGCGAGGGCATCGCGGGCTTCACGAGCAGCATGTCGGCGCCCTCCGCGAGGTCCACCTCCATCTCCCGCATCGCCTCGCGGCCGTTGGCCGGGTCCATCTGGTAGCCCCGCCGGTCGCCGAACGAGGGCGCCGAGCCCGCCGCATCTCGGAACGGGCCGTAGAACGCGGACGCGGTCTTGGCGGCGTAGGCAAGGATCGCCGTGTCGTGGTGTCCCGCCGCGTCGAGGCCGTGGCGGATGGCGGCGACCTGGCCGTCCATCATGGCGGACGGCGCCACGATGTCGGCGCCCGCTTCGGCCTGGGAGGCGGCCGTCCGAGCCAGCAGCTCGATCGTGGCGTCGTTGTCCACGCGGCCGTCGGCGAGGAGCGGGCCGCAGTGGCCGTGGTCGGTGTACTCGCACAGGCACGTGTCGGCGATCAGGACAAGGTCAGGGTCCGCGTCGCGGAGCCGGCGCAGGGTCTCCTGGACGATGCCGTCGTCGACCCAGCCGCCCGTGCCCGCAGCGTCCTTCTCGGCCGGCAGCCCGAACACGATCACGCCGCCGACGCCCAGCGAGGCAAGGCCCTTCACGTCCTTCAGGGCCTCGTCGGGCGTCACGCGCTCCACGCCCGGCATCGAGCCCACCGGCTTGCGGAGGCCCCGACCCGGGAAGACGAACAGCGGCGCGACGAGCTGGCGCGGGTGGATTCGAGTCTCGCGCACGAACGCGCGCAGCGCCTCGGTCCGGCGCAGGCGGCGCATGCGGTGGGCGGGATCCGGGATCGGCACCGCGGCATCGGCGGCTTGGGGATGCTGGTCGGCGAGCAGGCTCATCGAGGGGCTCCGGTGGCGGTGTCGTGATGGGCGAGGGCGAGGTCGAGCGGGGTCTCGGCGTCCGCCACCCCGAGCGCCCGCGCGGTGAACGCGACGAGGTCCGCGGCGGCGGGCGAGGGGGCGGTGAGCACGGTGGTGTAACCGGCAGCGCGCGTGGCGGCGGCTGTTGAGGTGCCAGCGGCGACGGCCGGCGTAGCAGCGAGGCGCGCGCGGGTGTCGTCCGAGGCCAGCGCCAGCAGCCCTCGAGCCGTCGAGCCGCTGGTCAGGACGATCGCGTCTACCGGGCCGTCGTCGAGGGCGGCGGCGAGCAGCGGTCGCGACCCCTCGGGCGCCTCGAGGGTCTCGTAGGCGACCACGTCGGCCACCGTGACGCCGCGGTCGCGCAGGGTGTCGGCGACGGCGCCATCCACGATGTCGGCGCGCGGCACGAGGACGCGGTCGCGCGCGTGGACCGGCAGCTCGCGCGCGAGCGTGGAACCGTTGGCGACCGACGGCAGGAAGACGACTGCGATCCCCGCCTCGCGGACGACCCGCGCGGTGGCGTCGCCCACGGCGGCCCAGCGCAGCATGAGCGGCTCGAGCCCGACCCGGGCAGCAGCGTCGAGGACGGCGCGGGCGGCGTTCGCCGAGGTGAGGACGACCCAGTCGGCCGATTCGGCCCCGGCCAGTGCGGCGTCCAGCGACCCGCCCTCCCCCGCCGGGCGGATCTCGATCGCCGGCACATGGACGGCATCCACGCCGCGCTCGCGGAGGCCATCCAGCAAGTCGCGGCCCTGCCCCGACGGGCGCGTTACCAGCACGCGGGGACCCGCGCGCAGCGCCACGACGCGGGCCGCGAGGCGATCGGCGAGGGCGATGCGATCCCCGACCGCTGCCCGCCCGCGGACCCAGCCCACCGGCTGAGGGACGATCGGAGCGCGGGTCTCGGGCTTCCACGTGCGCGCCGCGCCCGCGAGGACGCTCAGCCCCGCGCCGTCCACGGTGCCGATGACCCCGATCGGCGAGCGGCAGCCGCCGCCCGTGCCGGCCAGCAGCGCGCGCTCCGCCTCCACGGCCGCACGCGTCGCGGGATCGTCCAGCAGCCCGACGGCTGCGATCGCCTCGGCGTCGTCGGCGCGGGTCTGCAGCGCGAGCGAACCCTGGCCCGGCGCCGACGGCACGACGGCCGAGGGGAGCACCTCGTCGATTCGGTCTGCGCGCCCGAGGCGCGTGAGCCCGGCCACGGCGAGGACGAGCGCGTCGGAGTCGCCGCGGTCGAGCTTGGCGAGGCGCGTGTCGACGTTGCCGTGCAGCGGGTGGAGCTCGAGGTCCGGGCGGACCGCCCGCAGGAAGGCGACCCGTCGCGGGCTGTCGGTGCCCACGCGTGCGCCGTGGGGCAGCGTGGCGAGCGTGGTACCCCGGACCCGGCAGACGAGCGCGTCGCGCGGGTCCTCGCGGGGCGGGTATGCGGCGATGACAAGGAGGTCGGGCTCCGTGGTGGGGACGTCCTTCGCGGAGTGGACGGCGAGGTCCACACGCCCGTCAACGAGCGCGGCGACGATGCGGGCCACGAACGCGCCCTCGCCCCACGCGGTGTCGACGGGCCGCTCGTCGCCCTCGGTCCGGATGATCTGGAGCTCAGTTGCGACGCCGTGCTCGGCGAGGCGCGCGGCCACCCACCGCGCCTGCACGAGGGCGAGCTCGCTGCCGCGCGTGCCGATCCGCAGGGTTCGGGTCACAGGGGCTCCACCCTCACAGCGAGAACAGGGCGCGCGCGGCACGGTCGAGCTCGCCCGACGCGTCCTCGCGCAGGGACGCGAGCGGGGCGTGCAGCAGGCCGGCCACGAGGCGGCGGCTCATCTGCTCGACCAGCTCGCGCTCGCGCTCGCCCAGGTCGAGGCGCCGGAAAAGCCGCTCGAGCTCCTCGGCACGGCGGGTCTCGGCGATGTCGCTGAGCGCCTGGATCGCGGGGACGCTGGCGCGGGCCCGGACCCAGCTCGCGAACTGCGCCTCGGCGGCGTCGATGGCCCGCTCGAGTCGGTTGCGCAGGCGCGGGCGGATCTGGTCCTGCGGGCTGCGAGCGAGGTCATCAACCGAGGTGTACCGCGCGCCGAGCGCGGCGCGGAACTCGGGGTCGAGCGCAGGCGGCGAGGAGAGGTCCACAACGGGCATCGCGCCCTCGAGCAGCGCATTCCGGGCCTCTGGCGAGAGCGGCCAGCGCGCGGAGATCGCGGGGATCACGGCGTCCACGTCGGGCAGCGGCGCGTCGGGCCCGAAGGCGGCAGGCTCGCCGTTCGCGTCCCAGGCCAGCGCGGCGGCGCGCTCGGGGCTCCGGTTCGCCACCAGGACCCTGGCGCCCTGGCGCGAAGCAGCGGTCGCGGCGAGGCGCGCCATGCGGCCGGCGCCCACCACCAGGACACGCTTGCCCAGCAGCGGTCCCGTGGTGACCACGACATGGTCCGTCGCGACGTCGCCTAGCGAGCGCGGGGGGCCCTCGCGCCAGGCTCGCGTCTCGCGACCGAGGTGGAGCGCCACCTGGAACAGCCGCTCGATGACCGGGTCCAGCTCGATGGCGTCGGCGGCGTGCGTCCCGATGTCCACCGGGCACCCCTCGGCGCCTGGCACCTTGCGGTCCGACAGGCACTCGCGGAGCTGGTGGAGGATCTGGTCCTCGCCCACGACCACCGAGTCCAGCCCCGCGGCGACGGTCAACAGGTGCCGCGCCGCGGCGAGGCCCTCCAGGCGCACACCGCCGGTGGGGAGATCCGGCGGGGTGAGCACCCGAGGGTCGGGGGCCTGGGAGGTTGTGTAGTAGAGCTCGATGCGGTGGCAGGTCCGAAGCAGGATTGCCCTGGGGTCGTGCGCGACGGCCATGGCCGCGCGGCCGAAGGCCTCCCGCTCGTCGCTCTCGACGGCACGGGCGTGGATCACCAGCGCGGTGAGCTCCAGGGCGGCGCGGGGGACATTCACGTCGGACGGTTCTCCGTTGGGTGGCCGGGTCAGGAGGCAGCGCGCTTCGCGCGGCGGGCCCCACCCAGCGCTGCGGCCTCCCAGCCGCGGAGCGTGGCAAGGAGGAGGCTGTCGAGGGCTGCGTTGGCCTCGGCGATCAGCGTTGTGGTGCCCGTCGCGTCGAACTCGCGGCGCCGCGCCATCGCCGCAAGCTCGTCGAGGAACGGCCGGCGGAAGCGCAGGAAGATGTCCGCCGTCATTGACGCGCCAAGCGATTCGGCCGCGGCGAGGCGCCCGTATTGCGCGCACGAGTCCTCCGCCGAGCGCAGGAGCTCCGCGCGGCGCGCCGGGTCCTCAGCGTCGAGCGCGGAGACGAGCGCGGTCACGATGCCCCGGCCGTAGCCGCGGAACCGCTCGCGCTTGTCATCATCGAGCTCGGACACCCAGGGCATTCGGAGCGGCGTGTCCTCGCGGCTGCGCCGGTAGCCGCGGGCGAGGCGACCCGGGGTTTCCCCGAGGTCCGTCAGGGGCGGGCGGCTCGTCGGCCGGCCCGGCAGCATCGCCTCCAGACCGCCCCGCGCGAAGCGGCGATGGCCGCCGGGCGTCAGGAAGGTCCGGACCATCCCGGAATCGCCCCACCGCCGGACGGTGGACGGCGAGACACCGAGGAGTCGGCAGGCTTCGGTGAGCGACACCCACTCGGGGTCCTTCGCGCCCGCCGTTGACGCCATGGCGCCCTCGAAACCTCCCAAATCTACCAAATCAGATCGAACCTACCGGGATCTTACCGGGTTTGCGGGGATCTCGCGTGAGGGCCGGCGGCCCCCGAGTTGGGGGCCGTCGGTCGCCCGGCCAGTCCCGAATCTCGGCATATCGCCGACACCGCGGGCGGGCGAGCTGCGCCGTGTCCCTGGTGGGCGCCGCAGCAGGGGGCCCCTCGGTCCCGGCGGTCAGGCGGTCTGTCCCCTTTCGGCCGCGCAGTGACCCGAGGCAATGCGGAGCCAAGCGCGGAGGCGAGCGCACTTAGTGGCACTCGCCCGGCGCGCGGGGTGGCAACCCGGCCAGCAGCCCGGGTCAGCCGCCCGGGTCAGCCGCCAGCCACCGAACTGCACACCAGCGCTAGATGCCGGTGTTCACGGTCACGTGCTTGATGACTGTGTAGTCCTCGAGCGCGTACTTCGACCCGTCCTTGCCCCAGCCCGACTCCTTGACGCCGCCGTGCGGCGTCTCCGAGGTCAGCGTGAAGTGGTCGTTGATCCAGACGGTGCCGAACTGCAGGCGGCGGGCAGTCCGCATCGCCTTGCCGATCGAGCCGGTGAACACCGAGCTCGACAGGCCGTACTTGACGTCGTTTGCCCAGGCGATCGCCTGATCCTCGTCCGAGAAACGCTGGACCGTCACGACGGGCCCGAAGACCTCGTCCTGGACGATCTCGGAATCCTGGGCGGGGTTGGCGAGGACCGTCGGCTCGAAGTAGGCGCCGTTGTCGGTCGGGCGGCGGCCGCCCACGACCAGCTCCGCCCTGGCCTCGATGGCGCGACTGACCATGCCCTCGACCTTGTCCGCATGCGACTTCGCGATCAGCGACCCGATGTCGAGGTCGTCAGCCTCGGCCGGGTTGCCCCACTTGATGGTCCTGACGCGGTCGGCCAGGGCGCCCACGAGCTTGTCGTAGATACCGGGACCGGCGATGACGCGGCAGGCGGCCGTGCAGTCCTGGCCACTGTTCCAGTAGCCCGCGAAGCGGAGCGTGTCCGCGACGAGGTCGACGTCGGCGTCGTCGTACACGATGACCGGGGCCTTGCCGCCGAGCTCCAGGTGCAGCCGCTTGACGGTCCGCGACGCGATCTCGGCGATGTGCTTGCCGGTCGCCGTGTCGCCGGTGATCGACACCATGCGCACCTTGGGGTGCGCCACCAGCATGTCGCCCATCACGCTGCCCGAGCCCGTGATCACGTTGAGCGTGCCCGCCGGCAGCGCCTCCCCGACGACCTCGGCGAAGCGCAGGGCTGAGAGCGGCGTGCGCGACGCCGGCTTGAGGACGCAGGTGTTGCCGCTGGCGAGCGCCGGGCCGAGCTTCCACGCCGCCATGTAGAGCGGGTAGTTCCAGGGCGCGATGCTGGCCACGACGCCAACCGGATCGCGGCGGACCATGGAGGTCTTGCCGTCCACGTACTCGGTGACGGCGAGGCCCTCGGGCACGCGGCAGGCGCCCGCGAAGAAGCGGAACAGGTCCGAGGCGACGGCCATCTCGTCGATGGCGGCCTGGACGGGCTTGCCGGTCTGGAGCGACTCGAGGCGGCCGATCTCGTCGGCGTTCTCGTCGAGCAGGTCCGCCACCTTCAGCAGCGCCAGGCTGCGGGTCTGCGGCGTGGTGAGGCCCCAGCTCTCGAACGCCTCGGCCGCGGCGTCGACGGCGCGGTTGACGTCCTCCTGGCCCGACGCCGGGACGCGCGCGATCTCCTCGTAGACGGCCGGGTTCTCGACCGCCTGCGTCTCGCCGGAGGCCGCGTCGACCCACTGGCCGCCGATGAACTGCTGGTAGGTCTTGACGTTGGTCATCGTCATGTCGGGGCCTCCAAGGCGGGTTGCGGCGCGTGTTGCCGGTGGTCCTGTGGTGGTGCTCGGCCTACCGGTCGCTGCTCTCCGACCGCGACGCGGTTGCGGCGCGTGTTGCCGGTGGTCCTGTGGTGGTGCGGGTGATTGTGGCGCAGGTCAGCTGGCACCACCAAGTCGAAGCGCACGGGGTGCGACGCGGCGCGAGGTGGCGACGCCAGGCGACGCGAGGCGACGCGAGGCGACGCGAGGCGACGGGGGTCCGCCTTGGGGTCAAGCGAGCGTTGGCGGCATGGTCGATAATCGATCATCGCGGGCTTGCCCAACCTACGCGCCCGCTCAGACCGGAGGTTCGAGGCTGTGGCCGAGCTGCCCGCAACGATGCAAGCCCTCGTGGTCCAGGCCCCGAGCGTCCTCGAGATTCACGAGGTTCCGGTCCCGGAGCCTGGCCGCAACGAGGTGCTCGCCCGGGTTCGCGGGGTGTCGATCTGCGGCACCGACGCCCACCTCATTCACGGCGACTACCCGGGCTTCTGGCCGCCCTCGTTCCCGTTCATCCCGGGGCACGAGTGGGCAGGCGAGATCGCGGCGCTGGGACCGAATGCCGAGCGCTACGGCTGGAGGGTGGGCGATCGGGTGGCCGGCACGTCGCATGACGCCTGCGGCGTCTGCCAGAAGTGCGTCGAGGGTCGCTACAACCTGTGCGAGAACTATGGGAAGCCAGGGCTGCACCGCCAGTACGGCCACAACCATCAGGGCGCGGACGCAACCTACGTCGTGCAGGGGGTCAAGACGATCTTCCGGTTGCCCGACGGGCTCTCCTTCGACGAGGGCGCGCTCGTGGACCCCGCGTCGATCGCGCTCCACGTGGCCGTGCGCGGCGGCGTGCGACCGGGCGACACGGTCGCGATCACGGGCGCCGGCACGATCGGGCTCCTCGCTGCCGACGCGGCGCTCGCGATGGGCGCAGCGCGGTCCGTCGTCGTCGGCCGCGGGTACCGACTCGCCAAGGCGGCCGCGATGGGCTTCGACACCGTGGACAGCACGGGCGCCGATCCGGTCGCGGAGGTGCGGTCGCGGAACGGCGGCCTGGGGCCCGACGTAGTGCTGGAGTGCGCTGGGGTGCCGGAGATGGTGAATGCTGCCCTCGCGATGGCGCGGCGAGGTGGCCGGGTGGCGGCGGTTGGGATCCCGACGGAGGGCGTAACGATCAACCTCCAGCGGGTGGTCCTCGACGAGGTGGAACTCGTGGGCTCGCGAGCATCCGCGGGGGAGATGCGCCGGGTGCTGCCGCTCGTCGAGCAGGGACGCGTGCGCGTGGCCGAGCTGATCACCCACCGCTTCCCTCTCGCGCGATATCAGCAGGCGATCGACACCTTCAACGACCGCACCAGCGGGGCCATCAAGATCATCGTCAACCCGTAGCCGGACGCCGCCGGGGCCGGAGGGCCGGAATCCAGCGGCCATCGGTCGCGGTCGACCGGACGAGGATGCTCGTCGACGGCGGTCTGACGATTACGGTCGCAGGCTCTTGGGCTAGGCGCGTCCCGCGGCCACCTCGCCCACGCGGCTCCGCCCGGCCAACAGGATCAGGTCCTCGTGGAGCTCGAACCAGACGCCGTGGTACGAGTCCACCCTCGGCGACGCGACGTACTTCCCGTTCCCCGCCGCGACGGCGGAAGCCGCCGCTGCCAGGCGCCGCCCGTACTGGTGCAGTCTGGGCAGCCCGGCTGCGGCGCCGTCCAGCCACGCCATGACCGCTTCGTGCAGCAGCGCGAGCGACCCGAGCACGGACGCGTCATACGCGGCATCGGTGTGCGGGTTCGGCGCCCCGTCCTTCAGCTGCCAGGCCGTCGCGAACTCCTTGACACGCCGGTCGAGCGCGATGAACGCATCGAGCGCCGCAGTCGAGGCGGCCGTGCCCCAAGCGTCCCCGTCCGCGGCGAGCAACTTCGCGGCCGCGGCCTTGCCGAAGGCGGTGAGCTTGAACGCCCCTGCCGACGGCTCAACGTGACCGCTGCCGACGAGCTCGTCGAGGATCGCCGACGCCTCGTCCTCGCTGCAGCCGAGCGAGACGGCGACACTGGCGGTGTCGCGAAAGTCGCGCACGACAAGCATCCGCAGTGCGTCGTCGGCGGTCGCGGGACTCTGGCCCGAACCGGTCGCGGCGGCCGTCACGGTGGCGGGCGACGCCTCGCCTGACGCGGACGCGTCCGCCTCGCCGATCGCGATCCCCAACTCGCGCGCCCAGCCCAGCAGCACCTTGGCCTCCGGCACCACCTCTTCGACGCCCCAGGCACGGCCCTGGAAAACCTCGCCGGTGGACCCGTCGATCGAGAGCAGCGCGCCGGCTGGGAACGTATGCCCGGCGATCACCACCACCCCGCGAGCCGGATCCGGGACCACCTCCGACGCCCCGACGACCGCGGGCGTGTTCCAGTCTCGGGCGACGACGGCCGCATGCGACGCGAAGCCGCCCGTGGCGGTCAGGATCCCGCAGGCGCGCGCCATGCCGTGCACGTCGTCGGGCGAGGTCTCGGCGCGGACAAGCACGGCGTCGCGACCGGCCTCCGCCACCGCAACCGCGGCCTCCGCGGTCAGCGCCACCTCACCGCACACGAGACCCGGCGAGACGCCGAGTCCCCGGGTCAGGGCGGCGGCGGCCTGCCCGCCCTGCGCGACGCGTTTCGGTGGGTTCGCAAGGATCGCGGCGACCCGGCTGACGGCGGCCTCCCGGGTCAGTGGGAATGCCGGATCCTCGGCCATCTCGACGGCCATCCGAAGCGCCGCCGGCTCCGTCCGCTTCGCCGTCCGGTCCTGGAGCATCCACAGCCGGCGGCGCTCGATCGTGAACTCGATGTCCCGTGCGTCGCCGTAGTGGTGCTCGAGGCGCTGCGCGTACTCGTGCAGCTCGGCCGCGATGTCCGGCATCCGCTCGTCGAGGCACGAGACCGGCAGCGTGTCGTGCGTGCCGGCCACGACGTCCTCGCCCTGGCCTCTGAAGACCACGTCGCCGTACAGGTTCGCCTCTCCGGTCGCGGGGTTGCGCGTGAACAGCACCCCGGTGCCCGACTCGTCGCCGAGGTTGCCGAAGACCATCGCCTGCACGACCACGCCAGTGCCGAGCGTCTCGCTGATCCCCTCGTGGGCGCGATACGTCTTCGCCTTCTCGCCGTTCCACGAGCGGAACACGGCCTCGATCGCGCCGCGCAGCTGGTCCCACGGGTCGGTCGGCACAGTCCTGGCGCCGACGACCGACCGGTACAGGGCCCGGAACCGGTCGTGGCAGTTGCGCGCGAACCCAGGGTCCGCCGATGCGGCCGCGAGCCCCTGCTCCGTCTCGTGGTTGAGCCCCAGGTTGAGGATCGTCTCCATCATCCCGGGCATCGACACGGGCGCCCCGGACCGCACCGACAGCAGCAGCGGGTCGGCAGGGTCGCCGAAGCGTCGCCCGACGACCGCCTCGAGCCGTGCCATCTGCTCGCGGATCTCGGCATCGAGGCCGTCGGGCCAGCCGTCGGCGAGGAAGCGGTTGCAGGCCTCGGTCGTGATGACGAAGGCCGGCGGCACCGGGAGGCCGAGCGTCCGCGCCATGGCGTTGAGCCCGGCGGCCTTGCCCCCGACGAGGAGCTTCAGCTGGTCGAACGGGAGGTCGTGCGGGTGGTCGTACGGGTACACGAAGGGCACGGGCCGGTCCTCTGGTGGCTCGGGGCCGGCGGGACGCCGGCGCCGGGATGGAACGAACTCAGACCACGGCGACAGGATCCACCATCGACCCGGTGGCGCCGCGGATCTTGACGGGCAGGGCGACGAACAGGAACTCGTGCACTTTCTGGCGCGCGAGCTCCTCGAGGTCGAGGCTCTCCATGATGTACACGCCCCGCTCGATCAGGAGCGCCGTGTGAACGGGCTGCGGATTGCCGGTCGGGCCCGGGTCGGGCGCGGGCTGCACCTCGAACGTCTCGGTGTCGGAGCCGGCGGCGATGACCCCGCGGTCGAGTAGCCAGCGCGCCGCGGAGATGTCGGGTCCGGGAGTCTGGTGGGCCGCCATCCGCTCGGCGTCCGGCCAGAGGCCCATGTAGCCGGTCCGGATCAGGACGACGTCCCAAGGACGGACCTCGACGTGCTGCGCGGCGCAGATGGCCGCGATCTCGCGGGAGTCGACGGGCGATCCCTTCGGTAGGCAGTCCATGCCCCGGTACGCGGGCACGTCGACGAGCACGCCGCGGGCGAAGAACGCCGGCATCTTGGAGGCGTCGCCGTGCACCGGGCCGAAGTCGGTCAGGTGCTCGTCGGCACGGCCGCCGCCGTACCAGTGCATGTCGTCGTCCACGGTCATGTGGGCGAGCGCGTCCATGTGCGCGCCCGAGTGGCTCGTCGCCATCACGTACTCAGCCATGTAGCCGAGGCGCGCGTCGTTGACCGGTCCCCAGGGCTGCGCGCCGGTGACGCGGATCCCGCGGGGCGTGCGGTAGTTGAGCACCTGGAACGGCGGGTGGCCCGGGAACAGGGGCATGCCCGGGAACCGCGGCGCTGCGAGCGAGATCATCCGTCCCTCGCGGACGAGCCTGGCTGCCGCCACGACCTGCTCGGGCGGCATCTCGCCAACCGGCCCGACCTCGGCGTGCCCGCTCATCGTCGCCCCTCCGCGTCGCCGGGCGCCGCCCCGACCTGCAGCGCCCGCCAGACGCGCTCGGGCGTGAGCGGCAGGTCGCGGATCGCCACGCCGGTCGCATCTCGGACCGCCGCCGCGACCGCGGGCGCCACGCACAGGAGGGCGCCCTCGCTCATGCCCTTTGACCCGTACGGCCCCGGTCCGTCGGCGTTCTCCACGGCTTCGCTGCGGAGCTCGCGGGGCAGGTCCATCGAGGTTGGGATCCGGTAGTCGATGGCGCCGAGGTTCCGGATGCGTCCCTCGTCGTCGAGGATGTAGTGCTCCATGAGCGTGTGGCCGAGGCCCATGATCGCCGCGCCCTCGTCCTGCATCCGGACCTGGAGCGGGTTCAGGGCCTTGCCGACGTCGCTGACCGTGACGTGCCGGTCGATCGTCACGTCGCCGGTGTCGGCGTCAACCTCGGCCTCGATCGCCGTGCAGTTGAACTCGAAGAACGCCGGGGCGCCCGACAGCGGGTGCCCGGCCTCGGCCTCCTTGCGCATCTCGCCGAGGCCCGTGATCTCGCCCCCCAGCCTGCCGAGGCCAGCCGCGAGCACCTCGCGGATCGGGAACTCGCGGCCGTCCGCCAGCCGCACGACGCCCTCGGCGACCGTCACGTCAGTGTCCGCCGCGCCGAGCTGTGTGGCGGCGATCGACCGCAGCTTCGCCTGGATGTCGCGGCAGGCGGCGAGGATCGCGTTCCCCATCAGCACCGTCGACCGCGAGGCTGAGGTCTGCTGGTCGTACGGGACGATCGCGGTGTCGCCCATGACCACCGTGATCCAGTCGAGCGGCGCCCCGAGCTCGTGCGAGGCGATCTGCGCGAAGACCGTGCGGGCGCCTTGGCCCATGTCCGAGGTGCCCGCGTAGACAACGACCGAGCCGTCGGCGAGGAGCCGCACGATCGAGTAACTGAGGCCGGTCGTCGGGCCAGACTTGATGCCGAGCGCGATGCCCCGGCCGCGGCCGGGCGGACACGGCGTGTCCCAGCCGATGAGCTCGGCGGCCTTGCGGACCGCCTGGTCCCACTCGCCGTCACACGGCGTGTCGAACGGGATGAACCGGTCTCCCTTGCGGGCGAGGTTGCGCAGGCGCACGTCGACGGGGTCGATCCCGAGTACCCGGGCACCCTCGTCGATCGTGGACTCGACGGCCCAGTTGATCTGCGGGTTGCCGAAGCCGCGGAACGCCGTGGACGGCACTGTGTGCGAGAGGATCGCCCGGGCGACGATGCGCACGGCCGGGACGTTGTAGGGCCCGGCCGCAGGGTACGAGCCCTTGCCCACGACGCGATCCGCGATGTCGGTGTACGCACCGATCAGGTAGTCGGCTTCGATGTCGTGGAAGGCAATCCGGCCGTCGGCCGTGAAGCCTGTCCTGACGCGCGCTTCACAGGCTGCGCGCCGGACCGCCTGGAACGTCTCCTCGAGCGTGAGCACGAGCCGCACGGGCCGGCCCAGCCGCAGGGCCGCGAAGACGACGGCGGGCTCGTACTTCGCGTGCTGCTTGCCCCCGAAGCCGCCGCCCGGGTCCGGCGCGTACACCCGCACCTTCGAGAGCGGGAGCCGCGTGAGCCCAGCGATCGTCTTCTGGAGCCAGTTCGGGTGTTGGATCGTCGACCACACCGACACGCCGTCGCCGTCGGGCGCGGCCATGAACGCATGCGGCTCGATGGCGAAGTGCGTGACCATCGGGAAGGTGTAGCGGCGCTCGACGATCGTCAGGCCCGGCTCGGCGGCCGCGGCTTCGACGTCGCCCCAGGCCACGACGTGCTCGTTGAGGACATTCGTGTTGCGCCGCGGGTCCTTCGCCCGAAGCGAGCGGTCCTGGACCAGCGGGGCGCCGGTCGCGAGCGCCGCGGCGACCGTGCACACCGCGGGCAGTGCCTTGTAGTCCACGTGCACCGCCGCGACGCCGGCCTCGGCCTGCTCTCTGGTGTCCGCCACGACGAGCGCCACCGGATCGCCGTGATACTTCGTCTCGCCCGTGGCCAGCACCGGCCGGTCCAGGTTCTGGGGGCCGAACCGCGGCACGGGCTGCGGGAGGTCGTCCGCGGTGAGCACGAGGCGCACGCCGGGCAGGGCGAGCGCGGCGGAGCCGTCGATGCGGGCGACGCGAGCGCGGGCGACCGGTACCGTCACGAGTTTCGCGTGGAGCGCGTCCGTGACGCTCATGTCCGCGAGGTAGCGCTGGGCGCCCGTCACCCGGTCGATCCCGCCGACGCGGTTGGGCGAGGTGCCGATCGTGCCGTCGAGCGCCGTCATTGGTCGAGTCCCTCCGCCGAGGTCTTCGCTCCGGCCCAGGCGTCGCCGGCCTCCGCCCGGACGCTCGCTCCGGTGACCGCCGGCGCGGCGCCGGATGCCGCCTGGTCGATCGCCGCGAAGATCTGCTCGTAGCAGGCGCAGCGGCACAGGTTCCCGGCCATCCCCTCCTCGATCTCCGCGCGGGTCGGGTGCGGATGGCCTGCGAGCAGCGCGTGGGCCGACATCAACTGGCCCGGGGTGCAGAAGCCGCACTGGACGCCGCCCTGGTCGAGGAACGCGGCCTGGATCGGCGCGAGGCGGCCGTCGGGCGAGGCGAGGCCCTCGACCGTGAGCACGTCCGCCCCGTCCGCCTCGACCGCGAGCACGAGGCACGAGTCGACGCTCCGCCCGTTCACGAGGATCGTGCAGGCGCCGCACTCGCCCACGAGGCAGCACTCCTTGCTGCCGGTGAGCTGGAGGTCGTCGCGCAGGACCTCGAGCAGGGTGTGGTGCGGCGCGACGTCGATGCCGCGGAGCGTGCCGTTGACGGTGAGTTCGATGGGCAGGGTAGTCTGGGGCATCGGCGTCACTCCCCGGCCGCCAGGCGTGCCTGTGCCGTGGCGAGCGCCCGCCGGCCGAGCACCCGCAGCATCGCGAGCCTGTACTCGGCACCGGCGCGCATCGAGCGGACGGACGGGGTGGCGTCCGCGAAGATCGCCTCGAAGATGGGGGTGCGAGCCTCGTCGGTCGAGGCGGCAGCGGCGAGGACGCCGGTGGTGTCGAGCCGCAGGATCGGACGCGGCCCCACGCTGCCGTAGGCGATGCGGGTGAGGCCGGTCGCGTCGAGGCCGCACGCGAGCGTGACCGACGCGAGGTCGTGGCCACGTCGGCGCGTCCGCCGCTGGTGGGCACTCGCGATGCGGCCGTGCCCGGAAGCCGGGATCTCGATGGCGACGACCAGCTCGCCCGGCGCCAGCGTCGTAAGGCCCGAGCGGACGAAGAAGTCGTCGAGCCCGATCCTCCGCTCCCCGGCCAGGCCGTGGGCGACCACTACCGCGCCGTGCACGAGCAGCGAAGGAGCGGTGTCGGCGGCCGGCGACGCATTGCACAGGTTCCCGGCGAGCGTGGCTCGATTCCTTATCTGCACGGAGCCGACGACGGCCGCCGCCTCCGCGAGCCCGGCGACGTCACGCCGGATCAGGGGATGCGCCGCGATCTCGGTCATCGTCGTGGTCGCGCCGATGACAAGCATCCCTCCGTCGCGCGCCCGGATGCCCGGCGCGAGCTCCGGGACACGCTTGACGTCCACCACGACCTCGGGCCGAACGGAGCCGTCCCGCAGTCGGATGATCAGGTCGGTGCCGCCCGCGAGGACCCGCGCCTCGGCGCCCCGCTCGGCGAGCAGGGCGACAGCATCGGCCAGGGTGTCGGGCCGAGCGTAGGTGAAGGGTCGCATGCTCCCGCCAGACGCCTCCTACAGGACCTTGTCGACCTCGTCCAGGAGCACCTGGGGGGTCGCCGCGCGGATGAAGTAGAACGGCCGCTCGCAGAAACTCGCGACGAACTCTGCGCGCCGCTGGCGCAGCTCGTCATTGTCGAGCATCGGGATGACGTGCCCTGGCGCGAGCAGCTCGTTGGTCAGGAAGTAGTTCTGCAGCGAGTGCAGGAACTGGAACTGCGCCTCGAACGGAATCAGCCGGTTCGTGGCCGGGTCGAAGTTGCCGTCGATCGCGGGCACGATCACGAGGTCGATGTTCGGCGGCTCGCCCTCGTACATCGGCCAGGTGGGCATGCGGCCCCAGAACTTCTCGACGCCCTTGTTCGGCGCAGCCTTGTCAGAGCGCTCCGTCCCCTCCGTGCGCTTCACCAGGAACGGCGCCGCGGAGCCCATGACGGCCCGGCCGTACTGGCTGATGACCGTCGTCTCGGACGCCACCTGGAGCGCACCCCGGATCCCGGCCTCGATGAGCCCCATGCTCTTGCCGTGGTTGGACTCGCCGCCGAGGAAGAGGAACGTCCTGCCGCGGTACTGGACCGCCGCGCTGTGCGACGGGTGGAGGCCGACGTCCTCCATGCGCAGGGCGAGGACCGCGACGATCACCTTCTGGAGTGGGCCCGCCGGCCAGCTGCCCGTGAACGTCACCCTCCGGCCGTCGTAGCGGACGGCCTTCTCGCCGTCCTGGTGCCACACGATGTCGGGCGCGTCGAGCGTGACCGTCGGGGAGATACGGACGTCCGCGAGGCGGTAGTTGAGGAAGGTGAGGTCGTCGAGCACGTGCTCGCGCGGCTCACCGCCGTACACGTCGACGCGGAGGCGGGCGGCACCCGCCGAGAACTCCTCGGTCAGCCGGAGCGTGTCGTTCATCGGGTCCTTTCGGGGTTCGGTTGGTCGAGGGCTGGTCGCGCTGCCGAGCCCTCAGCGGAGGGCACGGGGACCGGGGGCTCGTCGGGCCAGCGCTCACCGAGCATGGCCTTGGCGGCTGCGAAGTGACCGCGCATGGTCTGCTCGACATCATCGGGGTCGCCGCGCTCGAGGGCATGGTAAATCGGTGTGTGCAGCTCGGCGATTTCGACGCGGGCGGTGCCCGACGCGGTGAGCGTGATGAATGTGCGGGAGTAGGGCTCGAGGAGTCGCCACACACGTGACAGGGTGGTGTTTCCGGCCCTGTCAACGAGGTATGCGTGAAAGGCCGCATCCGCGGCGGCATCGGCGACGATGTCGCCCGCCTCGGCCGCCTGGGACATCTCGTCCTGATAGCCGCGGAGCCGCTCGAAGTCTTCGGGCACGAGGCCGCCGAGGATGGTCCGCGTCGCCAGGACCTCGAGCTCCGCGCGGACGTCGAACGCCTCGAGGAGTTCGTCGCGGGAGGGCCGCCGGACGCGGGCGCCGCGGAAGGCCGAGATCTCCACGAGGCCGAGCGCCTCGAGGTCGCGGAGCGCCTCGCGCACAGGCGTCTGGCTGGTGTGGAACTCGCGCGCCACCCGGGTCTCGACGATGCGGGACCCGGGCGGGTACCGACCGTCCAAGATCCCCGAGAGGAGGCGGTCCTTGACGGTCTGAGACAGAACGGCGCGCGAGATCGGCGCCTCGGAGGCCATCGCGTTGGGCTCCTGGCTGCGGCTACAGGATCTCGACCACGCCGGCGTTGCCGTCGACGCGGATGCGGTCGCCTGTCTTGATGCGGTAGGTGCCGACCGACGTGCCGACCACGGCCGGGATCTCGTACTCGCGGGCGAGCACGGCCGGGTGGGCGACGAGGTCGCCGGCGTTCGTGACGACAGCGATGATTTTCCCGTACAGGACCTGCCAGGCGGGGTTGGTCATCTCGCACACCAGGATCTCGCCCGGGACGAGGCTGTCGAACTCGTCGGTGGACATGACGACGCGGGCCACCCCCTCGACGACGCCCGGCGAGCCACCGATGCCTACGATCGTGTCGCCGGTCATCTCGCGCGGCCGGTTGAACTTGTCGGGGAAGCCCCAAAGGTTGAGGTACGGGAAGGCGAGCTGCGTCGCGGTCGCCGTGCCGACCCAGTCCTGCGGGCGGATCTGCTCCGCCGCGGCCCGCTTGGCGCGGGCCGCTGCAGCGATCGCGCGGCCGCTCTGGGCGTCCGGGGCGCCCATGAATTCGCGCAGGGCGTTGTAGCGGAACAGGATCACGTCGTCGGGCTGGTCGAGCATGCCCATCTCGACAAGCTTCTCACCGATCGCGATGAGCACGAGACGGACATGCGCGTTGGCGCCCTGGTCGATGTAGAAGTGGTGGTCCGGGGTGAGCGGCGCCATCTTGAGGTTCATCTCGTTGGCGAAGCGCATCTCCTCGAGCGCCTGACCCTCCAGCCCCTCGAGGATCTCACGACTAGCCGCCTCGATGTCGGCCTTGAGGGCCGCCACTTTGGTCGGGTAGTCGTAGTCGGAGCTGTACTGGTCCCGAACAAGCTGGACGACCGGGCCCATATCCTCCCGGAACGAGGGATAGATGAACTCGTGGCTCCAGACAGCGTGCCAGCCGAACTCCTTCTGGTACGACACGACGCGCTCGTCGATGAAACGCTGACCGCGCGACGTCGCCTGGAGAGCCGGGATGATCGCCTCGGCGCGATCGTTCTCGAAGGCGGCCCGCAGGTCGGCGTCGCCCTTGACCTCCTCCTTCATCTCCCAGAGCGCCCGGATCTTGTCCCAGTTCCGGTCGTCCGCGGAGTTCTGGAGCCGACCCAGGAGGACGTCGTCCACCTTGCCGTGGGTCTTCTCCATGACCGCCTTGAGGTTGAGCGTCGCGCTGAGCTGCGCGAAGTTCAGCATCCAGTGGATCTTCCAGTGGCGGTCGTGCATGTCAATGGAGTCCTCAAGGAGGACTGCCAGGTCGGCAAGTGTCAGGTCGGCCTTGCGGTCGAGCATGCTCTCGATATAGTCGAAGTTCCGCTGCATCTCGGGGACGAAGCGGGTCCGCCACCAGAAAGTGAAGTTGCTGCCGTAGACCGGCAGCACGAGGCCCAGGTAGGCGCCGATCTTGCCGACGTACTCGTCGTCCTCGGGGACGATTGGGTTCGTCCGCAGGTTGTACTCCTGGGTGTCGACGACGAGGCCCTTCTCGGCCGGGATGGCGGCCGTGTAGAGATACCCGTTGATGTTCTTGTAGATCCAGTCCGTCGCGAACGGCGTGCCGAAACGGCGAAACATGTGGTCGCAGGAGAGCCACCACCCACCGATGTCCTCGTACATCGGGCTCAGCGGCTTGGGGCAGTGGAGATCGTCGAAGACCCAGAACAGGAGCTTCTCGGTCTCGGACGTCCACTCGATCGGGAACGACTCGTCCCCGAGGAACTGGCCAAGGACCTCTTCCTTCAGCGGCACGGTGCGCTTCCTCCGTTGGCCGGCGCTAGGCCGGAACTGCGTGGCATGCGGGCTAGGACGCCTTGGCGATCCTCTTGAACCGCTTCATGTTCTCGGTGATCGCGACCTCGGTGGGCAGGCGCTCCATCGAGGATGCTCCGAAGAACCCGGCGACGCCGGTGGTGTGCGTGAGGACGTACTCCGCGTCCTCGGGCTCGGCGATGGGGCCACCATGGCACAGCACCAGGATGTCCGGGTTGACCGCGACGGCGGCGTCGCGGATGGCCTGCACGCGCTCGGCCGAGGCCTCGATTGTGAGCGCGGTCGTGGCGCCGATCGCGCCCTTCGTGGTGAGGCCCATATGGGCGACGACGACGTCGGCGCCGGCCTTGGCCATCGCGGCCGCCTGCTCGGTGTCGAACACGTAGGGGGTGGTGAGCAGGCCGGCTTCGTGGGCCTGCCCGATCATGTCGACCTCGAGGCCGAAGCCCATCCCGGTCTCTTCGAGGTTCTGGCGGAACTGCCCGTCGCACAGGCCAACCGTCGGGAAGTTCTGCACACCTGAGAAGCCGACGCGCTTGACCTCCTCGAGAAAGACCGGCATGAGCCGGAATGGGTCGGTGCCGCAGACGCCTGCGAGAACCGGGGTCTCGCGAACGACCGGGAGGACCTCGCCCGCCATCTCCATCACGATCGCGTTTGCGTCCCCGTAGGGCATGCAGCCGGCGAGGGAGCCGCGGCCGGCCATCCGGTAGCGGCCCGAGTTGTAGATGATGATGAGGTCGGCTCCGCCTGCCTCGGCGCACTTCGCCGACAGGCCCGTGCCGGCGCCGGCGCCCATGATCACGCCGCCCTGGTCCACCGTCCGACGGAGCCGTGCGAGCGCCTGCTGCCCGTTCATGTTTAGGACCTCCTTGTCCCTATGCTTGCTTCGCCGCCCAGGCGCGGTAGTGCGCGTCGAGCTTGTCGGCCATGGCCGTCGCGAAGGCGGGATCGTTGATGTCAGTCGCCATCTCGACCAGTTCGATGTCGGGGCGCAGGCCCCCCTTCAGCTCGCGCACCAGCGCGACGTCCGCGGCAGGGTCGTAGAACGGCCCGCCCGGGGTCGCAATCATCGAGACGCCACCAAGCGGAATGAAGACGGTCAGGGGTCCGCGGGCCGCGTTGAGCTTGCGGGCGATCGTCCGCCCGAGCTCGGCGCACTCCTCCTCAGTGGTCCGCATCAGCGTCACCGTGGCGTTGTGGACGTACAGGTTGCGCTCGCTGAACTGCGCAGGCACGGTGTCGCGGGGGCCGAAGTTGCACATGTCGAGGGCACCGAGCGACACGACTTGCGGGATACCGAGGGCGCCCGCCATCTCGAGCCGGTCCGGACCCGCGGACAGGACGCCGCCCACCAGTTCGTCTACGAGCTCGGTGGTGGTGGCGTCGAGCACGCCGGTGATGAAGCCCGCCTGCATGAGGGCTTCCATGGATCGGCCGCCAGAACCCGTGGCGTGGAAAACCAGGACCTCGTAGCCCAGCGCCTCGAGCCGCTCGCGGGCGGTCGTCACGCAGGGGGTGGTCACGCCGAACATCGTGGCGCCGATCAGGGGCTTCTTGGGGATTCGGGAGACGAAGCCGTCGGTGACGCGGGCCATGCCGGCGATGGCGGCGGCGGCGTTGGTCAGGATCTTCTCCGACACGCCGTTGATGCCGGCGATGTCAACCACGGAATACAGCATCGCGATGTCCGAAGTGCCGACGTACGGCCTGGTGTCGCCCGAGGCCATGGTGGACACGATCAGCTTGGGCACGCCCACGGGCAGCGCCTGCATAGCCGCCGCTGCGATCGACGATCCCCCCGAGCCGCCGATGCTCAGGATGCCGTGCAGCCTTCCCTCGGCGTGGAGGCGCTTGACGACCTCGGTCGCGCCCCGCGTCATGGCGGCTACGGCGGGGCCCCGGTCGTGGGCAGCGGCAAGCGCCGCGCGGTCCTCGCCGGCGGCGGCGGCAACCTGGTCCGCCGTGATGTCCGCACTGCTCGAGTCGCTCATCACGCCGGCATCGACCACGAGGACGTCGCAGCCACTTTCGCGGACGCGGTCGCGCAGGAACTCGTACTCGGGACCCTTCGTGTCCAGGGTGCCGAGGAGGACGACGCTCGCCATGAGGGATGCCTCCTAGGTGCTCGGGGCCGGTGCGGCTGGAGTGTCGATGCGCTCGATGTGCGTGCTGACCCCGAGGTACCGGCGCTGGGTGGCCTCGTCGCTGGCCAGCTCGGCCGACGTCGTCTCGAGGGCGATCGTGCCCGTGACCATGATCGCGATGCGCTCCGACACGGAGGTCGCGACGCCCAGGTTCTGCTCGACGAGGAGCAGCGCGACGCCCTCGCGGGCCAGGTTGTGGAGCGTCCCGATCATGTGCTCGACGACGATCGGCGCCAGGCCCTCGGACGGCTCGTCCATGATCAGGAGCCGGGGATTGAGCAACAGGGCGCGGGCTATGGCCAGCATCTGCTGCTCCCCGCCGGACAGCTGGGTGCCGCCATTGCGGCGGCGCGCCTGGAGCGACGGGAAAAGCTCGTAGATCTTCTTGATCGTCCAGCCTCCGCCACCGCGGCGCGCCACCATGCGCAGGTGCTCCTCCACGGACAGGGAGGCGAACACGCGGCGGCCCTGCGGCACGTAGCCGATGCCGGACCGAGCGATCTCGTGCGGCTTCAGCCCCACCAACTCGTGGCCGTGCAGCTTGACCGACCCGCCGAACGCCGGCACCAGGCCGGTGATCGCGTTGCACAGCGTGGACTTGCCCATGCCGTTGCGGCCGATGAGCGAGAGCGGACGCCGATTGACGATTAGGTCCACGCCCTGGAGGACGTGGCTCTGGCCGTAGCGGACGTCAAGCCCCGAGATTTCCAGGACGGGCGCGGTCGCCGCCGGCTCGGGGTGGTCTGCGGACTCGGCGGGACCGTCGGGCCGCGGGATCAGCGGCTCAGCCATGGCGCCCTCCCACAGCGTGTCCCAGGTAGATGTCCTGGACGGTCCGGTTGCTCTGGATCTCTTCGGGATCGCCTTCGACGAGTGGCGTTCCCTCGGCCATCACCGTGACGCGGTCGGCCACCGCGAGCGCGACGTCCATGTCGTGCTCGACGATGACGACGGTGATGTCCCGCGGCAGGCGCTTGATCAGGTCGGTGAGGGTGATGCGCTCGGCCCGCGAGAGTCCGGCGGCCGGCTCGTCGAGCATCAGCAGCCGCGGGCTCCCGGCGAGCGCCATGCCCACCTCGAGCTGGCGCTGCTGGCCGTGCGACAGGGAGCCCACGGCGGTCTGGAGGTCGGCCGCGAGGCCCACCGCCTCGGCGATCTCGGCGGCGCGGACCCGCGAGCGATCGTCTGGCTTGGGGCGGAGCGGAGAGAACCTTCCCCCGCTCGCACCGCGGATGGCAAGGAACAGGCTCTGGGCCACGGTCAGACCCATGAACAGCTGTGAGGTCTGGTACGTGCGGCAGACGCCGAGCCGCGTGCGTGCGTACGGGGCAAGGCGGGTGACGTCCGTCCCGAACAGCTCGACGCTGCCAGAGGTGGGCGGGAAGTCGCCTGCGACCACGTTGAACAGGGTGGTCTTGCCAGCCCCGTTTGGACCGAGGATCGCTCGACGCTCGCCCGCGGCCACCTCCATGCTGACGTCGTGCAGCGCCTGGAGGGCGCCGAAGCGCCGTCCCACACCCTGCAGGCGCAGTGCGGGGACGGGCGCTCCGGCTGCCATCCGATCGGTCACGGGCAGGCGGGGAAGTCCCGGCTGACGGGCTGGGCGAGGTAGGGGCTGCTGGCGCCGAGACCGAGGGTCTGGTCGACGTTGTCAGCCTTGGTGATGACGTTGTTCTGGAGGCTGCCGTCGGCGGCCTTCTGCACTTCGGTCACATAGTTGGAGCTGATTGCCTGGCGATTGGCATCGAGCTTGACGTGGCCTGTCGGACCGTCGAACTCGACCTTCGCCAGGGCGGCCATGAAGGAGGCCTGCTTGCCGCTAAGGTCGCCCTTGACCGCCTGGAGGCCCTTGATCACGCCGACGGTCTCGTTGTAGTAGCTGAGGGCGAACAGACCCGGGAAGGGCAGGCCGTCCTTGAACTCCTTGTGGTACTCGGCCACGTAGTCGAGCCATGCCTTGTCGGTCGCGGTGTCGGCCGTGGGACCGGCGGCAATCGTGCCGGCCAGGATGTCCTGGAAGGCGCCCTTGGTTGCGAGAACGCTCTGGTCCACGGTAATCGAGCCGCCGATGAACTTGGCCTTGCCGCCGGCCTGGTTGTACTGGGTGAAGAAGTTCACCGCGTCCGAGCCGCCGAGGGCCACGTAGATCGCGTCGATGCCGGAGGTCGGCAGGTTGGACACGACCGACGAGTAGTCCTTGGTGCCGAGCGGGACCCAGTTCTTCTGGACGACGTGGCCGCCCGCCGCGCAGAACTCGTACATGAAGCCGCCGACCTGGGTGTACGGGAACGAGTAGTCCTCCGCCACCAGGGCGACGTTCTTGTAGCCCTTCTTGTCGAAGGCGTATTTGCCCAGGCCGGCCATCCACTGCGCCCCGTCGGTGGAGAAGCGGAAGAAGTTGGGGGCCGGCGCGCGGAACGTGGTGTCCTGGGCCGCGGAGGATCCGTTCACGAACGTCTTGTCCGGGACGGTCTTGGCGTAGTCCTTGATCGCGAGGCCCTCGTCACCGGAGAGGGGGCCGATCAGGATGTCTACATTGTTCTGCTCGATGAGCTTCTTGGCCTTCTCCAGTGCAACGGCCGGAGTGGCGTCGGAGCCCTCCTTCAGCAGTTGAACCTGGAAGCCGTCGAACTGCCAGTTGCCGTTGTCGAGCTTCTTGCCCATCGTGGACAGGGCCTGCTCGATTCCGCGGAACCCGTCCTGGCCGGGCACCGCGAACGGGCCCTCGAGCGTGGCGAGTCCACCTATCTTGATGATCTTGTCGCCTGCAGCCGACCCGCCGCATGCCGCGGCGGCGATCGACGCTACGAACATCAGCCCAACGAGCCCACGGCCCGTCCTAGCTCCGAACATCAGTCCTCCTCGCTGCGATGGCTGCACCCAAGCAGAGCGGGTGCGGCTCCACGCGACCTCCTTCGCCTCTGTTCGGGTTCCTCCTCCTGCGCTCTAGCTGCCGGTCGGGACGTCGTCGCCCGCGATCACGGGGGCGTCGGGCGGCTGGGCCACGGGGGCGGGCACGAGGCCCGCTTCGACCGCGAGGGGATCGACGGCACGCCGCCGAGCCCCGGAGCGGTGGGTGACCGCCCGGTAGGCACGATCGGCGAGGCCGACGATGCCGTTGGGTGCGACGAGGACGATGACCACGAAACCGAGGCCGACGAGCGTGTTGAACCGCTCGTCGAACGAGAAGCCTGCGATCGTCACGCTGCTGGCGAACACCTTGATCAGCGTGTAAAGGACTGCTCCGACGAAGGCGCCGATCGGGTAGCCGAGGCCCCCGATGACCGCGACGATCAGGACCTCGATGGTCCGGTTGAGGTCTAGGATGCCGGGCGAGATGTTGCCGCGGTACCAGGCCCCCAGGACGCCGGAGATGCCGGCGACGAAGCCGCCGATGCCGAACAGCGCCACGCGGTGGGCACCCACTCGGTAACCCAGCGCGGCCATGCGCCGCGGGTTGTCCCGCATGCCCTGGAACGTCAGACCCAGCTGCGACCTCACGAGGTAGCGCAGGCCGAGATAGATCGCCGCGGAGACTGCTAAGCACAGGTAGTAAAAGGTCGGCGGGTCCTCGCGCGGCTGGCCGGTGGGACCCTCGATGCCGGCGAAGCCGATGTGCCCACCGAACACGTCGTAGTTCTGCAGCACGATGTAGTAGAAGCCGACCGCCAAGGCCAGGGTTAGCATCAGGAAGTAGATGCCGTACGAGCGAGATGAGATGGCCCCGAACAGGGCCCCAAGCGCCGTCGCCAGGGCGATCGCGATGAGCGCCCCCGGTATGGAGGGCAGGCCGGCCCCCAGGGCGGACCCAGTCGCGTTCGTGCTCGGCACAAGGCTCAGCAGCGCAAGCATGTAGGCGGCGAACCCGGCCAGTGCGGCCTGCGCCAGGGAGGTCATCCCTCCGTACCCGGCCATGAATACGAGGCTGAGGGCGGCGATCCCGAGGATCATCGAGTTGGCCGCGATCGAGAGCACCCAGAACCTGGGCATGACCTGCGGATAGAGCAGGAGCAGGGCGACGATGGCCAGGGTTGTGATCCCCTGCTGGCTGCGGGCCCAGGTCATGCAGGGCGTCCCAGCAGTCCCTGCGGCCGGATCGCGAGCACCGCGGCCATGATCACGAAGGTGATGAAGATCGAGTACGTCGGCGCGTAGAACAGGCCGATCTGCTCCGAGAGGCCGATGATCAGCGCTCCGATCACGGCGCCCTCCAGGCTGCCCATCCCGCCCACGATGACGACCACCAGCGAGCTCAGCAGGTAGCGACCGTCCTCACTCGGCGAGATCGAGAGGGCTGTCGCTCCGATCACGCCCGACAGGCCGGCCAGACCTGCACCGAGGGCGAACACGAACAGGAACACCCGCGAGACGTTCACGCCGAGGGCGGACAGCATGTCCCGGTCGTCGATGCCGGCGCGGATGTACCAGCCGATCCTGGTGCGGTTGAGGACCAGCCACAGCGACCCATAGACCGCCACGGCGGCCCCGATCATGAACAGCCGATAGGCCGAATAGGTCCCGTTCACCACGAACGGGATGGCGACCGACCCTGCCGCGAAGGCCGGGGGTGCGATCTGGTACGTCAGCCCGCCGTACTTGGCCAATAGCAGGTCGCCGATGATGATCGAGAGGCCGATGGTGACCAGGGCTTGTCGGAGGTCCTGTCCCGCCATCCGCGACAGCAGGCCGAGATGGATCGCCCCGCCCACGACCGCGAGGGCGGCGAAGCCGATCACCAGCGCCGCCAGCCAGTTGCCTGTCGCGTCATAGGCGCTGACCCCCACGTAGGCGCCCAGCATGTACAACGAGCCGTGCGCCATGTTGGTCGTGCGCATGAGGCCGAAGATGAGCGTGAAGCCGCTGGCCACAACGAAGTAGAGCGCGGCGAGGGTGACGCCGTTGAGCACGACGGTGAGGAGATCGACGAGCGCCTTCGGCAAGGGTGACTCCAAGATGCGGATCGCGCTCTAGGCGGAGCACCCGGTGCGAGGGGACATCGCGTTTCCGGGCGGGAGGGTGACGTCTCCGTGACGGTCGATAATCGATTACCGATGGTAGAAACCTGGGCGCCGCCCGTCAAGCCCAATTCCGCAACGCAAGTGCGCTCGCCTTGCCACGGCGCTATCGATGATCGATTATGGCTGTATTCAGTCACGTTCGAGGGAAGCGGCAATGGCTGGCGATCTTCGGTTCATCACCCCCGACGACGTCGAGACTCAGGTCTTCGACTGGGGCTCCATCAAGTGGCTGAGCGAGATCCGGACCACGGGCTGTGACCGGTTCACCTCGGGCGTGGTCATCCTCGAGCCGGGCAAGGGCCACGCTCGCCACAACCACCCGGGTTCGGACGAGGTCCTCTACGTCATCTCGGGGGAGGGCGACCAGATGGTCGAGAACCGCGACGGCAACCCGGTGGTGCGTCATCTGCGGGCGGGCGACATGGCGTACATCCCCGACAGCGCCTTCCACTCGACAGTCAACACGACATGGGAGCCCCTGCGCATCTTGGCGATCTACACGCCCGGCGGCCCCGAGGCAGTCCTTCGCGGTCTGCCGGACTGCGTCGTGATCCCGGCTGGCGTGATCCCGAACAGGTAATCGCCACGGTTCGGCGCGCACGACGAGCTCCGACGTCTGCCGGCGCCCGTCCCATCTCCGGGAGGCGGCACATGACAGGCGACCTGCGCACGGCGCTCGGCCCGACCGGTGTCTGGGCCGCGCTCGGAGGCATCCCCGCCGGCGAGGCACTCTCTTTCGGGTCGGAGATCGAGGATCTGGGCTACCCGGCCCTATGGATCAACGAGGGCACCAGTCCGGAGCCGTTCGCGGTCCTGGGCGCCCTCGCGCGCACGACGTCGAGGATCACCCTCGGCCTGGGCATCGCCACCATCTACGCCCGAGATGCCACAGCCGCCCACGCCGGGGCGCGGACCCTCCAGGATCTGAGCGGCGGGCGCTTCGTCATGGGACTTGGCGTGTCGCACCGTTCGTCGGCGAACGCCCGCGGACACGAGTACGCACGGCCGCTGCCCGCGATGCGCGCCTACCTCGACGCCTACGACGCAGCCCCAGCGGGTGGGTCCGCGATTGCCGACCCGCCCCTCGTGATCGCCGCACTCGGGCCCAGGATGCTCGCCCTCGCCGCGACGCGGACCGCGGGCGCCTTCCCGTACAACGTGACCGAGGGCATGGTGTGTGCGGCGCGCCGGACGCTGGACGAGGCCGCCCTGGCCGTCAACGCCGCGGCGAGGCCTATCCTCGTGGTGTCCCTGCTGGCGATCCTGGCCGACCCCGCCGATGCGATCGCGGGGGCCCGGCGCCTGATTGGCGGCTACATGGGGCAGCCGAACTACCGTAACAATCTGCTGCGGGCCGGATTCGAGGACGCGGACCTCGACGGCCCCTCAGACGCGCTGGTCCACGCCCTCGTCGCGATGGGTGATGCCAACGAGATTCGGGCACGCATCGCGCTGATGCACGCCGCCGGTGCCGACCACGTCGCGGTCATCCCCTGCTCTGCCGCGGGGCGGCAGGCCGACGCCGCCACTGCGCGTGCGATCGCCCCCGAGACCTAGTCAACATGGAAGGACCGGCGCTCGCGCATCATCGTGGATTGCGCGGGCCAGTTGACGGAGTCCGCACAGAGCCACATGCGGGAGGCCGGTCCAATGGAGAAGACTACCCGGTTCGTCGGGC